>LNDS01000028.1 GCA_001464835.1 Rhizobiales bacterium Ga0077525 | reverse complement strand
CGCCGCCAGTTCCACCCTGAGACCGTCGATATGGGGGCCTTGCTCAACCAGATCGCCGGCACCGTCAGCCACCGGGTAATGGAACTTGAAGCGTCCCTGGACGTTGGAAAGTTACCCAAAGTACAGAGCGACCCCCTCGCACTGGAGCAGATTTTCGCCAATCTCATTGATAATGCTATCAAATATCGGCGCACCGACGAGCCCTTACGGATCAAGGTGCGCGGTCGCGCCAATTCCACGCAAGCCATCTATGATGTCGAGGACAATGGCCGTGGTATCGATGCCGGCGACCACCAGCGCGTGTTCGAACTGTTCCGCCGTTCCGGCAAGCAGGATCGGCCGGGCGAAGGCATTGGCTTGGCCCATGTTCGCGCCCTGGTCCGGCGGCTAGGTGGCACTATGGAATTGAAATCTGAGCTCGGAAAAGGAAGCACGTTCACCGTCATCCTGCCTTTACGATGGTCGGTTAATGCAAGGAGCGCGGCATGAACAGCAAAATCTCGGAACGTCCGGTCGAAATCGTCATGATCGAGGATGACGAAGGCCACGCGCGCCTGATCGAAAAGAACATTCGCCGCGCCGGCGTCAACAATCCGATCGTGCCGTTCACCAGCGGCACCGAAGCGGTCAACTACCTGTTCGGCGCCGACGGTTCCGGCCTGAGCAACAAGGGCAAGCCGCTGCTCATCCTGCTCGACCTCAATCTGCCGGACATGACCGGCATCGAAATTCTCGGCCGCGTCAAGACCAACGAGCACCTCAAGCGCATTCCCGTGGTCGTGCTGACGACCACCGACGACGCCGTCGAAATTCAGCGCTGCTACGATCTCGGCTGCAACGTCTACATCACCAAGCCGGTCAATTACGAAAATTTCGCACACGCCATCCGGCAGCTCGGCCTGTTCTTCTCCGTCATCCAGGTCCCGGCTCCGGAATGAGCCATTGAGGAAGAATGCCGCGCAAGATCCTCTATATCGATGACGACGCCGGCCTGCGTACGCTGGTCAAGCGCGGGCTTGGCCGTGAAGGTATCGAGGTTGTCGCCGCCGCCGATGGCGAAAGCGGCCTGGCGCAGCTTGCCGAACACAAGGATATCGATGTCGTCGCCGTCGATCTTTACATGCCGGGTCTTTCCGGCATCGACACGCTCGAGCACATCAACGCCCTACCCGATCATCCGCCGGTCATCGTCGTCACCGGCGCGCAGGACAGCCGCATGGCGGTCGCCGCGCTAAAGGCCGGCGCTTTCGACTACGTCGTCAAGGACGTCCAGGGCGAGTTCATCTATCTCCTGATCTCGGCGCTGCGTGCCGCCGTCGATACGATGCGGACCCGCCGCGCCAAGGAAGCGGCCGAGGCGGAAGTGCGCGAAGCGCGCGACCGTTTCGAGGCGCTCGCCAACGAACGCGCCATGCTGATGCGCGAGGTCAACCACCGCGTCGGCAACAGCCTGCAATTGATCGCCTCGCTGCTGACGCTGCAATCGAACGCCGCCGGCAACGACGACGTCAGCAAGGCCTTGAGCGCGGCGACCGGCCGCGTGCTCGCGGTCGCCCAGGTGCACCGCCGCCTCTACACCTCCGACGATGTCCATTCGGTCGCCATCGATCAGTATCTCGAGGCCCTCGTCGAGGATTTGCGCCGCTCCTCGGAAGGCGGCGGGCTGGCCCAATTGACGCTGCAGGCCGAACCGATCGGCGCGGCGCCCGACCATGCGGTCGCCGTCGGCATGATCGTCAACGAGTTGGTGACGAATTCGCTGAAATACGCCTATCCCGGCGGCAAGGGTTCGATCCGCGTCGCGCTGCGCAATGCCGGCGATGGCCGCGCTTTGCTCACGGTCGAGGATGACGGCATCGGCATCGACGCCAACGCGCCGAAATCGAAGGGGCTCGGCCAGCGCATCGTCCGCGCGATGGGCGACAAGCTGCGCGCCAATATCGAATACGATCCCAATCATGCCGGGGCGCGCGTTCTGGTGAATTTCGACCTGCGCCACGAAAAGATGGCGCCCCCGCCCGCTGCGTAATCTCTATTACGCGCACTAGATATTAGCGTCGGTCAGCCGGGCCAATAGCGTGCACACTTCCGCCGGACGGTACGGCTTCGGCACGAACACCGAGCGCGGCACCATCCTGCCGAGCCCCGAAGCGCTGTAGCGGCCGGAGGCATAGACGATCGGCAGATCGGGGCGCATGCCGCGTACGCGGATCGCCAGTTCGGTGCCGTCGATGCCGCCCGGCAGATTGACGTCGGTGAAGAGAATATCGACCGTTTCGCCGGAATTGATGTAGCGCAGCGCGGCGTCGCCCGTTGCGACTTCATGCACGGCAAAACCATGCTCGGAAAGTTCATCAGCGACCAGGCTGCTGATCAGCGGCTCGTCTTCCACCAGCAAGACGGAGATCGGTGCGGCGGCGCGTCCCATATCCTGTCGCTTTCCGTTGTTGTGTCATTCTACATCGTCAACGCCATTGGCGGGGCGCCGTTCAAGCTTTCAGAAAGTTGATGCGAATATGGTAACCGTCGCGTTAAGATCGGCGGCAACCGTCACATGAAAATCGCATGGCCAACCGCGACAACGCCTTTATCGAAATCACTCCGGATGTGCTGCTGAAGGCCTATGCCTGCGGCATCTTTCCGATGGCCGACAGCGCCGACGATCCGGGCCTGCATTGGCATGAACCTGAACAGCGCGGCATCATTCCGCTCAACGGGTTCCATGTACCGTCGCGGCTGGCCCGTACCGTGCGCACGACGCCCCTCACCGTCCGGGTCGACCGCGATTTCGACGCCGTCATCGACGGTTGTGCCGAACCCGCGCCGGACCGCGACAAGACCTGGATAAACGGACGAATTCGCCGGATGTACCGCGCGCTCTTCGACATCGGCCATTGCCACACCGTCGAAGTCTATGACGGCGGCGATCTGGTCGGCGGGCTATACGGCGTGTCGCTCGGCCGCGCCTTTTTCGGCGAGAGCATGTTTCACCGCGTCACGGATGCGTCAAAGATCGCGCTGGTGCATCTGGTCGCGCGCTTGCGCGCCGGCGGCTTCCGTCTGTGCGACACGCAATACGTCACCGAGCATCTGAAAACTTTCGGCGCGGTCGATGTGTCGAAGAAGCGCTACCATCGCATGCTCGAAGACGCGCTGGCCGGCGACGCCGACTTTGCCGCGTTGCCGACGCACCGCCCGCTTAGCGGCGAAGAAGCGCTGGCGCAGTTGGACAGCGAATAGAGAATGGTGAATAGCGAGTCGTAAGCGGACAGCCGCATGGCATTCGCTATTCGCTACCGGATCGCAGGCGCAAAACCGGGCGGCGGCGCTTGCTGCGCGCGCGGCTGCGCCGGCGGACGCGCGCCGGGGGGCGGCTGGCGCGCCGGCTGCCGCGCGGCGGGTTTCGCCGGCTCGGCTGGCACTTCAGCGACCTCGGGACCGGAGCCGCCTTTGCAGTCGGTGATCCAGACGTCGTAGATCGGATGCTCGACGGCGTGCAGGCCGGGGCTGGCGGCAAACATCCAGCCTTCGAAGATGCGCTTGATCTCGCCTTGCAGCGTCACTTCATCGACCTGGATGAAGGCATCGGTATTCGGCGTCTCGGTCGGCGGCCGCGTATAGCAGACGCGCGGCGTCACTTGCAGCGCGCCGAACTGCACCGTCTCGTTGATGGCGACGTCGAACGAAATGATGCGGCCGGTGATCTTGTCGAGACCGGAGAACACGGCGCTCGGATTGGCGATGCGCTGCTGCGGCGGCGCCACCACGACTTCGTCGCCCGGTTGTGGCGAGGTATCGGCAGGCTCCTGCCCGCCGCGCGGGCCCCGGCCCGGAATGACGCCGGGTGTCGAGCGTGCCGTCCCTTGCGGCGCTTCGCCCGGCGGCGGCAAAGGCTGCACGGGTTGAATCGGCTGTAACGTCGCCCCGGCAGGCGGCGCGGCGACCCCGCCCGGAGGCGGCGCCAGAGGCTGCGACTGGACGGCGCCGCCACCCGGACGGCTCGACGGCGGCAGCGCCATAGGCGGCGCTTGCGGCTGAGCCGGCGGCAGATCGGGATCGACGTTGGGCCGCGGCGGCAATGTTTGTTGGCCGCCACGCGGCACGCTGCCGGGCGGGCGCGGCGGCTCGTCGCTAAAGATCGATCCGAATTGCGCCAAAGCCGGCGTGGTGAAACCGCTGGCAAAAGCGGTCGCAGCGGCGGTCACAAGGACCGCCAGCAGACCGCCTGTAAGCCTGGAAGGCGCCATCAGAACAGGGCTTTCCCGCCGGGGAAGATGCGTGGATTCGCAACAGTCCGGGCGACGCGAGCGAGTAACATGGCGCGAGTAACATGGCGAATGCGGCGACGGAAGGGCGGTATCGGAACCCGTTTGGCCGATCAGCGCAGCTGGTCGGGATTCCACGCCTTGTAGTCGCCGGTCGCCTTCGGGCGATGTCCCGACGCCAGAGTCGAGCCAGGCGGGCGGTAGGCCATCGGCGTGCCGGTCATGTTCGGCCGGTGCGGCTTCTGCCAGTCGCGGGCGTGATAGGCCTCGTCGGTCGGCGGCACATCGACGGTGTGATGCAGCCAGCCATGCCATGACGGCGGCACCGAGGAGGCCTCGGCATAGCCGTTATAGATCACCCAGCGCCGCTCAAAGAGCAGCGTCGGGTCAATTTTGCCGCCCTTGGTGCGGTAATACTTATTGCCGAATTCGTCCGAGCCGACCGCCTCGCCGTACCTCCAGGTCCAGAACTGGGTTCCGAAGGTCTGCGAACTCCACCAGGTAAACAGCTTCAGCAGGAAACTTTTCATCGCCGCGCTTTTTCAGTTGGGGACCGTCTTCAAGGAAAAACGGGGTGCCTGGAAGCACTTGACGTCCGGCAGGACTGTCGCGTTTTGCCACCGCGATGCCGTCAAGTCCAGCGCGGCCACGGCCGCAGGGCCACTGTTCACCAGCCGATCCGGCGAGCGACGGTTGGGCCAGGCCATCGACGCGCGCCGGTCCGAGATTGCCTTTGCTTAACTTCGTGGCTATCTTGCTCACGAATTCAGCAGCGCATTGCGCGTTGTTTGCACGAACTGACAGTGCCGGGTGTAAAAAGGCGGGCCTTGCAAGGGTCCGCCTTTTTCTTTTGCCCCCGATGCGGGTGACCTTGGGCCATGCACAGCCCTGTGTGGTTTGCCCACACTGCGTCAGTCTGTCCATTCACAGCCTAAAGCTTTGATCGGCTTTCGAGAATCACCGACTCCGGAACCGGCATTGCCGGATTTATCCCGGGTTTTTCCAGAGTTCGGCGCGGTGCAAAAGAAGTTGTGGGTGACCAGCCATCCCTGTTTTAGGTCATTTTTCGTTCATGGCCGTAGGCGCTTAAACCTAGCGCGTAGGGCCGTGAAAAGTGCTTCCCGCCACCGATTTATGGCTCAATACTCCACCCGAAGACGCCCAATCTTTTCCCCATAGTTCACCGGGCGGGCACAATAGGTAGATTATTAACCGGCCCGACCTACTATTGCTTGACGGCTTGGGTGAGTCCTCTTAGCTTCGTAACTGTTCGGTGCGGGTCGCGGTTTTGAGTTCCCTCCGGACGTTTCAAAAGACGCTTGTCGTCTTCACCCGCGCCAAAAAGCGTTTGGGGACAGAGATTTGCTGTGTGCCGGGCATCAAATGTCCGGGAGTAACGGGTGCCAGAAACATGAGCCCCGGTCATGAATTGAGGCAGGTGGTCGAACGGCTGGACGAGTCAATCGGGGCAGACCTTTCGGGCCTGCCATGGAATAATCGTCGGCGGTCGATCCCGCCCGGACATTGAAGGGCTTGAGATATGCGAATTGAACGGCGCTACACGAAGGATGCACAGCCTCAGCAGGATGCTGCTTATGCCGGCCTGCCGTTCCGGCTGACCACGTCCGAGATCAAGAATCCCGATGGCTCCATTGTCTTCAAGCTGGACAATGTCGAGGTGCCGGAATTCTGGTCGCAGGTCGCGTCCGACGTCCTCGCCCAGAAGTATTTCCGCAAGGCCGGTGTGCCCGCCAAACTCAAGCGCGTCGAGGAAAACTCGGTGCCCTCGTTCCTGTGGCGCTCGGTCGCCGATGAAGAGGCGCTCGCCGCCCTGCCGGAGAAGGAGCGCTATATTGGCGAACACTCCTCCAAGCAGGTATTCGACCGTCTCGCCGGCACCTGGACCTATTGGGGCTGGAAGGGCGGCTACTTCGACACCGACGAAGACGCCCGCGCCTTCTTCGACGAGCTGCGCTTCATGCTCGCGAATCAAATGTGCGCGCCGAACTCACCGCAATGGTTCAACACCGGCCTGCACTGGGCCTACGGCATCGATGGCCCGAGCCAGGGCCATTATTATGTCGACTTCCAGACCGGCAAGCTGACCAAGTCGAAGAGCTCTTACGAGCACCCGCAGCCGCACGCCTGCTTCATCCAGTCGATCTCGGACGACCTGGTGAACGAAGGCGGCATCATGGACCTGTGGGTGCGCGAAGCGCGCCTGTTCAAATACGGCTCCGGCACCGGCACCAACTTCTCGAATCTGCGCGGCGAAGGCGAACGCCTGTCCGGCGGCGGCAAGTCGTCGGGCCTGATGTCGTTCCTGAAAATCGGCGATCGCGCCGCCGGCGCCATCAAGTCGGGCGGCACGACGCGGCGCGCTGCCAAGATGGTGATCGTCGACGTCGATCATCCCGACATCGAGAAATACATCGACTGGAAGGTGCAGGAAGAACAGAAGGTCGCGGCGCTGGTCACCGGCTCCAAGATCAACCAGAAGCACCTCAAGGCGGTGATGAAGGCCTGCATCAACTGCGAAGGCCAGGACGACGATTGCTTCCAGCCGGAGAAGAACCCGGCGCTCAAGCGCGAGATCAAGCTCGCGCGCAAATCGTATGTGCCGGACAACCTGATCAAGCGCGTCATCCAGTTCGCCAAGCAGGGCTACAAGGACATCGACTTTCCCGTTTACGACACCGATTGGGACTCGGATGCCTACCTCACCGTGTCCGGCCAGAACTCGAACAATTCGGTGCGCGTCACCGACGAATTCCTCAAATCGGTCGAGGCCGACGGCAAGTGGGATCTGACCTGGCGCAAGACCGGCAAGATTGCCAAGACGGTGCAAGCCAGCGAACTGTGGGAAAAAATCGGCAACGCCGCCTGGGCCTGCGCCGATCCCGGCCTGCAATATCACACCACCGTCAATGACTGGCACACCTGCCCGGCGTCGGGCCCGATCCGCGGCTCCAACCCGTGCTCGGAATACATGTTCCTCGACGACACCGCCTGCAACCTGGCGTCGCTGAACCTGCTGACCTTCCGCGACAAGGACACCGGCCAATTCCAGGTCGAGTCCTACGAGCACGGCGTCCGGCTATGGACCATCGTGCTGGAAATCTCGGTGCTGATGGCGCAATTCCCGTCCAAGGAAATCGCCCAGCAGTCTTATGAATTCCGCACGCTCGGCCTCGGCTATGCCAACATCGGCGGCCTCTTGATGACCTCCGGCATTCCGTACGACTCCGACGAAGGCCGCGCCTATGCCGGCGCGCTGACCGCGATCATGACCGGCATCTCCTACGCCACCTCGGCGGAGATGGCGGAGAAGCAGGGCCCCTTCCCCGGCTACAAGAAAAACCGCGAGCACATGCTGCGCGTCATGCGCAACCATCGCCGCGCCGCTTACAACGAACGCAACGGCTATGAGAAGGTGGCGACGCCGCCGGTGCCGCTCGACCATGCCTCGTGCAAGGACAAGGCGCTGGTCGAGCACGCCAAGAAAGCCTGGGACCTCGCGCTCGAACTCGGCGAGAAGCACGGCTACCGCAACGCGCAGTCCACCGTGATCGCGCCGACCGGCACGATCGGCCTCGTCATGGACTGCGACACCACCGGCATCGAGCCGGACTTCGCGCTGGTCAAGTTCAAGAAGCTCGCCGGCGGCGGCTACTGGAAGATCATCAACCGCGCCGTGCCGGAGGCCTTGCGCACGCTCGGCTATTCGGAATCGCAGATCGCCGAGATCGAGGTCTATGCCGTCGGCCATGGCAATCTGGCGCAGGCCCCCGGCATCAACCACACCACCCTGAAGGCCAAGGGCTTCACCGACGAGGCGCTCGCCAAGATCGAGAAGGCGCTGCCGACCGCGTTCGACATCAAGTTCGTCTTCAACAAGTGGACGCTGGGCGAAGCCTTCTGCGTCGATGCGCTCGGCATGGACGCGGCCGACCTCGCCTCGCCGACCTTCGACCTCCTGGGCGCGCTCGGCTTCTCAAAGCGCGACATCGATCTCTGCAACATCCATGTCTGCGGCGCGATGACGGTGGAAGGCGCGCCGCACCTCAAGCTCGAGCACTATCCGGTGTTCGACTGCGCCAATCCGTGCGGCCGCACCGGCAAGCGCTATCTTTCGGTCGAGAGCCACATCAAGATGATGGCGGCGGCGCAGCCTTTCATCTCCGGCGCCATTTCCAAGACCATCAACATGCCGAACGAGGCCACGGTCGAGGACTGCAAGGAAGCCTATATGCAGTCCTGGCGGCTGGCGCTGAAGGCCAATGCGCTGTACCGCGACGGCTCCAAGCTCTCGCAGCCGCTGAACTCGCAGCTCATCGCCGACGATGAGGACGAGGACGACGCGGTGGACGCTTTCGTCGCCCAGCCGAACGCGGCGCGCGCCGCGGCGATGTCGGAAAAGGTGGTCGAGAAGATCGTCGAGCGCATCACCGTGCTGCGCGAGCGCGAGAAGCTGCCATCGCGCCGCAAGGGCTACACCCAGAAGGCCGTGGTCGGCGGGCACAAGGTCTACTTGCGCACCGGCGAATATGACGACGGCCGCATCGGCGAAATCTTCGTCGATATGCACAAGGAAGGCGCGGCGCTGCGTTCGCTGCTCAACAACTTCGCCATCGCCATTTCGCTCGGCCTGCAATACGGCGTGCCGCTCGAGGAATATGTCGATGCCTTCACCTTCACCCGCTTCGAGCCGCAAGGCCCGGTGCAGGGCAACGACTCGATCAAGTACGCGACCTCGATCCTCGATTACGTGTTCCGCGAACTGGCGGTGTCGTATCTCGAGCGCTACGACCTCGCCCATGTCGATCCGAGCCAGGGCTCATTCGATGCGCTCGGCGCCGGTGTCGAGGAAGGCAAGCCGCAGCCGAACTTCGTGTCCAAGGGCCTGACCCGCTCGCGCGCCGACAAGCTGTCGGTGGTGTCTTCACCCTCCCCTGCAGGGGGAGGGTCGGTGAGCGAAGCGAACCGGGGTGGGGTGAGCAACGTCACGGCGTTCGCCGGCCATGGCCATGCTGCCACCGCGCTGAAAGCCGAACCGGAGATGAAGCTCTCCCCGGCGCAGCAGCTCGAAGTGCGCACGCACGCCGAGCCTGTGGTGCAGGCGCAGCCGACCACGTCCGAACGCCGGGCCGAGGCCAAGGCCAAGGGCTATGAAGGCGATAGCTGCGGCGAGTGCGGGAATTTCACGCTGGTGCGGAATGGCACGTGCATGAAGTGCGACACATGCGGTGGGACCAGCGGCTGTAGTGTGCCGGGCATCCACGACCTAGGGACGACAAAGCAGAGTAAGACGTGGATGGCCGGGACAAGCCCGGCCATGACGGCAAGAGGCAATGCACCGGGACCAACAATGCCGGTCGTCTTCCGCGATAGCGGCCTGCGTTATTATTTCTATTCGAACGAAGGCCGGCCGCGCGAGCCGCGCCATGTTCACGTCAAAGGCGGCGGCCGCGACGCCAAAATCTGGCTCGAGCCGGAGGTGGCGATTGCCGACAGCTACGGCTTTAATTCTGCCGAATTGGCGCGTATTCTGCGGATCGTCTCGGAAAGACGAAACCTGATCCTGAGAGCCTGGCATGACCATTTCGGCGACGGCCGTCCGCTTTGACGAAAACACGATGTGGGTCGATTTGACCGATGGTCGAACGCTCGGCGTGCCTTTGGCGTGGTTTCCGCGCCTGCTGAATGCATCGCCCGCGCAACGCGCCAAAGTCGAAATGAGCCGCACCGGCCTGCATTGGGAAGAGGTCGACGAGGATATTTCCATCGCCGGTCTTATCGCAGGCCGCGGCGATATGACGGCCCAGCCGGAGCAGGTGGCTTAGCAGGGACAACCGTTTAACTGAAAAATTGACGACAGTCGCTATATTCTGGCTGCCGCTAATTGCCGGCATCATTCTAGGTGGAATGTCGCCAAGCGTTTGGTACGGCGGCGACAAACTCACTGCTCTTTGGATGACCTTCTTCGGTGTCGTATTGCTGTTGTTAACAGCAACATTTCAAATTCAAACGTATATTCAAACCACAATTCTCCAGCCGCAATTCGAAGTAAATAAACCGGAGCAAAAATCTATTTTGACTTGGAACCCTCCTTCCGACAATTCAATGAACGTCAAAGGAGAGAGCGATAATCTACAACCTGGTGGCTGGAGAGTCCCGATCTTCCAAATCAATAACAAAACATCAGTGAACGCCCAGGATGTGAAAGTGAAATGGTCGGCGTCTAAATATGATCCGATTATCCTGACGACAAATAAGTCAATTTTTCAAGGCCGGAAAATCTCGATCGATCAATAATCAGATTACTTTGTCAGCGCCGGGCGGCCGACCGTTCCAACACACGTTACAGTTCTCGACCACGGTCGATAAGCCATTTATAACTCGGTCAGCAGAAACTTTCATACCTCTCGACGTTTGGAACACCGCCGCATTATATTTTATCTCTACTCTCCCACCAGAGATCGGCGCTAGATCTGAGCCGTACTACTTTGACTTAGAGATTTCTTGGAACATTCCTGGCAATGCCACGCCGGCTCGATACCGAGTAAAGGCAATAGCCACGAATATAAAACTTCCGGGCGCAGGGCCTGAATTCCAAGCAAGCGTTGATTTTGCTGTTGAAAACGCACAGTAGCGCGCAGCGTGTGTGCCTAGGCAAATTTGAGCCAATACGCCTGCCCCTCACACCCACCTCTTGATCGGCCCGACCTGCTCTGTCGTCGTCGGCAGATCGACCATCACCTCATCGACATAGCACCAGCCCCCGCCTTCCGACGGGTCGTAGCTCTCCACCGTCATGCCCGGGCTTGACCCGGCAATCCATGATGAGCCGGAACAGCGAAAAGCCTTACGTAAGACTGTTGCCGGGTCAAGCCCGGCAATGACGACTCTCATCAGGTACGGCAAGCAAGACGTGGATGGCCGGGACAAGCCCGGCCATGACGAGGTTGGGGCTTGGTAGCTCCCCTCGTTCGGGACGAGGCGAGCGCAGGTTCGAGTCTTCTCGGCCACACCATTTTAGTGGCCGCCCGCCCTACACCCACGGTCTCCTCGCCGTGTGGCGCACATGAATGATTTCGACAAACTCATCGCCTTCGATGGCGTAGAAGATACCGATATCGTCCGACGGTCTTGGCGCGGACGCCCGGATCGGACGTCGCCTGCCACGCATCGGGATTGGCGCCGATCTCGTCGATGGCATCGGCGATTGCCGAGAGCACATGACGCGCGCCGGTTGGGCTGCGCTCGTTCAAATAATGGAAAATGTCGTCGATGTCCGCGAGCGCCCGTTGCCGGTAGCGAACCTTCACCGCACGCCGTGCCGCTTCCAGAACAGCGCCCCATCGTCATCGGAAACCAGTGGGCTGCGCCGCGCTTCGGCGATGGCGACCTTCTCCTCCTCGCTCAGGACGTAAACGCCCGTGCGGCGCGCCTCGATCTCGCGGGCGAGCGCGGCGAGTTCGTTCTGGTCCTCTTCGGGCCAGGTCTCGATCTTGCGCAGGATGTCGCGTGTGGCGGCGCTCATGTTCGTTTTATAGCCTATTTCGGCATCGGAAAGAACGCCGTTCTTCGCATGGTCAGGCCCGGGCTTGACGGCTATAAGGCCGTCATGATCCGTCCTTTTGCCGCCCTCCTCCTCGCCTTCTGCCTCGCCGCCCCGGCCTTCGCCGCGCCGGAGGACGCACCCGCGCCAAAGAAAAAACCCGCCGTCACGCGCCAGCACAAGCCACACATCAAAAAGTGGACCACGCCGCCGGGCTATCGCTCGCCGGCGCAAATCGAGCGCGACGAATTCAAAGCATGGCGGCGCGAGCGCCGCTTCGCGCAGCGCTACAACGTGCCGCAGCCCTATTATTTCTATTACGGGCCGCAGTTCTACAACGGCCGCTTCGGCGCCAACCGCCGCGACAGCTGGCACGTTGGCCCGTGCTGGACGCAGACGCCGATCGGCGCGGTGTGGAATTGCGGGAAATAGATTTTTGTCATTCCGGCGCGCGAGCGCGCTTCAAGCGAGCGAACCCGGAATGACGGAGATAGGCTTCAGCCCTGCGCGCGGTCTTTGGCGTCGTAGACCTTGACCTGCGCCTGCGCGTCGCGGTGCTTGAGTTCGAGGCCGGCTTTCAGCGCGGCGGTCAGGCTGCCATATTCGGAGACGAACTGGCCGCCGACTTCGACGATGAAACCTTCATAAGCGGAGCCGCGGGCCGGGGTCGCGTTTTGCATCGGACGCCTCATGTTTCGTCGGCGCGATTGCGCTCCGGCGATCTGTAAAACCTACTCCCCCGAGCATTGATCCAGCTTTAAGCGATCCGGTTAATTTTCGGTAAATCGATGGCCCCTTGGCCATCGTCCCCGCGAAAGCGGGGATCCAACAAAATGCCTACTCCTCCTTCTCGGTGGTGAAATACAGCGGAAAGCCGTTGGCCTTGCCGAGGTCGGTGGCCTCCTTGGCCTTGGTCTCGGCGACGTCGCGGGTATAGACGGCGATGACGCAGGCGCCCTTCTGGTGCGCGGTCATCATCACGCGGTAGGACTGGCTTTCGTTCAGCCGGAACACGGCTTTCAGCACCTCGACGACGAATTCGCGCGGCGTGAAGTCGTCGTTGAGCAGGATCACCTTCCACAGCGGCGGCCGCTCGACTTTGGGCTTTGTCCTGGTCGCCGGCTTTTTGACGGTGGTCGGGCTCATGGCGATCACGGTTCCTGCGTCGTCCACCTTACACAACGCGCTGAGATTTTAAATATCTGCCGCATTAACGGCAACGCAACCGCCAGCGATGTATGTGTTCAGCCCGACCACTCGATTTTGAGGAACCTGGCATGCTGACACGGCTGATCTATCACTCGGAAAATATCAGTGGCGGCCTCGAGGGTAAAATGATGGCCGACCTGAAAAACATCATGGCCGCCTCGCAGCGTAACAACGAACGCGACGGCATCACCGGCGCGCTGCTGTTCGACCAGATCTGGTTCGTGCAAATTCTCGAAGGCGACCGCGAAGCCGTGTCGACGGCGTTGCGCCGCATCATGCCCGACCCGCGCCACGACGCGGTCACGGTGATGGACTGCGCGACGGTCGACAGCCGGCTGTTCGGCAATTGGTGGATGGGCTTTGCCAATATGGAAGGCGCTCATGCGCCGCTTTTGGCCAAGCACGGCCTCGGCACCCGTCTCGATCCGCGCAAGATGTCCGGCGCCGTGTCATTGGCGCTGGCCCTCGATGTCGCCCGCACCGGGCTGAACCGGCAGGTCGCAACCGAGGCCGTCTGACGCACCTCTGGCTTTCCGGCCGGCGCGGTGACATGGTCGCCGCCCCGCGCCGGAGAAGCCCTTGATGCCGACCGTTCTGCTGACCCATACGCCCGACATGCTGGCCAATTATTACGGCGCCGGCCCGCTCGCCGCGCTGCGCGCTTTGTGCGACGTGCGCCTCAACGAGACCGGCAAGGTGCTCGACGACCCGGCCGACCTCGCCCGGGCGGCCAAAGGCTGCGCCATCATCGTCTCCGACCGGCAGACGCCGGCGCCGGCCGCATTCTTCGCGCAGGCCCCTGGCGAACTCGCGGCGTTCCTGCGCGTCGCCATCGACATCCGCAATATCGACGTGGCGGCGGCGAGCAAGCACGGCATCCTGGTGACGCACGCTACCGCCGGCTTCATCGCCTCGGTCGCCGAACAGGCGATCGGCTACATGATCGACTGGGGCCGCCATACGCTCGACTACACCAACGAATACCGCGCCGGCGGCGATCCGGTGCCGCGCATGGGCAAACAGCTGAGCGGGGCAACGATGGGCATCCTCGGCTATGGCGCCATCGGCGAACATCTCGCCCGCTTGGGCGTCGCCTTCGGCATGAAGGTGAAGGTGTTCGATCCGTTCAAGGCGATTACCGAGCCCGGCGTCGAACAGGCGTCGTTCGAGGACGTGCTGGCGCAGTCGGATTTCGTGGTCTGCCTCGTCATCGCCAACGAGAAGACCGAGAACCTGATGAACGCGCAGGCTTTCGCGCGCATGAAAAAGACGGCGTTGTTCGTCAACGTCTCGCGCGGCAATCTGGTCGACGAGCAGGCGCTGGCGGCGGCGCTCGACAACAAGATCATCGCTGCTGCTGCGATGGATGTCGGCCGCGCGCAAGACCAGAAGCCGTCGCTGTTTCTCGCCAAGCGTCCCGACGTCATCGCCACGCCGCACACCGCCGGACTGACGCCGGACGCGGCTGAGCATCAGGCCTATGACACGGTCAATCAGGTCAAGGAGATCCTGGCCGGACGGATGCCGCCGCATGCCGCCAACGCCGCGTCGGCCCACCGCCTGAGCGTGTTTACCAACAGATAGAGATTCCAATGCTGACGGTCTTTGCGCCCGACGATCAAGCGACACCCATGCGGTTCGCCGTGCGCGCATGTGCGGAGGCGCGATGCTGAAAGCGCATTCGCTGGGTTCAACCCTAGCAAGTCTCAAGCGTAGACCAAAAACATTGACCGCGATCGCAATCGTGGTCGTTCTCGTCAGCGTCTATTTTGGTCCACTTTTGATATCGCATCCGGCGCAGGATGCGTGCTCGTTCGGCACTGTATCGAACGAACGATATCGCGAGCTATTGGCCGAGGCGAAGCGGCGGCAAGCGACGACCTGGCCGTCGCTCGTTTGGGACAATAAAAAATCGATGACGCTTTTGAACCAGAGGGTCGATGACCTGAGCCGCGGGACTACCTCGGCTTATGAACGTCTAGCGGCGATGCATGCCGTGGTTCGCGCTCTAGGGGGCGATTACCGCCAGACCGGGGAGGATATTGAAAATCCGTTTCGAGGCGAAAATCGATTAGGGATTGTGGCTTATCACTATCATATTGATTTGAATGGATTAGGGTTCTTCGCGCCGATTTGGCGGCGCATGTGGGTCATTGGTGACTTTGTTTTCGACTCCAATGCAGCCCGCAGCGTCCTACAAGACCGTAGCCGGGCCCAGCCTGGGAATATTGATTTCATCGTGTGGTTTCCAAGTTTCTTCGACAGCTACATCATCATTTCGCGATCAAAGTTTGGCGAATCTTGCCCCCGTCTTCCAGACGCCGAAACGGCAGCACGTTTAAGTTGGCCTCAAGAACATGAACCTGCGGAGAAAAATCAATAACGACAACATCGGTGTAAAGGATGTTTTTCGAGAGCAAACCTGCGGTTCCGCAGTACCCGCCCGATGGAACTAAGTTCCATCGGGCGCGTTAGCGGTATGAACAACCATGGGGGTTTGATGCCGATGAATCGCAATATCATGCTGCTGACCGTTGCCGTGCTGTGCGTCGCCGTCGGCGTGCTGGGCTACAAAGTTTACGAAGACAACCGCGAGCCCAAGGGCGTCCAGATCAATCTCGGACCCTCCGGGATTACCGTCGACAAGAAATAGCGCGCGGCGCGCACTTTCGAATCAAAATAAAATGCGCGGGTGATCGTCAGGATCGCCGCGCATTTTTTTTCGTTCACAAATTTTCCTGTTACGTCAGCCTTGCTGCTTCATTGTCGCGAACGCTTCCCTATCATGTCCTGACACAACGGGGATTAAGGGGAGAACGAACGCGAGACGGAGGCATCATGACTTTGTTCGCCCGCGGTTCCGATGTGTCCAGCCGGCAATTTGCGCACGATCCGCGCCAGCGGTCGGCCAATAAACGCGCCGCAGCCAATGAATGCGCCCAATGCGGCGAACCGATTTTCATGCCGGAATGGTCCGAATGGCTCAATCCCGGCTGCGCACGGCATCTCTGGCAATGCGATGCGTGCGGATACGCCTACGAGACGACGGTACGATTTGCGGCAGCGTAACGTGTGACGCCGAAACGCCCGAGCGGATGATCCCATTCCCGCGAAAGGCCGTAGTGGATTTCGGAGAGTTCATGCCTTGCGCAAGAGAGGAGCCGGCCCGGACGCACGCGCCCACGCCCCAACAAACAACCAGGCGGCGCAGAAGCGTTGAGCCGGCTCCTTTCGCTGCAATGCGTTTTTGGTGTATAAACCAGCCATGATCGATCGCCGGAAGTTGATTGTCCTGACCATCGGGACGATGTGCACACCCTGCTTTGCGCTCGCGCAAGGTGCGGGCGTCAGTCACATGACCGCTTATGCTTTTGGATTCAAAGGCCTCGACGGCAGCGACATCGCGCTGTCGTCTTTCACGCGGCGGCCGATCCTGGTGGTCAATACCGCTTCTTTGTGCGGCTACACCCCGCAATATGCCGGTCTTCAGGCGCTGTGGACACGGTACCGCGACAAGGGGCTTGTCGTCATCGGCGTGCCGTCAAACGATTTCGGCGGCCAGGAGCCGGGCTCCGCCGGCGACATCGGCAAGACTGCGCATGACGAATACAAGGTCAGCTTCCCGCTGACCGAAAAAGCAACGGTCAAAGGCGCGGGCGCGCATCCGTTTTACCGCTGGGCCGCGCTTGAACGTCCGCTCGATGCGCCGCGCTGGAATTTCCATAAATACCTGATCGGCCGCGATGGCCGTCTGAAGGCCGGCTTTACCTCCGCCGTCGAGCCGACCGACCCGCGCATCATCATCGCCATCGAGACCGAGCTGGGTGGGACGTAATCGACACAGATCAATATTGACGAATCGGACGCCGCGTGGCGATCTGTGCTTGAAATTTAGTCACGCACACGGTCTGCAAATTGGTCAGGCAATTTAGTCAAGCGGGCAACCTGAGTCGCACCGGCCCGCGGCAACGTTCCTCCCGCGTGGCGTAATAACTGGGTGGCCGCGAGGCCACCCTTTTTCGTGATAATCCGAAACCAGAGTGTTCTAGCAACGGTCGCGCGACACGCGATAATAATTGCCATCGCCCCGACGCTGCCAGCAGCGCCCGTTGTGCCAATAGTAGCCGCGCCGCCGCGGCTCCATTTGCGAACCGAGCGCCGCGCCCGCCGCCGCGCCGATGATGCCGCCGGCGACCGCGCCACCGGCGCTGTTGGTCGCAGCGCCGCCAATGATCGCGCCGACACCGCCGCCGATAATCGCGCCGCCTAACGTGTTGTTCTGCGCCGCGGCCGGACCGACCGGCACGAACGCAAGCAATGCGGCCGTGGCGGCCGCCATCGAAATCCGAATCATGATCGTACCCTCCCTTTGGCTGACGGGTTCATAGGCGAAGCAATGGAACTTTTCAAACCGGAGGTTTAAAGCCGGTATTAGGCTGCCGCGACTTTGCGCGGCAACGCCGCCCCGCCGGCGTTCTCCGCCCCGAGCGTATCCATCGCCTCGACCAGCTTGAGGAACGAACTGCCGGGCAAAGGCGGCGCGAATACGTAGCCTTGCGCCGAGCGGACGCCGAGATTGCGCAGGTGCATGACCTGCTCGAAATTCTCCACGCCCTCGGCGACCACGTCCATGCGCATGTTGTGCGCCAGATCGACCAGGGTTTCGACGATGGTGGTGGAGTTGCGGTCGGTGCCGATGGCATCGACAAACATCTTGTCGATCTTGATGATGTCGACGCCGAGCTTGAGCACATAGGACAAGCCGCTGTGTCCGGTACCGACATCGTCGATGGCGATGCGCACGCCGAGCCCCTGCAACGCGGCGATGACCTGGCGCGTCAGCGTGAAATTCTCGATCGGATCGCGTTCGGTGACCTCCAGTACTACCTGCGACATCTTGATCGGCGTGCCCGCAAATGTCCTGCTGACGTCCTTGATAATGGTCTCGTCGCTGAACAGAGCGCCGGCGAAATTGAATGAGATCTTCAAGGCCGGGCGCTGGCCGATGGCCGCGCCCGCCTCGACGCAGACGCGGCGCATCAGGTCGAAGGTCATCGCCCGGATCAGCCCGCTCGATTCCGCCAGCGGGATGAACGAGCCCGGCAGCACCAGAGTACCGTCGGCCTTGCGCCAGCGCACCAGCACTTCGGCGCCGCGCAGCTTGCCCGACTGGATATCGACGATCGGCTGATAATACGGCACCAATTCGCCGGCCTTGAGCGCGCGTTCGAGTTCAGCCACCGGATTATTCGGCAGGTTTTTCGGCACCATCATGCCGAACGCGACCAAGATCACCACGACGATGCCGGTGACGAACAGTCCAACCCATTTCAAATCGACATTGCCGGCAAGAGTCCGGCCGCGTTGCGTTACTACATTGACGACGAAGCCGAATTTTTCGGATGTGCGCATCGCCGTAAAACCTTCGCCGGCATCCTTCGCCTGTTCGCCGGATTCACCGATGGAAGCGCCCTGCCGCGTGGTGATTTGGACATAGGAATACAGCCGGTCGGTTTTGGCGGTCGCCTGCGGCAGCAGCAAGCTCGCGTGCATCAGCGCCGCGATTTCATTCGGCCCGTCGCCGGCCCGCAGGCGCAAGCGCACCATTTGACCGCCGTCCGCGAGGCCGACAATGTCGAGCATATAGCGGCTATCGAGCGGCTCGGACGACAGGACACGGTGATCAACCAGATTTCGGTCCGCCGCGTCAGCGTTCCCAATGTCGGCGGTGGCGGTCTGCGCAATGTTCAGGTGGCTGCACAAGGTCCGCCCGTCGGACCCGACAATCGCCAGTTCCTTGATCGGCGGCGTGACGAAAACGGCGCGCTGCATAGCCCCGGCATTGGCCGGCTCGCAACCGGCGACGCCCGCCGCCGCCAATTGGTCGAGCGCGCGCACCACCTCGCCGACGCGCGACTCGCTGAGCGAGATCATGCGCCTGGCGGCGGAGTCGGTTTCCGCCTGCCCCTGCCTCTCAATCACGCCGCTCAGCCAGAAATTGAAGGCGATCAAGGGCGTGCCGGCGACAAGAACACCAACCGCGATCGCAACAATATGCTGGCGCGTGAATGCGCGCACACTCAAACCCATTCTGGCTCCGACCGCACACCCTGTTCTGGTGTCCTGGTACTGAGCCATAGCGCCTGTAAAGACCGGCTTAAGCGAAGACCTGCGCTATCTTGCAATTGCCGCAAAATGGGCCGGATCGGCGTCATGGTTAAGGGAGGCTAAAGAATTCGGGGCTGCACAGCCCCTGTCCCCCGTCAAAAAACAGGCCAGTGACCGACCGTGCCAAAGGCCTATTGGCCTTTGGTCTAGGCTGCATTGGGTCTGTCACGCTGCTGCGCTAGACTAGGTTCGGCAACAGCCGTTCTGAGCGACAAGGAGCCGTCCATGAGTCTTTTCACATGAGTTTCTTTCCCGGCAAAGACCCGCAAGCGGGCGACGCTTATGCGTGCGAGGCCATCGCGCATGTCGTGGTGCCGCGCACGGTCGATCTTGGCGACGGCTTTTCGGTGCGGCGCGCGCTGCCCTCGGCGCGCTCGCGCATGGTCGGGCCCTTTATCTTTTTCGATCACTTCGGCCCGGCCGAATTCCGCGCCGGCACCGGCCTCGATGTGCGGCCGCATCCGCATATCGGGCTCGCCACCGTCACCTATCTGTTCGATGGCGAAATCATGCATCGCGATAGTTTGGGCACCGAACTGGCGATCAAGCCCGGCGAAGTCAATTGGATGACCGCCGGGCGCGGCATCGTGCATTCGGAACGCACCGATACCGATTTGCGCGCCAGCGGCAGTCCCATTCATGGCTTGCAGATGTGGGTGGCGCTGCCGCAGGCGAAAGAAGAAATGGACGCCGGCTTTGCCCATCACGACACGTCGGAGTTTCCGATGATCCGCGACAACGGAAAATCCGTGCGCGTCGTGGTCGGTTCGCTCTATGGCGAAACATCGCCGGTGCCGACCGTGCACGAGACCATGTTCGGCGACGTTACGCTGCAAGCCGGGTCATCCTTGCCGGTCGATGCCGGCCACGAGGAGCGCGCACTTTATGTGATCGAAGGCACGATCGACATTGCCGGCGACAAGTTCGAGCCCGGACGTTTGCTGGTATTCAAGCCGGGCGACAGGATCACCGTCACCGCCGTCACGGCGGCGCATTTCGTCATTGTCGGCGGTGCGCCGATGGACGGGCCCCGCCACATCTGGTGGAATTTCGTATCGTCGCGCAAGGAGCGCATCGAGCAGGCCAAGGCGGAATGGAAAGCCGGGCACTTCGGCAAGGTGCCGGGCGACGAGATCGAGTACATTCCATTACCGGAACAGTAACGGTTCCAGTGAGTTCCCTATAGGGGAACATCTCGTGACTGACTGGCCCCGCCCGTTTCAATCCGGAAGCCGCTTTCGATGATTCCCCGTCTGCTCACTTTATGGGAAAATGTGCGATCGAGCCTTTGGGCGCTGCCGCTCTCGATGATGATGGCGGCATGCCTGCTGGCCTATGTCGCGCTCAACGCCAAAATCGAGATCGGCGGCGACCCGGTCTGGTTCCTTTATAGCGGCACGGCACGGCAGGCGCCGCAATTCCTCTCCAACCTCGTCACCGCCATGATCACGATGGCGACGCTCGCTATCTCGATCACCATGGTGGTGCTGACCTTGGCCGCGCAGCAATTGGGGCCGCGCCTCATCCGCAATTTCATGAGCAACTGGCAGACGCAGGCCTCGCTCGGCCTGTTCGTCGCCACCGTGGTCTATCTGCTCCTGGTGCTGCGCAGCAGCTATGGCGACGGCGATACGGTCGCCAATCTCGCCGTCACCGTGGGCGCCGCCCTGGTGCTGGTCAGCGTCACGACGCTGCTGTTGTTCGTGCATCATCTGGCACGGTCGATCATCGCCGACAACGTGATCGAGCGCGTCGGCGAGCAACTCGACAACGACATCAGGCGCTTGATGCCGGAAAAGGACGTCGAACAAAGCGCCCCGCCGTCCCTGGACGAAGACGCTGGCGCAGCCGTGCCGCTCGCCGCCGGCGGCTATGTTCAGGCCATCGACTTCGGCGCCGTGGTCGGCGCTGCGGCCCAAGCCAAGGCGATGGTCAAAATCGATATTCGCGCCGGCCAGCACGCGGTGCCCGGCAGCATTCTCGGCCGCGTATGGCCGCCGACCGCGGCGCAAGGGCCGCTCACCGACGCGCTGCAATCGGCGGTGCTGATCGGCGGCGAGCGAACCGCGGTGCAGGATATCGAATACTCGATCCACCAGCTGGTCGAAGTCGCCCTGCGTGCACTGTCGCCCGGCATCAACGATCCCTACACCGCGATCGCCGCGCTCGACCGTCTCACCTTGTCGCTGTCGCTGGTGATGACCCGCGGCGCCGGCCGCAGCGTCTGGAATGACGACGACGGCGTTGTCCGACTGGTGGTTTCGTTGTCCACGTTCGAAGGCGTAACCGACGCCGCATTCAATCAGATCCGGCAATTATCGGCCGGTATGCCCGCGGTGCTGATCCGCATGGCCGACAATATCGGGCAATTGCTGCGGCTGGCCAACGACGCCCAGCGCCCGGCGCTTGAGAAACATTTGCGGCTGGTCGTCAATGCCGGCGGCCGCGGCATCGCCGACGCGGACGACCGCAACGATCTGAAAGCCGCCGCCAGCGCGGCACGCAACGGCAAACAGGTCGCGCCGAGGAACCAAGCCTAGTCGGTTTTGCGCGGCCCGAACAGGCGTTCGGCATTGCCGTGCGCGATGCGCTGCGCTTGTGCCGACGGCAATTGCTTCAGCCATGCGCGGTAGTCGGCGATGATCTGGTCGTAGGACAGCCAGCGTTCGGGAATCCAGGTGTCGGAACCAATGAGAAAGCGGTCGGAATAGCGCGCGAACAGGTCGCGCCATTCGCCCGACAGCGCGCCGCCGCTTTGCGTGATGCCGCTGCGATAGGACAATTCCGGCCACAGCGCCGGATATTTTTCCAGATATTGCGCGACGCGCGCCGGCGGCGTCGAAAAGCCGGTATGCGCCCAGATGATTTTGGCGCGCGCATTGTGACCGTACAGGATCTGCAGCGCCTCGTCGTCGCAATGGCAATGTAGATAGAGGTCCTTGGCGACGGCGAAATCGACCGCCTTCTTGACCCACTCATTGGCGGCGGATTTGCCGGACAGATGGAATTCGCCGATGCCGCGATAATAGCCGCGTTTGTACTCATCCTCGATCAGTTCGAAGCTCGCCGGATCGCCGAACCAGGTCTGGATGTCGGCGCGGATTTTGTAAGGACGAATGAACGGCACCACCCAGAGCCCGGCTGGCTTGGCGTCCATCAACTGATGGGTGCCCTTGTTCGGACGGCTGGTGGCGAGAACGCCGGTGACGTTGTTGCGCTTGAAGACGTCGAGGAGCTTGTCCAGCGGATAAGTCGGATTGGGCTCCTGGTTGTAGTGCATGTGCGCGTCGAAGATCGGCATCTCCTGCGCGCGGGCAGATGTGAGCGCGAGCGTCATGGACGCCGCGATCAATAACGAGCGTCCCCACATCCGCATGCTTAGCTCCCTACTTCTTGGGAAGATTGAGGCTTATATGCAGTTCCTTGAGCTGCTTCGGCGTCACTTCCGACGGCGCGCCCATCAAGAGATCTTCCGCTTTCTGGTTCATCGGGAACAGCACGACCTCGCGCAGGTTTTCTTCACCGGCCAGCAACACGCCATGCGGCGGCGCGCCGAGCCGGAACGCGTTGAGCATGCCGCCGAACTTGGCTTCGAGCACCTCCTTGCCGTAGCCGGCCAGGCCAAACGCCTTCTCCATCACTTCGGGGCGATGGTTGCGGATCGCGCCCGATGACAGCTCCGTGCCGTTGCAGACGATGTCGTACTGAAACGCGTTGATCGACAGAAGCTTGTCGGTGTCGGCCGGATCAAGCGCGAGGAATTCCTCGACGCCCATGTTCGGCATCGAGAACGGGTTGTGCGAGAAATCGATCTTCTTTTCCTCGTCGCTCCATTCGAACATCGGGAAGTCGACGATCCAGCACAGGTCGAAACGATCCTGCGCGATCAGCTTCAACTCTTCGCCGACCTTGGTGCGCGCCGAGCCTGCGAACTTGACGAAGTCCTTCGGCTTGCCGGCGACGAAGAAGCAGGCATCGCCGACTTTCAAGCTGAGTTGATCGGCGATCTGCTTGGTGCGCTCCGGGCCGATGTTCTTGGCCAGAGGACCCGCGCCGCTTTCTTCGCCTTCGCGCCAGAAGATGTAGCCGAGGCCGGGCTGGCCTTCGCCTTGCGCCCATGAGTTCATGCGATCGGCGAATGCGCGGTTGCCGCCAGTCGGCGCCGGAATGGCCCAGACCGCGTTCCCTTCGGTTTCCAGAATGCGTGCGAAAATCTTGAAGCCGGAGCCGCGGAACGCATCGCTGACATCCTGCATTTCGATCGGGTTGCGCAGGTCCGGCTTGTCGCTGCCGTATTTGCGCAAGGCTTCGGCGTAAGGGATCATCGGAAACTTCGGTGTGACCTTTTTACCCTTGCCGAATTCCTCGAAAACGCCGCGAATGACCGGCTCGACCGCGTCGAACACGTCCTGTTGGGTGACGAAGCTCATTTCCAAATCGAGTTGATAGAATTCGCCCGGCGAGCGGTCGGCGCGTGCGTCTTCGTCGCGGAAACACGGCGCGATCTGGAAGTAACGGTCGAAGCCCGCCACCATGATGAGCTGCTTGAACTGCTGCGGCGCTTGCGGCAGCGCGTAGAACTTGCCGGGATGAATGCGCGACGGCACCAGATAATCGCGCGCGCCTTCCGGCGAAGACGCGGTCAATATCGGCGTTTGGAATTCGAAGAAGCCGCCGGCCTTCATGCGCGAACGCAGCGAATCGATCACCGCGCCGCGGAGCATGATGTTGTTGTGCAGGTGTTCACGACGCAGGTCGAGGAAGCGGTATTTAAGCCGGATGTCTTCCGGGTAGTCCTGCTCGCCGAACACCGGCATCGGCAATTCGCCCGCCGGACCAAGTACTTCGATCTCGGTAATATAGACTTCGACCTGGCCGGTCGGCAGGTCGGGGTTCTCGGTGCCGGCGGGACGCTTGCGCGCCTTGCCGTCGATACGGACGACCCATTCCGCACGCAACGTCTCGGCCAGCTTGAAGGCCGGGCTGTCGGGATCGGCGACGACCTGCGTCAGGCCGTAATGGTCGCGCAGATCGATGAACAGCACGCCGCCATGGTCGCGGATGCGGTGGCACCAGCCGGACAGCCGGACGTCCTTGCCGATGTCGCTTTCGCGCAGCGCGCCGCAGGTGTGTGAACGATAGCGATGCAGGGTCATTGAAAGGCGTTCCGGCAAAGGCTTAAGCAAGCGATTCAGGGCTGGGTGGAGTGGCGCGAAAAACGCATGGGGGGTGGGCTTTGTCAAGCAAGCCACCCCGGCGGGGCGAGCGTCCGGCCATCGCCGCCTCGACAGACTCAGAGTGCATCTGCACAGTAACGGCCTGGAGTGCCGGAACGTCGATGTCGAAAAAACCCACGGAAACGGGCCGAAGAACGGCCAAATCCGCCAAACCGGCAGCCGCCAGCATGACGACCGGCGAGGCCACGGTCGCTACATTGCTCGCGCACGGCATGGGCACCGTCTATGCCCTGCCCGGCGTCCACAACGACCATTTGTTCGACGCCTTTGCCCGTGCCGGCGACGCCTTGCGCGTCGTCCACACCCGCCACGAACAGGGCGCGGCCTATATGGCGCTGGGGGCGGCGCTGGCGACCGGAAAGCCGCAAACCTACGCGGTGGTGCCCGGCCCCGGCCTCCTGAATTCGGGCGCGGCGCTGCTGACCGCCTACGGCATGAACGCGCCCGTCCTGGCCCTGATCGGCCAGATCCCGGCGGGGACAATCGGCCGCGATCAGGGCCATTTGCACGAAATCCGCGACCAGGCCGGCCTGCTCGCCCGGCTGGTCGATCACAGCGGCATCATCAATGGCCCGACCGAGGCGTCGGCCAAGGTGGCCAAGGCGATCCGCTCGATGCGCCAAGGCCGGCCAGGACCTGCGGCGCTGGAATGCGCCATCGACGTCTGGGGCAAGCGCGGCCCGGTTGCCGCCATTGCGCCGCCCGCCCCGCCGCGCCCGTCCCAATGCGACCACGACGCGCTGCGTGTAGCGGCGAAGCTTTTGGGCAAGGCGAAGCGGGTGCTGATCGTTGTTGGCGGCGGCGCGCTCGACGCCTCGCGCGAGGTGACCGTCCTGTCCGACATGCTGCAGGCGCCGGTTCTGTCGTACCGGCGCGGCCGCGGCGTCTTGGACGACCGCAACCCCTTCAGCGTCAATCTGCCATTGGGACGCGACCTGTGGGGCGAAGCCGACGCGGTGCTGGCCGTCGGCACGCGGCTGCTCAACCCAATGACGCAATGGGGCATGGACAACGGCATCAAGGTCGTCCGCGTCGATGCCGACAAGGACGAGCCCGCCCGTTTGCACAAACCGGCGGTGGCGCTGATCGGCGATGCCGCGCCGATCCTCATGCACCTGATCGATCGACTCGGCCGCAGCAACGAGCGCCGCGCCTCGCGCCGCGACGAGATGCTGGAGCGGCAGGCGAAGATGCGGGCGCGGCTTAATAAGCTCGCGCCGCAACTCGGCTTTCTCGATGCGATCCGCGCCGCGCTGCCGGACGAAGGCATCTATGTCGATGAGGTGACGCAAATCGGCTTTGCCGCCCGCCTTGCCTTTCCGGTTTACAAACCCCGCACCTTTCTCTCGCCCGGCTTCCAGGACAATCTCGGCTGGGGCTACGCCACCGCACTCGGCGCACAGCATGCGCGGCCCGATGTCCCGGTCGTCTCGATCAACGGCGACGGCGGCTTCATGTACACGGCGAATGAACTCGCCACCGCGATGCGCCACCGCATTCCGCTGACGGCAATCGTCTTTGCCGACGGCGCCTTCGGCAATGTGCGGCGCATCCAGGAAGAGCAGTTCGGCAACCGGCTGATCGCTTGCGACCTCGCCAACCCTGACTTCGTCAAATTCGCCGAGAGCTTCGGCGCCACCGGCCGCCGCGCGCATAACCCAACGGAACTTCGCACCGCGCTAAAGGTGTCGCTGGCCGCGCGCGAGCCGACTTTGATTGAAGTGCCGGTCGGCGCGATGCCGTCGCCTTGGGAGTTCATCCATATGCCGCCCGTGCGCGGCAAGAAGACCGACAAGCCAAAACGTTAGCGAAAATTCCGGCAAAACAATTGCCATCACCACACAGGATTGGGTTAGGTTCCGCCGACATGTCATTGATCACCACCACCGCCGATCTCGCCGCCATTTGCGACCGCATGGCGAAGCACCCGTTCATCACGGTCGATACCGAGTTCCTGCGCGAGACCACCTACTATCCGCTGCTGTGCGTGGCGCAGATCGCCTCCGCCGACGAGGCGGCAGTGATCGATGCGCTGGCGCCGGGCATCGACCTCAAACCGTTCTGGAACCTGATGACCGACGAGAAAGTCATCAAGGTCTTTCACGCCGCTCGGCAGGACATCGAAATCGTCTGGAACATGGCCAAGGTCATTCCGCATCCGATTTTCGACTCCCAGGTGGCCGCCATGGTGCTCGGCTACGGCGACTCGATTTCGTATGACCAGCTGGTGCAGCGCATTACCGGCGACGTGCTCGACAAATCGAACCGCTTCACCGACTGGACGCGCCGCCCGCTGACCGAAGCGCAAACGACTTACGCTCTGTCCGACGTGACGCATCTGCGCGACGTCTACATCAAGCTCGCCGCTGACCTGGAAAAGCGCGGCCGCACCAGCTGGGTCGAAGCCGAGATGAGCATCCTCACCTCGCCGGAAACCTACCGCGCCGATCCAGCCAATGCCTGGGAACGCTTGAAGGCGCGCGTGCGCAAGCCGAAGGAACTGGCCGTGCTGATGGAAGTCGCCGCCTGGCGCGAACGCGAAGCGCAGACGCGCGACGTGCCGCGCTCGCGCGTTCTGAAGGACGACGTGCTCGGCGACATCGCCACGCAGGCGCCGACCACCATCGAGAAGCTCGGCCATCTGCGTTCGCTGCCGAAAGGCTTCGAGCGCTCGCGCTGGGGCGAAGCCATCATTGAGGCGGTCCAACGCGGCGTCGCCCGCGATCCGAAGACGCTGCCGCGCTTCGAGCGTTTCCGCCCGGCGCAGAACGGCGCCGCTACCGTCGAACTGTTGAAGGTGCTGCTGCGCATGACCGCCGAGAGCCACGGCGTCGCCGCCAAGGTCATCGCCACCGTGGATGAACTCGATCGCATCGCCGCCGATGACGAGGCCGATGTGCCGGCGATGAAAGGCTGGCGGCGCGAACTGTTCGGCGACAAGGCCATTGCGCTCAAGCACGGCCGGCTGGCGCTCGCGGTCGACAAAGGCCGCGTCGTGACCGTGGACAAGGGCTGATGAACTTCGCCAGCGACAACACCGCCGGCGTCGCGCCGGAGATCATGGCGGCGCTTAACGACGCCAACAAAGGCTTTACGCTCGGCTACGGCAACGATGACGGGACGCGGCGCGCCGAGCGGCGCATCGGCGAGGTGTTCAAACGCGACGTCGCGGCGTTTTTCGTCACCACCGGCACCGCCTGCAATGCGCTGGCGATTGCGCATTTCACGCCGCCCTGGGGCGCGGTGCTGTGCCACCACGACGCCCATATCATGACCGACGAATGCGGCGCGCCGGAATTCTTCGGCAACGGCATCAAGCTCGTAGGCCTGCCCGGCGACGGCGGCAAGATCGCGCCCTCGGTGTTGAAGGCGGCGCTGGAAAAGCCGCAATGGGGCGCGCCGCATCACGTCGTGCCGCAGGTTTTGTCACTGTCGCAGGCGACTGAGGCCGGCACGATCTACCAGCCCAGCGAAATCCGCGAACTGGCCGACATCGCTCACGCACATAATGTCGTCGTGCATATGGACGGCGCGCGGCTCGGCAATGCGCTGGCGCGCATGAACGCCGCGCCCGACGACGCGACCTGGAAAGCCGGCGTCGATGTGCTGTCGTTCGGCGCCACCAAAGGCGGCGCGATGGCCGCCGAGGCGATTGTGTTTTTCGACAAGGAACGCGCCGCGGGCTTCGACCGCCGCCGCAAGCGCGGCGGCCACCTGCTCTCGAAGCACCGTTTTGTCAGCGTGCAAATGGAAGCCTATCTCGCGGGCGATCTGTGGCTTCGTCTCGCGCGCCACGCCAATGGCATGGCCGACCGGCTCGGCGACAGGCTAACAGCGGCCGGCATGCCGCCGATCTGGAAAGTCGAAGCCAACGAAGTGTTCGCGCTGATCCCGCGCGCCGCCTGCGACCGGCTCAAATCGAAAGGCGCGGCGTTCTACGAGCGCCTGCCCGACAATTTGCCTGCGTCGGCTACCGTGGCGCCAGATTCCGTCAAGGTGCGGCTGGTGACATCGTTTGCGACGACGACGGCGGAAGTCGATGAATTTGTTTCGGTCGCCAGCGCATAAGGACCAAAGCGATGCCGCTTTCCATCGACATCAATGGCGACGCCGGCGAAAGCTACGGACGCTGGACGCTCGGCGACGATGCCTCGTTCCTGCCGCATGTCTCCTCGGTCAATATCGCCTGCGGCTATCACGGCGGCGATCCAACCACGATGCGGCAGACCGTGCGCATCGCCAAGGCCGCCGGCATCGGCATCGGCGCGCATCCGAGTTTCCCCGACCTGATGGGCTTCGGCCGACGGATGATAACGGTCGCACCGAACGAAATGGCCGACATGACACTCTATCAGGTCGGCGCGCTGGTTGCGATTGCGCGCACCGAAGGCATGAAGGTCGCGCACGTCAAGCCGCATGGTGCATTCTACAAAGCCTGCTCGATCGACATGGCGTTGTCGGCTGCGATTGGCGCCGCCATTGCTGCTTACGATCCGGCGATGGTTCTCGTGCTGCTCGCCGGCCCCGGCGCCGACGCGGCGGAATCCGCCGGCGCGCGCGTCGCCCGCGAGGCCTTCATCGATCTCGATTACGACGACGGCGGGTTGATCATCGAGCGCGTGCCCCGGCCGCGTGATCCGGCGGTGGTCGCAGAGCGCGCCGTGCGCGTGGTCAAGGAAGGCAAACTCGCCAAGCTCGACGGCCGCGACATGGATGTCGCCGTCTCGACCTTGTGCCTGCATGGCGACCGGGTGAATTCCGCGGAAGTCGCGCGGGTGGTCAAGGCGACTTTGCTGGCGAATGGCGTCGCCGTCGAGGCGCTGAAGTAGCGCCTAAGCCGCGGCCTTCCGCGCCGCGATCGCCGCGCCGAACGCCTCGAACAGGGCCTTGTTGATCGGGTTGGTCTGCGGATCGTATTCGGCATGCCATTGCACGCCGAGGGCAAAGCCCGGCGCGTCCTTGATGCAGATCGCCTCGACGGTGCCGTCGTCGGCGACGCCCTCGACGATGACGCGACTGCCGGGCTCAAGCACGCCCTGCCCGTGCAGCGAGTTCACGCGGATGGTTTCGCGGCCGAACAATCTGGCGAAGACGCCGCCCGGCGCCAGCGCGACGTCGTGCCGGTCGCCGAACACCACCGTCGGGTCCGGATGAATTTCGCCGTTCTCCAGCCGCGGCATGCGGTGGTTTTGGCGGCCGGGGATCTCGCGGATTTCCGGATGCAATGTCGAGCCGAAGGCAACGCTCATTTCCTGAAAGCCGCGGCAGATGCCCAAGAGCGGCACGCTGCGTTCGACGCAGGCCTCGACCAGAGTGAGCGCCAGCGCGTCGCGTTCCAGGTCGTAAGGCTCGTAGCTCGGATGCGGATCGGTGCCGAAGCGAGTGGGATGCACATTGGCGCGCGCGCCGGTCAGCAGCACGCCATCGACCGCGTCGAGCAGCGCATCGATGTCGGTGATGTCCGGGGAACCGGCGAACATCAGCGGCAAAGCGCCGGTGACGTCTGCCACCGCGCGCAGGTTTCGTTCGCCGACGCGCTGGGAGGGAAAACGGCCTTCGGCCAGAAACGTATTGCCGATCACGCCGACAATAGGACGCTTCATTGCAGTGTCATCACGGTTCAGGTCTCGATTGACGGTTCGCGGCCGACCAGCCGCGCCAGCTGGCGCAGGCGGCTGAACAGCCGGTCGCTGGCCAATCTGCCATAGGTACCGGGGAGTCGCAGCACTAACTTGCCACGTTTCACCTGCATCGGCACCTGGCCGAGAACGCCGCTCTGCCCCGCGGTCAGGATATAGGCGACCCGCATGGCGGCGCCGAGGACGCGGGCGCGGTCGAGGATATGGGTCGAGGCCAGTTCGCGTAGCCGCGTCGGCAGTTCGTCTTCGCTCAAACCAGCATGACGGAAATAGGTCGCCAATGCCAGATAGGCGCGGCCGGGATGATCGACCGAGACGAACGCGCCGTGCGCGATGATGTTCATCGCCTGCTCGCCGCGATAATCCGGATGCGCGCGCCAGCCGATATCGCCGAGCAGACAGGCGGCGTGGCGCAGGCGGCGCTCGTCGGCGTCTTCCTCCAGTCCCGACGAGGCGATGAAGCGATCGGTCCAGCCGATCAGTTCCTCGCCATGTTCGGGCGAACGCGAGCGCAACAAATTGAGGTCGGAAGCAGCGATGAGCAGTGGGTCGGTCGCCCGCTCCGGCGCATCAAGCAGCGAATACAAGAGGCCTTCGCGCACGCCGAGCACGGAGATGATGACCTCCTTCGGCTTGATGGTGCGCACCAGATTTTCCAGGACCAGGGCGGCGTAGGCCAGCAGCGGACGGCGCGCGGCATTGACGACTTCGATCTTCGACAGAGTCTCGGTGTCGACGCGATGCACCAGCCGCGAGAAGTCGAGCGCCTCGCGCGCCGAGATGCGGTAGTTGTGCATGACGTGGAACGGATAGCCGGTCTGCCACATGTGCAGCCGCGCCAGCGCGCGCCAGGTGCCGCCGACGGCATAGAAGGTGCGGCCCTCGCCTTCGCGCAATATGTCGAGGCCCTTGAAGGAATCGGCGACCAGCTTCTCGGCCTTCTTGATCGACTTGCCGGTGAGGTCCTGCAGTGCAAGCCCGCCGAGCGGCAAAGTCAGTCCGTGCCGCACCCGCGTGCCCTTGACGTCGACCAGTTCGAGCGAGCCGCCGCCGAGATCGCCGACAATGCCGTCCGGCTTGTAGATGCCGGAGACGACCCCGAGCGCGGTCAATTGCGCTTCGCGCTTGCCGGACAGTATCTCGATCTTGGCGCCGCAGATGCGTTCGGCCTCCTTAATGAAGGCGCGGCCGTTCCTGGCGTCGCGGCAGGCGGCGGTGGCGATCGCCCACACCTTGCTGACGTGCTGGATGTCGCACAGAGCCTTGAAGCGCACCAGCGCGGCCAGCGCCGTGCCGATGGCGTCCTGCGCCAGGAGCCCGGTGGTCTGCACCTGACGGCCGAGACCGGCGAGCACCTTCTCGTTGAAGATCGGCGTCGGCGAGCGCGTCAGGCCTTCGTAGATGACGAGGCGCACCGAGTTCGAGCCGATGTCGATGACCGCAATCGCCGGGCCGGTATCGAGCCGGCCTTTGACCGATTGGGACGCGCGTCTACGCGCCTTCGGCGAGGCGCCGGATGAGGCTGCGGGGCGACGATTCTTTGAGCGACTTACCACGGCCCGATAGACTCGGATTGGTCATGAAATACTTGTGGGCGTTGAAGGGTTCATCGCCCGGCGCGGCCTTTATGCGCGCCGAACTGCCATCCGGCAAGACCTGCCAGCTTTGCTCGTTATCCCGCAAATTCGCCACCATAATCTGGCCGAGAACCTGCTCGTGCACGGTGGGATTGAGAATCGGGCACAGCACCTCGACGCGGCGGTCGAGGTTGCGCGGCATCATGTCGGCGGAGGAGAAATAGACCGCCGCCTTCGGGTGCGGCAGCGGGTGGCCGACGCCGAAACAATAGATGCGGGCATGCTCGAGAAAGCGCCCGACGATCGACTTGGCGCGGATATTCTCCGACAGGCCGGGCACGCCGGGCCGCAGGCAACAGATGCCGCGCACCACCAGCTCGATTTTCACGCCGGCCAGTGAGGCATCGTACAAAGCGTCGATAATATCGGGATCGACCAGCGAATTCATCTTCATCCAGATACCGGACGGCTTGCCGGCCCGCGCATTGGCGGCTTCCTGCGCGATATGGTCGATGATGCGCGGGCGCAGATTGACCGGCGAAATCGCCATGCGTTCCAGCTCGGCCGGCTCGGCGTAACCGGTGATGTAGTTGAAGATGCGGGTGACGTCGCGCGCGATCACCGGATCGGCGGTGAAGAACGACACATCGGTGTAGATGCGCGCGGTGACCGGGTGATAATTGCCGGTGCCGACATGGCAATAAGTGGCGAGCGCCCCGCCCTCGCGGCGCACCACCAATGACAGCTTGGCATGCGTCTTGAGTTCGATGAAACCATAGACCACCTGCACGCCGGCGCGCTCGAGCGACCGCGCCCAGCGGATATTGGCTTCTTCGTCGAACCGCGCTTTCAGTTCGACCAATGCCGTCACCGACTTGCCGGCTTCGGCCGCCTCGATCAGTGCTTTGACGATCGGAGACTCGGCGGAGGTACGATAGAGCGTCTGCCTGATGGCGACGACATTCGGATCGCGCGCCGCCTGATGCAGGAACTGCACCACGACGTCGAAGGATTCATACGGGTGATGGACGACGATGTCCTTCTGCCGGATGGCGGTAAAGGCATCGCCGCCATGGTCGCGGATGCGCTCCGGATAGCGCGGATTATACGGCACGAATTCGAGATCGGGCCGATCGATGCGCGCCAGCTGCGACAGGTCGTTCAACGCCAGCACGCCATCGACCAGAAACACTTCATCATCGGCCACCGCGACGGCGCGCTGCACGAAGGTGCGCAATTCGGCCGGCATGGTCGAATTCAATTCGAGACGGATCACCGAACCGCGGCGGCGCTGCTTGAGCGCCGACTCGAACAGCCGCACCAGATCCTCGGCTTCTTCCTCGATTTCCAGATCGCTGTCGCGGATGGCGCGGAAGGCGCCCTCGCCTTTGACGGTATATCCCGGAAACAGTCGATTGATGTGCAAGGCCGTCGCCGCTTCCAGCGTAATCAGGCGGATGCCGTCCTCGCCGCTCGCCGGCAGCTTGATGAAGCGGTCGATCTTCTGCGGCATGCGGATCAGCGCGTTCATCGACTTGCCGTCGCGCGTGCGCGACAGATGCAGCGCCATCGAGAAGCCGAGATTGGGGATGAACGGAAACGGATGCGCCGGATCGATCGCCAAAGGCGTCAGCAGCGGAAAGACGTGGGTGAGGAAGTGCTCCTCCAGCCATGCCTTCTCGACCTTGTTGAGATCGCCGCCCTCGACCAAGGTCACGCCGGCGGCGGCCAGATCGGGCCGCAACTCGATCCAGCGCCGCTGCTGGTCCTGCGCCAGTAGCGATACTGCTTCGCCGATGCGCGTGAGCTGTTCGGACGGTGTCAGCCCGTCCGGGCTGCGCGTGGTGATGCCTTCGCGCACCTGCCCTTTCAAGCCGGCGACGCGCACCATGAAGAATTCGTCGAGGTTGTTGGCCGAGATCGACAGAAACCGCACCCGCTCCATCAGCGGGTGATGCGCGTTGGCCGCTTCTTCGAGAACGCGGCGGTTGAAGTGCAGCCAGGACAATTCGCGGTTGATGAAGCGGTCCGGACGCGACCTTAAATCGGGCTCCGGCGCCGGTTCGTGCACGGCGGCAGGCGCGGTCTTTTCCGCGCCTTTGTCGTTTTCATCAACCTTTACAGTAGCTTGTGCGCGATCTGCCATGTCACCGGAGGCCTTCATGATCGTCCTGCCTAGCCGACGAACGTGGCGGCCGGATGACAATTCGCGCGTGTTAAGGGCGTTCCGTCAAGGACAACGTGAAGCTTGCGTTAAGGCGCCCTGAAAAGCTCAGCGGCCAGCGCCCGCGTCACCGGCCGGTGCTGGCGCAACGCCTCTTCGTCGAGTAGCGCGATGGCGGCGCGAACGCCGGCAAACGAGCGCTCGATCCGGTTGGCGAGGTAATTGACCAGAGCCTCGTCCACCGCCAATTGGCGATCGGCGGCGAGCTTGACGATCAGCATACGCAACAGCGCGTCGTCCGGCGCGTCCAGCGCGACCATCGGCAACACCCGCAGCCGCGAATTGAGATCGCGAATGCTGACGCCGAAAGCCGCCGGCGCGCTGCGCGCGGTCAGCAGCACATCGACCTGCTGTTCGCGCGCCATGTTGATGAGATGAAACAACGCGCGCTCGTTGAGGCCTTCCGGCTCGAGGTCCTCGACCACCAGCGCGCCGGTGGCGAAAGCGTGCGGCAGATCGGTCTCGCCGAGCAGCTTGGCGGACAGAATACGCGCGCCGGTCATCTGCGCCCAGATCGCAGCGAGATGACTCTTGCCCGATCCTTCCGGGCCGACCAGCACAGCCAGGCGGTCCGGCCAGTCCGGCCAGCGCTCGATCAACGCCAGCGCCTTGGCATTCGACGGGCCTTCGAGGAAATCCTCGCGGGCGAAACTGATGGCGTGGTCGAGCGCCAGCACCAGTTGACGCGGCGCCAAAGGCGCCGCGTGTTGCGCATCGTTGTTCAACGGATTGTCTGTTGCGTTCACTTTAAGTCGGCTCGCCGCGATAGAACGAACTTTCCAGATAGCGCCGCAGCGCGAAGCGCGCCAGCACGCCGATGGTGGCGGCCAAAGGCACCGCAACCAGCAGTCCGACAAAACCGAACAGGTAGCCGAAAGCCAATAGCGCCAGAATGAGCCACACCGGATGCAGTCCGACACTGTCGCCGACCAGTTTCGGTGACAGCACATTGCCCTCGATGAACTGACCGAACATGAAGATGCCGAGGATCAGCGCGATCCAGATATAATCCGGCCAGAACTGCGCCACCGCGACGCCGAGCGACAGGATCAGTCCGGTCATCGACCCGACGTAAGGGATGAACGTGATCAGCCCGGAAATCAGCCCAATCAGCAGGCCGAAGTTGAGGCCGGCCAGCGTCAGCGCCACAGCGTAGAACGATCCAAGGATCAGGCAGACGAGACTTTGCCCGCGCACAAAGCCGGCGATCGCGCCGTCGACTTCCCTGGCCAGCCCGCGCACAGTGTCACGCTGCTGCACCGGAATCCAGCCATCCACGGTGCGGATCATCTTGTGCCAGTCATAGATCAGATAGAACGCCACCACCGGCGTAATCACGACCAGCGAGAACAGAGATATCAGCGCGCTACCACCCGACCACAGCGATTTCAGCCCCGCCGTCAACCAGCCGGCTCCTTGCGTGACCAGTTCGGAAATGCCGACGTCGGCGTTCATCCCGGCGCCGACGAGCTTCTGTACCCACGGCCGGCTCGGATCGCTGACCACCGCGCGCAGCTTGTTGACGTATTCAGGAATGTTGTTGATGAACGACGACAACTGGCTGCCAACCAGCGGGACGAACATCAGGATGACCAGGATGATGACCAGAACGACCAAGGTGATGATGGTCAGCGCAGCAACCAGCCTGTTGACGCCGGCGCGTTCAAGACGATCGGTCAGCGGCGTCAGCAGATAGGCGATGAACAGCCCCGCGATGAACGGCAGCAGGATGTCCGCCAGCAGCCACAGCATGACGATGAACACCGCCAGCGCCGCCAGCCAGAACACGATCTGGCGCTGAAAGGCGATCCCGTTTTTTGCGGGCGGGCGCGGTGTGACTACTGGCAGCGGGGGCTCGCTCACGGACGCGCCATTGTGGAGTTCATGTGGCGCACCCATTCGGCGAGATAAGCGGCGATCGACAGCAAAGTGAGCACCGCGACCAGCCCCATCAGCACCAGTTTGAAGGTCGGCACGGCGTAATTGAGGCCGAGCGAGCCGAGCACGACACAGGCGAAGGCGATCTGCGCCACCGTGTTGAGCTTCGAGACCAGAAGCGGTCTGATCTTGAGCGGGTTACCCATCAGCCAGGACAACATGATGCCTCCGACGATCAGGATATCGCGCGACACCACCAGGATCACCAGCCATTGCGGGATGTCCCCGTTGATCCCAAGCGTCAGATAGATCGAGACGATCAGCGCCTTGTCGGCCAGCGGGTCAAGGTAGGCGCCGAGTTCGGTCGTCATGTTAAAGCGCTTGGCCAGGAACCCGTCGACGCCGTCGCTGACCCCGGCCACCAGGAACAGCACGAACGCCGTGAACATGGCATTGCCCAGGATCGCCCAGACCACGATTGGAACCAGCAGAATACGCCCCAGCGTAATGAGGTTCGGAATACTCAAAATTAAAACCCCGGCTCGTGGATAGGCCCCCGGCGCGAGGGCTAAGACACTTCCTACCGCAGAGTATAACGGCAGGCGAGCCATTGCACGAATTGCGTTTTCGCCGTACCACGCGGCCATAATTACCGTGCGTTTTCGGGGATCGTCATGGCTGAGAAAGAGCGCGGGCTGACCTACGCGCAGGCGGGCGTCGATATCGACGCCGGCAACCGGATGGTGGACCTGATCAAGCCTCTGGTGCGCGCCACGGCGCGGCCGGGCGCCGACGCCGAAATCGGCGGTTTTGGCGGCCTCTTCGACCTCAAGCGGACCGGCTACAAGGACCCCATTCTGGTCGCGGCCAATGACGGCGTCGGCACCAAGGTCAAGATCGCCATCGAAACCGGCCGTCACGACACGATCGGCATCGACCTGGTCGCCATGAGCGTCAACGACCTCGTGGTGCAAGGCGCCGAGCCGCTGTTTTTCCTCGACTATTACGCATGTGGAAAACTCGAGCCCGAGGTCGGCGCCGCCGTGGTCGCCGGTATCAGCGTCGGTTGCAAGCAGGCCGGCTGCGCGCTGATCGGCGGCGAGACCGCGGAAATGCCCGGCCTCTATGCGGGCGACGATTACGACCTGGCCGGCTTTGCGGTCGGCGCGGTCGAGCGCGGCGGCGTTTTGCCGCGCGCCGACATCGCAGCAGGCGACGTCATTCTCGGCCTCGCCTCCTCCGGCGTGCATTCCAACGGCTATTCGCTGGTGCGCAAGGTGGTCGCCAAGAGCGGACTGCCGTGGAGCGCGGATGCGCCGTTTGCGGCGGGGGTGTCTCTCGGCGAGGCGATCCTGACGCCGACGCGCATCTATGTGAAGTCGTGCCTGGCCGCGGTCCGCGCCACCGGCGCGGTGAAAGGTTTTGCCCACATCACCGGCGGCGGTTTTCCCGACAATATCCCGCGCGTGCTGCCGAAAGGTTTAGGGGCGCGCATTGACCTTGCGCGCGTCAAGGCGCCGCCAGTGTTCAAATGGCTCGCCGATGTCGGCAACATCGCCGAGCGCGAAATGCTGCGCACGTTCAATTGCGGCGTCGGCATGATCGTCGTCGTGGCGCCGAAGGATTCCGATGCGGTCAGCGCCGCTTTCAAGGAATCTGGCGAACAGGTCGCGGCCATCGGAACGGTGATCCCGGCGGCGGGCGAAGAGCGCGTCGTTTATGACGGCACGCTCGACCTCAAATTGTGAGACGACATAGATGAGCCGCAAGCGCGTCGCCGTTCTAATTTCCGGCCGCGGCTCCAACATGGCGGCGTTGATCGAGGCCGCCAAGGATAAATCCTATCCCGCCGAGATCGTTTTGGTGCTGTCGAACAAAGCGGACGCCGGGGGCCTCATCACCGCGCGCGACAGCGGCATTGCCACGGAGGTCGTCGACCACGCATCGTTCGGCAAGGATCGCGCCGCTTTCGACGCGGCGATGCAAAAGGTGCTCGAAGCGCACCGCATCGACATCGTCTGTCTTGCCGGTTTCATGCGGCTGCTGTCGCCCGGCTTTGTCGGCCTTTGGCAGAACCGCATGCTGAACATTCATCCGGCGCTGCTGCCGGCGTTCAAAGGTCTCGACACCCACAAACGCGCGCTCGAGGCCGGGGCGAAGACGCACGGCGCGACCGTGCATTTCGTCGTACCGGAAATGGATGCCGGGCCGATCATCATGCAAGGCGCGGTTGCGGTACGCGATGACGACACCGAAAAATCGCTGGCCGCGCGCGTGCTCGCGGTCGAACACCGGATTTATCCGGAGGCCTTGCGGCTGGTGGCGGAACACCGGGTCCGCGTTGTCGATGGCCGCTGCCTGATCAACGGCGCGCCGGTCCCCGATGCCGAAACCTTGATGGCGCAAAGCTAGTTTCCCACAGCCGCATGGAATAACCCCGCCCATCGCGGTGTTATAACCCGATACGCCAGCATAATCGTGGCGCAACAACAGCACGGGGGCTTGCCATGTTCGGGCATCACAAAGAACCACAACTTGTCATTCCGGGCCTTGCCGGATTCTACGCCAAGATGGAGCCGATCGCCTACACGATCACGCGCGTCGTCTTCGGCATCATCATGATCATGCATGGCTGGCCGAAATGGAGCCGCGGCGCCGACGCCGTCGGCACGGCCTTCGCCACCAATTACGGACTGCCGCGCTGGTTCGCAGTGCTGGCGATTTTCTTCGAGATCGTCGGCGGCGCCGCTTTGGTCGCCGGTCTATTCACGCGCTTCTTCGCCGCGGCTCTCGCCATCGAACTCCTGATCGCCATGTTCGCCGCGCACTGGGCCAAGGGCTTCGCCGTTGGCGCCGGCGGCTATGAATACGTGCTGTTCCTCGGCATCGTCTGCTTCTACATCGCCATCCGCGGCGGCGGCCCCTACTCGGCCGACGCCAAGATCGGCAAGCACCTGTAGTCGCGGATCAGGTTGGGCTAAAGCCCGATCCTGTCGAACAACAATGCCATGCGCCGCGCCCAGGTGTGATCCACCCGGGCGCGGGCATAACCGGCCTGGCGCAGGCGCTCCGCATGCGCCGGGTGCGTGACGAGATAGCGCGCTTTGTCGATGAACTCCTCGCGCGACCGGTAAGTCTCGATCTCCTTGCCGGTGTCGTAGCAGTCCTCGATCTCCGCCGTGTGCGCGGTGAGGTAAGCGGCGCGGCACATCGGAATTTCGAAATCGCGCAAGCGCACATGCGGCACCAGAGCCGAGCACGGCCGGCCGTCGGCCCAGACATTACTGAGATTGATGTGCACGGCATAGCCCGCCACCGTCTCGGCGAACTTGCCTTCGGGCACGCTGCCCTTGGCCGCTTGCGCGACGATGGATGTAAGCCGCTGCGTCTCATTGCGATAACGCCATTGCCGGACCAACCGCGCCATGCCGCGCACCGCGCCGTCGCGGCGCACAATCTGCCGCGCCGCCTCGCGATAGCTCGGCCACGTTCCCGGCACCGGTGCGCCGCGGCCCAGATAGGACGCGGGCGCGGCTATTTGTTCGCCCGCCGTCGCCGATGACCAGCCGGCGCCATAAATATCAAGCGGCAGACCGGCCTCAATCGCCGCGGCAAGCCAGCGGTCGCGGTCGGCATAGCGCTGGCCGATGAAGGCCACGCGCCCCTGCCGTTCGATGCCGTCAACCGGACGGTAGATTTCCGGGTCGGCGCCCATTTGCACCCAGACCGGCCGCGCGCCCGCGGCCAAATAGGAAGCCCGCGCCTCTTTCTCCGGATGCCAGGAAAAATCCGCGGCGGCGGCCACCGCATCGACCAGTTCGAACTGATAGATGCTGTTGCAATAAAAATTCACCGTCGGAATGCCGAGCGCGCGCAGTTGCGCGAAGCCGCCGGGATCAAAATGCGCGTTATAGAAATACGATAGAAACAGCCCGATCGGTTTGTCCCGGTGCGCGCGCGTCACTTCGTCGATGATCGCCTGCGTGGTGCGTGCGCGCGCTTCCAGTTCCTGCGGCGTGAAGTCTGAGCCGACATGCATGAAACGGCTGGTCGGCAACAGGTCGACCTCCGACTCGACGATCTCATGCCCGAGGGTGCGCAGCGCCGGATAGAAATTTCCGCTCCACAGACCGCCATAAAACAAGGCCGGGTCGCGAGCGTGGCGAACTGCCGTGAATATCCGCATCTACGACTGACCTAACCGGCCGCCTTGCGAACCCATGCCTTGTTATCGTGGAAAGCGGCGCCGCCGAAGGGCGCGATCGAGTCGGCCCCGGTCAGCGTGTTGATGCCGCGGCCGTCGGCGTAAGCCGAATTCGGCCAGATCGATTCCGCGATCAGGACGCCCCGGCGCAAACCATCGAACAGGCGCGCGTGCAGGCGCACTTCGCCGCGCAAATTGCCGAGCACGACATAGTCGCCATCGACAATGCCGTGCTTTGCCGCGTCGTCGGGATGGATGAGCACCGTCGGCCGCTTCTCGTTGGCCAGCGACGTCGGCGTTTCGTTGAAGGTCGAATTGAGAAAGCCGCGCGCCGGCGACGTCGCCAATCGAAACGGATGCACGTCGTCGGCCGCTTCGATTGAGGTCCAGTGGTCCGGCAGCGCCGGCATCTGTTCAACCGGTCCGGAATTATACGGACTGCGGAACGGCACGCGCGGCCAGTCCGGCTTGAAGCGGAACTTGCCGTCCGGCCAATTGAAACCGTCGAGATAATGCGCTTGCCGGAAGGGCGGCTGCACGTCGAGCCAGCGGTTTTCCTCCAGCTCGGCCAAAGTGCCACGCTTCGAATCCTTGAGCATCTGGTCGATAAGTTCGCGCGGGCTAAACGCAAAAGACGGATGCGCGGCGCCGAGCCGCCTCGCGAGCGCCGTAATGACCTCGTGATTGTTGCGGCACTCGCCCGGCGCCTCGACCAGCTTCGGCCCCATGATGATGTATTGATGGCCGCCGCCGCGATAGACGTCGTCATGTTCAAGAAACGTCGTCGCCGGCAGCACGATGTCGGCCATCGCCGCCGTTTCGGTCATGAATTGCTCATGCACACAGGTGAACAGATCGTCCCGCGCAAAGCCGCGCTTGACCAGCGTCTGGTCCGGCGCGACCGACACCGGGTTGGTGTTCTGGATGAACAGCGCCTCGACCGGCGGTCCGCCCTGCAGCGCCTCGCGGTCGCCGGTGAGGATAGCGCCGATGCGCGACTGATCGAGCATGCGTACCGAGCGGTCATGCGCATCGAGCCCCTCGATCATGGTCTTGTCGAGTCTGTAGATGTCGGCATTGTTGTGAAACGCGCCGCCGCCCTCGTGCTGCCATGCGCCGGTCACCGCGGCGATGCAGCTTGCCGCGTGCATATTGGCCGCGCCGTTGCGCGAACGGGCAAAGCCGTAGCCGAGCCGGAAGAAGGTGCGCTTGTTGTCGCCGACGAGTTTGGCGAATGCCTCGATGGTCTCGACCGGCGTGCCGGTGATTGCCGACGCCCATTCAGGGCCGCGCGTCGCTAAATGCGCTTCCAATTCGCGCGGCGCATCGGTGTATTTCTCCAGATAATCCCAATCGGCCTTGCCGTCGCGGAACAGGCAATGCATCACGGCGCAGGCCAGCGCGCCGTCGGTGCCGGGCTTGACCAGCACCGCAAGGTCGGCCTGCTCCATCGTGCCGTTCATGTAGATATCGACCGCGACGATTTTCGCGCCGCGCTCTTTGCGCGCGCGGATTGCATGCGTCATCACGTTGACCTGGGTGTTGACCGGGTTGGTGCCCCAGATCACCACCACATCGGACTTCGCCATTTCGCGCGGATCCGCTCCCGCGATCTTTCCCGTCCCCGCGGCGAAACCGGCATAGGCCGGGTTGACGCAAATGGTCGAATGAAAGCCGGAATACTTTTTGACGTGGCGCAGGAGGTTGATGCTGTCGCGCATCACCAGCCCCATCGTGCCGGCGTAGTAATACGGCCAGACGCTCTCCGCGCCGCCGCTAGCCTCGGCCTTGAGCAACCGCTCGGCGACGAGGTCGAGCGCATCGTCCCAGGAGATGCGGCGGAAGTCACCCGCCCCTTTCTCGCCGACGCGCTGCAACGGATGCATCAGCCGCTCGGCGTGATGCTGGCGCTCGGCATAGCGCGCCACCTTGGCGCAGATGACGCCGGCCGTGTAGTCGTTGTCTTTTGAGCCGCGCACGCGGCCGATGGTGCGCGCGTCGATCAGCTCGACCTCAAGCGCGCAGGTCGAGGGGCAATCGTGCGGACAGGCGGTATGGCCTGTCGCCTTGATCGCGGGTCTGGGCGGGCGGAAACTTTGATTCATGCGGCCGGCAGTGTAGCGCCGGCCGCATGCTTTGTCTTGTCCGCCTCAGGCTTCCATTTTCTCGACGTGCCAGCCGGATTATTTTATGGGAGCGGCCGGCTCCGATCAGCCGACGATTTCGTTGCCGGAAAAGAACTGCGCGATTTCGATGGCCGCGTTCTCGGCCGAGTCCGAACCGTGCACCGAGTTTTCGCCGATCGACTTGGCGTGCACCTTGCGGATGGTGTTGGCGTCGGCCTTGGACGGGTCGGTGGCGCCCATCACTTCACGATACTTGGCGATGGCGTTCTCGCCTTCCAGCACCTGGACGACGACCGGACCGGAGGTCATGAATTCGACCAGTTCGCCGAAGAACGGCCGCGCCTTGTGCACGCCGTAGAACTGCTCGGCCTGGGCCTTGGTGATCTGCACGCGCTTCTGCGCGACGATGCGCAGGCCGGCCTTTTCGATCATGGCATTGATGGCGCCGGTCAGGTTACGCGCGGTCGCATCGGGTTTGAGAATGGAAAAAGTACGCTCGACCGCCATCGGAAGTATCCTTCAGGATTTGCGCCGGTGGGATGACCGGCGATAAGGGGAAATTGCCTCGTTGCCGCGGCTTATACCGGGGGTGCGAAAGGGCGGCAAGGTCGGTTATCGGGCGATCCCAGGGCAAAACCCTGCCGCTTTTCCCGGCGGTTTGCGCGACATCAGGCCCGCTGTTGCGCTCACTTCCCGGCGATTTTAAAGATTGCCTTGTGCAGCGCACTCGTCCAAATAGCGCGCATGCTCATCATCGACGACCTCACGGTCCGCATCGCCGGGCGCTCTCTGCTGGAAGACGCCTCCGCCCGCATCGTGCCGGGCGCGCGCGTCGGCTTGGTCGGCCGCAACGGAACCGGGAAATCGACGCTGTTCAACGTCATCACCGGCGAACTGGCGGCCGAAGGCGGCTCCATCGACATCCCGCCGCGCTGGCGCATCGGCCGCCTCGCCCAGGAAGCGCCGAACGGACCGGAGAGCCTCATCGAAGTCGTGCTCAAGGCGCCGAGCGAGCGCACCGAACTGCTGCACGAGGCGGAAACCGCCACCGATCCGCATCGCATCGCCGAAATCCAGACAAGGCTGGCCGACATCGGCGCGCACGCGGCCCCTGCCCGCGCCGCTTCGATTTTGTCCGGCCTTGGTTTCTCCACCGCCGATCAGGCGCGGCCGTGCACCGAGTTTTCCGGCGGCTGGCGCATGCGCGTCGCGCTTGCCGCGACCTTGTTCTCCGAGCCCGACCTGTTGATGCTCGACGAGCCTACCAACTATCTCGATCTCGAAGGCACGTTGTGGCTGCAGGACCATCTGGCGCGCTATCCGCATACGATGATCATCGTCAGCCATGACCGCGATCTGCTGGATAATTCGGTCAACCAGATTCTGTCGCTCGAGGCCAAGAAGCTGACGCTCTACAAAGGCGGCTATTCCGACTTCGAACGGCTGCGCAGCGAGAAGCTGGTGCTCGACCAGAAGATGATGAAGAAGCAGGACGCGCAGCGCGCGCATCTGCAAGCCTTCGTCGATCGCTTCCGCGCCAAGGCCTCGAAGGCGACCCAGGCGCAGTCGCGCATCAAGATGCTGGCCAAGATGCAGCCGATCTCGTCGATGGTCACCGACGACGTGCGGCCGATCGTCATTCCGCCGCCGGAGAAACTGCTGTCGCCGCCGATCATCGCGACCGACGATGTCGAAGTCGGCTATGACGGCCGCGTGATCTTGTCGGACCTGTCGCTGCGCATCGACAATGACGACCGCATTGCCCTGCTCGGCTCGAACGGCAACGGCAAATCGACCCTGGTGAAGCTGCTCGCCGGTAAGCTCAAGCCGATGAGCGGCACGGTGACCCGCGCAGCGACCTTAAAGGTCGGCTATTTCGCGCAGCATCAGGTCGATGAACTCGACATGGACGGCACGCCTTACGAACACGTGCGCAAATTGATGCCGGACCAGCCGGAAGCAAAAGTGCGTTCGCGCGTTGGCGTCATTGGCTTTTCAGGACAGGCCGGCAACACCAAGGTCGAGAAGTTGTCGGGCGGCGAAAAAGCCCGGCTTTTGCTGGGTCTGGCGACGTTCGCCGCGCCGCATCTCATCATCCTCGACGAGCCGACCAACCATCTCGACATCGACAGCCGCGGTGCGCTGATCGAAGCGATCAACGATTTTTCGGGCGCGGTGATCCTGGTGTCGCATGACCGCTATCTGCTGGAAGCCTGCGTCGATCGGCTGTGGCTGGTCGCCGGCGGCCATGTGAAGCCGTATGACGGCGACCTCAACGACTATATGCGTCTCGTCCTGTCGTCGGAAAACCGCCATATGACGGTCGGCGCCAAGTCGTCGAAGCGGCAGGACCCGGTTCAGGCGCGGCGCGCCGCCGCCGAAAAGCGCGTCGATACCGCGCCGCTGCGCAAGAAGATCTCGGAAGCCGAAGCGCAGATCGCGCAGCTCAACAAGCAACTCGGCAAGCTCGACGCGACCTTGGCGGACGGCACGGTGTTTGCGAAGGATCCGGCGCGCGCCGCCGAATTGTCGAAGACGCGCGCCAACGTGGTGGCCGCGATCGCCAAGGCCGAGGAAGCCTGGCTCGCCGCGTCAAGCGCGCTGGAAACCGCCTAGCCGCGGATTAACGCTGCTTAAGCCGCGGCTCGCTTCGGCGCCCTGTTGATCTGCTCGAGACCGCGCGCCTGTTCGCCACTGGCGGCGGCGATTTGCGACACGATCGTCGTGACCTTTTTGATCGATTCGACGATCTCGACAAGCGACGAGCCTGCGCTGTTGACCAGCGCGACGCCTTCCTGGACCTGGTCCGAACTGTTGTTGATCAGGTCCTTAATGTCTTTGGCGGCCTGCGACGAACGTTGAGCCAGATCGCGAACCTCGGTGGCGACGACGGCGAATCCGCGGCCCGCCTCGCCGGCGCGGGCCGCTTCAACGGCAGCATTGAGCGCCAGCAAATTCGTTTGCCGGGCAATTTCGTCAATGACGACGATGATATCGGCAATCTTGCGCGAGGCGCCTTCGATGCGGGACATGGCATCGACGGCTTGGGCGGCAACACGGCCGCCGCGTTCCGCCACGGCGCAGGTGGATGCCGCGAATTGATCGGCCTGGGCGGCGTTGTCCGCATTGTGCTTGACGGTTGACGCAATGCCGCTCAGCACCCGGCTCTGCTCGATCTCGGCCTTCTCTCGTTCCCGAGCCGAGATTGCCTGCTGTTCTTCATAGAGCCGGTGCGCCTTCTCGGCGCGCTCCGCCGCCGCAGCCGCAGCAGCGTGGCTTGTTTCAGCAGCAACCCGGTTTGCCTCGGCGCGCGCGGTCGCCGCCATGATCGCGTCGAACATCTTTTCAACCGTGGCGGCCAACCAGATCAGGACGCCGGCCTCGATAACAAGAATGACGGCATGCAGCGTCAGCCGAAAGAGATTGGAGCCGCCCGGATAGATCAAGGCCGGCAAGGCGAAATTCAGCGCAATGTGATGAACGGCAACGGTGGCGGCGGCGGCCGCGATGACCCGCCAATCACAGGTACCGACGAGCAACGCCAGTGCCGCGAAATAGTACATGTGAATATCGACCTGGATTTCCTGACCGCTGAACACGGACACCAGGATCGAAATGAGCGCCATCAGCGACACGCCGGACACGATGCGGCCATGGCCATGGCCAGCGCTGCCGGACACGACGGCTTGCGTCACGCCGGCGATCGCCAGCGCCGTTCCGACCGGGATCAAGGATGGTTTGTTGTAGCCCAGACACGCGGCCATGATCAGCGCAGGTTGAATCCAGATCGTCGTCATGACGATCCGCAGCGCCGTGCGGCGCAACGATACGAGATCCAGGGTCAATTCAGACATCGCTTTTCCTCGCCGAATTTTCCAGACAGCCGCCGAGGCCCAACGGATCCAGAAGCAGAATCGCCCCGGCGGCACGCAGCCGCTCACCGAGATCGGCGCCTTTGGATTGCACGACAACGACAAACGGGAATTTGCCGGTGTTCAGGATCGATCCCGCCTCGCCTGCCGCTACAAACGTCCGATCGGCCGACCACCACAGCGGAAACACCGCCACGACGGCGTCACTATCGCCGGCCGTATCAGGGCCGAGGCTGACCACCATCGCGGCCGCGGAAATCGTCAAGCAAAGTGCAAGCAGCAACGCACGGGAAAAGGCTTTCAAGATCTTTGCGGTCCCCACTCGAAACGGACCTCATGAGTACCGTCGAGCGAAAAACAAACGATTAAATTTTAGCTTGTTCTAGATTGCCAAGCGCGCCGCCCGCGAAGGCTGCTAGCGGATCTGCACCGGTTGGGTAGCGCGGGGTTTTGCCGCCGCCACCGGTTTCTTTTTCGGCGCGGGTTTGGCGGGCTTGGGCTGCACCGGCGCGGCGGCGATTTCCTTCAGGCGTCCGGACGAGAACGTATAGATGCCGGGCCACGGAGGGGCCAAATAGGTCAGCACGACGCGGCGCTCGTTATTGTCACCGGCACCAATACTTACATTCGCCGGCGTGCCGGCGCGGCGCACCACGTCGCATTCGCTCATCGCGAGGGCGATGCCGCCGAAAACCTGCGGCGCGCCCGGATCGATGTCGGCGGACACCGGAGCGCCTGCCGGCATCGGCGCGCCGGCGAGATCGCCGGCCATCGAGCCGACCGCCGGTTCCGCCGGCGGTTGCGGCGCGGCTTGCGGCGCTTCGGCAACGATGGCGGCCGAGCAGCGGCCATCGGCGCCGACCAGATCCTCGGGCGCGACCGGACCGCGCGGCGCCAGGTCGAAATTCTTGTTCACGGCGGCGTCGGAACCGTCGGCCCGGGTCACAATGGTCATCGGCTTGGCGAACCAATCGCCACTCTTGATGCCGTCGGTCACGCTGCCGGAACAGCCGGCGGCGGCCGCCGCGAGCGGGGCGGCACAAGCGAAGTTCAGCAATACGCGGCGAATTGGCAAAACGACTTCCCCCGGACTTGTACTATCGTCTTGTCCCTTATGACGTATTTTGCGTCATCACAATGGCGGGCGGCAAGGGCCGTTTGGCCGCCGCGCGGCGGGTCGGCCACTGGCCGAGGACTCAGGCCTTTTTGACCCAGCGCCCCTGCTCGTCCGGCTGCCAGTAGGTCGCGGCGAAGCCCTTGGCCTTGGCGTCGGCCCAATGGACGCGCGCCGCCGCCACCGCCTCGTCGTCGTCACCGTCGAACACCAGAACGATACGCGCATAGGCTTCGGCATCGGCCGGTAGCGGCGCGCCTTCAATGAGAAAGCGCACCGTCGCTTCATTTGGATTGCTGTCGGTCAAGGTCAGCAATACCGGCTGCGCCGCCGCCTCGGCCTCGCGCCAAGTGCCGTGCGGCAGGAAGCCTTCCTCGCTGTAGGTCCACAGATGCGCATCGAGTGCATCCATGCGTTCTTCCGACGTGCCCTGCACGGCCACCGCCCAGCCGCGCTCGAGCGACTTTTCCAGAAGCGGCGTCAGCACGCTTTCCAGTTTCTGACCTTGCAAGTGATAGAACAGAACTTCGGTCATCCGCTAAAGACCGGGCTCACTTTTCGTAATGATCCGCTACGAGTTTATCCAACAGCCGCACGCCCCAACCCGAGCCCCAGCTTTTATTGATCTCGCTTGAACGCGAATCCATGCCGGTGCCGGCGATGTCGAGATGCACCCACGGCGTCTTGTCGGCGATGAAACGCTGGATGAACTGCGCCGCCGTAATCGCGCCGCCCCAGCGCGAACCGCCGGTGTTCTTCATGTCGGCAAATTTGGAGTCGATCATCTTGTCGTAGAACGGCGACAGCGGCATGCGCCACACTTTCTCGTCCACCGCTTCGCCGGCGAGATGCAAGCGATGGCTGAGTTCATCGTTGTTGGTGAACATGCCGGCATATTCCTGGCCGAGCGCGACGATGATCGCGCCGGTCAAGGTCGCCAGATCGATCATGAATTTCGGCTTGAAACGCTTGGCGGTGTACCAGAGCACGTCGGCGAGAACGAGACGGCCCTCGGCGTCGGTGTTGATAATCTCGATGGTTTGGCCCGACATCGACGTCACGATGTCGCCCGGCCGCTGCGCGTTGCCGTCCGGCATATTCTCGACCACGCCGATGACGCCGACCGCGTTCACTTTCGCCTTGCGCGCAGCGAGCGCATGCATCAGGCCGACAACGCAGGCAGCACCCGCCATGTCGCCCTTCATGTCTTCCATGCCGGCGCCCGGCTTGATCGAAATGCCGCCGGTATCGAAGCACACGCCCTTGCCGATGAAAGCCAACGGCGCATCGTTTTTCTTGCCGCCGTCCCAGCGCATCACCACGGTGCGGCTGTCGCGCCGCGACCCCTGTCCGACGCCGAGCAGCGCACCCATGCCGAGCTTGGTCATTGCCTTGACGTCGAGCACTTCGACCTTGACGCCGACCTTCTTGAGCTTCTCGGCGCGGCGGGCGAATTCGTCCGGGTAGAGAATGTTGGGCGGCTCATTGACCAGATCGCGCGCCAGCAGCACACCGCCGGCGATCGCCTCGCGCGCGACGAAGGCCTTGCGCGCGGCGGCGACGTCGCCGGTAGCGATGGTGACGCTGCGCTTGGCCGGCGGCTTGTCGTCGTCCTTGCGTTTGGTCTTGTAGCGGTCAAAGGCATAGGCACGCAGCAGCACGCCCTGGGCGAGGTCAGCCGCCTGGTCCCCCGTCATCGCACCGTCCGGCAGTTCGGCAAAGACCGTCGCCGTGCTGGCGCTGGACGGCATCTTGCCCATCGCCACACCGCCGAATTTGACGAAATCCTGCGGCTTCAAATCGGCCGGTTTGCCGACGCCGATGACGGTCAGGCGGTCAATCTTGAGACCCTCGGGCGCGATCAGGTCGAGCGATTTGCCGTTTTTGCCGGTGAAGCGCTCGGCCTTGGCGGCGCGCGCGACCAGGCCAGTGGCCGATCCCAGCACCTTGGCGGTGGCGGGACCGAATTCGAGCCCTTCGTCGCAGAAAACCACCAAAACACCCTGGCTGGGCGCGGTGTACGGGCCAAATCCGAGCTTGGGAGCATCGGCCATAACAGATCGTCCTTGTGCTGGATCAGATTCGAGGGTGGGTCACCCCCATATGGCGCGCCCATGCCCGCTCTGCAAAGCCCCCTTTCCCCTTGCCGGGTTTTCCCCCTGACCGGTATTCGGGTGCCAGTCCGCCCCCTGCCGAAACGGCAATTTCCTTGCCAGAATCGACCGCAAAGGGCTTGCTCGCGGCGGAGGCGACGGCGCCCGCCGTTTACCATTTGTTGTGCATGATCAACGGCTTTGCCTTTGCGAAGCCACTTTGTCGATGGATCAAGGTAAACCTAACGGGGGTTAGGGTTACTGTTGCTTTCGCGCTTGGGCACGGTGGGGTGCCGGCGAGGCAATGGAGCTTGCCGTTTCAAGGGAACGACGCCGCGGATGGGCTCGATCAGCCAATACATATTTCGCACGACCTTCAGTGCATTTCTGCTCGTCCTGATCAGCCTGACTGCGCTGATCTGGGTGACGCAGGCATTGCGCGACATCGACATCATGACGAGCCAGGGTCAGACCATTCTGGTTTTTATCGGCATCACCGGTCTGATCATTCCCCTGCTCGTTTTGGTCATCGCGCCGATCGCCCTTTTGATCGCCGTCGCGCATACGCTCAACAAATTATCGACCGACTCCGAAATCATCGTGATGAATGCCGCCGGCATGTCGCCCTGGCTTCTGTTCCGCGCCTTCATGTCGGTCGCGATCGTGGTGGCGATCATCATTACGTCGATCAGCGCCTATTTCGCACCCAAGGGCCTGCGCATGCTGCGCGACTGGCTGACCGAAGTGCGCGCCAACGTCGTCTCGACCATCGTGCAGCCCGGCCGCTTTACCTCGATCCAAGCCGGCGTGACCATCAATATCCGCGAGCGCCAGCGCAATGGCCTCTTGGTCGGCATCTTCCTCGACGACCAGCGCAACCCGAACGAGCGCACGACCGTTCTGTCGGAGTCCGGCGAACTTCTCGACAATGACAACGGCACCTTCCTGGTGTTGCAGAAGGGCTTCATTCAGCGCCAGGAAGTCGGCAAGGACGACCCGGCCATCGTCGAGTTCGACCGATATGCGTTCGATCTGTCGCAGTTTTCCGGCAACGCGCAGGCGGTCAAATATTCAATTCGCGAGCGCTATCTCTGGCAACTGGCCTTCCCCGATCCGAAGGACCAGTTCTACATCGAGCAGCCGGGCCAGTTCCGGGCCGAACTGCATGACCGGCTGGTGGCGCCGCTTTATCCGATTGCCTTCGTGGTGATCGCCTTTGCCTATCTCGGCGCGCCGCGCACCAACCGGCAAAGCCGCGCATTGTCGATGATCGGCGCCATTGGCGGCGTGGCGCTGCTGCGCCTGATCGGCTTTGCCTCGACCGTGTTCGGCGCCACTGTGCCGTGGATGCTGTCGCTGCAATATATCGGTTTCGCCATCGCCATTGGCGGCGGCCTGTTTGTCATTCATCGCGGCCTGATCATCGAGCCGCCGGCGTTCCTGACCAACTGGATCGCAGCCGCGACCGAACGCATATCCCAGCGGTTTGCCACGCCATGAACATCATGGGCGGAAAAATCGCGCGCTATTTCGGCATGCGCTTCCTCAATACGGTGCTTCTGGTGTTCGCCGGCATCTTCGCGCTGGTCACTTTGCTCGACTATATCGAGATGATGCGGCGCGCCAGCGACATCCCGAATGCGTCGGCGATCCTGGTTGCCAAGACATCCCTGTACCGCGTGCCGCAGGTGACCGAACGCATCCTGCCGTTCTGCATCCTGATCGGCGCGATGTCCTGCTACCTGACTTTTTCGCGGCGGCTGGAGCTTGTCGTCGCCCGTGCCGCCGGCATGTCGGCATGGCAATTTATATCGCCGGCGCTGATAGTAGCCTTCCTGCTGGGCATCTTCGCCACCACCGTGTACAATCCGGTTTCGGCCGTGTTGCAGGAGCGCTCGAAACGGTTCGAGGCCGAGCTGTTCGGCAAGGATCCCAGCGCCGTGCGCGGCGGCGGCCCGTTCTGGGTAAGCCAGCGTAACGACAGCGGCCAGGCCATCATCAACGCCAAATCGACTCGCGATCAGGGCGTCACGCTGGCCGGCGTCACGATTTTCACTTTCGATACCGCCGGCCAATTCAAGCAGCGGATCGAGTCCCGAAGCGCAGTGCTGGAACCCGGCCTGTGGCGTCTGCTCGACGCCCGCGTGCACGAGCCGCGCATGCTGCCGGTCAACCACCGCGAGTTCAGCCTCAAGACCAACCTGACCCAGGAGCAAGTACGCGAAAGATTTGCCACGCCAGAGACTGTGCCATTTTGGGAACTGCCACTGTATATCAAGATTGCCGAGAACGCTGGCCTTGTCGCCGCAGGCTATAGATTGCAGTTCCAGAAGCTTCTCGCCCGGCCATTTTTTCTGGCGGCCATGGTTCTCCTTGCCGCATCGGTAAGTTTACGGTTCTTCCGTTTTGGCGGCGTGCAAAAGATGGTTTTAAGTGGCGTTGGCGCCGGCTTTCTGCTTTATATTTTGCAGAAGGTGACCGAGGATCTGAGCAAGGCCGAGCTGATGCACCCGGTGGCAGCGGCCTGGTTTCCTGTTTTCGTCGGCGGTCTGACGGGGTTTATCGCGTTATTGTACCAGGAGGACGGGTGATGGCGGTGCGCTTGTGCACTCGTCCACCAGCGTCGAGGCTTAACCGCCACGCCGCCGCCAGAGTTGTTGCCGTCCTCGCCTTGCTGGCTTGCGGCGGCACGGTTGCGTTCACGCCGGCTCACGCTCAGCAATTCACCTTTCCGGCGGTCCCTGCCCCGATCAAGAAACCGGTCCGCATCGATCAATCCGGACAAAAGCAGATGCTCGTGCAGGCGCGCGAGATCAATTACGACTACACCCATAACCAGGTGTCCGCGGTCGGCAACGTGCAGATCTATTACGGCGGCTCGACGCTCGAGGCAGACAAGGTCATCTACGATCAGAAGGGCAAACGGCTGCACGCCGAAGGCAATGTCCGGCTCACCGAAGAAGACGGCAAAGTCACCTATGGCGAGACCATGGATCTCGCCGACGACTACCGCGACGGCTTTGTCGATTCGCTGCGGCTGGACAGCCCCGATCAGACCCGGATGGCGGCTGCACGCGCCGAGCGCACGAAGGGCAACTACACGGTCTTCCATAGCGGCGTTTACACCGCCTGCGCGCCTTGCAAGGACGATCCGAAAAAGCCGCCGCTGTGGCAAGTCAAGGCCGCCCGCATCATCCATGACCAGGGCGAGAAGATGATGTATTTCGAGGACGCGCGCCTCGAATTCTTCGGCATGCCGCTCGCCTATTTGCCTTACTTTTCCGCGCCCGATCCGACGGTCAAGCGCAAGACCGGCGTGTTGATGCCGGCCGTAACGAACACGTCGAAATACGGCACCGGCATCGACGTGCCCTACTACTGGGCGCTGGCGCCGGATTACGACGCCACCTTCCAGCCCATGTACACGACCAAGCAGGGCTTGCTGTTGCAGGGCGAATTCCGCCAGCGCCTGATCAACGGCGCCTATTCGATCCGCGCCGCCGGCATCCATCAAGCCGACAAGGAGGCCTTCCGGCGCAACAACGGATCGACGACGCCCGGCTACCGCGACAATCGCGGCAGCGTCGAGTCTTCCGGCCAGTTCGCCATCACCAACAGATGGATCTGGGGCTGGGATGCCCTGATGGTATCCGACCGTACCTTTCTGCAAGACTACAACCCGCGCCTGTCGGGCTATGCGGTGAACGATCCGCTGCGCACCGGCGCGACCGAAGGCATCTCGCAGCTTTACATCACCGGCCTCGGCAACCGCAGCTACTTCGACGCGCGGTCGATCTACTATCTCGGTCTATCCGAGTCCGATTCACAGGCGCAGATCCCGGTCGTGCATCCGGTGATCGATTACAAATACACGTTCGACCGGCCGATTCTCGGCGGCGAGCTTGGCTACAAAATCAACTTCACCAGCCTGACCCGCACGCAGGCCAATTTCGACGCGGTGACATCGACGGCGCTGCTCAGCAACAACTGCGTGACCGCCGATCCGGCCGTAAAAACGTCCGCCAACTGTCTGTTGCGCGGCGCGCCCGGCACGTTCAGCCGCTTCTCGGCGGAAGCCAACTGGCGTCGCAGCGTCACCGACCGGTTCGGCCAGGTTTTCACGCCGTTCGCCTCGGTGCGCGCCGACTTCGCCTCGCTGTCGGTCCAGAACGACGCCAATGTCGGAAATTTCATCAGCACCGGCGAAAGCAATGTCGTACGCGCCATGCCGACGGTCGGTCTGGAATACCGCTATCCGTTCATCAACGTGCAGCCATGGGGAACCAACACGATCGAGCCGATCGCCCAAGTCATCGTCCGGCCGAACGAAACCAAAATCGGCAGCCTGCCGAACGAAGACGCGCAGACGCTTGTTTTCGACGACAGCAATCTATTCCGCGTCGATAAGTTCTCGGGCTGGGACCGCGTCGAAGGCGGCGGCCGCCTCAATTACGGCATCCAGGGAACGACCCAGTTCAACAGTGGCGGCTTCGTCAACTTGCTGTTCGGCCAGTCCTACAGCCTGTTCGGCCAGAACTCCTTTGCGGTCGCCGATGCCAGCAATACCGGCCTCGACAGCGGCCTCGATACCCGCAGGTCGGATTACGTGGCGCGCGCCTCCTACCAGCCGAACAGCACCTACAAGTTCACGTCGCGCTTCCGCTTCGACCAGGCCAACTTCGAGATGCAGCGCATGGAGCTTGAAACCAGCGCCAATTTCGACCGCTGGAACGCCCTGCTGCTGTACGGCGACTACGCCGCGCAACCTGAAATCGGCTTCCTGTCGCGGCGCCGCGGCATGCTCGGCTCCGGCCAATTCAAGATCGACTCCAACTGGGTGGTTCAAGGTTCTGCCCTTTATGACCTCGATTCCGAAAAGTTCTCACAAACCAGCGTCGGCCTTGGCTATGTCGATGATTGCCTCATTTTGGGCCTAAATTACATCACCAACTACACCTACAGCGGCAACGTGACGGCCAATCACCAGATCATGTTGCAGCTCAGCCTGCGCACCCTCGGCGGAACGTCGGTGAGCCAGAAGCTCGGCGCGCAGGCCAACCAGAACTGATCGTACGTCGCGGACCACGCGGGCCGCATGAAGTCTGGATAGATCAAGCGAGTGTTTGGGATTCGAGCGATGACGGGGATCAACGTAAAACGCCGGCCGGTACGAGACTGGATGGCGTCCAGCCAATACTGGCTGGGCTGCCTGGTCGTCATGGCTGGCCTGGCGATGCCGGCCGTTGCCGGTGCGCAGGTGGCGGTCATCGCCAATGGCTCGCCCATCACCGAACTGGATATCAGCCAGCGCACCAAACTGATGACCACGCAAGGCGCCAAGGGCGTCACGCGGCAGATGGTCATTCAGGAACTGATCGACGACCGTTTGAAGATCGCCAAGGCCAGAACCTATGGCATGGAAATCAGCGACGCGGAGGTTGACGCCGCGTTCCAGAACATGGCGCAGCGCCAGCGCATCTCGCCCGAACAGTTCACCGTCATGCTTGAGCGGGGCGGCATTTCGGCAAACGCCATCAAGGCGCGGCTGCGCGCCGAGATGATCTGGAGCCAGTTGGTTCGCGCCCGCTTCGGCTCGGCGCTTCAGATTGGCGACGCCGACATTGCCGACGCCCTCAAATCGAGCAACCAATCTGACAGCGCCGTCAGCTATACCTATACGCTGTACCCGATCACCGTCGTCATTCCGGCCGGATCGAGCGCAGGCGTCATCGACGGCAAGCGCCAGATCGCCGAAAACCTGCGCGCCCGTTTCAATTCCTGCCAAACCGGATTGCCGCTGGCGCGGGCGTTGCGTGACGTCGCCGTGCGCGAGCCGATCAGCAAGAACGCCGCCGAGCTGCCGGAACCGTTTCGCGAACTGCTCGCCAAGCTCGAAGTCGGCCGGCTGAGTACGCCGGATGTGACGGCGCAGGGCTTGCAGATGTTCGCGCTGTGCGAAAAGAAAGAAAGCAAGTCGGACTCGCCGGCCAAGCGCGAACTCCGCGAAAAGCTTTTCACTTCGCGCTATCAAGCGGAATCGAAAAAATTTCTCGATGAAATTCGCAAAACCGCGATGATCGAATACAAATGAGCGCCGCGGTCGGCCCTCTCGTTACGCTTCCCCTTGCTCTGACGCTCGGCGAGCCGGCCGGGATTGGCCCCGATTTAACATTGGCGGTGTGGAAACGGCGCGTCGAACTCGACCTGCCGCCATTCTATGTCATCGGCGACCCGGATTTTTACCGGCAGCGAGCCGCACTGCTCGGCCTCGACGTGCCGGTCGCGGTCACGACGCCGGCGCTGGCCAGCGAGAGCTTTACGAGGGCGCTGCCGGTTGTTGCGCTCGACATGAAAGTGACGGCGCAGCCGGGCAAGCCCGACGCCAGCAGCGCACCGATCGCGATCGCCTCGATCCGCGCCGCGGTCGCCGATGTTCTGGCCGGCCGCGCCTGCGGCATCGTCACCAACCCGATTTCCAAGAGCGTTCTCTATCGCGGCGGTTTTGCCGAACCGGGCCACACTGAATATCTGGCGAAGCTAGCAGAGGAAGCAACCGGACGAAGCAATCATCCGGTGATGCTGCTGTGGTCGCCGGAACTCGCCGTCGTGCCGGTGACCATCCATCTGCCGCTCAAGGACGTGGCGACGCACCTGACCACCGATCTGATCGTCGAGACCGGCCGCATCGTGGCGCGCGACCTGAACCGGCGTTTCGGCATTGCACGGCCGCGCCTTGCGATCGCCGGGCTCAATCCGCACGCCGGCGAGGAAGGCACGCTCGGCGACGAGGACGTTCGTATCGTTGCGCCCGCCATTGCGCGGCTGCGCGCCGAGGGCATCGACGCGATCGGGCCGCTGCCGGCCGACACCATGTTCCACGAACGCGCGCGCGCCACCTACGATGTGGCGATGTGCATGTATCACGACCAGGCGCTGATCCCGATCAAGACGCTCGCTTTCGACCACGGCGTCAATGTCACGCTGGGCTTGCCGTTCGTGCGCACGTCGCCCGATCACGGCACTGCCTTCGATATCGCCGGTACCGGCACGGCCAACCCAATGAGCCTGGTCGCGGCCTTGCAGCTTGCCGCGCGATTGTCGGCGGCGGCGCCCGCGCTCGTCGCGGCCAAATAATGGCGCCGGTCGACGACCTGCCGCCCCTGCGCGAGGTCATCCGCAAGCACGGCCTGACGCCGAAAAAATCGCTCGGCCAGAACTTCCTGCACGACCTCAATCTCACCGCGCGCATCGCGCGCGCCGCCGAACCTCTGGAAAACGTCACCATCGTCGAGATCGGCCCCGGCCCGGGCGGGCTGACGCGGGCGCTGCTGACGCTCGGTGCGCGCCGCATCGTCGCGGTCGAACGCGACACGCGCGCCATTGCCGCCTTGCAGGAAATCGCCGAACGCTATCCCGGCCGCCTCGACATCGTTGAAGGCGACGCACTGAAATTCGATGTGCGCGGCCAATTGGGCCCGGAGCGAGCGCGCATCGTCGCCAACCTGCCTTATAATATCGGCACCGTGCTGTTGATCGGCTGGCTCACCGCCGAGCCGTGGCCGCCCTGGTATGATTCGATGGTGCTGATGTTCCAGCGTGAAGTCGCCGAGCGCATCGTCGCCAAGGTCGGCGACAAGGCCTATGGCCGGCTTGCCGTGCTGGCCGGCTGGCGCACCGAGGCGAAAATCCTGTTCGATGTCGCACCGCAAGCCTTCGTGCCGCCGCCATCCATCACCTCGTCGGTGGTGCGACTGGTACCGCGCGCCGAGCCTTTGCCGTGCGACGCCGTCGCCTTGCAACGGGTGACCGAAGCGGCCTTCGGCCAGCGCCGCAAGATGCTGCGGCAGAGCCTGAAATCGTTGGGCGTCGATGCTGCGGCCTTGCTCAGCGACGCCGGCATCGAGCCAACCGCGCGCGCCGAGGAAATCGATGTCGAGGGTTTCGTCACGCTGGCGCGCGCCTTTACGGCGATGCGTTAAGGCGTGAGCGCTTTCAATTCCGCCAGCAGCTTTTCGACGAAGTCATTCAGGTTCGGCATTTTCACGCGCTTGAGGCGTTCCGCGGTGAGGATGGCCCGCAAACGCTCGAAACTTTTCTGCAGGTCGCGATTGACCAGGATGTAGTCGTATTCGCTCCAGTGTTGGAATTCTTCGGCCGCGTTGCGCAGGCGTTGCGCAATCACCTCGGCGCTGTCTTCCGCCCGACGCACGAGACGCGATTTGAGGTCCGGAGCCGATGGTGGCAACACGAAAACGGTAACGACGTCATCAGGCATCTTCGACCGCAGTTGTTGCGTGCCCTGCCAATCGATGTCGAACAGCACGTCGCGGCCCTCGCTGAGCGCCCTCTCGACCGGCTCGCGCGGCGTGCCGTAATAATTGCCGTGCACTTCCGCCCATTCCAGCAGTTCGCCATGGTCACGCATGCTCTCGAACTTCGCCTTATTGACGAAGTAATAATGCGTGCCGTCGATCTCGCTCGGCCGTTTCACCCGCGTTGTTGCCGAAATCGAAAGCTCCAGCTTGCCGGGATATTCGATATTTTCTTTTTCGAGCAGATTGCGCGTCAGCGTCGTCTTGCCGGCGCCGGAAGGCGACGACAGCACCAGCATGATGCCGCGCCGGCTGATGTCGGGTTCGTCGTTCATTCGAGGTTCTGCACCTGCTCGCGGAATTGCTCGACCACGCCCTTCAGCTCGAGCCCGGTATTGGACAGGTCGAGGTCGTTGGCCTTGGCGGTCAGCGTATTCGATTCGCGGTTGAGTTCCTGCGCCAGAAAATCGAGCTTGCGGCCGATCGCGCCGCCTTCGGCGAGGAGCTTGCGCACCTGCTCGCCGTGCGAGGCGAGCCGGTCGAGTTCTTCGCGGATATCCGCCTTGGTGGCGAGCAGGATGGCTTCCTGATGCAGCCGGTCTGAATCGAAACGCTGCGAGGCCGACAGCAACGTGCCGACCTGCTCGGCCAGCCGCGCCTTGATCGCTTCCGGCTTGCGGCCGGGCGCGGCTTCGGCGCGTGCCGCAAGGGCTGCGATTTCGTCGAGCCGCGCCGTCAACAACCTGCCTAGCGTCGCGCCCTCCGCCTGCCGCATCGCCACCAGATCGGCCAGGGTCTTGCCGAAACCGGCAATGATCGCGGCCTCCGCGGCACGCCTGTCGTCGGGCTTTTCGTCTTCCTCGACGATCTCCATGACGCCTTTCAGCGCCAGGATGCCGTCGAGCGTCGGGCGGTTGGCGCCGACGATCTTGTTGTCGAGCGTATCGAGCGTGGCGATGATCGCGTTGAGGACCGGCTCGTTGATGCGTACCGTCGGCTGCACGCCTTTGCGCTCGACGGTGAGATTGGCATAAACGGTGCCGCGGCCGAGCGCGTCGGTCGCGGCCTTGCGCACCGGCACTTCGACCGCATCCCAGCCCGGCGGCAGGCGGAAGCGCACGTCGAGGCCCTTGGCGTTGACCGACTTGATCTCCCAGCTCCACGCATAGGCGCCGACGTTACCCTGCCCGCGGGCGAAACCGGTCATGCTCGACAGCGCCCCCGAAAAATTGGCCATGAATGACATCTCTTGTTGCTGAATCGTTCTTGAAGTGGCGCGACATTACCGGCGTGCCAGTGGCCTCACAAGCCGAACCGCGCCACCCTAACGCCGGGGCGCTGACGACGCGGCTGGCGCGTTGTTGCGCCGGGGCGCCGGCGCTTCGACCGGCGGCGCTTCGCCACGTTCCAGCGCGCGCAGGCGCGCCACGTGCTTCTGGTGGTCGGCGTAGTTTTCCGAGAATGCATGGCCGCCGGTGCCGTCGGCAACGAAATACAATTCCTTCGTGCGCGCCGGCGTCGCGGTGGCTTCCAGCGAAGCCTTGCCCGGATTGGCGATCGGTCCCGGCGGCAGCCCGTCGATGACATAGGTATTGTACGGCGTCGGCTGCTCGATTTCGTTCTTCTGGATCGGACGGCCGAGCGCACCCTTGCCGCCGGTCAGGCCGTAGATGATCGTCGGATCGGATTGCAGCCGCATCTTGAGCTTGAGGCGGTTGACGAAGACGGCGGCGACGCGCGTGCGTTCGTCCGGCTTGCCGGTTTCCTTCTCGACGATCGAGGCGAGCGTGACCAGTTGCTCCGGCGTCGAGATCGGCAGATCGGGCGAGCGGCGCGCCCACGCATCCTGCACGGCGCGCTTCTGCGCAGCTTGCATGCGCTGGATGATCAGCGAACGCTCCATGCCGCGGGTGAATTTATAGGTTTCCGGCAGCAACGTGCCTTCGCGCGGAATTTCCCGGATCTGGCCGGACAAGGACGTCGTTTCGAGAAGACGGGCGACGATCTGTTCGGAGGTCAGGCCCTCGGCGACGGTGAAGGCATGCTGCACCACCTTGCCTTCGGTGATGGTGTCGACCACGTCAGACAGGCTGGCGTTCCTGGTGAACTGGTACTCACCGTGCTTGAGCGAGCCGCGCGATTTGACCACGATCACCCCGCCCATGAAGACATAAGGGTTTTCAATCACGCCTTCGCGCACCAGCACGTCGGAGATTTCCTTAATGCCGAGCCCGTTCGGGATGTTGACGATCTTGTCGGCGGGTAGCGGACCGGGCGCTTCGAAAATCTGCTTGCCGTAATAAAGGCCGGCGCCGGCCACCACCACGATCAGCACCAGCAGCGTGAAGATGGCATTGCCGACGATCACCAGCGGATGGCGGACGCGCCTCGAGCGGCGCATCGGCGGCGGCACCCGTTCCGGCTCAAGCGCAACGCGCGGCGAACGCGGCGCCTTGGCCGCCGGCGAGTTGGCGCCCGGCGGAGGCGGCACGGGCTGACCGCCGTTCCGAGGAAAATTCGAATTCAATGGACCGCTCTCACTGTCAGCACCCGCCTATCCGCCGCGGCGGAGCCGAAAAACCACAATCACGCTCGAAGGTTGGAGACAATTATGGCGAAGCTGGGGTGCCGAGGCCAGCCCGCAATCGGCCGCAACCGGCTTTCTCCCGCCCGGCCACCGGCCGGCCACCGGCCGGCCGGCCGGCCGGATATCCTGCTTTCAGGCGACGTGCCGGCGGAAGATCAGCGAGGCATTGGTGCCGCCGAAGCCGAACGAATTCGACAAAGCGACATCGATCTTGCGTTCGCGCGCCTTGTTCGGCGTCAGGTCGATCGGCGTCTCTACCGACGGGTTCTCGAGATTGATGGTCGGCGGCACGATGCCGTCGCGCACCGCTAGGATCGAGAAAATCGCCTCGACCGCGCCGGCAGCGCCCAGCAGATGGCCGATGCAGGACTTGGTCGAGGACATCGACACGGTGCTTGCGGCATTGCCGACCAGCCGCTGCACGGCGCCGAGTTCGATTTCGTCGCCGAGCGGCGTCGAAGTGCCGTGCGCATTGATGTAGTCGATATCGCCGGGCGTAATGCCGGCGCGCTTGATCGCCATGCTCATGCAGCGGAACGCACCATCGCCGTCCGGCGACGGCGCGGTGATGTGATAGGCGTCGCCCGACAGGCCGTAGCCGATCAGTTCGGCGTAGATCTTGGCGCCGCGCGCCTTGGCATGTTCGAGTTCTTCGACGACGACGCAGCCGGCGCCCTCGCCCATGACGAAGCCGTCGCGGGCCTTGTCGTAAGGCCGCGAGGCCCGCGTCGGCTCGTCGTTGAAATTGGTCGATAGTGCGCGCAGCGCGGCAAAGCCGGCCATCGCCATGCGGTTGACCGGGGATTCGGTGCCGCCGGCGACCATCACATCGGCGTCGCCCAGCGCGACCATGCGGGCGGCATCGCCAATCGCATGCGCGCCGGTCGAACAGGCGGTGACCACCGCATGGTTCGGGCCTTTTAGGCCATGCTCGATCGAGACGAAGCCGGAGGCCAGATTGATAATGCGGCCGGGAATAAAGAACGGCGAGACCCGGCGCGGCCCCTTCTCGTGCAAGGTCACCGCCATGTCGGCGATGCCTTCGATGCCGCCAATGCCGGAGCCGATGACGACGCCGGTGGCGCACTGGTCCTCATGCGTCTTGGGATGCCAGCCGGCATCGTCGAGCGCCTGCTTGGCCGCGCACATCGCGTAGACGATGAAATCATCGACCTTGCGCTGCTCCTTCGGCTCCATCCACTGGTCGGGATTGTAGGTGCCGTTCGAGCCGTCGCCGCGCGGGATCATGCAGGCGATCTTGCAGGCGATATCCTCGATTTCGAACGTGTCGATGCGCTTGGCGCCGCTCTCGCCTTTCAGCAAGCGGCTCCATGTCGCTTCGACGCCGCAGCCAAGCGGCGTCAGCATTCCCATTCCGGTGACGACGACCCGTCTCATACCCGGCTCCACGCAAAATTTCCTGTGCCGCGCAGCGCACAGCTCAGCAGCCCATAACGAACAAAGCTAATGAGCAGCGTCAGCGCCGGCTCAGCTTTTCGCGTTTTTTTCGAGAAATTTAACGGCATCGCCGACGGTGAGAATGGTTTCGGCGGCGTCATCGGGAATTTCGCAACCGAATTCTTCTTCGAATGCCATCACCAGCTCGACGGTGTCGAGACTGTCGGCGCCAAGATCATCGATGAAGCTCGCCGCTTCGATCACCTTGTCGGGCTCCACGCCAAGATGCTCCACGACGATCTTCTTCACCCGCTCGGCAATGTCACTCATCGGTCTAACCTCGTGCTTATTAAATTGGGCTGCGAGCCGGATCGGATCGCAACCATCGCGGTTCGGCCTCGTCGTGGTGACGGTGGCTCAGACGACTTCGGATCGCGGAGCACTCTCGAAGGCATCGAGAGGAGACATCCGCCATCGGCCGCCCCAGCCGGGCCGAAATTCGGTTACCATACTTCATTTGCGTTTGCTAGCGCGCCCCAGCGTAGCCCGCCCGGAGGCGAAAAGCCAAGCAATTCCAATGCAATTCCAATCAGTACATCACCATGCCGCCGTTGACATGGATGGTCTGTCCGGTGACGTAATGCGCCTCGTCCGAGGCCAGATAAACCGCCGCCGCCGCGATATCGGCGGGCTGGCCGAGCTTGCGCGATGGAACCTTGTCCATAATGCCCTCGCGCTGCTTGTCGTTGAGCTTGTCGATCATCGGACTGGCGATGACGCCGGGCGCGATGCAGTTGGCGGTGACGTTGCGCTTGGCGTATTCGGCCGCGACCGATTTCATCATGCCGACCATGCCGGCCTTCGCCGCCGTGTAATTGCCCTGCCCCGGATTGCCGGTGAAGCCGACGATCGAGGAAATGCCGATGATGCGGCCGAAGCGCCGCCGCATCATGACCGAGACCGCGGCGCGGGTGAGACGGAAAGTCGCGGTCAGGTTGACGGCGATGACGCGGTCCCAGTCTTCGTCCTTCAACTGCACGAAGAGATTGTCGCGGTTCATGCCGGCATTGGCGACCAGGATATCGAGCTTGCCCATCGCCTTCTCGGCATCCGGCACCAAAGTTTCAACAGCGGCCATATCGGACAGATCGCACGGCAGCACATAAACGCGTTCGCCAAGTTCGGCGGCGAGCGTGTCTAGTTGTTCGCGCCGCGTTCCCGACAGCGCAACGGTCGCCCCCTGGCAGTGAAAGGCGCGCGCGATGCCGCCGCCAATGGCGCCGCTGGCGCCGGTAATCAGCGCGGTCTTGCCGCTTAAATCGAACATCACTTAATTTCTCCCGGCTTTAAACGCAGCGACGTCGTCCGGCGTGCCGACAGCGGCGGTCGTCGCACCGTCGGCAATGCGCTTGATCAGACCGCTCAGCACCTTGCCGGCGCCGATTTCGTAAAAAGACGTGACGCCGGCGCCCGCCATATAGGCGACCGATTCGCGCCAGCGTACAGTGCCGGTCACCTGCGCGACCAGCGAACGTACAATGTCGGCCGGATCGCTGGCCGGACCGGCGAGCACATTGGCGACCACCGGCACCGCCGGCGCGTTGACCTTCACTTGCGCCAAGGCCTGCGCCATCACCTCGGCGGCGGGCGCCATCAAGGCGCAATGGAACGGCGCGGACACGACCAGCAACATGGCGCGCTTGGCGCCCTTGGCCTTGGCGATCTCGACGGCGCGCTCGACCGCGGCTTTGTCGCCGGAGACGACAACCTGGCCGCCGCCGTTGTCATTGGCCGCCTGACATACCTGTCCTTGTGCGGCTTCGGCGGCGACCGCGACCGCGGTGTCGAATTCAAGCCCGATCAGCGCGGCCATGGCGCCAACCCCGACGGGAACGGCTTTCTGCATGGCCTGGCCGCGCGTGCGCAACAGCCGCGCCGCATCGGCGACGCTGAACGTGCCGGCGGCGGCGAGCGCCGAATATTCGCCGAGCGAATGGCCGGCGACGAACTTCGCATCGCGCGCAAGATCGAGGCCGGCTTCGGCTTGCAGCACGCGGAACACGGCGAGCGACATCGCCATCAGCGCCGGCTGCGCGTTTTCGGTGAGCGTCAGCGTCTCCGCCGGGCCCTCGAAAATGGTGGCGCTGAGCTTGGCGCCGAGCGCGTCATCGACTTCGTCGAAGACCGCCTGCGCCGCCGGGAAATTGGCCGCCAGCGCCTTGCCCATGCCGACCGCCTGACTGCCCTGGCCCGGAAATACGAACGCTGCCGCCATGTTACCGCCTTTGCCGTGAATTTTCGGGCCGAAAGACACCTGTGCGGCCGGTTCTGTCAACTGGCACTAGTTCAAAGTGCACAATTCCCGGTAACCAACCTAAAAGACTCCGGCTGTAGGCTTTTTGCCATCATGAGCGATCTGGCCACCGAGGACGATATTGCGCGGGCCCGGAGCGATCCGGAGTTCCGCCAGCAATTGCTGGCGCACAACCTTGAGCGCCTGCTGGCCGCCCTCAATCATATGCGCAAAAACAACGATAAGGACCCGGTCAGCGTCCGCCAGATCAAAGAAGGCGTCGATCTGGCCGTCAAACTGGCCGACCGGCTGCATCAGAAGGACCGCAAGCCCGGTCCAAAAGTCGCCTAAAGGGCGGCCTGAACAGCCTCTTTTGCCCCCTTGAGTGCTTGCGTTTTGCGCCGAACCCCCTATAAACCGCGCATCTTCTTCGACCTTGGTTGGGGACTGAACGGACGGCCGGAATAAACCCCGGTAGGGCCTCACGCCCGGCGTCCCGTGTTTCCGCCTTCAGAGCAGTTTCAAGCCTTTCCCGAAAGGCTTGGAGGGCTAGGCGCCGGGGTCGCGGATATAACAAGGGAAAGGCATTTCATGCCATTGTACGAACACGTCTATATGGCGCGCCAGGATCTGAGCGTGCAGCAGGTCGAGGAATTGACCGCGAAGCTGTCGGCCGTCATCACCGACGCCGGCGGCAAGATCACCAAGACCGAATATTGGGGCCTCAAGTCCCTCTCTTACCGCATTGCCAAGAACCGCAAGGCGCACCTCACGCTGCTCAACGTCGATGCGCCGTCCGCGGCGCTGACCGAAGTCGAGCGCCAGGAGCGTTTGAGCGAAGATTGCCTGCGTTACCTCACCATCCGCGTCGAAGAGCTGGAAGAAGGCCCTTCCGCGATGATGCGCAAATCCGATCGTGACGATCGCGGTGACCGTGGCGATCGTGGCGACCGCGGCGGCGACCGCGGCGGACGCGGCGGCGAACGCCGCCCGCGCCGCGATGACGATTCTCAAGACGCCTCAGTGGAGGACTAAACCATGGCATTCGGATCATCCCAAGGTGCCGGTGGCGCAGGCGGAGCCGGTGGCGCCCGCCGTCCTTTCTTCCGCCGTCGTAAGACCTGCCCGTTCTCCGGCGCAGGCGCTCCGAAGATCGACTACAAGGACGTCAAGCTGTTGCAGCGTTACGTCTCAGAGCGCGGCAAGATCGTGCCTTCCCGCATCACCGCGGTGTCGGCCAAGAAGCAGCGCGAACTGGCGCAGGCGATCAAGCGGTCGCGCTTCCTCGGTTTGCTGCCTTACGTTATTCGCTAGTTCTGTCATTCCGGGGCACGCGCAATTGCGTGAACCCGGAATCCAGAGGCAATGACGGAATATGGAACTGGATTCCGGGTTCGCGCTTTCAGCGCGCCCCGGAATGACGAAATCAAGATGGTTGGGAGGGTGTAACCACCACCCTCTCTAACCGCTCTCGCAGCGGGACAGCTCGTGATGTTGCAAATCGGCCTGGTAGGCATAGGCGCGGGCGCGGCGGCAGCTTTGCTGTTCGCGTCGGTGACATCCGGCACCTGGATGTCGGTGCCGCTGTTCTACATCGCTCCCCTCCCCATCATGATCGCAGGCTTGGGCTGGAGCCATTGGTCGGCGCTGGTCGCGGCGGTTTCTGCCTCGGCCGCGCTCGGCGTTGCTTTTGGCGGCACGTTCTTTATCGCCTTTCTCGCCGGCGTAGGCCTGCCTGCCTGGTGGCTCGGCTATCTGGCGCTGCTGGCGCGGCCTGGCAATGAGACCGGCGCGCAGCAGGGCGGCACGCAGGGCAGTTTGGCGGCATCCGCCGCGCTTGAATGGTATCCGCCGGGACGTCTCGTCGTCTGGGCCACGGTACTGGCGGCGCTGGTCGTGGTCGCCGGCCTGCTGTTTATCGGCACCGACGCTGACTCCGTCCGCGCCGGATTGGGCAAATCAATGTCACGCCTGCTGCGTCCCGAAACCGGCGCCGTGCCCGGCGCTACAGTGCCAAGCTCGGACAAACCGGACCGCATCATCGATTTCCTGGTGATGGCCATCCCGCCGGCGGCGGCTGTGATCGCGACCATCACCAGCGTGTTCAATCTCTGGCTTGCCGGGCGCATCGTGACCTTTTCCGGCCGGATGACGCGGCCGTGGCCGGTGCTTGCCGACATCGAATTCCCCAAGGGGTTTACGGTCGCGCTCGCCGTGTCGATTGCGCTGAGCTTTCTCGACAGCCTTGTCGGCATTGTCGCCGGCGCACTGTCCGCCGCCATCCTGATGGCCTACGGCATTCTTGGCTTCGCCGTGCTGCATGCGCTCACGCGCGGCATCCGCGCCCGGCCTTTCGTGCTCGGCGGCGTCTATGGCTCGGTGATGATTTTCGGCTGGCCGATCCTGGCGCTTTGCCTGCTCGGCATTACTGAAACGGCTTTCGGCTTGCGCGCCCGCGCGGCGCGCAAGCGCGGTCCCCCTGCTCCGCTTTAAGTTTCACATCAACACGCAAACGATCCACCAAGGAGAACTGCCATGGAAGTCATTCTGCTCGAACGTGTCGGCAAGCTCGGCCAAATGGGCGACGTCGTCAAAGTGAAGGACGGCTACGCCCGCAACTTCCTGCTGCCGCGCGGCAAGGCGCTGCGCGCCAATGCCGAAAGCAAGGCCAAGTACGAAGGCATGAAGGAACAGCTCAAGGCGCAGAGCCTCGAGCGCAAGGGCGAAGCGGGCAAGGTTGCCGCCAAGGTCGATGGCAAGACCTTCACCGTCATCCGTCAGGCCTCCGAAACCGGCCAGTTGTTCGGCTCGGTCTCGACCCGCGACATCGCCACCTTGATCTCGACCGAAGGCAACGCCATCGGCCGCTCGGCGGTCGAACTCAACGCGCCGATCAAGTCGATCGGCCAGTACAAGGTGCCGCTGGCGCTGCATCCGGACGTCGAAGTCTCGGTCACCATTATCGTCGCGCGCAGCGAAGCCGAAGCCGAGCGCATCGGCCGCGGCGAAGCCGTCACCGTTCGCCGTGAAGACGCCGAAGACGCCGAAGCGGAAGCCGAGGCCGCCAAGGCGCGCGCCGAAGCTTTGTTCGACGCCGAAGAGGAAGAAGCCGAAGACGCGGCGGCGGAAGAAGCCGCTGTCGAAGCCTCTGCCGATGCCGAGAAGCCGGCCAAGGCCAAGCGCAAGAAGACCGACGAAGAAGCTTAAGCTTCCTTTCGTTGCGACAATAAAAATCCCGCCTTGGACATTGTCCGGGGCGGGATTTTTCTTATGAGCAACGCTGACGAAAAAAACTTATTCGGATTTTTCCGGCTTCGGTGCGTCGGCAGGCTTTGCCGGCTCTGTCGGTTTGGCCTCCGGCGGCTTTTCCGCGGGCTTTGCTTCGGCCGGCTTTGTCTCCGCGGGTTTGGCTTCTGTCTTGGTGTCGCTGACTGGCTCGGCCTTTTTATCGCCGGGCTTGGCATCGCCGGCCGGTTTCCTGGCGGCGGGCTTCGCCGCGGTGCCGCCGCGCTTGCGCTCAGGCGCCGCCGCCGGCGCGTCGAAAGACTGGATGTATCTGGCCATCAGCGCGGCCGATTCCCGGCTTGCCGTATAATGCGAGCGCAGGAAGCTTTCGATGCCAAACCCGAGCGGACCGCCGGCCTTGGCCAAAGATTGCGGCTGCTTGTGGCACATCGCGCAATCGCTGGCGAAAATCTGTGCCGGCGTCTTGTTGGCGTAGAGGTTCTCCTGAGCGGCGGCGGGCACCACCCACAAAACGGCGAGAACGCCCATAGCCTGCCGCATGCCGCGATCCAAAAACATCATTGCCTTCAAGTCCCTGTTGTCACTTATGTCGCTTCGAGGACACTGCCTGGACATGGCCGTAACGCCACGAGTCGGCCTTTTGATAGCGCATTCCCGGCCGGTTGTGACCCGCCGCTTTGGCGCATCCCACGGGCAAAACCGCAACTCAGCGGCCGGCATGGCTGCGGCAAAAGCGCATGCCTCCTCCCGATTTGAGGCATTGATGTACCATCGCAGGTTTGATTGAATATAGCCGTGGAACTCGTGTCGGACCGTCGCGTTCATCGGGAGGTGCTGAGCTACTACCACGGACGCGCGGTATTTAAAGTGCAGTGTGTTCACGACTAGGGATGGGGGCGGCCGATGGATCGGTTGCTTCGGCTGTTACTGAAGACGTTTATCCGGCGAGGCACCTTCCGCGTTACCACCTCGCGGGGAACGACTTTCACTTTCGGCGATGGGACCGGCCAGCCGGTATCGGTACGCTTTGCCTCCCGCGCCGCCGAATGGGGCATCCTCCTCGATCCAGAGCTTAAATTCGGCGAAGCCTATATGGACGGCACATTCGTCGTCGAAGAAGGCACGATCGCCGACGTCCTGGCCATCGCGCTCGGGCAGAACACCGACGTGCCGCACTGGGCGCGGCTGCAAGGCTTCCTGCGATTTCTGTACCGCCGCTTCGAGCAGTTCAATCCGCGCGCCCGCTCGCGCCGCAACGTCGCGCATCATTACGATCTCGACGGCCGGCTCTATTCCCTCTTCCTCGACGCCGACCGGCAATATAGCTGCGCCTATTTCGAGCGGCCGAACCAATCGCTCGACGACGCGCAACTGGCCAAGAAGCGGCATCTCGCCGCCAAGCTGCGGCTGTCGCCTGATGTGCCGCGCAAGGACCTGCGCCTGCTCGACATCGGTTGCGGCTGGGGCGGCCTCGGTCTTTACCTCGCCGAATTCGGCGGCGCCGACGTCACCGGCGTGACCCTGTCACAGGAGCAGCACGGCATCGCCAATGCGCGCGCCACCGAACGGGGATTAAGCCAGCGCGCGCGGTTCCGGCTTCAGGACTATCGAGACATAGAGGATCGTTTCGACCGCATCGTGTCGGTCGGCATGTTCGAGCATGTCGGCGTCAATCACTATGACACCTACTTCAAGAAGTGCGCGCAGATGCTGAGCCATGACGGCGTCATGGTGCTGCACTCGATCGGCCGTTCCGAAGGGCCGAGCCGGACCAATCCCTGGATTTCGAAATACATTTTCCCCGGCGGCTATATCCCGTCGCTGTCGGAAGTGCTGCCGAGCCTGGAAAAAGCCGGACTTCTGACCACCGACATCGAGATTTTGCGGCTGCATTACGCCGAAACGCTGAAACACTGGCGCGAGCGTTTCCTGGCGCACCGCGAGGAAGTCGAGCGCATCTACGACCGGCGCTTCGTTCGGATGTGGGAATTCTACCTCGCCTCGTCGGAAATGGCGTTCCGCGAGCAGAATCTGATGGTGTTCCAGATTCAGTTGACCAAACAACAGAATGTGGTGCCGATGACGCGCGACTACATCATGCATGAAGAACAGCGCCTGCGCGCAGCCGAGACTGCGCGGCGCGCGCCGTTGCGGTTGGCCGGCGAATAAGTCAATCAGATCAATGAATGCTGCAGCGCATTCGCGCGCGCTTGGCGCACCTGCGTCAATGCAATTCGGCGCACGATATTTTTGTCCATGTTATCGCTGTGGACAGCGGCGATATTAAGAATCCGGTATCGCTTTGGCGTTCTCGCGTCGCTAAGCCAAGGTCCAATCCAATTTAAGCCAAATTGCCGGAACACAGACCTCTATGGCGCCACTCGAATCAGCCCTCCGCAAGCCGGTCGAAGAACCCGGCCCGCTTTACCGCACCGCTCCGCACAATATCGAGGCGGAACAGGCGCTGCTGGGCGCGATCCTGGTCAACAACGAAGCGTTTTACCGGGTTTCCGACTTCCTCAACCCGGAACATTTCTTCGAGCCGATCCACCAGAAGGTTTACCAGATCGCCCGCGACCTGGTCCGCGCCGGCAAGATCGCCACCCCGGTGACGCTCAAGACCTTCCTGGACGCAACAATAGACATCGGCGGCATGACGCTCAGCCAGTATCTGGCGCGCCTCGCCGCCGAAGCGACCACCATCATCAATGCCGAGGATTACGGCCACACCGTCTACGACCTGTCGATCCGCCGCGACCTGATCAAGGTCGGCGAGGACATGGTCAATGTCGCCTTCGACGCGCCGGTCGACTTCGCGCCGCGCGCGCAGATCGAGGACGCCGAGCGCAAATTGTTCGAACTGGCCGAGACCGGCCGTTACGACGGCGGCTTCCAGGGCTTCGGCCAGGCGCTGACCACCGCCATCGACATGGCGGCCAACGCCTACCAGCGCGACGGCAAGCTCTCCGGCATCGCCACCGGGCTGGACGATCTCGACCGCATGATGGGCGGCTTGCAGAAGTCCGATTTGATCGTGCTGGCCGGCCGCCCCGGCATGGGCAAGACGGCCCTCGCTACCAACATCGCCTTCAACGTCGCCAATGCCTGGCAAGGCACCGTCAAGGCCGACGGCCATACCGAGACCACCAATGGCGGCGTCGTCGGCTTCTTCTCACTGGAAATGTCGGCCGAGCAATTGGCGACACGTATCATCGCCGAGCAGACCGGCATTCCGTCGAACCAGATCCGCCGCGGCGGCATCAGCGCCGACGAGTTCGAGAAGATCAAGGACTACTCGATCCGTTTGCAGAACCTGAAACTGTACGTCGATGAAACCGGCGGCCTGTCGATCGCGCAACTGGCCGCGCGCGCGCGCCGTCTGAAGCGCCAGCGCGGCCTCGACCTGATTGTCGTCGACTACCTTCAATTGCTCACCGGTTCGAGCAAGCGCGGCCAGGAAAACCGCGTGCAGGAAATCACCGAGATCACCACGCGGCTCAAGGCCCTGGCGAAAGAACTGCAAGTGCCGGTGATGGCCTTGTCGCAATTGTCGCGTCAGGTCGAAAGCCGCGAAGACAAGCATCCGCAACTGTCCGACTTGCGTGAATCGGGTTCGATCGAACAGGACGCCGACGTCGTCATGTTCGTGTACCGCGAAGAGTATTACCACCTGATGCGCAAGCCGTCGGAGAGCGACCGCGAGAAATTCGCCGCCTGGATGGCCGACAGCGACAAATATTACGGCAAGGCCGAGGTCATCATCGGCAAGCAGCGCCACGGCCCCACCGGCACGGTGCAACTCGCCTTCGAAGGCGCCACCACCAAGTTCTCGTCGCTGGCGCAAAGCGACCATTTGCCGGAGCGGATGGGGGATTAGGAATTCCTCACACTTTCCCCCGCGCCCGGATATAGTCTTGAAAAATGGCCGGCGCGCAATCAATGGACACCTTCGACTACGTCATCGTCGGCGCCGGTTCCGCCGGCAGCGTGCTCGCCAACCGGCTGAGCGAAGACCCAAGCGTCACCATCTGCGTGCTGGAGGCGGGTCCGGCCGACTGGCATCCGTACATCCATCTGCCGGCCGGCTTCATCAAGACGTTCTACAACACCCGCATCAACTGGTGTTACTCGCAGGAGCCCGGCCCCTACACCGCGGGGCGCCGTGTCTTCTCGCCGCGCGGCAAGACGCTCGGCGGCTCAAGCTCGATCAACGGCCACATCTATAATCGCGGCCAGCGCCAGGACTTCGACACCTGGGCGCAGATCGGCAATCGCTCTTGGGGGTACGCCGACGTGCTGCCCTACTTCAAGCGGCTGGAGCGGCGCATCGGCGACGGCGAAGACACCTATCGCGGTCGCGACGGCAATCTCACCGTCACCGACATCGACTGGCGCGATCCTTTATGCGAGGCGTTCATCGAAGGCGCCATGAGCCTCGGCATTCCGCGCAACAAGGATTACAACGGCGCGACCCAGGAAGGCGTGTCCTACGCCCAGCGCACCATTCACAAAGGCCGCCGCATCAGCGCCGCCACAGCGTTCCTGCATCCGGCGATGAAGCGCGGCAATGTCACGGTGCGGACGCAGGCGCATGCGACGGAAATCGTGTTCGACGGCAAGCGCGCTGTCGGCATTCGCTACAGCCTCGGCGGGCGCGGCGGCGAAGCCTTCGAGGTGCGCGCGCGAAAAGAAGTCATCCTCTCCGGCGGCTCGTATAACTCGCCGCAGCTTCTGCAATTGTCGGGCGTCGGGCCGGCGAGCCTGTTGCAGTCGCACGGCATCGACGTGCGCCACGGCCTCAATGGCGTCGGCGAAGGCTTGCAGGATCATTATGCGCCGCGTTCGGTGGCGCGCGTCAAGAATACCAAGACCATCAACGAACGCGCGCGCGGATTGAACCTCGTCTATGAGGCGCTGAAATGGGCGACGACGCGGCGCGGCATTCTCTCGCTATCACCGACGCTCGTGTACTGCTTCTGGCATTCCGGCGAAACCGCCGAAAGCTCCGACCTGCAACTCACCTTCACGCCGGCGAGCTACATGGAGGGCGAACAGGGCAAGCTGGAAAACCAGCCCGGCATGTCGGTCGCCTCATGGCAGCAGCGGCCGGAGAGCCGCGGCCATGTCCGCCTTCGCTCGGCCGATCCGTTTGACGCGCCGATGATCCAGACCAATTACCTCAGCGACGAACTCGACCGCCGCGTCACCATTGCCGGCATGAAGCTGGCGCGCCGCCTGCTCTCCTCGGCGCCGCTGGCGCCCTATTACGACTACGAGGATTTCCCCGGACCCGATGTGCGCACTGACGACGAGTTTCTCGTCGCCGCAACGCAGCGGGCGCAGACCACGTTCCACCCCGGCTGCACCTGCCGCATGGGGCCGGCCACCGATCCCCTCGCCGTCGTCGATGACCAGTTGCGCGTCCATGGCCTGGAAGGCCTGCGCGTGGTCGATGCCTCGATCATGCCGCGCATGATTTCCGCCAACCTGAACGCCTCGACCTTGATGATCGCCGACAAGGCCTCCGACATGATCCGGAACCGGGCGCCTCTGGAAGCGGCACCCGTCTGATTGGACGACTGCCCCTTGTCCGGCTAAACCTTGGACCATCATGGCCAGCCTCGATTTCATCGCCGACCACACCCATGCCGCGCCCGGCCACAATGCCGGCGAAACCACGTCCGGCCCGCCGGCGTCGGAAGCCGGCGGCATCCTCACCGTCGATCTCGCCGCGCTGGTGGCGAACTGGCGCGCGCTCGGCCGCCGCGCCATGCCGTCGGAATGCGCCGGCGTCATCAAGGCCAATGCCTATGGCTGCGGCATCGAACAGGTCGCCACCGCTTTGGCGCGCGCCGGCTGCAAGACCTTCTTCGTTGCTGACTTGTCGGAAGCGCGCCGCGTCCGCGAGGTTGCGCCCGAAGCGGCAATCTATGTGCTCAACGGCCTGATCCCCGGCACGCCCCAGGTTTACGCCGAATTGCGCGCCCGTCCGGTGATCGGCAGCATGGTCGAACTGGCCGAATGGGACGCCTTCGTCGCCGCGACGCAATGGCGCGGCGGCGCGGCGCTCCATGTAGATACCGGCATGAACCGGCTCGGCATTTCCGCCACCGACGCGGCCGCTTTGGCGCCGCGCATCCGCTCGGAAAACCACGGCATCACGCTGCTGATGAGCCACCTCGCCTGCGCCGAGGCGACCTCGCATCCGCTCAACGATCTTCAGATCCGGCTTTTCCGTGAAGTGCGCATGCTCTATCGCGGCATTCCGTCGTCGCTCGCCAATTCGTCCGGCATTTTCTTGAGCGACAACGCGCATTGCGACGTCGTGCGTCCCGGCGTCGCGCTTTATGGCGCCAACCCGACGCCGGGCCGGCCCAATCCGATGCGGCCGGTGATCGGCCTCAAAGCCCGCGTCGTCCAGGTGCGCAATGTCAACAAGGGCGACACGGTCGGCTACAGCGCCGGCTGGACGGTGCGCCGCGCCGCCCGCATCGCCATCGTCTCGGTCGGCTACGCCGACGGCTATCTGCGCGCGTCGGGCTCCAGTGACGAGACGCCCGGCGGCTTTGCCCTCGCCGGCGGCAAGCGCTGCCCGATTGCCGGGCGGGTGTCGATGGACCTGATGGCGATCGACGTCACCGACGCGCCGCCGCTCAAGCGCGGCGAGTTCGTCACTCTGATCGGCGACGAACTCGGCCTCGACGAAGTCGCCACGGCGGCCGGCACCATTGCCTACGAGCTCTTGACCGCCTTGGGACACCGCTATCACCGGGTTTACCGCGTGGAGTGAGGCACCATCCCGGCCTCATCCTGAGGAGCATCGCGAAGCGATGCGTCTCGAAGGACGAGGCCGCCCCATCCTTCGAGACGCCCGGCTGCGCCGGGCTCCTCAGGATGAGGCGGGTTTTGCTCCCGCCTTTCAGCCTAAGTTACGCTCTCTTAAACAATGTTCTTGTAATGTTCTCATGGTCCATTTAGGCTGCATAAACCCATTACGAGGCGATTCCACCATGTCCCGGCGCGGTCTTTCCTTCATCTGCCAGAACTGCGGCGCCGGAGCCAACCGCTGGCAGGGCAAATGCGAGGCCTGCGGCGAGTGGAACACCATGGTCGAGGAAGGCGCCGAGCGCCCGCCCGGACCCGGCCGCAAAGCGCCGAAAGGCCGCCTGTTCGAATTGCAGCCGCTGACCGGCGAGGCGCACGACGCGCCGCGCCTGCCTTCGGGCATAGCGGAACTGGACCGCGTCACCGGCGGCGGCTTCGTGCGCGGCTCGGTGCTGCTGATGGCCGGCGATCCCGGCATCGGCAAATCGACTTTGCTGATCCAGGCGACCGCCGCTTTGGCGCGAGCCGGCGAGCGCGCCGTCTATATCTCCGGCGAGGAAGCCGTCGCCCAGGTGCGGCTGCGCGCCGAGCGGCTGGGGCTCGCCGATGCGCCGGTCGAGCTTGCCTCGGAGACCGCCGTCGAGGACATCATCGCCACGCTGACGCAAGGGAAAATCCCGCGCCTCATCGTCATCGATTCGATCCAGACCATGTGGACCGATACGGTCGATTCAGCACCCGGCACCGTCAGCCAAGTGCGCGGCGCGGCGCAATTGCTGATCCGCTTTGCCAAGCGTTCCGGCGCGGCGATCATCCTCGTCGGCCACGTCACCAAGGACGGCCAGATCGCCGGGCCGCGCGTCGTCGAACACATGGTCGATGCCGTGCTGTCCTTTGAGGGTGAAGGCTCGCACCAGTTCCGAATCCTGCGCGCGGTGAAAAACCGCTTCGGCCCGACCGACGAAATCGGCGTCTTCGAGATGACCGGCGCGGGCCTGCGCGAGGTGTCGAACCCGTCCGAACTGTTCCTGTCCGAGCGCGACCTCGGCTCGCCCGGCACTGCCGTCTTTGCCGGCATGGAAGGCACGCGGCCGCTGCTCGTCGAGATCCAGGCTTTGGTCGCGCCGACGTCGCTCGGCACGCCGCGCCGCGCCGTGGTCGGCTGGGACACCTCGCGCCTCGCCATGGTGCTCGCCGTGCTGGAGGCGCATTGCGGCGTCAAGCTCGGCGGCTATGACGTCTATCTCAACGTTGCCGGCGGCATGCGCATCAACGAGCCGGCGGCCGATCTCGCCGCCGCCGCGGCTTTGGTCTCGTCATTGGCCAATTCGCCGCTGCCGGCCGACGCGGTCTATTTCGGCGAGGTGTCCTTGTCCGGCGCGATCCGCCCGGTGTCGCATACGCCGAGCCGCCTCAAGGAAGCCGCCAAGCTCGGCTTCACCCGCGCCGTCGTGCCGGAAGCCGCGCGCGGCGAGGCGAACGATGGCGGGCTGAAATCCAGCCACGTCGGCAGCCTTTCCAGCCTGGTCGCCGATATCGCCGCTCTGGGCAAACCGCGAACCGCATCGCCCAAACCGTCAGCCCAAGCGGCGTGATTGGCGGCCTGATCTATCCGGAAAACCGCGCGAAAGACGGGTGACGGCACCGTGACGCCCCGCTATATACGGGGCGCGCGACGGGCCGCCAGCCATTCTCGGGCCGGCGGCGCGGCGCGCTCACACGGGCCTGTTTTCAAACGCTTAAGGGTCACCTTGGCGCCCGGCCCGGATGCCGTTAAAGCCGCCGCGGATTCGCCGCGCCGGCGCTGTGCTGCGCGCCGCCCGCCAGCATTTCACCTGCGGAGCGCTTTAGAGCCAGGCATGCCGATTACGCTGCTCGATATCCTGCTGCTGGTGGTGATGCTGGTCTCCGGCCTTCTCGCCATGATTCGCGGCTTCATGCGCGAAATCCTGTCGATCGGCGCCTGGGGCGTCGCCGCTCTGGTGACGCTCTATACCTTCGCCAAGGCGCTGCCGATCGCGCAGGGCTATTTCTCCAGCACCACGGTGGCGACCGGCGTCACCATCGGCTCGATCTTCCTTCTGACGCTGCTTCTGGTGTCGATCGTCACCGTGCGCATTTCCGACATGATCCTCGACAGCCGGGTCGGCGCGCTCGACCGGACGCTCGGGTTCCTGTTCGGTCTCGGCCGCGGCCTCATCATCGTCGTCGTCGCCTTCCTGTTTTTTGCATGGCTGGTACCTGAACGCAGCCAGCCTGAGTGGGTTCGCGGCGCAAAGTCGAAAGTGGTGTTGCAAAGTACGGGACAATGGTTGATGTCCATGTTGCCGGACGACCCCGAAAGCACCATCTTACAGCGGCTGAAGAAACCGGCACCGGACGATCCGAATGCGCCGCCCGCTGCGGCGCCGGCACCAGCCGGGCGCTCGGACCTGCAATCGCCGGTGACGCAAGCGCAGCTGACACAGGGAACCCGGTAGGTATGCACAAACTCCCGCAAGACCTCGCGACCGCCGGCCAGCCAGAAGTTCAGGGTGACTTCGACCTACACGCCGACCGGCTCCGCGAGGAATGCGGCGTGTTCGGCATCTTCGGCCATCCCGACGCCGCGGCGATCACCGCGCTCGGCCTGCACGCGCTTCAGCATCGCGGCCAGGAAGCCTGCGGCATCGTCGCCTTCGACGGCAAGCGCTTCCATTCCGAACGCCGGCTCGGCCTCGTCGGCGACACCTTTTCCAAGCGCGATGTGATCGACCGCCTGCCCGGCAATTCGGCCGTCGGCCATGTGCGCTATTCGACCACCGGCGAAACCATTCTGCGCAATGTGCAGCCGCTGTTCGCCGAACTCGAAGGCGGCGGCTTCGCCGTCGCGCATAACGGCAACCTCACCAACGGCATCACGCTACGCAAGGCTCTGGTCCACGAAGGCGCCATGATGCAATCGACCTCGGACACCGAGGTGATCCTGCATCTGGTGGCGCGCGCCAAGCGCAACCGTTTCGTCGATCGATTTGTCGAAGGCCTGCGCCAGTTGGAAGGCGCTTATGCCTTCGTCGGCCTCACCAACAAGAAGCTGGTCGGCGCCCGCGATCCGCTCGGCATCCGCCCGCTGGTCATCGGCAGACTCGACGGCTGCCCGATCCTCGCCTCGGAAACCTGCGCGCTCGACATCATCGGCGCGACCTATGTGCGCGACGTCGAGAACGGCGAAGTCGTGGTGTTCGACGAAGACGGCGCGCAGTCGCACAAGCCGTTCCCGCCGATCGCGGCGCGGCCCTGCATCTTCGAATATATCTATTTCGCGCGCCCTGACTCCGTCGTCGGCGGCCGCAACGTCTATGACGTGCGCAAGAACCTCGGCGCCGAACTGGCGCGCGAGGCCTTGGTCGAAGCCGACGTCGTCGTGCCGGTGCCCGATAGTGGCGTGCCAGCCGCGCTCGGTTATGCGCAGACGTCCGGCATTCCGTATGAACTCGGCATCATCCGCAATCACTATGTCGGCCGCACCTTCATCCAGCCGACGCAGACCATTCGCGATCAGGGAGTGCGCCTGAAGCATTCGGCCAACCGCGCCGTCGTCTCCGGCAAGCGCATCGTGCTGGTCGACGATTCCATCGTACGCGGCACCACCTCGCGCAAGATCGTGCAGATGATGCGCGATGCGGGGGCCGCCGAAGTCCATTTCCGCATTTCGTCGCCGCCGATCACGCATCCGGATTTCTACGGCATCGACACGCCGGACGCCGAAAAGCTGCTCGCCGCGACCATGGACCTCGAAGGCATGCGCAAATTCATCGGCGCCGATAGTCTCGCCTTCCTGTCGGTCGATGGCATCTATCGCGCCATGGGCCTGCCCGGCCGCGATGCGGCAAGGCCGCAATTCACCGATCATTGTTTCACCGGCGACTATCCGACGACATTGACCGATCTCGGCGCCCAGGATGCCAGCCCGCGGCAATTGTCGCTTCTGGCCGAGGCGATTTAACGCTTCGGTGGTCGGGACAATCTTAACTGCCCTGTCCATGGAACTTTTACAGCCGCTCCCGCGATAGCTACTCTGGGACCCTCTCGATTCTGAGTGTGGGGACTGGGCGGGGGGGAACTATGCTGCAATATCTGCAACAACTGTGGGAAACCAACAGCCTGTCGCCGCACGGCATCTGCCTGCTGTGGCGGCCCGAACTGATCTGGACCCATGTCGCCGCCGACAGCCTGATCGGCCTGTCCTATTACTCGATCCCCCTGGCGCTCGCCTATTTCGTGTCGAAGCGCAGCGACATCCAGTTCGGCTGGGTGTTCTGGGCTTTCGCGTTTTTCATCCTGGCCTGCGGCACGACGCATTTTTTCGCCATCTACACATTATGGGTGCCGGACTACGGCACCGAGGCCCTGATCAAGATCGTCACCGCGGCGCTGTCGATCTTTACCGCCATTGCGCTCTGGCCGTTGCTGCCGAAAGCGCTGGCGATCCCGTCGGTCGATACGCTGCGGCAGTTGAACGACGAGCTCACCCGCCAGATCGGCGAGCGCAATGCGGCGCTGGCGGCGTTGCAGGCGGAAAAGACTGAGCGGCTCAAGACCGAGGACATGCTGCGCCAGGCGCAGAAGATGGAAGCGGTCGGCCAGCTGACCGGCGGCATCGCGCATGACTTCAACAATCTGATGACCATCGTCATCGGCAATCTCGAACGGCTGGAAGACAAATTCCGCGACGATCCCGCCATCGCGCGTTCGGTCAAGGGCGCGATGGCCGGCGCCGAGCGCGGTGCTGCGCTGACGCAAAAGCTGCTCGCCTTCGGCCGCCGCCAGCCTTTGGCGTCGCGGCGCATCAATGCCAACGAGTTGATCCACAATGTCGCCGACCTGGTGCGCCGCGCGGTCGGCGACGACATCGCCGTCGAACTCGAATTGGCCGACGGCCTCTGGCCGATCGAGACAGACGCCAATCAGCTTGAAAACGTCCTGCTCAATCTCGCCGTCAATGCGCGCGATGCCATGCCGCAAGGCGGCAACCTCATCATCCAGACGCGCAACGTTACCGATCCGGCGATTGCCGAGACGACCTCGGCCAGCGGCCCTTATGCGATGCTGACGGTGAGCGACACCGGCACCGGCATGCCGCCCGATATTCTCGGCCGCGTCTTCGAGCCCTTCTTCACCACCAAGCCGGTCGGCGAAGGCTCCGGACTTGGTCTTAGCCAGGTCTACGGTTTCGTCAAACAGTCGAACGGCTATATCGATATCGTCAGCACGCCGGGCAAAGGCACCACGGTGCGCATCTATCTGCCGCGCGCCAAGCCGCAGGTCGAACCCGCGGCCGATGCGCCGGCCTATCCCGCTGGCCTGGCCGGTCCGCTCGGACAACCGGGTTGATGGCCATGGCAGCAACGCGCCCGTCGTGCTGCTGGTCGAGGACGAGTATCTCGTGCGCGACATGATCGCCTATGAATTGACGTTAGCCGGCTTCGACGTGCTGGAAGCGGCCAGCGCCGAGGATGCGCTTGGCCTGCTGTCGCAACGCGAGCGCATCGACCTCCTGTTCACCGACATAAGGCTGCCGGGCAAGGACGGCTGGCAACTCGCCGAGGACGTGCGCGGCATCTATTCGAGCGTCCCGATCATCTACGCCACCGGCTATTCGGACCTCAGAACCCCGCTGTCCCACAGCAAATTCCTGCAAAAGCCCTATCGGCCGTCGCAGGTCTTGCAAGCGGCCGCCGATCTCGGCATTAAGCCCTCTCCCGCCGCCAGCAGCTGAGTATCATGCAGAAACCGCTTTCCGATCGTATCGCGCTGGTCACCGGCGCCTCGCGCGGCATTGGCGCCGAACTGGCGCTGCAACTGGCCGAGGCCGGCGCCCATGTCGTCGCCGTGGCGCGCACTGTCGGTGCGCTCGAGGAGCTTGACGACAGGATCGTCGCCGCCGGCGGCACCGCGACCCTGGTGCCGCTCGACATCAAGGACATGGACGGCATTGCCCGGTTGGCTTTGGCCCTGCACGAGCGTTACGGCCGCCTCGACGTCATGGTCGGCAATGCCGGCGTGCTCGGCTCGCTGTCGCCGCTCGGCCATGTCGAGCCAAAGGACTTCGACAATCTGTTCGCGGTCAATGTCACCGCCAACTGGCAACTCATCCGTACCATGGACCCGCTGTTGAAGGCCTCGAGCGCCGGACGCGCGGTGTTCCTCACTTCGGGCCTGTCGTGGCGGGCGCAGGCCTATACCGGCGTCTATGCCGCGACCAAGGCCGCGCTCGACGCTTTGGTGCGCACTTATGCCGCCGAAACCGTCACGACGAACGTCAAAGTGAACGCCTTCAATCCGGGCCCAACGCGCACCAAGATGTATGCGAGCGGCTGGCCCGGCGCCGACCAGAGCAAACTGGCCCCGCCCGAAGACGTCGCCAAGGCGATCGTGCCGTTGTGCCTGCCGACGTGCGGCGAGAGCGGCAAGATGTACGATTATCGCCTCGGCAAATTTCTGGAATTCCGCGCGCCGGCTTGAGCCGCCGCCCCGGCAATTTGCACGGCAAGGCGGTCGGTTTCCAACGGTCCGCCAATCGGTCTAGTCTCCCAGACAAGCGCCTCGCTCAAAATCGGCGTGAAGTTCGCAAGCCGCGTCGGAAACGCGGCAGCGCACATCTAAGGGAGGATCCATGCGAATACTTGCAGCATTTGCCATCGTCACCTCTGCGTTTCTTTTGACGGGTTGTTTCGAGGGACCCAAAGGCCCGCCTGGTGAGCGCGGCCAGGCGGGCGCCGCCGGCGCGCCGGGCAATCCAGGCCCGGCAGGCCCACCGGGCCAAACAGGACCGGCAGGGGCGCCGGGACCGGCAGGCCCGAAAGGCGAAGCGGGTGTCGCCGGCCCGAAAGGCGACGCCGGGCCGAAAGGCGATCCGGGACCGGCAGGCGCAAGCGCGGGCTTGCGCGTCGTTACGCTCGGCGCGTCGGATTGCGGTGCGTCCGGCTGCACGGCGACCTGCAATGCCGGCGAGATCGTCGCCTCCGCGGTATGTACCGCGGACACGCCAGTTCAGCCTGTCGTTCAGGCCTCGTCAGCAAAATGCGGGCCGTCAACCGGCATGAACATCATCTGCGCGCGCCGGTAGGCACGACCCAACAACAATAAGCGAGAGGCCAGTCCCGGCCTCTCGCTCAAGGCCTGAACTTCTAATGCTTGAACTTCGCCCGGCCCTTGAACGGGTTATCCTTCTCGCGCAAGGCGAGGCGGATCGGCGTGCCGGGCAGTTCGAACGCCTCGCGCAATGAGTTCACCAGATAGCGCTTATAGGCGTCCGGCACGGCGTCGGCGCGCGTGCAGAACAAAACAAAGCTCGGCGGCCGCGTCTTCGCCTGCGTGATGTAATTCAACCGCAGCCGCCTGCCCGACACTGCCGGCGGCGGATGTGAATCGATGGCCGCCTCGAACCAGCGATTGAGCGCGCTGGTCGGGATGCGCTTGTTCCAGGTCTCGTGCGCCTGAACGATGGCGTGCATCAGGCGGTCGAGCCCCTCACCGGTCAGGGCCGACACCGCGACAAGCGGCACGCCCTTCATCTGCGTCAGCTTCTCGTCGGCCTGCTCGCGCAATTTGGAAATCGCGCCGGCGGTGCGCTCTTTCAAATCCCATTTGTTGACCGCGATGACGATGGCGCGGCCTTCCTGCTCGACCAGATCGGCGATGCGCTGATCCTGCTCCTCGAAAGCGTTTTCGACATCGAGCAGCACGACGACGACTTCGGCGAAACGCACGGCGTTGAGCGCGTCGCTGACCGACAGCTTCTCCAGCTTCTCGTCGACGCGGCCGCGGCGGCGGATACCGGCGGTGTCGTGAATGCGGAATTTCTGGCCGTGATAGTCGAGACTGACCGCGATGGCGTCGCGCGTGGTGCCGGCTTCCGACGAGGTCAGCAGCCGGTCCTCGCCGATCAGGCGATTGATCAGCGTCGATTTGCCGGCATTCGGGCGGCCGACAATGGCCACCTTGATGGGCTGCGGCCCGGTCTTGTCCGCCGCTTCCGCCGAGGCTTCCGCGGTCTCTACCGGCAGCGCCGCGCGCAAAGCGTCATAGAGATCCGGCAGGCCTTCGTTGTGTTCCGCCGACAGCGCCACCGGATCGCCGAGGCCCAATGCATAGGCGTCGAAGCGGCCGGACTGCCCGGCCTCGCCTTCCATCTTGTTGGCGATCAGCACCGTCGGCTTGCCGGACTTGCGCACCAGTTCGGCGAAGTAACGGTCGTCGGGGATCGGGCCCGAACGCGCATCGATCATAAAGAAGATGGCGTCGGCCTGCGCGATGGCCGTTTCGGTTTGCGCCCGCATGCGGCCGGAAAGGCTTTCCGGCGCCGACTCCTCAAGGCCCGCAGTGTCGATGACGGTGAAGTCGAGATCGCCGAGCCGCGCCTCGCCTTCGCGGCGGTCGCGCGTCACGCCCGGCCGGTCATCGACCAGCGCCACGCGCCTTCCGACCAGCCGGTTGAACAGCGTCGACTTGCCGACATTCGGCCGGCCGACAATGACGACGGTAAAACTCATTGGTTTGCTTTCCGCTCGCCCGAACGATGCGAGGGTTCAAGAAATCAGCGCGAGAAGGTGCCAGGCGGCGGCGGCGCCGGCCAGGCGGCGGTGCCGCCGGGCGCCGGTTGCGACCCTTGCGGCCAAGGTGCCGGGCTTGCTTGCTGAGGATCGGCCTGTTGCTGTTGCGGTTGCTGCTGCGACACCGGCTGGGCCTGCGCGGCCGGTTTCGGCTTGGCAGCAGCCGCCTTCCGCTTCGGCTTGGGCGGCTCGGCCTTTGGCTCTTCCGGCGCGGGCGCGGCTTCCGGCACGGGCGCGGCAAGCGCGGCCTCGGCCGCTGCCTGATTGCCCTTGATGTATTGCGGCGGCACGCCTTGCGTCACGCCGGGCACGCCTTCCGGAAACAGCGGCTTGCGGTCGCCCGGAATCTTTTTCTTTTCGGTCAGGCCGAAGAAATCGAACTGTTCGGGATCGAAACTGGAGCAGCCGGCGAGCGCCGGCATCACCGCCAGCACGGTGACCACGAGAGCGATGCGGTGCAGGCGAGTCATCATTTTCTCAGCTCTTGCCATCGGCCGCGAGCAGCGCCGCCAGCGCATCGACGCGCGTGCGGGCACCCGGCGGCGTTTCGCCGTCGGCGGCGATCAGATCGACGTAACGGCGCGCGGCAACGAGATCGCGTTCGCGCCAGGCCGACAAAGCCAGCAGTTCGCGCGCAGTGTGACGAAAGGTCCGCGTCGGCTCGGTGAGGGGTTCAAGGCGCTTGCGCAGATCGGCGAAGGACGCGCTATCGACCAGCAAGAGCCCGGCGCGCAATGCCGCCAGATCCCTCCAGGTCGCGCTGAGCGAAGCATCCGCGGCCAAGGCGTCATAGGCCTTCACCGCCTCGTCCTTGTTGACCTGGCCAAGCTCGGCGGCGGCGCGGAAGCGCGCCAGCACGGCATAGCCCTTCGGCGCTTCGCCCGCGACCTTGGCGAAAGCGGCCTGCGCCTCGGCATGCTTTCCCTGCTCGGCCAGAGTGGCGGCGTTCTCGAAAGCGGCGCCGGCGACAGCCGCCTTCTGCGCCGTGTAATATTCATAGCCGCGCCAGCCACCGATGCCGGCGACGATCAGCACCGCCACGGCGATGATCAGCAGGCTATATCTGTCCCACAGCTGCCTGAGCCGCTCGCGCCGGACTTCCTCGTCAACTTCATTGAAAATATCGGACACGAATGGCTCCCGGCCCGGTCTGGGCGAAATGTGCGCGTAACCTAGCGATGTGGCGCGCTCAAGGCAAAACGCCGCCGACTATGGTCAAGATTTCAATGCTTTAGCCTATCATCCGGGTGAAAGGAACCCCACTTTTCAGGGCTTTTTCGCCTTCATCGGGTAGACGTTCTCGGGGCCGGGGAAAGCCCGGGAGCGGACCTCGGCGGCATAATCGGCCACGGCCTTCTCGATGCCGGGTCCCAGGTCGCCGTAGCGCTTGACGAATTTCGGCACCCGCTGCGACAGGCCCAGCATGTCCTCCAGGACCAGCACCTGGCCGTCGCAGGCGACGCTGGCGCCGATGCCGATGGTCGGGATCGCCACCTGTTCGGTGATCTTGCGGGCGAGCGGCTCGGCCACCGCCTCGATCACCACCGAGAACGCGCCGGCGTCGGACACGGCGATGGCATCCTGCTCGATCGGACCCCAGTCGCCCTCCTCGCGCCCCTGCGCGCGGAACGAGCCGATGGTGTTGATCGACTGCGGCGTCAGGCCGACATGCGCCATCACCGGCACGCCGCGCTCGACCAGGAAGCGGATGGTCTCGGCCATGCGCGCGCCGCCTTCGAGCTTGATGGCGCCGCAGCCGGTTTCCTTGAGGACGCGCGCGGCGTTCATGAAGGCCTGCTCGCGTGACGCCTCGTAGGAGCCGAACGGCATATCGACGACAACCAGCGCGCGCTCGGAGCCGCGCATCACCGCGTGGCCTTGCAGGATCATCATGTCGAGCGTCACCGGCACGGTGGTTTCAAGTCCGTGCATCACCATGCCGAGCGAGTCGCCGACCAGGATCACGTCGCAATATTTATCGACCAGGCTCGCGGTATGCGCGTGATACGACGTCAGCATGACGATCGGATCGCCGCTCTTGCGGGCGCGAATATCGGGAGCGGTCAGCCGCTTGACGTCTTTCTGAATGGACACGTTTGCTACTCCGCCACTTTATCTGCCGAAAGCCGGAACGCCGATGAACACCGGATGGAAGGCAAAGCCGAGCGCCAGATAAATCACAATGCCGAGCAGGACGACAATGATATCGTTGGTATAGCCCGCAGGCGCCACCGGCATGACTTCGTCGGTGCGGCGCTTGGCCGATATGCGCGCGAACACCGCCCAGCCGAGCATGGTGCCGAACAGCAGGATCGAACCGAGATCGCCATTGGCGATGAGATGCGCGAGCGCCCAGGTCTTGACCGCGGTCAGGCCCGGATACTTCAGTTTCGCCTTGATGTAGCTGGGGAAGAAAACCGCCGTCACGAAAATCGACGAAAACAGCATCAGCAGCACGGCGATATGGCGCGTGAAGGCCGGCGGCTGCCAGATGTCGATCCACTCGCCGCCGGAGCGATACTGCGCAAAGCCATAAACGATCAGCACCAATCCTAAGATCGACACGATCGAAAACAGCACGCGATAGCCAACCGTGCCGACGCGCGCGATCGCGGCCGTGCGCGCGCCGCGCATCGACACGAACACATGCGTCGCCAGAAATACCAGCAATCCAAGAACGAGGATGAGAAGTCCCATGCTAAGCTCGCTTGTCAGCGGTTGACGCCATCATTGGCGGCGCAGTAGAGGCGATGAAGGCCGCCAATGCAAGCCGCCGCGGCGCCGCAGACGGCCCGCGTCGCCGGGATTTATTTGCGCAAAACAAACAGTTATGAGGGAACGACCATGCTGAAGCGGACCGTACTGACCATCCTCGCGCTGGCCGGACTAGCCGGATGGGCCACTTCTGCCGGCGCGCAGCAATGGCCGCCGAAAACGGTGCATGTCATTGCCCCGTTTGGCCCCGGCTCGACGCCCGACATCATTGCCCGCATCGTCGCCGAAGGGCTCGGCAAGCAATATCCGAACTCGAGCTTTGTCGTCGAGAACAAGGCCGGCGCCAGCGGCAATGCCGGCACCGATTACGTCGCCAAGGCGACGCCGGACGGCTCGACCATCGGCGTCAGCATCGGCGGCCCGCTCGCCATCAATACGCTGCTGTTCTCCAAACTGCCTTACGATCCGAAGAAGGACATCGCGCCGATCACGCAGCTCGTCACGCAGCCGAGCGCGCTCGCGGTTGCGCCCGAATTCGGCGTCAACACGGTTGCCGAGCTGATCGCCAAATTGAAGGCCGATCCCGGCAAATACAATTTCGCCTCGATCGGCAACGGCTCGCTGGCGCATCTGGCGATGGAAGCGGTGGCGCTCAAGTCCGGCACCAGGATCGTGCACATTCCCTACACCAGTTCGCCGCAGGCGATCACCGCGATCATCCGCAACGACGCGCAGATGGGTTGCCTCCCCGCGATCGCGGCGAAGGTGCAGGCCGACGCCGGCAAAGTGAAGATTCTCGCGGTCTCGACCGCGACGCGCTCGCCGTTTTTGCCGGATGTACCGACGCTGAAGGAATCCGGCATTGACGTCGATGCCGACGCCTGGAACGGCCTGATCGCACCGGGCGGCACGCCCAAGGCGATCATCGACGCCATCAACAAGGATGTCGCGGCGATCATCAAGACGCCGGAAGTCCGCGAGAAGCTCGCCGCGCAACTGATGGTGCCGGTCGGCAATTCGCCGGAGGAATTCCGCGCCCGCATCGACCGCGAGATCGACCGCTGGGCGCCGGTGATCAAGGCGGCGGATGTAAAGGTGAATTAAAGAGCCGGTCGTCCCCGCGAAAGCGGGGACCCATACGCCGTGTCCTCTCGATAGCGCAGTGGCTATGGGTCCCGGGCCTCCCTTCGGTCGCCCGGGACGACAAGCCCTACCCCACTTTGTTCTTCACGTCCTTGATATCCGTGAAAACAATGCCCGGCGCGCGCTCGCCGGTGTAATCGAGAATGAACTGGTTGCGCGCCATGAAGACGCGGTCGCCGTCGAGGTCCTCGGCGACGGAGGAATAATTCGACGACACGAAGTCGTTGAGTTTCTTCTCGTCGTCGCAGGATATCCAGCGCGCCAGCTGAAACTCCGGCGTCTCGAAATCGATGTCGAGGCCATACTCGTCGCGCAGCCGCACCTTCAAGACATCGAGCTGCAACGAACCGACGACGCCGACCATGGCCGGCGCGCCGTCGAGCGGCCGGAACGCCTGCACGACGCCCTCTTCCGCCATCTGCTGCAAGGCCTCTTTCAGCTTCTTGGCCTTCATCGGATCGCCGAGCTTGACGCGGCGCAGGATTTCCGGCGCGAACATCGGCACACCGACGAATTTGATGTCCTCGCCTTCGGTCAAGGTATCGCCGATGCGCAACGTGCCGTGGTTCGGAATGCCGACCACGTCGCCGGCAAAGGCCTCGTCGGCAATCGAGCGGTCCTGCGCGAAAAAGAACTGCGGCGACGACAACGTCATCGGCTTGCCGGTGCGCACCAGCTTGGCCTTCATGCCGCGGCGCAATTTGCCGGACACCAGCCGCGCGAAAGCAATGCGGTCGCGGTGATTGGGGTCCATGTTGGCCTGGATCTTGAACACGAAGGCGGACATGTTGTTTTCTTCCGGCTCGACAATACGCGTCGAGGCCTGCTGCGGCCGCGGCGGCGGCGCATAATCGGCGAGCGCATCGAGCAGGTCCTTGACGCCGAAATTCTTCAAGGCCGAGCCGAAATAGACCGGCGTCAGATGACCTTCGCGGAACGCGGCGAAATCGAACGGGCGCGCCGCTTCCTTGACCAGTTCGAGTTCGCTGGCAATGGCGTCGGCGTCGAGCATCGAATTCCGCGCCGCCAGCATCGGCAGGTCGAGTAGCTGCGACGCCGCGTCTTTCGAGTCCTCGGTCATCAGCCGCATGTCGCCGCGCTTGACGTCGTAGGTGCCGGCGAAGTCGCGGCCCTGCCCGATCGGCCAGGTCATCGGCGTGGTGTCGAGCGCAAGCGTCTTTTCGATCTCGTCGAGAATTTCGAAGGGGTCGCGGCTCTCGCGGTCCATCTTGTTGATGAAGGTGACGATCGGAATGTCGCGCAGGCGGCAGACTTCGAACAATTTGCGCGTGCGCGCTTCGATGCCCTTGGCGCCGTCGATCACCATCACCGCGCTGTCAACCGCGGTCAGCGTGCGATAGGTGTCTTCCGAGAAGTCCTCGTGGCCCGGCGTATCGAGCAGATTGAAAACGCGGCCTTCGTAATCGAAGGTCATCACCGAGGTGACGACCGAGATACCGCGCTCCTTTTCGATCGACATCCAGTCCGAGCGGGTCGAGCGGCGGTCGCGCTTGGCCTTGACCTGCCCGGCGAGATTGATGGCGCCGCCGAACAGCAGCAGCTTTTCGGTCAAGGTGGTCTTGCCGGCGTCGGGATGCGAAATAATGGCAAAGGTGCGCCTGCGCTCCACCTCGGCCGAAAGGGGCGAGGAATTGCGCAATTGCGGGGGCGAATCCGCGTCTGTTACCGGCATGTCCATGCGCCGCATGTGGCAGGGAAAGCCTGTCGGATCAAGGGGTCCAGGCCGCGCCCCCGGGTTGATTTGACGCAAAGGCCCAGGGGCTGCGCTTTGCTAGGCTGCCGCGCATGCTGAAACTTTCGTCCATCGTCCATCCGACCGATTTCTCCGACGCCAGCGCCGCGGCCTTCGGCCATGCCTTGCGCATCGCGCTGACGGCGAAATGCGCGCTCACTTTGATCCACGTCGCCACCGCCAGCGACTCGGCCGAATGGACCGCTTTCCCGCACATCCGCACGGCGCTGTCCGCCTGGGGCCTGGCCAGCGAACACGACACGCCGCGCGCTATCGCGCAAAAGCTTGGCATCAAGGTCGCCAAGGTGGAGCTGGAGCCGCAACCGGCGGCAGGCGGCATTCTTAAACACCTCGGCGAGCACTCGGCCAACCTCATCGTGCTGGCGACGCAGGGGCGCGACGGCGTCGCGCGCTGGCTCAACGGCTCGGTCGCCGAAAATCTGGCGCGGCATGCCAGGGTGCCAACTCTGTTCGTGCCAGCGCGGGCGCGCGGCTTCGTCGACCAGAAGCGCGGCGAAGTCCATCTCAAGCGCGTGCTCATTCCGGTGGACCGCGATCCACCGCCGGCCGCCGCGGTCAACACCATCATGGGCTTCGCGCATTTGATGTCGGGCATCGACGCTGAAGAGCGGCTGCTGCATATCGGCGACCGGCCGCCCGAACTCAAGCACCATTTGAAGCCGCACAAAATGGCGGCCATCGCCACGCGCAAGGGCGACGTCGTGCAACAGATCCTCGCCGCCGCGGCGGAATGGCCCCCCGATTTGATCGGCATGGCAACCGCCGGCCATCACGGCTTTCTCGATGCGCTGCGCGGCTCGACCACCGAGCGCGTGGTGCGGCAGTCGCCCTGCCCGGTGCTCGCGGTGCCGGCCGCCTAGGCGAACGCCTTTTCGTATTGCTCAAGCTTGAAACCGACCAGCATCTTGCCGCCGGGAAGCTCCAGCACCGGCCGCTTGATCATGGATGGCTGCGCCAGCATCAACTTGATCGCCTTGGCCTCGCTGAGTCCTTCTTTGTCCTTGTCGGGCAGTTTCTTGAACGTGGTGCCGGCTCTGTTGAGCAGCGTTTCCCAACCCGCCTTCTTCGCCCATTTCTCCAGCCGCTCCTTGTCGATGCCGGCGCTCTTGTAATCGTGAAACGCATAATCGACTTTCGCCTTGTCGAGCCAGGCGCGCGCTTTTTTCATCGTGTCGCAGTTCTTGATGCCGTAGATGGTGATGGGCATGGCTGTTCCTCGAATTTGACCTAACGCTACCCTTCCTTTCGCCCGCCGCGCAAACTACATGTGGGCTCACGCCGCCAGGAGAAATCAGATGAGCGAGACGCCCGCCTACACCCCGCCGAAGGTCTGGACCTGGGACAAGGAGAACGGCGGCAAGTTTGCCAATATCAACCGTCCCATTGCCGGCGCGACGCATGAAAAAGAACTTCCCGTCGGTCGCCATCCTTTGCAACTTTATTCCCTGGCCACGCCGAACGGGCAAAAAGTCACCATCATGCTCGAGGAGTTGCTGGCGCTTGGCCACAAAGGCGCGGAATACGACGCCTGGCTGATCAAGATCGGCGACGGCGAGCAGTTCGGATCCGGCTTTGTCGGCGTGAACCCCAATTCCAAGATTCCGGCGCTGATGGATCGCAGCGGCGCAAAGCCGATCCGTGTCTTCGAATCCGGCGCAATCCTTGTTTATCTCGCCGAGAAGTTCGGCGCTTTCCTGCCGACGGAGCCTGCGGCGCGCGCCGAGTGCCTGTCCTGGCTGTTCTGGCAAATGGGCTCGGCGCCCTATCTCGGCGGCGGCTTCGGCCATTTCTACGCCTATGCGCCGAGCAAGATGGAATATCCCATCGACCGCTTCGCCATGGAGGTGAAGCGCCAGCTCGATGTGCTCGACCGCCAGTTGGCGACCAACGAATTCATCGCCGGCCCGGATTACACCATCGCCGACATCGCGATCTTGCCGTGGTACGGCGGCCTGGTGAAAGGCTGGCTCTACGGCGACTCCGCCACGTTCCTCAGCGCGCAGGACTACAAGCACGTCAATCGCTGGGCCGATCGATTGCTCCAGCGCCCGGCCGTGATCCGCGGCCGCAAGGTCAACCGCGTTTCCGGCGAGCCGCACAGCCAATTGCACGAACGGCACGAGGCCAGCGACTTCGAAACGAAAACGCAGGACAGACTGGCGAAGGCGGTCTGACGCCTACAGCCCGTCGAACCAGATCTTCCACTGCGGCACGGCGGTCGCATAGGTGCCGCGGTGCGAGGTCTGCCCGGTCGAGACCGCCTCGATCACCGGGTTGCCGTTTCCGATGGCGCGTTGATAGGTCATCGCCAGTTGGCCCAGCCCGACCGCGATCGCCTCGTCGGCCTCGCCGTAGTAATTGCGCACCGGCGACTTGATGACCCAGCGATAGGCCTGCGTCTGCGCGACCAGCTTGCCATAGGCCGATTCGGCGAAGAACTGCGCGTTGAAATAATCCGGCTTGATCAGTCTGTGCAGGTCGGTCGGCACATCGGCGACGTTGAACGGCTCGCGCAGGTAAGCCTTGCGCGCGACATCGTAATAGGCATCCGCGATCAACGAACGCGCCAGCCCCGGCACGCCGTAATAATTCTCGAACGAAAACGACGACAGGATGAACAGCGAGTTCACCCAATCGGCATCGTTCTTGCGCGGAAAGCTGAGAAAGCCGTTGAGCGCGACCGACACGTCGACCGGCGCGCTTGCGGTTGCCGCGGCATCGACCTTGACGCCGGCACTTTCAAGCTTTTCCAGAAACGCCATGGCGACGAAGCCGCCCTGCGACCAGCCGCTGACGAACAATTTGCCGCTTGAAAGCTTGAGATGTTCGAGCACGGCGCGGCTCGCCAGCAGCATGTCGTAGGTCGCCTGCTGATGGCTCGCCTTGACCATGTAGCCTTCCGGCTCCTTCGACGACCCCATGCCGAAGTAATCGGCGCCGATGACGATGTAGCCTTGGCCTCCGAACTGCGCGAGCATCAGCTGCGTCTCCGGCGACTGGTCCGGGAACGACGGCACCTGCGTCTTCTCGTAGACGGTGCCGTGCTGGTACGACACCATCGGGAACGACGTGCCGGCGATATCGGGAACGGCGACGAGGCCGGTGGCGACGATCGGCTTGTTGCCGCGCTCCGGCACCACTGAGGAATAGGTCACGCGGTAAAGCTTCACGGCATTCCTCGCCGGCGTATATTTCACCGTCACGCCGAAGAATTTGGGCGTGTCGTCGGTCAGAATTTTGTTGAGCTTGTCGGCGTCCCAGCGGCCGATGAATTCGTATTGAACGTCCGAGGAGACGCGGACCGAGCCCTTATCCTGCGCCAAAGCCGGCAAGGTCTTGCTAACCATGCCGAGCGCTACAATGGCGAAAGCCAGCAGGCGAACGAATTTCATCATCGACAATCTCCGGCGTGAAGCGACGCCCGGACCCTGCCCTCCGAGCGTTTAACTTTCGCTGAATCGGAAACGCACGGAAGCGTCGGCTTGAGCATTTTAGAGAACGCTTTTGACGTCGGTCTTGGAAAAGTCGTCGCCGACATAAAGCAGCGCGCAATCGTGCTGTTTGGCGACATCATAAGCGAAGCAGTCGCCGAAATTGAGAGCGGCCGGATGAATGCCGCGGCCCCAGCGATCATAGACGAGAGATATTCTCTGCGCTGTCGCTTCCGTCACCGCTATGACGGTAAAATGCGCGCCCTCGATCAGCGCCGCCATTGCACGGTAAAGGTCTTTTCGCCGGGATACGATCAGGGCTTCAACCAGAGTACCTGCCGAAATCAGCACGCGATCTTCCGCGGCGATGGCCTCGCGGCAGGCCAAGGACCACCGTTCTTGCAGAACGATAGCCATCAGGGCCGACGTATCGACCGCGATCATTTCGGAAGACCATGCTCGTCATAGAGGAAATCCTGACTGCGCGCGGCACTTTCCGTTACTTCCCCTCGGGCCTCGCGAGCCTCGCGCGCCGCCTTCGCTATTTCCGCGACTCTTTCGAGAGCCTGCCGCTTTTCTTCCGTCGTCGGCTTTCGCTCGACCGGCACCAGCTTCGCCACCGGCTGGCCGTGCCGGGTCAGCACGACTTCCTCGCCGGCCTCGGCGCGGCGCACCAGATCGGTCAATTGGCCTTTGGCTTCGCTGATGGGGACGTTCATGGGGATAATTTAGACCATTCAATGGTCCAAAACAAGAGATGCGACCGTTATCCCGCCCAAGGTTTAGGGCCCTGAAGACTGCGCGCAAATCTTACCGCAAGCATAACGCATGAACCGGCATATATTTGCTGAACAAGAAACCCAAAGTCCTCGTGGTAACGAAAGAACTGAGAATGATCTGCCTCGTATAGCGCACGAAGACTCGGCAACACGTCTTTGCTTTCAAGCGATAGTTGCCACTCGTGCGCTGCGGCGTTTCGGACACGCCTGATGTGCTGACATTTTTCTGCGTCGGCTCCATCGATCAGCCCCCGCTCTTTCGACAGCCTAATTCTAGCGCCAAACGTTCTTGGAGGCGCCGGAGATTTTTCGCCCGAGGCTCTCGCACGAGATACATCGCTCTCGATCAATCCATCGAGGAGGTTATCCAAAATGGAGCCCCATACGATCACCACGCTGCGGAATGACTTTCGACCGTTCTCTTGATTTACTTCGATAAAAAACTTGTCCAGTATTTTATATTCTGGAGGCATCTCAATATTTACTGGAACGCCTTCGACGATCCCAGACTCCATCGGAGCAATCTCGTCGAATTCACCAGTCACACATCGCTCGTATAGCTCACGCCCGAGAGCCTCGCAGTCATCCATAGATGCAGTGAAAGGATGCTCACCAATCATATGATTCGTCGTTACGAAGCAGTCGATCGCCCTTCGGTCCTCACGAGACCATCGAGGCTCTCTTACTGAGAGAAATTCGATCTGTATCACGTCACTCCCACTCGATCGTCCCCGGCGGCTTGCTTGTCACATCATACACCACGCGGTTGACGCCCTTGACCTCGTTGATGATGCGCGTCGCCACCATGCCGAGGAAGCGCATGTCGAACGGGAAGAAGTCGGCGGTCATGCCGTCAACGGAAGTCACCGCGCGCAGGCCGACGACATATTCATACGTCCGCCCGTCGCCCATGACGCCGACGGTCTTGACCGGCAGCAGGACCGCAAACGCCTGCCAGATTTGATCGTACAAACCGCAGCGGCGAATTTCTTCGATGTAGATTTCGTCCGCCAGCCGCAGGATATCCAGTTTCTCGCGCGTGATCGCGCCCGGCACGCGGATGGCGAGACCCGGCCCCGGGAACGGATGCCGGCCGACAAAACTCTCCGGCAGACCGAGTTCGCGGCCAAGCGCCCGCACTTCGTCCTTGAACAATTCGCGCAACGGCTCAACGAGCTTCATCTTCATGAAGTCCGGCAGCCCGCCGACATTGTGATGCGACTTGATGGTCACCGACGGCCCGCCGGTGAACGACACGCTCTCGATCACGTCGGGATACAACGTACCCTGCGCGAGAAACTCGGCACCGCCGATCTCCTTCGCCTCGGCGTCGAACACATCGATGAACAGGCCACCGATGATCTTGCGCTTCTTCTCCGGATCGTCGACGCCTTCCAGCGCGCCGATGAAGGTGTCGGCGGCATCGACCAGCACCAGCGGAATGTTGTAGCTGTCGCGGAACATGGTGACGACCTTGGACGCCTCGGCGAGCCGCATCAGGCCGTGATCGACCAGCACGCAGGTGAGCTGGTCGCCGATCGCTTCGTGAATGAGAACCGCCGCCACCGCTGAATCGACGCCACCGGACAATCCGCAAATCACCTTGCCCTTGCCGACCTGGGCGCGGATCTTCTCGATCGCCTCGTCCTTGAAGGCGCGCATGGTCCAGTCGCCGGTCAGGCCGGCGATGTTGCGCACGAAATTACGAAGCAACTGCGCGCCCTGCGGCGTGTGCATCACTTCGAGATGAAACTGCGTGGCGTAGAACTTGCGCGCGTCGTCGCCGATGATCGAGATCGGCGAGTTCGGCGCCTTGCCGAGGACGCGAAAGCCCGGCGGCAATTCCGTCACGCGGTCGCCATGGCTCATCCACACCGGATATTTGCCGCCCTTCGCCCAGATGCCCTCGAAGATCGGCGAGTCGGCCGTCACCTCGACTTCGGCGCGGCCGAATTCGCGGTGGTGCCCGCCTTCGACCTTGCCGCCGAGCTGATGCGCCATCGCCTGCTCGCCGTAGCAGATGCCGAGGATCGGCACGCCGGCCTCATAGATCGAAGGCGGCGCCAAAGGCGCGTCCTTGTCGAGCACGGAAGCCGGCCCGCCGGACAGGATCACCGCCTTCGGCTTCATCGCCCGGAAGGCTTCCTCGGCCTTCTGGTACGGCACGATCTCGCTGTAAATGTTTTCCTCGCGCACGCGGCGGGCGATGAGCTGGGTCACCTGCGAGCCGAAGTCGACGATCAGAACCTTGTCGTGATCCGGCAAGTGATCGGGGTCGAGGGCGGTCGATTTCTGCGGGGTGTTCATGCCCTGAATTAAGCGACCGGGCGCACGACCGCAACAGGCGCGGCGCGCCTTCCACGCTTATTCCGCTGCGCCCCTACACCTTCGCCCTGATCTGGTTTGCCGCCAGTTCGCCAGAGCGGATCGCCCCGTCGATAAAGGACGGCCAGACGGTCGAATATTCGGTGCCGGCCCAGTACAGCGGCCCCACCGGGTCGCGCACCGCCGAGCGGAACAAGGTCGTCGCCCCGGGCGTCAGGAAGCCGGTGAAGCAGCCGCGGGTCCATTGCTGGGTCGACCAGTTCATCTCGTGGTATTCGATCGGCTCCAGCGCCTTCGGTCCGAATTTCTCGGCCATCTCGGAGAGCACCGCTTTCTTGCGCTCAGAGGCGGAGAGCGTTACCGCCCGCCGCGCCTGCCCCGAATAGATAAAGCCGGTCATGATGCCTTGCCTTGAATATTGCTCCGGCACGCCGCTGTCGGCCGTCTCGCCGACCATGGTGCGGTAGTCGAGCGAGGCGCCATTGAGGCCGGCGTCGCGCCAGTAAGGCGCGGCGTAGATCATCTGCACCTTAATGACGAGGCCTTGCGGCCAGCGCTGCGTCACCTGCACGCGGTCGGTCGGCGGCGACGGGTCGTATTCGATGGCGCCGGCCAGATGCGGCGGCGTGCAGACGATGGCGAAGCGCGCATGCACCGTGATGTCGTCGCTCGCCACCTCGACGCCCTCGTCGTTCCAGCGAATGCGCCGCACCGGCGCGCCGAGCTTGATGGCGTCGCCGAGACGCCGCGCGATTTCCCGGGCGACCGGCTGCGTGCCGTGAATGACGCGGTCCTGCTGCGCGCCGCCGGCAAAGCCGAACAATTTGTCGAGCCCGTTGCAGGCCTTCACCAGATAGGCCATTTCCAGCATCGAGATTTCCGACGGCGAGGCGCAGGCGACCGAACTGGTGACGCCACCGGTCAAAGCGCGCGCATGCTCATTCGGCACATTGGCGGCGAGCCATTCGGCGAAGGTCATGGCGTCGAGCTTTTCGGCGTCGGGCGCGGTCCATGGCGTGCGCGGATCGATGGTGTCGGCGAGCGCATCGATCTTGTCATAGACCGCGTTGAGAATGTCCGAGCCGGGATATTGATCGCCGCTGAAGCGGTTGAAAACATTCGGGTCGAGCACGCTGCGCTCGATCGAATTGCCCGAGGCATAGGACGGATAGGTCCGTCCACCCATTTCCCTGATCAATTCGTAAAAGCGGTCCTGCGTCGGCCCGACCCATTGGCCGCCATAATCGACCCAGCCGCCGCCTTCGAGCGGCCCGGTCAGAGTGCGGCCGCCAACGCGGTTGCGCGCTTCCAGCACGACGGCATCGATGCCGGCCTGCTTGAGCCGGTAGGCTGCCGCAAGGCCGGCATAGCCGGCGCCGACGACGCAGACATCGGCGTTGATGCGCCCGCGCCCCGCCGGCGGCCCTTGCGTGCCCTGAGCCCTCGCCTTGCCATCGAGGCCGGCGCCGATCAGCAGCGCCGAGCCGCCGCCGAGCACATGCCGGCGTGAGAATTTGGCCATTGTCGCTCTCCCCCGGGTAAACATCTTAAAGGGGTATATAATTCTATTTCAACCTAAAGCGGAATAGGCGCCCCGATTAACGCCGGCTTCACCTTGGGCAAATTCCGCGCAAATGCCGGCCTTTGCCCTAACGCTCCATTAGGTCTGCCGTGGCAAAACGCCCGTTATCGACCGCGTAATCGTTCAACCCGGAGCGCCGCCTTGGCCTTTCACGCCGACCGTTTGAGTTTGCCGCAGACCGCCTCGGGCAACAGCCGCGACGCGCTGTTCCGGGAGAGCCTGCGCGACCGCGCCGAACGCTGGGCGCTCGGCGCGGCCTGGGCGCTGATGCCGAGCCGCATCTCCGGCCTGCCGAACCTTTTGAAAATGTGCGCCACCGAATTCCTCGCGCCGGACTATGCCCTGCCCGATCCGGAGCGCGCGCTCGACAATCCGCCCGGCCTTGCCGGCATCGCCCACGATCTGTCGCTGCCGACATTGCTCGAGGCGCACCAACGCGGGCTTTATCCGTTCGCCCATCTCGGCCCGATCAAATGGTGGTCGCCGCAGATGCGCTCGCTTTTGTTTTTCGATGAGCTGCACATCGCCAAGCGCCTGCGCCGGCAGATGCGCCAGGGCCAGTACACCGTCACCTTCGACCGCGACTTCGACGCCGTCATCAAGGCCTGCGCCGCCGCCCGCACCGGGCGCTGGCATGTCACCTGGATCACGCCGAAGATCATGCACGCTTACGCCGCCGCTTATGACGCCGGCCACGCCCATTCGTTCGAAGTGTGGAACGACAAGGGCGAACTCGCCGGCGGCGGCTATGGCGTCGCGGTCGGCAATTCCTTCGTCACCGAGTCGCAGTTCTCGCGCGAGCCGAACACGTCGAAGATCGGCTTCACGGTTCTGAACTGGCATCTGGCGCAGTGGGGCTTCGCCTTCAACGATGGCAAGGCGCTGACGCCGACAACGCGCGACATGGGCTTCCGCGAAATTCCGCGCGGCGACTTCCTGGCGCGGCTGACGGATGCGGCGAAAAAGGCCAGCCGCATCGGCCGCTGGCAAACCGAAGCCGATGTGGCGAAAATTTCCGAATGGCAGCCGCAGGCCGCCAAAGCCGCCTAGCGCATCAAACTAGTTGCGCGGCTCGATCACCCGGCCGACCAGCGGAATCTGCGCGATCCACGAACCGATACGCGACGGCGTGCTGTCGTCGCTGTCGGTCGCGCCGTTGATCGGCGCAGGCCCGGTAATCGGCGCCGGCGGGCGCGGACGATCGTCAACCACCGGCGTGACGCGGTTCGGCACATCGACGGCAGGAATGGGCGCGGCAACCAGCGGCGCCGCGGTGGGCGCAGCGGCAACAGCGGGCGCTTCGACTTGCGCCGGTACGGTCCATGTCGGCTGCAATTGAACGGGCGGCGTTGCTGGCCTGGCCACGGCCAAGGTTTCGCTGCCCGCCGGTTTTGGCACTTCGAGATTGGCGGGCGCGCTGCCTTTGATCACGGGCTCGGGATTATTGGTCACCAAGGCCTCGCGCACCGCGGCCAGCCAGCGCGTATCGGACAGCACCGCTTCGCGCTCGATGGATTCGATGCTCGCCGGCTGCGGTGCAGCCGCGGGCGTTTTCTCGGCGATCTGACGCGGCTCGCTCTTTGGTTCGGCTTTGGCTTCCGATTTGGGTTCAGACTTCGGCTCGGCTTTCGCCTCGACCTTTACGTCAGCCTTCGGCTCCGCCTTGCGCGCGACCTCGGTCGCGGGCAAGGCGCTGCGCAGTTTCGGCGCAGCCGCCGTCGCCGCAGGCGGCGCCGCCAGCAAGGTCTTGAACGCCGCATGCGCGTCCGGATCGAAATCGCCGCAGGTCTGCTCGAACGTCGTGATGTCGCGCCGCACCAGCATGCGCCGGGTCGCGGCATCGACATTCTTGTCGAGCATGGCGACGATGCTGGCGCGCAAATTCTGGCAGGTGGTATCGACCGCGAAATTGGCCTTGTACATCGAGTAGCCGGAGGCGAGGCCGAGCGGCACCGCCAGCAGCGAGCCGATGATCTGGACGCTCGACACCATCCGGGTCAGGCCGGAAGCCTTGGCCACCTTGTGCGCCAGCACGTCGCCGGGGCCAATCTGAGGTCCGTTATGGGGTTTGTCCGGCGCCCCGCCGGGGGCGGCGTCATGCGCACCGCCAAATGTCGGTTCGCGCCTGTTGGAAATTGTCACGTCTTTAGACCCCGCCACTCGAATTCTGCGGTTCCACACAGCAGAATCTTCATGCGGTTTTTCAGCCCGGATTAAGGCACAAACGAGGAATTCGCGTTATTTAGCTGTTAACGCGGCGCTTTTACCTCAAGTCCGGCGCAGCACGCTGACGAAGAAGCCGTCGGTTCCCGTCGTCCGCGGCGTCATGAGGATGCCCTCGGCCGACAGCCGCGCCGCCTTGCCGAACATCGCCGCCCGCTCGCCCAGCGCCTTGATGACGTCAGCCGGCTTCTCGACCGAGAACTCCGCATGGCGGCCCAGGAAGTCCCGCACCTGCGCGCCGTTTTCCTCGTCCAGCACCGAACAGGTGACATAGGCGATGCGCCCGCCGGATTTCAAAAGACCCACGGCGCGGTCGAGAATGCCGGCCTGTTCCTTGACGCGCTGTTCGAGCGCGCCGGGCCGCATCCGCCATTTGGCGTCCGGATTGCGCCGCCACGAGCCGGTGCCGGTGCAGGGCGCATCGATCAGCACGAGGTCGCAGCGCTCGTTGAGATCGTCGATCTCGCCGCCGATGGATTTGGGCGTGCGCACCTGAACGTTGCGCGCGCCGGAGCGCGCCAGGCGATCGTGAATCGGCGCAAGCCGCCGCTTGTCGTCGTCGGTGGCGAAGATCTGGCCCTTGTTCTGCATCAAAGCCGCCAGCGCCAAAGTCTTGCCGCCGGCGCCAGCGCACAGATCGACCACCTGTTCGCCCGGCTTGGCGCCGGCAAACAGAGCGGCGAGTTGCGAACCCTCGTCCTGCACCTCGATCAAACCTTTAAGAAAAGCAGGCTCGGCATGAATGGCCGGCGACTTGGCGTCGGCATTGAGCGCGATGCGCAAGGCGACGGGCGACCAGCGGCCGCGCGCCGGTTTGAGATCATCCAGCATCGAGGCGGCGCGGTCCGGCTCCGACTTCAGCGTGTTGACGCGCAGGTCGAGCGGCGCGCGCGAGGCGAGCGCCGCGCCCTCCTCGCCGCGATCCTTGCCGAAGGCGCGTTCGAAATGCGGGTCGAGCCAGTCCGGATAATCGCCGATGACATGCGGCGGCGCATCTTTCATGTCGTTGGCGTCGAGGCGGGCGCGCTCGTCATCGGTCAGGGCGGCCGGACCATAGGTCGAGCCGTCGGCGAGTTTGGCGATCGCGTCGGTATCGAGACCGCGTTCGCGCTTCAACATGCCGAGCAGAATGGCGCGCGGCGTTTCCGCGCCCATCAGAAACGCGCTGGACGCGCGGCGGCGCAGTGCGTCGTACACCAAACCGGCAATGCCGGCGCGGTCGCCGGAGCCGGCGAAACGATGCGCCAGGCCCCAGGCCTTGAGCGCATCGCCGGCCGGGCGGCGGTCTGTTTCAAGCGCTTCGAAGACTTCGATCGCCGCGGCGAGCTTGGCTGCCGGGGTCATCAGACGCCCGCCAGAATCTGCGCGGCGAAGATCGCCCACATGGCGATCAGCACGATCAGACCGATGGCAAAGCTCAGGAAGCGATAGCGCACGTAATTGGTGGTGCAGTGGATATAGGCGTGCACGAGACGCGACACGACGAATATCCAGGCCAGCACCACGAAAAGATAGTCGGCATGCCGGGTGATAATGGCCAGCACGGTCAGCACATAAAACAGCACCGGCAACTGAAACTGATTGTCATAGCAGTTCGAGATCTGCTGCTGCCGCGCCGGCCAGACGCGCTGGCCGAGCGCGATATCGGGGATGCGCACTTCACCGCGCTTAAGCACGGCCATGCGCGACGTGCCCAGCGTAAATATGAGGACGAAGGTCAGCGCCACCTGAACGAAGACCGGCAGCAGGATCGTTGCAATGGACATGTCGGATACCCGGCTAAAATGGAAATGGTCGCACTTGCGTGCCGGGCGGGCCCTTGGGCGCACCGGACAGCCATGCGTTAGTCCTAGTTCCAGCCGCTGGCAAGGCTTTGCTTTATCCCTCCCCCTATCGAAGAGGGAAAGAAGCTACACCCTGCTTGGATAATTCGGGCTCTCGCGCGTGATCACCACGTCATGGACATGGCTTTCGCGAAGCCCCGCGCCGGTGATGCGGACGAACTCGGCCTTGCTGTGCAGCTCGGCAAGATCCTTGGCGCCGACATAACCCATCGCCGCGCGCAAGCCGCCGGCCAGTTGATGCAGCACGCCCGACACCGGGCCCTTGTAACCAACCTGGCCCTCGATGCCTTCCGGCACCAGCTTCAAGGCGTCCTTGATGTCCTGCTGGAAATAGCGGTCGGCCGAACCGCGCGCCATTGCCGTCACCGAACCCATGCCGCGATAGCTCTTGTACGAACGGCCCTGATAGAGAAACACCTCCCCCGGCGTCTCGTCGGTGCCGGCCAACAGCGAGCCGACCATCGCCACGTCGGCGCCCGCAGCCAAGGCCTTGGCGAGATCGCCGGAATATTTGATGCCGCCGTCGGCGATCACTGGAATGTTCTGCTTCCGCGCTGCCTCGACACTGTCCATGATCGCGGTCAGTTGCGGCACGCCGACACCGGCGACAATGCGCGTGGTGCAGATCGAGCCCGGGCCGATGCCGACCTTGATGGCGTCGGCGCCTGAATCGATCAAAGCTCTGGCGCCTTCGCTGGTCGCGACGTTGCCGGCCACCACCTGCACCGCGTTCGACAGTTTCTTGATACGCAGTACGGCATCGAGCACATATTGCGAATGGCCGTGCGCGGTATCGACGACGACAAGATCGACGCCGGCGGCGATCAAGGCCTCGGTGCGGGCAAAGCCCTTGTCGCCGACCGTGGTCGCGGCGGCAACGCGCAAGCGGCCCTGCTCGTCCTTGCAGGCGTTCGGATTGGCGACCGCCTTTTCGATGTCCTTCACGGTGATGAGGCCGACGCAGCGATACTTGTCATCGACGACCAGCAGCTTCTCGATGCGGTGCTGATGCAGGAGCCGCTTGGCTTCGTCCTGGCTGACGCCTTCGCGCACCGTGATCAGTTCGTCCTTGGTCATCAGTTCGGCGACGCGCTGGCGCGGGTCCTTGGCAAAGCGCACGTCGCGATGGGTGAGAATGCCGACAAGCTTGCCGGCAACCCCGTTGCTGGCGCCTTCCACCACCGGAATGCCGGAGATGCGGTTGATCTTCATCAACTCGAGGGCGTCGGCCAAGGTCGCGGTCGGTTCGATGGTCAGCGGATTGACGATCATGCCGCTCTCGAACTTCTTGACCTGGCGGACCTGGGCCGCTTGCTCGTCCGGCTCGAGATTGCGGTGGATGACGCCGAGGCCGCCGGCCTGCGCCATGGCGATGGCCATGTCCGACTCGGTCACCGTGTCCATGGCCGAGGCCATGATCGGCATGTTGAGCGAGATCGACTTGGTGATGCGGGAGCGGATGTCGACATCGGCCGGCATCACATCGGACAGGCCGGGCCGGATCAGCACGTCGTCGAACGTGAGCGCTTCGCGCGGATTTGCGTTGTCAATCGAGGCCATGGCCAACTCCGTCACACCCGGAAAATCCGGCCCGCACGACACGAGGGTGATAAAAAACCCTGCCCGAGGCTGTCCTCGCGCGCGTCACGGCCCGCTTTTGGGTTGGCGGTGGTCGTTAGCATGGGAATTGCGCGATTCCTAGGTCTATCCTGGATGCCAGCCATGCCACCCACAAGGTAACGCGAAAACGGCAATAGCCTTCGTTCCGCCGCCGTTTGCAGGTCAACCGGCCGGGCTCTAAACCCCCAGTCTTTCCGCCTGGATTCGAGACCCTCCCCATGCGCCGTGACCGCATCGTCCCCCTGATCGTCGCGGTTGCCCTGTTCATGGAGAACATGGACTCCACGGTGATCGCCACCTCGCTGCCGGCAATTGCCGCCGACATCGGCACCAACCCGCTGGCGCTCAAGCTCGCCGTCACCTCTTACCTGCTGTCGCTCGCCATCTTCATCCCTGCCTCGGGCTGGACCGCCGACCGCTTCGGCGCCCGCACCGTGTTCCGCGCCGCCATCGCCGTCTTCGTGCTCGGCTCGATTGCCTGCGCGCTGTCGACCTCGCTGACCGACTTCGTCTTCGCCCGCATCCTGCAAGGCATGGGAGGCGCCATGATGACGCCGGTTGGCCGGATGGTGCTGGTGCGTTCGATCAGCCGGCGCGAACTGGTCAGCGCCATGGCCTGGGTGACGACGCCGGCCTTGATCGGCCCGGTCATCGGCCCGCCGGTCGGCGGCTTCATCACCGAATATGCCTCGTGGCACTGGATATTCCTGATCAACGTGCCGATCGGCATCGCCGGCATCGTGCTGGCGACGAAATACATCGACGACGTGCGCGCCGAAAACCACGAAAGATTCGACATTCTCGGCATGATTTATGCGGGCCTCGGCATTGCCGGCGTCGCCTTCGGCCTGTCGGTGCTCGGCCTGAATTTTCTGCCGTGGCCGGTGGTCGTCTCGCTGATTATCGGCGGCGCGATCTTCATCGCCGCCTATCTGGTGCATGCCAGGCACACGCCGCATCCGGCGCTCGACCTCACTCTGTTTAGGCTGCCGACATTCCGCGCCAGCGTGCTCGGCGGCTTCATGTTCCGGCTCGGCATCGGCGCGCTGCCGTTTTTGTTGCCGCTGATGCTGCAAGTCGGCTTCGGCAAGTCGCCGTTCGAATCCGGCATGATCACTTTCGCCTCCGCCGCCGGCGCTATGGGCATGAAGATGGCGGCGGCGACGCTGCTCAAGCGCTTCGGCTTCCGCGCCATCCTGATGAGCAACGCGATCCTGAGTGCCGCCTTTCTCGCCGTCTGCGCCCTGTTCAATGACGCGACGCCGGCTTTGGTGATGTTCGGCGTGCTGCTGATCGGTGGCTTTTTCCGCTCACTCCAGTTCACCGCGATCAACACCATCGCTTACGCCGAGGTCGAGCAGTCGCGCGTCTCGCGCGCCACCGCGCTGGTCAGCGTCGGCCAGCAGTTGTCGCTGTCGGCCGGCGTTGCCCTCGGCGCGCTCGCGGTCGACCTCACCGCCGCCTATCATGGCCATGGAACCTTGATGGCCGGCGATTTTCAGGCGGCCTTCGTCATCGTCGCGACGATCTCGGCGCTGTCGATCTTTGTTTTTGCAAGGCTTTCGCCCGATGCCGGCGCCGAATTATCCGGCCGCGCCATGCCCGAGACCAAACCGCCGACGGCTGCGTAATTCATGTCGCATTTGATTAAAGTTTTACACGTTAACCATGCCGCCTGCTTTGGTTAATGGAACCGGACCCTTCGCATGGACAAACCGTTGGAAAGCCGCGTAATTTCAATATTCGCTATGGTTAACGTGCAAGGCTTTTTCGATGCGGGCGGTCTGTTCAACGCGAACGATAAAAGGCGCGGTTGTCGCCGGCGTTGCGCTGGCGATGGCCGCGGTAGCGCTGCCGCCGCAACGCGCTGACGCGCAGGGCTTTCCGTTCTTCTCCAGCAATACGTCGCGCAGCAACGATAGCCGCGCCGTCTATCAGCCGCGCATCATCGCCCGCCAGCCGACGCAGAGCGCGCGGTCTGCACCATCGCTCAGTCCGGACAACGCGCCCCTTCCCGTCAAGCCGACAGTGCCGCGCCCGCGCGGCAGCGATGCGCAGATCTGCGCCAACCAGACGGAAGATCTGGCGCAGCACCGCATCGAGTCGTGCGGCAAGATCATCGCCACCGGCAAACTGAGCGGCGAAGCGCTCGGCGTCGCCTACGCGCTGCGCGGCCTGGCCTATCTCGACCGCGACGACATCGTGCACTCGATCGGCGATCTCAACCGCGCCATCAATCTCGCGCCGAATTTCGCGCCGGCCTACCAGAATCGCGGCAATGCCTGGTATGCGCGCGGCAATTACGGCCAGGCGCTCGCCGACTACGACAAGGCCATCGAACTCGAGCCGGACCACCCCTCGCCTTACGTCAACCGCGCCGCCGTCAAGCGCGACCTTGGCCACAATGACGGCGCGCTCGCCGATTACCAGAAGGCGATAAGCCTGCGCGCCAACAATCCAAGTTCGTACAGCGGCCGCGGCCAGCTTTATCTGCGCCAGAAGGATTACGCCCGCGCCATCGGCGACTTCGATCAGGCCGTGCGCATCGATCCGAGCGCGGCGAATTATCTCTTGCGCGCGCAGGCCCGCGACGCCAATAACGAGACCGACGCAGCGCTGCGCGATTACCAGGAAGCCTCGCGCATCGACCCAAAGAGCTTGGCCGCGCTCAACGGCCAGGCGGCGATGTGGCGCAAGAAGGGCGATCTCGACAAGGCCATCGCCACTCTCGACCGCGCCATTCCGCTCGATGAAAATCCGTCGCAGAGCTACCGCCAGCGCGCCGAAGCCTGGCGCGACAAAGGCGACCGCAAGCGCGCTTATGCCGACATCGGCAAGGCGCTGAAACATTCGTGGACCGTGAACGGCCTGCGCGTGCGCGGCAATCTCAAACTGGAAGACGGCGACGCCGATGGCGCGCTGACCGATGCCGAGTCCATGCTCAAGATCGAAGCCGACAACCGCGACGCCATCACGTTGCGCGCCATGGCCTATATACGCAAGAAAGATTACGCGCGCGCTTTGCCCGACCTCGACAAGATCATCGAGGCCGACGGCAGCAATGCGATGGCCTTCGCCACCCGCGGCCGCGTCTACCTCGCCAAGAACGACAACAGCCGCGCGCTGACCGATTTCAGCCGCGCCATCGATCTGCGCATTGGCGACGCCGGCCCGTACCGCGCCCGCGCCATGATCTACAAGGCCAATGGCGACGCGGCGAAGGCGATCGGCGATCTCGACCAGGCGATCAAAATCGATCCGAAGCCCGCCGACATCTGGTTCGAGCGCGCCTCGCTGCGCAAGGCGAGAGGCGACAGCAACGGCGCCATCGCCGATCTCAACGAAGGCCTCACCCGCGAGCCCGACAACCTCATTGCACGGAAAGATCGCGCCCAGCTCAACGCCGCCAGGGGCGACAGCGCCGCCGCCATGGCCGATTACGACCTCATCATCGCCAAGCAGCCGAAGAACGCGCAGGGCTATTTCCTGCGCGGCCAGTTGCGGGAACAAACCGCGCAGCGCGACGCGGCGATTGCCGATTACACGACGGCGCTCAGCCACGACCGCAATTTCGGCGACGCGCAAAAGGCTTTGGCCAGCGTGCAGAGGACGATTGCCGTCGAGCAGAAGGCCGCCGCCGATGCCGCCGCCGAGGAACGCCGCCGCGCCGCGCAGGCCGAACGGGACGCCAAACGCAAAGGCAGCACCAAGCGCGAGGCGGCCAAGGTCGAACCTGCCAGGCCGGTCCCCGTCGTCGAGACCAGGCCGGAAGCCCAGCCTGAAGCAAAGCCGCAAGCCAAATCTGAAGCCAAACCTGAAGCAAAGCCGGACGTCACGGCGTCAATCCCGCCAGCCGCGTCGCCGAAGCCGGACAAGGTCCGCGACACACCGCGCGACACGCCCCGCGAAACCGCGCGCGAGCGCGCCAACCGCGAAAAGCGAGAACAGGCCGAACGCCGCGCCCGGCCAGCCACGCACACCGTCACGCGCAGCACGCGCGAAGCGCCGCGCCCGTTGAGCGAGGCGGAAAAGCGCCGGCTGTATTTTGAATCGCTGGAACGCCGCCGCGGCGCGCGCTTCACCGACGCATTCCGTTGATCCATACTCCGCTCATTCCCGCGCAAGCGGGAATCCAGTTCTTCCCCTGCTTAATGTAAAAGCACTGGATCCCCGCCTTCGCGGGGATGAGCGGAGAATTAAGATTGCGACTCGGTTGCGCTCTTGCCGCCGCGGAAACCCATCGCCAGCAAATACAATTCGGCTGAGTCGGCGCGGCTGGCCAGCGGCTTCACATGCTTGACGGTGGCGAAGTCCTTTTTCAGCAACGTCAGCAGCGTGCCTTCGGTGCCGCCCTGAATGACTTTCGCCAGGAATGTGCCGCCCGGCGCCAGCACTTCGCGGGCGAATTCGGTCGCCGCTTCGACCAGAGCGACGATCTTGATGTGATCGGTGCGGCGATGCCCGGTCGCATTCGCCGCCATGTCGGACAGGACGACGTCGGCCGGCCCGCCGAGCATTTTCTTCAACAACGCCGGCGCGCCGGGATCGAGAAAATCGAACACGCGGAAATCGACGCCCGGCAACGGCTCGATATCGAGCAGATCGATACCGATCACCTTTCCCAGCGCGGGCGAATGCACGCGCTTGGCCGCGACCTGCGACCAGCCGCCGGGCGCTGCGCCGAGATCGACCACGCGCTGGCCCTTCTTCAAAAACCGCGCCTTGTCGTCGATCTCGATCAGCTTGAAGGCGGCGCGCGAGCGCATGCCTTCGCGCTTGGCCCGCGCGACATAAGGATCGTTGAGCTGCCGCTCCAGCCACAGCTTGGACGACAGCTTGCGGCCCTTGCCGGTCTTGACGCGCACTTTGAGTTCGCGCGAGCCGCTGCTCTTGCTGCGCACGGTCACGACAGCACCGCCTGGCCGCTACCGTCGTCCCAGGCGCCGTCTTCGCGCATCATCTGCACCAGCATGCCTTCGCGCAAACCGCGGTCGGCGACACGCAAGCGCGGACACGGAAACGCGCGGCGGATCGCTTCGAGAATGGCGCAGCCGGCCAGCACCAGATCGGCGCGGTCGGCGCCGATGCACGGGCTCGCCACCCGCTCGTCGTAGCTCATCGCCACCAGCCGATCGAGCACCGAGTCGATTTCGTCCGCGCCCATCCAGCAGCCGTCGATACGGTTCCTGTCGTAGCGTTTGAGATCGAGATGGACGCCGGCGATGGTTGTCACGGTGCCGGACGTACCGAGCATATGCACGCCGTGCAAGCCCGCGCCGTGCTCGCGCGCAAAAGGCGCGATCAGCGCGGCCACCTCGTCCACCATCGCCTCGTAGACGTCGCGCGTCACATTGAGTCCGCCATGGCGTTCGGCGAGCGTCACGACGCCGAGCGGCAGCGAAATCCAGCCGCGGATCTTCGGCAGCGGCGGGCCGCGCTTGCAACGCGGCGAACGGTCGAGCCGCACCAGTTCGGACGAGCCGCCGCCGATATCGAACAGCAAGACGCCCTCGGCGTCCGGATCGATCAGGGGCGTGCAACTGGTCGCGGCCAGCGCCGCTTCGGTCTCGCGGTCGATCACTTCCAGACCGAGGCCCAGCTTTTCTTCAACGCGGGCGCGGAATTCGGCGCCGTTCTCGGCGGCGCGGCAGGCTTCCGTGGCGATCAGCCGGGCGCGCGTGACCCCGCGGTTGCGCATCTTGTTGCGGCAAATCTCCAGCGCTTCGAGCGAGCGCTCGATCGCCGCCTCGCTGAGGCGGCCGGATGTGGAAATGCCCTCGCCGAGCCGGACGATGCGGGAAAATGCGTCGACCACGCGGAAGCCGTCGCCGACCGGGCGCGCCACCAGCAAACGGCAGTTGTTGGTGCCGAGATCGAGCGCAGCATAGGTCGGCCCGCCCCGATCGCTGCCGAAGCCTGCCTCACGTCGTCCCGGCGACCGCCGACCCCACCGGGGCTCGCCTTCCGGCGGTACCCGATTGACAGCAGGGTCGAGGCCTGGGGCATCCCCGGCCTCGCCGCTCGTCATTTTATAACCTCGCTGCCGGCAGCCCACCTCAAAAGGGCTCGGCACCGGCAAAGTTCCCAAAGCTCACTTGTCCATAAAAGTGTAACAGCGCCCGGGCAACCTGCAAACCTTTGGCGCAACCCTCACCCCCGAAAGCTATTGTTGTGGAAGGGGCTCGCCTGCTTTATTTGGGACCTGCGCATTACTTTCTTTCCTTGCTTCCCTGCACGCCAGCCGAAAAGCCCCCAATATGGATGACAGAACCACGCAAGCAGCGCTTTCGCTGACCAAGTTCGGCATCGGCCAGCCGGTCCCCCGCAAGGAAGACCCGACTCTGGTGCGCGGCGAAGGCCGCTATACCGACGATATCGGCCTGCCGAACCAGGCTTACGCGGTCATGGTGCGCTCCAGCGAGGCGCACGGCATTATCAATGGCATCGACACCGGCACCGCCAGGGGCATGCCCGGCGTGCTCGCGGTTCTGACCGGCGAAGACCTCAAGGCCTATGGCGGGCTCAAATGCACGCTGCCGCTGAAGAGCCGCGACGGCTCGCCGATCAAATATGTGCCGCGCCCGGCGCTGGCCACCGACAAAGTGCGCTTCGTCGGCGATCCGGTCGCCTGCGTCATTGCCGAGACCATCGCGCAAGCCAAGGACGCGGCCGAAGCCGTCGCGCTCGACATCGAGCCTTTGCCCGCCGTCGTCTCGGCGCGCGACGCCGCCAAGCCCGGCGCGCCGCAGCTCTATGACGATGTGCCGGGCAACATCGCGCTCGATTACCAGCATGGCGACAGCGCCAAGGTCGCCGAGGCACTGAAAAATTCCGCGCATGTCGTCACGCTGCCGCTGATCAATCAGCGTCTCGTCGTCGCCGCGATGGAGCCACGCTCGGCGATCGGCGAATTCGACAAAAAAGACGAACGCTGGACGCTGCATACATGCAGCCAGGGCGTGTTCGGCATGAAGAACATGATGCGCGACATTCTCGGCGTGCCCGCCGACAAGGTTCGCGTGCTCACCGGCAATGTCGGCGGCTCGTTCGGCATGAAGGCCACGATGTATCCGGAATATGTCGCCGTCCTGCATGGCGCCAAGGTGCTCGGCCGTCCGGTGAAGTGGACCGACGACCGCTCCGGCAGCTTCGTGTCGGATCATCACGGCCGCGACTACGACATGACCGTCGAGGTCGGCTTCGACAAGGACGGACTGATCACCGCTTTGCGCCTGACCGGCTACGGCAATCTCGGCGCTTACTGCGCCAATTTCGGCCCGATGCTGCCGACGGTCAACGTCACCAAGAACATCATCAGCATGTACCGCACGCCATTGCTCGAAGTGGCGACGCAATGCGTATTCTCGAACACGACGCTCGTCTCCGCCTATCGCGGCGCCGGCCGTCCGGAAGGCGCGCTGTCGATCGAGCGTTCGATGGACATCGCTGCGGTTGAACTCGGCATCGACAAATTCGAACTGCGCCGCCGCAATTTCATCAAGGCCAAGGAAATGCCCTTCGCCACGCCGGCCGGCACGACTTACGACTCCGGCGATTTCCCCGGCCTGTTCAAGGAGGCGCTGGCCCAAGCCGACGCCAAGGGCTTTGCCAAGCGCAAGCGCGAAAGCAAAAAGGCCGGCAAATTGCGCGGCCTCGGCGTCGCCTGTTATGTCGAAACCACGGCGGCGATGACGCAGGAGCAAGGCGGCATCCGATTCAACGACGACGGCACCGTCACCATCATCACCGGCACGCTCGATTACGGCCAGGGCCACGCCTCTCCTTTCGCGCAGGTGCTGACCGAGAAGCTCGGCATTCCGTTCGACAAGATCAAGCTGATGCAGGGCGACAGCGATCAGCTCATCCACGGCGGCGGCACCGGCGGTTCGCGCTCGGCGACGATGAGCGGCGCGGCCATCGTGCAGGCTTCCGACAAGGTGATCGAGAGCGGCAAGAAACTCGCCGCCCATGTGCTGGAAGCCTCCGCCGGCGATATCGAATTCAAGAACGGTACGTTCACCATCGCCGGGACCGACCGCGCCATCAACATCATGGCGCTGGCCGAAAAGCTGCGCACCATTACCCTGCCCGACGACATGCCGAAGACGCTCGACATCACGCATGTCACCGAAGCGATCGTCGGCACCTATCCGAACGGCGTGCATGTCGTCGAGGTCGAGATCGATCCCGACACCGGCCTCACCCGCGTCGTGAAATACAACGCAGTCAACGATTTCGGCACCGTCCTCAATCCGCTGATGGTCGAAGGCCAGGTCCAAGGCGGCGCGGTGCAAGGCCTCGGCCAGGTGCTGCTTGAAGGCGTGGTCTATGACGCCGCCGGCCAATTGGTCACCGGATCGTTCCAGGACTACGCCATGCCGCGCGCGCACGACGCGCCGATGATCCATGTCGCCAATCGCCCGGTGCCGACCAAGACCAACCCGCTCGGCGCCAAGGGTTGCGGCGAAGCCGGCACCTCGGGCGGCCTGCCCGCGGTCGCCAACGCGGTGATCGATGCTTTGTCCGACTACGGCATCAAGCATCTGGAAATGCCGATGACCGCCTCGCGCATCTGGGAAGCCATCGAGGCGGCGAAAGCGACCAAGAAGTCGGCTTAAGTCGCGGCACACCTTCTAACGGCCTCATCCTGAGGAGCGCTCCGAAGGAGCGCGTCTCGAAGGACGAGGCCGCCCATGGTTCTAGACGCCCGGCTGCGCCGGGCTCCTCACCATGAGGCGGATTGGCATGGATTTAATTCTGAATAGGCCCTTGACCCTAGGCGATAATAGGACTATAAAGCCCCCATCCCGCCCCATTGAGGGGTGTCTGTACAGCATCTTCAGATGCGGGGCGGGGAGCGGTGGCCGGTCGGGTGCGCTGGAGATGCGGCGCAAAGTCCCGTCACCGGCGGTCCAAGCCGCTCCGTCCCGGAGCACCCGTCCGTGCGCCACTGGGCCCCACTGGCGGTGGCCGCCGGCATGGTCAGAAATGCCGGTTTCCATAAGGGCCCGCAGCGGTGGATAGGCGGCCTGCCAATCCGATGAGGAGAGGCGCGGTTGCCTGAAACGGTAAGTCCACCGGGGGCGGAACGGAGCAAACCTACAAACACAGCGCGCGGAACGCCATGGAGAAGGCGGACTTGCGGCGGCCTTGTCTTTCAGCGCCGAAATGCGCGAAAGCGGGCCATTGAATACGTCCAGACATTGCGAGGTGTCTGGGCCCGTGGGTCCTCCGGGACCTGTGGCGTTCCGCGCCCCTCTTTCTTTCGGGCGCGCATTTCGGACGACGGCGTACCCGGCGCCGTTAAAAAATACGGGCGATGAACCATGTCAGGTTCACATCCCCGGATCCGCATAGGCAACCCGCCGCGAACACACTGGATTGAGCCTGCCTCCCGGGCCATAGTTCGCGCCCTGCCGGAGAATTGCCTGCAATGAGTCTCGCCACCCTGGCCGCCAAGCCGGCGCCGCATGTCCGCCTCATCGGCGTGGTCAGCGCGGCGCATTTCACGTCGCACATCTACATTCTCATTCTGGCGCCGCTGTTGCCTTTCGTGCGTGCGGAATACGGCGTGAGCTATACCGAAATCGGCCTGGCCTTCGCCGCGTTCAACATCATCTCGGCAGCATTGCAGACGCCGGCCGGATTTCTGGTCGACTGGATCGGCGCGCGCGCACTTCTGATCGCCGGTCTTGTCGTCGGCGGGCTGTCGTTTGTCGTTGTCGGCCTCGTCGATTCATTCTGGGTGATGGTAGCGATGTTCGCGCTCGCCGGCGTCGGCAACACCGTCTACCACCCGGCCGATTATTCGCTGCTGTCACATCATGTGCCGGCCGACCGCATGGGCCAGGCCTACTCGATCCACACATTCGCCGGCCTGCTCGGCGCGGCGGTGACGCCGGCGAGCCTCCTGTTGATGCAGAACCTGTGGGGCTGGCGCGGCGCCTTCATCGGCGCCGGACTGTTCGGCCTGGCGGTGGCGGCCATTCTCCTGATGGTGCGCGAAGAGCCGGTCGCAGCGGCCGCGAAACGCAACGACGTTGCGAAGAAAGCCGACGCCAACACGCAAACAGCCTGGCAGCTTCTCATGTCAGCGCCGATCCTGCTCAATCTGTTCTTCTTCATGCTGATCGCAGTGACGAACGCCGGCATGTCGAACTATTCGGTGGTGGCGCTCGGCGCGCTGTACAATACGCCGGTGACCATCGCCAATGCCGCGCTGTCGGCGCAATTGGTGTTGTCGGCGATCGGCGTCCTGATCGGCGGTTTGGTCGTGGCGCGCACCTCGCGGCATGGGCTGGTGGCTTCGCTGGGCTTGATCGCCTCGGCATTGGCGGCGGCTTTGGTCGCCAGCGTCGATCTCGGCACGCTGGCGCTACTCGCGGCGATGAGCGTGTTCGGATTTTTCTTCGGCTTCATCTCGCCATCGCGCGACATGATCGTGCGCGAGATCACCCCGCCCGGCTCCTTCGGCAAGGTGTTCGGCTTCGTCACCACCGGCTTTAATCTCGGCGGTATCGTCGCCCCGGTCATCTTCGGCGCGCTGATGGACGCGGGCCACCCGGCGATGGTGTTCCTCGTGGTTGCAGCCTGCTCGATGATCGCCATATTGACCGTCGCCACGCTGCCCCGGCTCCCGGCAAAGGCTTGATATTCAACGGTTTCAGCGGCTCCCGGCGTCGCCCCCGCCTTGCGCCACGTCGGGCTTGTCAAATCCAACGAATTGCCCCATGTGATGGCCTCCGGCTCGCCGGCAGCAGGTTTTTTTGCCCGTCGCGCAACGGCTTGTTGGGGGATCGTCCAACGGTAGGACTCCAGACTCTGACTCTGGCTATCTAGGTTCGAATCCTAGTCCCCCAGCCACTCTTATTGTTTCAAGATATTGCGTGCCTTGGAACAAGGCTTCAATACATTGCCCGAAGGCGACATGCGGTCGTGTTTCCTGCACAGGGCATGATTGGCGGCGGGGCAACCGCGTCCGGACTCGAGCAGTACGGTTAAGTTGCATGCCGAGCCTTAAAACACACCGCCAAGCGATAAGTTTTTTTCAATGTCGTGGGCGAGCGAAGCCGCCTATCCTTGGCCTAAAGCAGCGCGCGGAAATCGGCGCGCGAGCCCGATTGCGTCGAACCGGCGCCTCCCTTTGCCGGGGAAAGCCGGCAACGGAGCTGCAAAAACTTCCTGCCGAAACGCACGCGCGGACAAATGCGCTGTCCAAAAAGGGGGAAACGCCGATGTCAGCCAGGGAAGTCAGATTCTCCGTCGAAGCGCGCGAACGGATGCTGCGCGGCGTCGATGTTCTCGCCGACGCGGTGCGGGTCACGCTCGGACCGAAGGGCCGCAACGTCGTGCTCGATCGCGAGCACGGCGCGCCGCGCATCACCAAGGACGGCGTCACCGTCGCCAAGGACATCGAACTCGACAACAGGCTCGCGAACATGGGCGCCCAATTGGTGCGCGAGGTGGCCGCGAAGACGTCTTACGTCGCCGGCGACGGCACCACCACCGCGATCGTGCTGGCCCAGGCCATCGCCCGCGAGGGCGCCAAGGCAGTGGCGGCCGGGCTCAACCCGATGGATCTCAAGCGCGGCATCGATCTCGCGGTCGCCGCCGTGGTCAAGGATTTGAACGGCAACGCCCGCAAGATCGCCTCGAACCAGGAAATCGCGCAGATCGCGACCATCTCGGCGAACGGCGATCACGAAATCGGCCGCTTGCTCGCCGAGGCGATGCGCAAGGTCGGCCATGACGGCGTCATCACCGTCGAGGAAAGCACCTCGCTGAAAACCGAGCTGGAAATCGTCGAGGGCATGCAGTTCGACCGCGGCTACCTGTCGCCCTCTTTCGTTACCGACGCGCAGAAAATGCAGGTCGAACTGGCGCACCCGTATCTGCTGATCTACGAAAAGAAGCTGTCCAACCTGTCGGAAATGCTGCCGCTGCTCGAAGCCGTGGTGAAATCCGGCAACCCGCTGCTGATCGTTGCCGAGGATGTCGAGGGCGAGGCACTGGCGACCTTGGTGGTCAACCGGATGCGCGGCGGCCTCAAGGTCGCCGCCGTCAAGGCGCCAGACTTCGGCGAGCGTCGCAAGGCGATGCTTGAGGACATCGCCATCCTCACCGGCGGCACCGCCATCGCCGAGGATCTCGGCATCAAGCTGGAACAGGTGACGCTGGACAGGCTCGGCCGCGCGGACAAGGTGATCATCGGCAAGGATCACACCACCATCGTCAGGGGCGCCGGCAAGAAAACCGACATCGCGGCGCGCATCGCCAGGATCAAGGCGCAGGTCGACGACGACACGTCGGACTTTGACCGCGAGAAGATGACCGACCGGATCGCCAGGCTGGCCGGCGGCGTCGCGGTGATCCGCGCCGGCGGCGCCACCGAGCTCGAGGTCAAGGAACGCAAGGACCGTATCGACGACGCCATCCATGCGACCCGCGCCGCGATCCAGGAAGGTATTCTACCTGGCGGCGGCGTCGCGCTATTGCGTGCGAGCCGCGCGCTGAACGGCACCCGCGCCGGCAATGCCGATCAGCAGGCCGGGGTCGAGATCGTCCGCAGGGCCATCGGCTATCCGGCGCGACAGATCGCGCATAATGCCGGCGCCGACGGTTCGGTGGTGGTCGGCAGGATTCTCGACGAGACCGACTACGCCTATGGCTACGACGCACAGACCGGCGACTATGGCGACCTTATCGGCCGGGGCATCATCGATCCGGTCAAGGTGGTGCGCACCGCGTTGCAGGACGCGGCCTCGGTCGCCGGGCTGCTGATCACCACCGAAGCGATGGTCGCCGAGCTGCCGAAGCCGCCGCCGCCGGAACTGCCCGGACACGATCACGATCATCACGGCGGCGACATGGATTTCTAAATAGACTTCTGAACAAGGGCGCCGATGCGCGCGCGGGAGGTTCGCATGATCGAGACAACCGACGCCGCCGGCCTGACCCGCCGAACCTTGTTGGCGAGCGCCGTCGCCGGCGGCGCCGGACTTGCGACGACAAGCCTTGCGACATCCGGCTTTGCCGCCGGCGTCGCCGACGCGATGACCGAACATGCCGCCAACCATGCCATCGAAGTCGTCCGGCAAATGACCGGAAAGACCGCTACCTGGTCGGATCGGGTCCGGCTGACTGTGCCGCCGCATTTCACCAATGGCTACACGGTGCCGCTGGCGCTTGTCGTCGCCAGCCCGATGACCGAGACCGATCACGTGCGCCGCGTGTTGGTGCTGGCGCCGCTCAATCCGATCGTCACCGTCGCGAAATTCGAATTCGTTCCGGGGCGCAGCGAACCGCGCATCGCGACACGAATCCGGGTCGCCAAGCCGCAGGACGTGCTGGCGGTTGCCGAGATGAACGATGGCGCGCTGCTGTTGGCACGCGCGCCGATCGCGGTCGAGACCAATGGTTGCGAATAGCTTTTGAGGAGGCCGAATGCCGACACACAGCCCGCGTGTGCAGGTGCCCGGTACCGTCGCCAAGGGCGCCGCGGTGCTGATCCGCACGCTGATCGACCATCAGATGGAAACCGGCCTGCGCCGCGACGGCAACGGCAAGCTGATCCCGCGCCGGATCATCAACGCGTTCACCTGCCGCTACGACAGCGAAACCGTATTCCACGCCGAACTGCGCGAGGCCGTCGCCGCCAATCCCTATCTTGAATTTACGCTGCGTGCGACGCGGAGCGGCCGGCTCGAATTCATCTGGAACGAGGATGGCGGCGGCGTCTATTTGCTGTCGCACGACCTCGTCGTCACCTGACCGGATGCTCCATCGGCGATGGTGTGAGGCCGGCAAGCGGCGCGCCGCGCGTGGCCGTCGGTGGCACGACGGCGACGGATGAGTTGCGGTCGGGCTCGGCGAATGGCGCCGGTCCGGACAACCGCTCCAGCCGCAGCGAATTGAGCACCACGAAAAGACTCGACCCGGCCATGATGGCGGCGGCCAGCACCGGGCGCAGCAGCCCGGCCATCGCCAGGCCGACGGCGACGAAATTGTACAGGAACGCCCATAGCAGATTGCTCAGGATGACGCGGCGGACAGCGCGCGAAACGTCGACCACCCATGGCAGCATCCACAGTCCGCCCGGCGGCAGCACCAAGGTCGCGGTCTCGCGCGCCAGATCGGTCGCCGAGCCGACCGCGATGCCGACATCCGCCGCCGCCAGCACCGGGCCGTCATTGAGACCGTCGCCGACCATCGCCACCTTGCCGTGCGCCGCGCGTCGCCGGGCGAGCGTCTCGCGTTTGTCTTCCGGCGTCAGACCGGCTTCAATGTCGTCGATGCCGGCAACGAGCGCGATCCGCCGCGCCGCCGCCGGCAGGTCGCCGGTCAGCAGCGCTGAGCCGATGCCGCGCTGACGCAAAGCGGCGATCGTCGCGCGCGCCTCGGGAAGCGGCGTATCGTCGAGCGACAACACGGCGCGAACCGCGCCGTCCCAACCGACATACACGACCGTGTGGCCGGCGTTCTCGAGCGCGCGAGCGCGTTCGCCGATATCCGGCGCCAGGGGCCACCCGCTTTCCCGCATCCACTTGCCGGTTCCGGCGGCGACCGGACGGCCGTCGGCCATGCCGCCGATGCCGCGGCCAGGCCATGCGCGCACGTCATGGGTTTCGAGCGGCGTCAGGCCGCGCGCCTCGGCGGCTTCGACGATGGCGCGGCCAATGCTATGCTCGGAATGGCGTTCGAGGCCGGCGGCGCGCGCCAGCGCCTCATCGCCGGAGACGCCCGGGCTATCGATGCCGACGAGCCGCGGCCGACCGGACGTGATGGTGCCGGTCTTGTCGAAGGCGAACAGCGACACGCGCGCCAGCGCTTCGAGGGCGGCCGGATCGCGCAGCAGACAGCCCTGCCGCGCCAGCATGGCAATGCCGAGCGAAGTCGCCATTGGCGCGGCAAGACCGATCGCGCAGGGACACGCCACCACCAGCACGGCAAGGCCGACCAGCAGCGCCTGGTCGAACGGCAGATACCGCGACCAATAAAACGACGTGCTGATGCCGAGCAGCAGCACGACCGGCACGAACGCGCCGACGATGGAATCGGCAAGCCGTTGGCTCGGACCGCGATGCGCGAGCGCATCGCGCACCGAGCGGCAGATCCGCGCCCATCGGGTGGCGTCGCCCCTGCCCGCGCTTTCGATCAGCAACGGGCCATCGACATTGAGGCTGCCGGCGAACACATTCGCGCCGATCGCCTTGGCAACGGGCCGGCTCTCGCCGGTGATCACCGCCTCGTCGGCGTGCGAACCGCCGTCGACGACGATGCCGTCGATCGGAATGCGCTCGCCGGGACGAACCCGAACCAACATGCCGGCGCCGACCGCAGCGACGCGCAGGCGCCGCTCCGTATCGCCCTCGACCACCGTTGCCCATTCGCTTTCAGCCGCCAGCAGCGGCGCCAGATCGCGCGCCGCCCGCGCCCGTCCGGCAGCGTCGAGATAATGGCCGACGGTGAACAGCATCAGCACCATGCAGGCCGTGTCGAAATAGAGGTGGCTCGCCCCTTGGAATACGGCGATTGCGGAATAAGCATATGCCGCACCGGTGCCCACGACGATCAGCGCCGACGATGTCAAACGTCCCTGCAGGCCCTCGACGACCATCTCGCGCAGAAACGGCCCGCCGAGAATGACCATCGCCGGTGTCGCCAGAACGAGAAGCAACATATGAATGACTGGCCCCATCGCGGCGTCGATGCCGGTGAAGGCGCCGGTATAATCGAGCCAGCTGAACAGCATGATGTTCATCGACAAGAAGGCGCCGACGCCGAGCCGAATCAGCAGCCACGCCGCCGCCGCCTCCTCGCCGCGACCGCGCTTGACCTGAAAGGCGATCGAGCAGCCATAGCAGCAGAAGGCGCAACTCTCGCCGTTTATCGTCTGCCGCATCGAACGCAGACCGACCGGCAACAGGCAATGGCTGCAAAGGGCGGCGGAATCCGCGGTCATATTCGACGCTCAATCGACAAGGGCTGCGACGAGCCCTGCGACGTGCCCTGCGAAATTGAGTGCGGCATAGCGTGGGACATGGCATGTGACATGGCCGTTGGAAAAACGCCGCGTCCCAACGTGACCAGTCCGAGCAGCAAGATGGCCGCCCCAGCGACCCAAACACCGCGCTGACGCCAGACTGCACTGAACGCACGGCCGATTCCGCCCATCATCAGCATCGCCGGAAACGTCCCGAGACCGAAACTGACCATAACCAGCATTCCGGATTGTACCGCGCCGGTGCCCGCCGCCTGGGCGACAAATGCGTACACCAGCGGACACGGCAAGAAGCCGTTGAAAACGCCGAACGCAAGCGGCGCCGCGTGGCTGCGCGTCGTCAATAAACTGCGCAACATCATCGCGAAGGTGCTGCCGCCAAAGCCGATCGATAGCCGATGCAGGCCCGGCAACCGACCGAAGAACTGCAGCGCCATGGCGATCATGAGCAATCCGGCAATGATGGCGAGCGCGCGCTGGCCGATGTCGAGGCCGCCGTCCATTCCCGGCACGGCCGTCCCCTGGGACGTGCAAATCAATTGACCGATCCCGCCGGCCAGCGCGCCGAGGAACACGTAGCTGGTGAGACGGCCGCTATTGTAAAGGACGTGACGCAGACCCGTCGCCGCCGGGCCCCGCGAATCGTGTCCGAGTGCGCAGGCGAAGCCGCCGCACATGCCGATGCAGTGAAAGCTGCCGGCAAAGGCGGCAGCAAAGATTACGACGTAATAAGTCACGCCATCACCCCGCCAATCGCTGGGTATCGACGCAGTTCGACAATGCGCACGCCGCTATTTCATGCGCACCAGATAGGCGATCCAGATGAAGAAGAGCGTATGGGCGATGGCGCCGGAGTAGAAGGCGATCATCTGGTTCGTGGTCGCATTGGCGAGTGAGAAAGTGGTTTCTGCCAGCATGTGTTCACCCGTTCAGCCTGTTCAAATCCAGCCGGTTCAAGTCCAGCCCAGGAGGGCTCCCAGCACGTTTATTGCGATCTCCGACGCGAGGAAGATCAGGTTCAGCACCGCGACCCCTAATACGATCTTGACTGCCAGCATGACTCGTCCCTTCTGTCTTGCCGATCCATCTAGCCGATCCGCCCGGGGCCCAATCCGCCCCAGAAATGGTAGGAGTAATAGAGGCCCCACACGAACAGAACAAAATAGACGGCGAGCAGCCAGAGCGGGATGTGGCCCATCCACGCCTTGATCGAGCCGCCGGCATATTCCTCAAGCTCGTGATGCTCGCCGGGCGGACTATTGTGCGCCGGCCTGTCGCCTTCGCTCATTTTCGATCTCCGCCTTGTAGTGGTTGAGGGAGGCCTCGTCGGCATTGTGCAGGGCGCCCGACAGCACCGCCCACACAAACACGCAGACGGCGCCGATGCTCATCATAAGGCCGACCAGATAGGATCCGAGTACGCTGAAGTCCGGCATCGTCATGGCCTCCGTTCACTGCCGGCCGCGGCCGGCGCATTCTCGCGCGTGGCGAGCGCGGTGCCGCCCGGCGCCGCCGCCTGCGCCGGGCCCTTCTTGCCAGGCACATAGGCGGTGTCCGGGCTGGGCGCGGCGAGTTTGGGATCGTTGAGCGCGGCCTTGTCGGCGTCGGCGATCGGCAACGGCTCGCCGGTGAGCGGATCCTTGTAGGCGGACAGGGCCAGCACGAAATAGGCGAGCGCCCAGCGATCCGCCTCCGGCAAGGAATCGCGGTAGGACGGCATCGGCGTGCCCGACAGGCCGGTCGACATGGTGCGGAAGATGTCCTCGGCCTTGGAGCCCGACTTGAACTGGCCCGAGGTGAGATCAGCGGGGATGATCTGGAAACCGAGATCGTCCTTGAGCCCGGCCGCCTTCTCGCCATCGCCTTTGCCGGTCTGGCCGTGGCATTCCCAGCATTTGGCGTCCTGCCAAACCTGTCGGCCGCGGGTGACGATCTCCTGCGTCGGCGGCGGCGGCGGACCGATATAAAGTGGCGGTCCCGGCGGCTCCTCGACGAAATAGAGATAGGGCTTGGCCGGATCGGCGCGGTCGGCCGCCAGCCGGTACTTTATATATTGGATGACCGCGAGGCGGTCGTTCATCGGCAAATCATGCCAGGACGGCATCGAGGTGCCGCGCACGCCGCGGGTGATGGTGCGCAGGAGATCGCCGTCGGTCGGGATCGGCTCCTTGGTCAAGCGGAACTTGAATACCGCCGAGGTGAAATTGCGCGGCCGCTGCTTGTACATGAAGGTCGCCGCCGGTCCGTTGCCGTCGCCGGTGACGCCATGACAGCCGAGGCAGCGACGCTCGTAGACTTCTTTGCCGTGCCCAATCCACTCTTCCGAGCGCGGCATCGAGATGTCGGTGACGCCGAACTCCTGCGGTTCGAACAGGTCGCGCCACTTGCCGCGATTCATGCCGAGCTTCTGCAGATAGGCGATCAGCCCAGCGAGTTCTTCCGTCTCCACCGCCAGGGTAACGGTGTCGCCTTTGTATTCCCCCGACGGAATCAGGACGATCGGCGCCTTGGTGCGGGCGGTGCGCGGGACGAACAGGAGCCCGTCGGCATTCGGCGTCAGCCGGATCTGCTCCTTGGCGTCGAATTGGAACAAAGCCCGCGTGACCGCAGTCTGCTCCAGCGTCTTAGTGCTGTCGGCGCCGTCGACGATTTTGACCCGCCCCTTGGGCTGGTCAAACAAGCCGCGATAGGGCGCCATGATCGAATCCGGCGTCAGCATGCGCGGGTCCCAGAAATGCGCCAGATGCCACTCGTCGGAGTATTTCAGACCGACGCGGGTCAAGTCCGGCCCGATCCGCCGCGTGCCGAACAGATGCGGCGTGTCGAAGGCGTATTCGCCCGACTCGCTCACCGGCCCCCACCGGCGGGTCTCGCCGGTCACCGGCCGCACATATTGCGAATGGCAGTACCAGCAGCCCTCGCGCAGATAGACTTTGCGGCCAAGCTTCTGCTGCTCGGTGTAGTCGGTCGCCTCGGCTTGCATCCATTTGAGTTCGCCGAGATCGGTACGCACCACCGAGGTCACCGTGCGGGTCAGCGCCGCCGGTTCGAACAGCGGCAGCAAGCCTTGCGTGAAGACGGCGGCGAAGAAGCAGCCGATGCCGGCAACCAGCGCAACGAAGCGGAGCGTCATCATTCCGCCGCCCCCCCTGCCAGAACCGCACCACGGGGGCCGCTCGGAGCCGGCCGAGCCACCTCACGCGCGCGCGACATCGCCGTCATGGTGAAATTGACGACGAGCAACGTCATGCCGATGTCCATGGTGATCCCGGCAAGCGTACGCACGAACCAATAGGGCCGCATCGGCAGGATGGAATCGACCCATTCGACTCCCACCATCCACTGGAAGCCTTGCACCAGGCCGCCAGCGGTGAGGCCCAGCCCCATGATGGAAATGCCGACCGTGATCAGCCAGAACGACCAGTTGCCGAGCGTCCACGACCACAGCTCGGTGCGCCCGCACAGACGTGGCCAGGCATAGACGCTGCCGCCGATCGCCCACACAACGAAAGTGCCGAACACGGTGAGATGCGAATGCGAGATGACGAAGTCGGTGAAGTGGGTCGGTTGCTGGATTATGCGCAATGCCTCCACCGAGCCCTGGAAGCAGCCCGCCAGATACATGATGGCGCCCATCATCAGGAACTTGGCCGGCAGGTTGCGACCGAACGAATCCCATTTGCCCTTCACCGTGCCGAAGAAGTTCACCAGCACGGTCCACACCGGGATGATCAGCATCATCGAGGTGACGATGGCAATAGTCTCGGCCCAGTCGGCGATCGGGCTGTAGAGATAGTGGTGGATGCCGACGAAAGGATAGAACAGCGCCAGCGACCAGAAGCCGACCAGCGACAGCTTGTGCGCGTAGAGCGGATTGCGCACGGACACCGGCAGGAAATAGTAGATGATCACGTAGCCCGCGGGCGTCAGCCACAATCCGACGATGTAGTGGATATAGAGGCCATGGAAGCCGGCGCTGTGCATCCCGGTAATGTTGTAAGGCAGGATGAACGAGCCCAGCACCAGGTTCATTGTCGTCCACACGAAAGCGCCGATCAGATACCACAGCGCCACATAGAGCGGCGCTTCGAGACGGCGACTAATGGTGACGAGGAATTGCAGGGTGGCGATCGCGCAGACGATGAACAGCGGGATGCCGGCATAGATCGGCATCTCGCCGGCTTCCAGGCCGTGATTGTCGCCGAAAGCGATGCCGAGGAGACCGACGGCGACGGCGACGTTCCACACCCAGGCGATCGCCACGCCCCAGTCGTTGTAAACGACCCGCACGCCGCACAGCCGTGGCACCAGATAGTAGCACAGGCCGATGAACAGGCTGGAGAAGGCGCCGAGGATGACGCCGTTGACATGGATCGGCCGCAGCCGTCCGAAAGTCAGTTGCAGGTTCGAGGTGCCGAGATAGTCGGGAAAATTGAACAAGGTGGAAATGGCCGCGCCGACGGACGGCGTGAGCATCAGCCAGACCATGCCCCACAACAGCCAGGTGCGCACCACCGGCGCATCGACGAGTTCGTCCAGATCGATGCCGGCGAAGCGGCCATGCAGCGCGTCTGCCGAATGTACTTCCGTCATGGATTCCCCCCGAGAGTGTCCCGTTTCAGTCTTCTTCTTGTTGGTTTCGGTCTTCTTCCTCGCTTACAATCTTGGCTTACATTCTTGCTTGGCTTACGGCTTACGCGGCGACCCTTCCGCCGAGACGCGCTCCGGCTCATTGAGCCGCGCGTGCGCCGTCCTGGCGCACGCGCTCTCCGATGACGTCCGTAGTCCTGCTGTTCACGCGATCAATATCTGCCCGGTATCAGCACCGAACCGGTATTGGACCAGTAGATGTAGGCCTCCAGCGCCTTCATCGCGTCGGAGTCGGAGTCGATCATCTCGCCTTGATTGGGCTTCTCAATGCACCAGTTGATCATGTCGCGCAGCGTTGCGAACTTGGCCATCTGGGCCTGGAATTTCGGATATGTATGCGGATGGGTGTCCGCCGTCATCGGATGGCACATGGCGCAAGCCATGCCCGTCTTGGACAAGGAGACACCCATGTTCTTTTCGGTCGCGGCATCGCCATGGAACAGGAGATCGCCGAGCTTGACCTGTTCCATCAGCGCGTCCTCGTAAGCCTTGAGCTGCTGGGGCGTCACCGGATCCTTGTGGGCACCGGCGGGGCCAACAAACACGGCTACCGCCGCGAGCACCGCCGCCACCGATACGCCGGACAATGCCGTGCGCAACCTGGTTCGATCGGTCATGTTCATCCCTCCCCTAATATGGCCACATGTTGTCGGCCACGCGCGGCCGCAGCTTTTCCGGAATGTTCTCGTGCGAGTCCTCGGTCGATTGCGCGAACACCTCCTTGCGGCCCCACATCACGTATTCGGTGCCGATCTTGTCGTCTGCGGCGACGCTCATCGGGCTCCAGCCGACACCGTCAAAGGGATCGCCGGGGTCGACGCGGATCATCGGCTTGGTCAGCTTCGGCACGCCTTCCGGTGCGTAAGGCCACGGCCAAGACGTCGCCAGCATGCCGATCGAGCGCATGGTGCCGATCTCGTTGTACAGCACCTGATGAACGTGGCCGTGGATATTGGTAACCTTGGTGTAGGGCTTGAGCACCTCGTTGACGTCGCGCCAGTCCCGTACCCAGAAATTCCACGGCGGGTAATATTCGTAGAGCGGGTTATGGCTGAAGATGATGACCGGCCTGTTTCTGTCCCAGGTCGATAGCGTCTTCTGCATCCAGTCGAGCTGGTCGCGGCCAACGCCGGCCCAAGGCCCGGCAACAGTGCCGTCGAGCACCGACATGTGGTCCATGCGCTCCTTCGCACTCATCTTCCTCATCGACCAGTAGTCCGGCGCGCGGCTGATCGTGTCGAGACCGATGAAGCGAACGCCCTTGTGATCGAAGGTCCAATTCGGCTGCCCGAACAACTGGCCCCACTTCTTGCCCATGTCGAGGTACCAGTCGTGCTCCCCGGGGATGTAGACCTTGCGAATCTTGATTTCCTTCAGCAACTCGTTGCCGAGTTCGAGTTCCTCGACGGTGCCGAGCTGGGCGAGGTCGCCGCCGAAGATCAGGAAATCGGCCGGCGGATTCATCGCCTGCACTTCCTTGGCGGCGCGCACCGTCTTTTCGACAAAGCGCGTATTGAGCGACCGCGGGTAGAGATGGGTGTCGGAGATCCAGGCGAATTTGAACGGCGCGTCGGCGGCGTGGGCGATGTCGAGCGTGTTGAGCAATGGCCACCAGGCGAAGGTCTCCGCGACCGTCGCCGCGCCGACCAGGCAGGAACGATGGATAAAGGTACGCCGTGTAATCTTCAGCGAGGGATCCGGTCGCGCCCCCGGTTGCTGGAGCACCGAAGCTATGTCGCGCCGGTCTTGCTCAAGCTCAGACATGGGATTCCTCCTCCGATAAAATCGGTTTGCGGGCTTAGTTCCTCTCCTGAATGCATGGCCAGGACGGCATCACCGTTCGGCCATGCTCTTGCTTACTTCTTCAGTTCGATCGCGAGATCGGTCGGCTTGCCAGCGACCACCGTCACCGGCTGCTGTTTGACGCCGGTGAACGGGTGCGCCACAATCAGGGTGTAGTTTCCGGGCGGTACGTCGGCGATGTTGAATTTTCCGTCCGCGCCGGTCGTCGCGTAATACGGATTCTCAACGACATAGATCCAGCTCTCCATCCAGCCATGCGCATCGCAATCGACGCGCACCTCGCCGGCACGCTTCAAATCGACCGCAATCCGCTGATCCTTGTTCGGCAGCGCCAGATTGAAGGCCGTGCGCTTGCCGTAATAGCCGTGGGTGTTATGCAGCACCGGATCGCTGTTGAGGATGTCGAGACTGCCCGTGCGCATGACCAGCACGCTCGGCTGGAACACGCATTTGACCTGGTCGAGCACTGGCGGCTTGGTCTCCGCCGGCCAAGGCTTGCCCTTGGCCACCTGTGTCAAATAGACGGCGACATTCTGCGCGCCCTTATCGGGGCCCACCTGGACCAGCGGCTCGTCGCGCGGGCCGCCGCATACTTCGGTATCCTTGGTCGGGATGATCTTGCGCGTCGGCACGGTGCCAGGAAATGAGACCTTGCCGGTGATCGCGCCGCCGCCGGCGACCGCACCTTCGACATAGCCTTGGGCATGCGTAGGCACGGCGATGAAGGCCGCAAGCAACGCAACGGAAAGGGCAACAGAGGTGACGATAAAACGGTGCAATGCGAGTCGTGGACGCGACCTGTTTTTCACGGCGATTTCCTTCCCAGCTAATTTCCCAGCTAATTTGTCTTCTTTGCCGACTTCCACCTAACGGGTCAGAAAAGCTGCCGTTGAGGCGGCGACAAGATACGTCAGTGTCGCTGTCGTTCGCGGAATGGAGTTTGCAGCCTCAAGGCCTTTGCAACCTCAGCATGGCAGCACAATTTTGGAACGGTTAGAAATCAGCATTACTTTGCGCGACGTTAAGCAAAGCTGATGCGCCTTGACGCTCGAAATAGTGAACAATGAATTTGCCAGACATATCGCCAAGCAAAGCGATCGGGACATTGGGGTGGAATTCGCCTTCGAACCGCTGCCCGCGAGATCGACCAAACACATCGCGAGCCGCTTCGAGTCGCATGGAACTGAAAGGGAGCAACCGATGTCGCGCCGGGATGTGATCGCTTGTGTCCCCCGTTCGCCGAGGCACGCGCTTCTGACGCTAGCCTTGATGCTTAGCCTGGCGAGCGCCGCGACCGCCGGCGGCGCGAAGACGGTGACCATCGGCGGTCCGTTCACCCTGACCGCGCCGAACGGCGCGACCGTCACCGACCGGACCTATCGCGGCAAGTGGTTGCTGGTGTTTTTCGGCTTCACGTTCTGTCCGAACACCTGTCCGACGACGCTGCTGGAGATCGCCGGCGCGCTCGAACGCCTTGGCCCGGACGCCGACCGCGTGCAGCCGCTGTTCATCACCATCGATCCTGCACGCGATACGCCAGAAATGCTGGCCAATTTTACCGGCTCGTTCGACGGCCGCATCCTCGGCCTGACCGGCACCGCCGCGCAGATCGCCGCCGTCGCAAAAGCCTATGGCGCTTATTATGCCGAGCATCGCACGGGACCAGGGCCCAGCGACTATCTGATGGACCACAGCACCTACATCTATCTGATGGACACCCAAGGAAATTTTGTGCGCGCCTACGATACCGACGCAAAAGGCGAGGACATCGCCAAGACGGTTCGCGCGGCAATGATTCGGATCAGGCAGGGAGCTGGCGATGACGCTGCGGGGACCGTGCAACACAGCCGGTTGTGAACGAAAATGCCCCGGCGAGGCGATGGCCCAGCCGGGCGAGGCCATGGACTATGACGGCGCGTTCGCCAGTGCAGTGGCGCGGCTGCGCGAGGAGCGCCGCTATCGCGTCTTCGCCGATCTCGAGCGCATCGCCGGTCGCTTTCCCTACGCACGCTGGCATTCGCCGCAGGGCCCGCGCGAGGTAACAATCTGGTGCTCGAACGACTATCTCGGCATGGGCCAGCATCCCAAGGTGATCGGCGCCATGATCGACACGGCGGTACGCATGGGCACCGGCGCCGGCGGCACCCGCAATATTTCCGGCACTCATCATCCGCTGATCGAATTGGAGCGCGAACTCGCCGATCTGCACGCCAAGCCGGCAGCGCTGATCTTCACCTCCGGTTACGTGTCCAATCAGAGCGGCATTTCGACGCTCGCCAAGCTGCTGCCGGACTGCCTGATCCTGTCGGACGCGATGAACCACAATTCGATGATCGAGGGCGTCCGGCAATCTGGCGCCGAGCGCCGGATCTGGCGCCATAACGACCTCGCCGATCTCGAGGCACAATTGCGGGTGGCCGCGCCGCGGCGTCCGAAGCTGATCGTGTTCGAAAGCCTGTATTCGATGGACGGAGACGTCGCGCCGGTCGGTCCGATCTGCGATCTCGCGCGGCGTTACGGCGCGATGACCTATCTCGACGAGGTTCACGCGGTCGGCATGTATGGCCCGCGCGGCGGAGGCATCGCCGAGCGCGACGGCGCGATGGACCACGTCGACGTGATCGAGGGTACGCTGGCCAAGGCGTACGGCGGCCTTGGCGGCTATATCGCCGGCAGCGCCGCGATGATCGACGCGGTCCGCTCTTACGCGCCCGGCTTCATCTTTACCAGCGCGCTCCCGCCGCCGGTCTGCGCGGCGGCGACGGCGGCGATTCGCCATTTGAAGACCTCACATGACGAACGCGCGCGCCATCAGAACCGCGCCGCGCGAGTCAAGGCAGCCCTCGCCGCCGCCGGTCTTCCAACGATAGCCAACGACACCCATATCGTGCCGCTGCTGATCGGCGATCCTGAGAAGTGCAAGGCGGCGAGCGACGTGCTGCTCGCCGAGCACGGCATTTATATTCAGCCGATCAACTATCCGACGGTGCCGAAAGGAACGGAACGGCTGCGCATCACGCCGACGCCATTCCACGACGACGCGCACATCGAACAGCTCGTCGTTGCGCTGACAGATGTCTGGGACCGCTTCGCATTGCCGTTTAACGATCGGGCGGTCGCAGCGGAGTGACACATTCGATTCACGAAACAAACCGAAAGCGCCAGCTTTCGGGTGCATTGTTTTTTTGCTTTGCACAAGCCGTTATTCATAACATGCGAGTATAGGCTATTAATAATGGCACGACTTTATACAGGGATATGCCCGCAATCAGAAAACGTCGATCAAATAATTTGCATTAGAATACTTCCAAGATTATTCTACCACCATGTTGACGATAAGGCAGCTTCGCTATCTCGATGCGCTTGCCCGATGCCAACACTTCGGGCGCGCGGCGGAGGAATGCGCCGTCAGCCAACCCGCTCTATCGATGCAGATTCGCGAGCTGGAAGAATTTCTCGGCATTGACCTGTTCGAGCGCCGTCCGGGCGCGCCGGTCCTGACCGAGGCCGGCATCGAGATCGCGCAGCGCGCCGGCGCCATTCTCAGCGCCACGCGCGATCTCGTCGATCTCGCCCATCACCGCGCCAAGACCCTCAGCGGCACGTTGCGCCTCGGAGTCATCCCGACGCTTGCGCCTTATCTGCTGCCGCATGTGCTGCCGCGCCTGCAACAGGAGCACCCGGACCTGCGGCTCGAACTGCTGGAGACGCTGACCAAGGGACTGCTCGCCGAACTCGGCCGCGGCACGCTCGACGTGCTGCTGCTGGCGCTGCCGGTCGACGCGCCCGAATTCGAAACCACGCATCTGCTGGTCGACCGCTTCCTGCTCGCCGTACCAGCCGACGATCCCCTGCCCGACAATGCGCGGGTGACGCCGCGCGACGTAGATACGCGCCGACTCATTCTCTTGGAGGAAGGCCACTGCCTGCGCGAGCACGCGCTGGACTTCTGCGCCAAGGCACGGATCAACTCCAATGCCAGTCTCGGCGCCACCAGCCTCGCCACCATCATGCAGATGGTCGCCTGCGGCTATGGCGTGACGCTGGTCCCGGAAGTCGCGGTCGATGTCGAATTGCGCGACAACCGGGTCAAGCTGCTGCGCTTCGCCGAACCGCAGCCGAGCCGGGGCATCGGCCTCGCCTGGCGGCGAACATCGCCGCGCAAGGCCGACTTCGCCCTGCTCGGGCAGATGGTGGTCAGCGCGGTCAACGGACCCGGACCCCGCCGGACGCATTGAACGGACATCCAACCCCGGATATTTGGTCTACGGACGGCTCGGAGACCCCACCGCCCGATACCGGAACGCATGCATCGAATTGCAACCGCGCGCCGGCGCCTGCCGCGTCGAGAACGGTCGAGGCGTACATTTTGCCAACAAGGTTTGAACGTCTTTCTTGAGACGATCTCGCAAATGGAGTCGGTCCGCGATTGAAACGCCGTAGTAGACTTGGTCAAGGAGTGCATCAAGGGAGCACAGACGAAGTCGGCAAGGACTTCTGGCTGAAATTCGCCGGTGCCGTCTCGCTGCTGCTGTCGCTAAGCGGCTGGCTGTACTTCTACCTGGCCGCCAAGGAAGTGGCGTTGACCGGCGGCTGCCTACTCTACACCTCGGATCGCTGGCCACTTTGGTTGCCGCGGCTGAGGCGGCCGGCAAATTCGCTTACAAGCCATATCTGACCTGGATGGGGCTCGCGCTTCTTGCCGCCGGCATCTACTACAGCATGTCGAATAAATACGTCGTTAAAAACGCCTCACGCCATGCGACCCGAGGCCCGGTTCGGCGCTGTCGCCAAGCCGGGCCTCGGCAATTTACGACAACAAAGGCAGTCAAACGAATGAGCGCCGCCGCCACTAGCCAGAACGTCAGCCTGCTGTCGCGCTGCGATCAGGGCGGCCGACCTGACGGCGTGCAGGTCACCGTTCACAAGGGTTACGCCTATATCGGCCACATGTTCGCCGACGGCTTTTCCGTTGTCGATGTGCACGAGCCGGCCAAGCCGAAAACCGTCGCCTTCATCGCCGCGCCAAAGAATACCCGCTCGCAACATCTACAGATTCACGGCGACATATTGCTGATCGTCAACGGGCCAAATATCTGGGCGATGCAGCAATATGTGAGCCAGGCGGATTACTACGTCAAATCGCTGGCCGACACGTTAAACATCGACAAGCCATTTGGCGCCGGCATCCAGCCCAAGCAGGTCGTTATTTCGTGCCGCCTCCGCCGGAAAAAATCGTCAATCAGCGCCCTAACCCGCTCAAGGTCATTCAGTCCTGCGACGTGTTTGTCGATACCAACGGCATCATGTACATGACCGACACCAATGCCGGGCTCTATATTCTTCAATATAAAGGCTGACCTTAAGATGTCTGAAAAATTCGGGCGCCTCGCTTTGCATACGTGGACCATCGACACCACGCCGTTCGCCACGGCGCTGGACGCGGCGAAGCTTGGCGGCTTCGACGCCATGGAGCTACGCCGCATCGACTTCGAGCGATGTTACGAAACCGGCATGAGCAACGATCAGGTGCTCGACCTCATCAAGACGAGCGGCATTCCGGTCGGCGTGCTCGGCGTGAAATACGGCTTCCTGTTCGCACAAGGCGACGAACAGAAGGAACTGTTCGATATCTATCGCCTGTCCTGCCAGAACGCTGTGGCGCTCGGCTGCGACATGCTGATGAGCGCGCCGGGACAGAATGACGGTACCATCAAATACGCCATCGAAAGCCTCAAGCGCGCCGGCGATATCGCGGCCGAATACGGCCTGCGCATCGGCATCGAATTCAATTCGCAACACCCCACCCTCAACAGCATCGCCGTGCAGCGCGAACTAATCGAAGGTGCGGGCAAGGCCAATGTCGGCTACCTGATTGATGCCTATCATTTCGCGCGCAGCGGTGCGCCGGGCGCGAGCTTCGGCGACATGCCAGCCGACAAGATCTACTGCTTCCAGTACAGCGACCTGTCGCCGACACCCGTCACGGGTGTGCGCCGTCCGACCGACCGCCTTGCACCCGGAAAAGGCGTGGTACGCTGGGCGGAGATTTTCCGCCTGTTGCAGGAAAAGGGCTACACCGGCTATCTCAGCTATGAGGCGCCGAACCCTGATCTCTGGGCGCAATCGCCCTATGACGTCTGTCGCGAAGGTGTGGAACTAACGAAGAAGCTGCTGCGTGACGCTGCCGTCTGATACATGAATTGAAACAACACGGCGGCGACCGCCGCAAGACTTCAAGGGAGAACGTCATGAGCGATCCATTGTACGCTGGTCTATTTGACAAGACCATCACAGCCATTCCCGCCGACGTCGCCAAGCAACGCTATATGACCAGCGTCGCGCCGATGGCCGCCAATCCCGGCAAATGGGTCGAGATGCCCCGTCTGCCGATTCCGACCGGCGAGCACGCGGTGATCGAATGCCAGGGCAAGATTCATATTATCGCCGGTTACGCGCGCCACCGCGTCGATGGCAACTTCCATCAGGTGTTCGATGCCAAGACCGGCCAATGGTCGCTCAAAGCGGAATTTCCGACGCCGTGCAATCACGTCGCCGGCGTCGCCATCGGCTCGAAGGTTTACACCTTCGGCGGTTTCATCGAGCAGAATCGCTGCCCGCATTCGCTCTGCTATGTGTACGATACGACGACCGACACATGGTCGCGCATTGCCTCGCTGTCGCGGCCGCGCGGCGCGATCTCCGCGGTGGCGCTGGACGGCAAGATCCATCTGCTCGGCGGACGCGACGTGCGCTCGGTCGAGTGGCACGAAGTCTACGATCCGGCGACCGACACATATGTAGACCGCGCCTCCATGCGCGGCTCCACCATGACGCAACCTTTTGTCGGGCAGCGTGACCATATGGGCGTGGTGGTCGCCGACGGCCTGATCTATGCCATCGCCGGACGAATGGACTCTTATGATTTCAATACCAGCCTGAATGCCGTCTACGATCCAAAAAAAGATGCCTGGAGCTTCCGCGCGCCGCTGCCGACCGCGCGCTCCGGCCCATCGGCGGTCTATATCGGCGGCAAGATCGTGGTCTTCGGTGGCGAGGCAACCGGCAAGGTCTTCGGCACCAACGAAGGCTACGACCCCAAGACAGACACTTGGGAGCAGCTTGCGCCGATGGCGATCCCGCGGCACGGTCTGCACGGCGCGACCGTCGCGGTGATCGGCAACATGGTGCATGTGCCCGGCGGCGGACCGATCCCGGGCGGCCGCATCCAGGGCGCCTACCACGATGCCTTTACCTTCGGCTGATTTCGCGGCTCGCCAATAAAAAAACGGCGCCGGGATCACCGGCGCCGTTTGTGTCTCGTTGTTAATGGGAATTACCGCGCCGGGCGCAAGCTCAGGCCGGACACGCCGACGGCGAGGTTAAGACCCGCCTGCCCCTGCAGCGACACCGGCTGCAGGCTCACGGTGCGGTCCGAACCGCCAACCAGTACATTGGCGCCAAGGCCGGCCCCGACGGTGGCTTCGGCGCTGGCGCCGCCATACTCGCCGGCCAGCGCGCCGAATTTCTTGTTGCTCGGCGCAAAGACCGACCAGAGCATCTCGCCGCCGGCGGTGGCGCCGATGTCGAGGCCGAATTTGCTGATCGAGCCGACATAGACCTCGCGCGGACCCGCCGCGGCCGGGGTGAACATGCAGGTCACGTCCTTCTTGGACGCGACGATGAGTCCGATGCCGCCGGAAATATCGCAGGTCAGCGTGCCGACTTTCGTGCGGTTCGATTGCGCCGACGCAGATACAGGGATCGCGATGGCCGCAGCAACAGCCAACGCTGCAATCACGCCCAAAGGCTTCTTGAATTTGTTCATGATTCAACTCCTCGGTCGTTGGAACTTTACGTCAACGCGTCGCGGGAAGCCAGGTTCCAGGCGGTTCTCTAACGGCTATCGAGAAACTGATTGGCCGGGATGACGAGATGGCAGCGCAGGCCGTCGGGCGCAAATGTCAGGTCGACTTCCGCATCACGCGACCGGGCCAGATTACGCTCGATCACCATGCTGCCGAACCCCTGCTTGCGCCGGGCCTTCACCTTCGGCCCCAGTTGCTCCTGCCAATCGAACTCGAGCGCATCGTCGGCGCCACCGTTGCCGATGCGCTTCCAGTTGATCGAAACCCGTCCATCCGGCACTGACAGAGCGCCAAAGCGCGCCGCGTTCGAGCTTAATTCATGAAGCGCCAAACCAAGGCTCTGGGCAGCTTCCGGCTTGAGCGCAACGTCCGGCCCGGCCATCGACACCGGTGCGTCATCCCGATCGAGATAGATGGCAAGCTGCGAGCGGATCAACTCTGACAGCGACGCACCATGCCAGCTTTCCCGCACCAAAAGATCGTGCGATGCGGCGAGCGCCTGCAGGCGCGCGCTGAATTGGGCAAGAAAACTCTCGGTTGATCCGGCGTGACGCGCCGTCTGCCGTGCCATGGCCTGGATGACCGCCAGCAGATTCTTGGAGCGGTGCGTCAGCTCCCGCAACAAAAGGCGCAGATGCGCCTCGCCCTCCTTGCGGTCGGTGACATCAACCGAGGCACACGTCAGGCCGACAATCTCGCCGTTCTCATTGCGTAGCGGCTCAATGTGAAGATCATGCCAGTGCTGACCGGGCGCATCCTCAAAGGCCATCTCGGTGCGCTTGGATTGACCGCTCGAAAGTGCGTCGCGTTTCAGCGCGGCAATGGCTCTGCCTTCGGCTGGCCAGAGTTCCTGATCGGTGTGTCCGAGAATATCCGAGACCGACCGCCCCATCATATCGTGGCTGACGGATGTGAAACGCAAGTCGCGGTCCTGCGTGTAGACAACGACATGCGAGCCGCGTAACGCCGTCTCATAGCGGGCAAAGCGAGCGCGCAATAAAGACAACTCGGCGGCCTGCGCGGCGACTTCCGCTTTAAGCCTGCGGCATTCGTCCTGAACCTTGGATAACTCTGAGGCGGTGGCCGCCGGCGTATCGCGCGCCATGACTATACTTCCATTTCTCGGGCCGGATGCCAACGTCCGGACTGGCAATGGGTTCGATGCGCGATCGGGTTACAGCCTCTCTTTTACGTTATCTTTGAACACCATAGGCAGCGTGTGCTGCGTTGGAGCAGCACACGCTGGTCTGTCGAAGACGTGATCAACCCGCTTTGCGTTCGCGACGTTTGGCGTTGCGGGCAAAGAACAACGCCTGGCTCAGTACCGCGGAAACGGTCGCGGGCTGGAACGGCTTGGCAATCAGGAAGGCCGGCTCCGGCCGCTCCCCAGTCAGGAATCGTTCCGGATAGGCGGTGATGAAGATCACCGGCACTTCGAAACTGCGCAGCATCTCGTTGACCGCGTCGAGGCCGGAGCTGCCGTCGGCCAACTGGATATCGGCAAGAATGACGCCGGGCTGTTTGACCTTGGCCAGCGCAATCGCCTCGCTGTGCGTGCGGGCGACGCCGAGCACCTTGTGACCGAGGCCTTCGACCAGCGCTTCGAGATCGAGCGCGATGAAGGTCTCGTCTTCGATAATCAGCACGTCCGTGGCGATTTCGGCGGCAAGCTCGCGGCCGGAGTCTTCCACCAATTGGCGCAAGGCCGGCACATCAATGTCCAGAACCTTGGCCGCTTCGTCTTCGGAAAGACCTTCGAGGGCAACCAGCAGGAACGCCTGCCGCGGCATCGGGGCAATCTGCGACAGATGACGCTCGACCGGCTGGTTGGCGTCAGCCGCCACCGGCTGGCCGTTAAGGCCGATCGAATTCCATATTTTTGTGAACAGCCGGTACAGGCCGATCCGGGTCGACGACGATCCGTCCATGACCGACGGGTCCTGAATCAGGGCCTCCAGAGTGGCTGCGACATAGGCGTCCCCGGAAGCCTGATTGCCTGTCAAAGCGCGAGCGTACCGGCGCAAATAAGGCAGATGTTGTGCAACTGATTGAGATGTCGACAAGAATCCCTCCCGAAACGAAAATTTGCCCTGAATTTGGCGGACACACCCCCGTAAGTCACAGCGAACTTACACCCGGCAACGCTGCTTCTGGAAAAAAGTTCCCTCTGCGTGGAACCATCTGCCGGGTCATGGGTTTTGAAAGGACACCAGATGGGGGGAACCTGGTCCGATCTCGGACAAGGTACGTGGGGGCCACACAGATGAATGATCGCGAGAAACCCGTGGGACAACAAAAACCGATGGAAACCCCGGCCACCCGAACAAAGAAAGCCGAAGCCAAGCCCGCAAAACTCGGACGGGAGGTTCAGGCCCGTCTCGGCCAGCAATTACGGGCCATGTACGACGATGTGTTGAACCAGGGCGTCCCGGACCGGTTTTCCGATCTGATCAAACAGCTCGACAATAACGGATCCGGCAACAAGGACAGGCAGTAATGGCCATGGACGACACGGTCCGAAAATCCATTCTTGCCGCGGTGCCCAGCCTCCGCGCCTTCGCCATCTCGCTGTGCGGGAATGTCGATCGCGCCGACGATTTGGTCCAGGAAACTATGTTGCGCGCCATCGCCAATATCGACTCGTTCCAGCCCGGAACGAACATGTCGGCCTGGCTTTTCACTATTCTGCGTAATCATTTCCGCTCCGAATATCGCAAGCGCCGCCGCGAGGTCGAAGACAGCGACGGGCACTATGCCGACAGTCTGAAGTCGCAGCCCGAGCAGCACGGCCACGTCGAGTTCGCCGAATTCCGCGAAGCGCTGAGCCACCTTCCCTCGGATCAGCGCGAAGCGCTCATCCTGGTCGGCGCCTCCGGCTTCTCCTACGAAGAAGCCGCCAATATCTGCGGCTGCGCGGTCGGCACCATCAAGTCGCGCGTCAACCGCGCCCGCACGAGACTGGCGGAAATTCTCAACGTGCACAGCGCGGAGGATTTCGGCCCGGACGAGCAGACCCGCGCGGTTCTGGCCGGCGGCGGGGAATAGTTCGCTTGCCATGAGTTCACTACAACGCCCCGCACGGGAAACCTTGCGGGGTTTTGTATTTGGCCCGCAGGAACCGGCTTGCGCGCCCACGTGTTCACCACACTGACGATGTCTGTAACGGAGTAACGCCATGGCGCCGCGACCGAATTGGAAGGGCTTCCTGAAACTGTCGCTGGTGTCGTGCGGGGTGGCGATGTACCCGGCAACCTCGACCAGCCAGCGCATCCGCTTCAACATCATCAACAAAACGACCGGCAACCGCATCCGCAACGAAGTGGTCGATGCCGAGACTGGCGACCCGGTCGAATCCGAAGACCGCGTCAAGGGCTACGAAGTGGAAAAAGGTGAATACGTTCTGCTCGAGGACGATGAACTGGACAATGTCGCACTGGAGAGCACGCACACCATCGACATCGACGAGTTCGTCCCGATGGAGGACGTCGACCGCATTTATCTGGATGAATCGTATTACATCGTGCCGCAGGACGACGTGGCGCAGGAGGCCTTCGCCGTCATCCGCGAAGCCATGCGCAAAGAAGACCTTGCCGGCCTCGCCCGCGTCGTCGTCTACCGCCGCGAACGGCTGTTGCTGTTGCGGCCGCGCGGCAAGGGTCTTTTGGCCACGACATTGCGCTACAAGAACGAAGTGCGCGACGAGAACGCCTATTTCGACGACATTCCTTCGACCAAGGTGCCGGCCGATATGCTCAAGCTGGCGACGCACATCCTCGAGTCCAAGAAAGGGAAGTTCGATCCGGCCAAATTCGAGGACCGTTATGAGACCGCGTTGAAGGAATTGGTCAAAGCCAAAGCCGCCGGCCGCACGATCCAGGCCCCGTCCGAATCCAGGCCGAGCAATGTCGTCAACCTGATGGACGCGCTGCGCCGCAGCGCAAAGGGCGAGGGCAAATCGGAGAGCAAGGCGCCGGCCAAATCGGCCGCCAAAGGCGGCCGGCGCAAGGCGCCCGCCGCGCGCAAGGCCTCGGCCAAGCGCGCACCCGCTCGTCACAAGGTGCGTAAGGCTAGCTAGAGATGGCGCGATACTGACGGGCAGGCTTCAACGATGGCTGAGCTGAAAACCTACAACGCCAAACGTCGGTTCGGCGTCACCGCCGAGCCGAAGGGCAAGCTCGCATCCAGGAAAGGCCGCGCTTTTGTCATGCAGAAGCATGCGGCGACGCGTCTGCATTACGATCTGCGCCTGGAACTCGACGGCGTCATGAAAAGCTGGGCGGTGACGCGCGGCCCTAGCCTGGTGCCGGGCGAAAAGCGCCTCGCGGTCGCGGTTGAAGACCATCCGATCGACTACAACACCTTTGAAGGAACGATACCGAAAGGCGAGTATGGCGGCGGCACCGTGATGGTGTGGGACCGCGGCACCTGGACGCCAGAGCACGACGCCCACAAGGGCTTGAAGAAAGGCCACCTCTCTTTCTTCATCGAAGGCGAGAAACTACGCGGGCTCTGGCATCTCGTTCGCCTGCATAAACGTCCCGGCGAGAAGCGCGAGAACTGGTTGCTGATCAAATCCGATGACGAGGAAGCGCGCACCGCCCGCGATAAGGATATTCTCGAGGAGTTGCCGCTTTCGGTGAAGACCGGCCGCGACATGGACGAGATCACCGCAGGCGTGAAAAAGCCGGCCCTGAAAAAAGCGGCCGCCAAGAAGACCGCTGCCAAGAAGACAGTCATGAAGACTGCCGCCAAGAAGCTAAAAGTAGCGGCCAAGAAGCTGGTCAATAAAGTCCGCGGCAAACGCACCCAGGCGGCGGCGGTCAGATCATTGCGCAAGGTCTCGCCGGTTGCCGGCGCCCCCCTGCCCGACTTCGTCAAACCGTGCCTTGCCACGCTCGCCGACAAGGCGCCCGACAGCGACAACTGGATTCACGAAATCAAATTCGACGGCTACCGGCTGCAAGCACGGCTCGACGGCGGCAAGGTCAATCTGCTGACCCGCAACGGGCTGGACTGGAGCCGGAAGTTTCCGGCAATCGCCAAGGCGGTGGCGGCGTTGAAAGCCGATCAGGCCTTGATCGATGGCGAACTTGTTGTCGATGATCCGAACGGCGTGTCGAGCTTTTCCCTGCTGCAACAGGAATTGACCTCCGGCCGGCAGGACCGGTTGGTGTTCTATGTGTTCGATCTCATGCACTTCAATGGCGTGGATTTGCGTAAGCAGCCTTTGCTGGAACGCAAGGACGCCCTTGCCGCGCTTCTCAAGAACGCACCGGACGGCGGCGCGATCCGGCTGAGCGAATCGATCGACGAGACTGGCTCCATACTGCTCAAACATGCCTGCCGCATGCATCTCGAAGGCATTATCTCCAAGCGCAGCGATGCGCCGTACCGTTCCGGCCGCGGCCATGACTGGCTCAAGACAAAATGCACCGACCGGCAGGAATTCGTCATTGCGGGTTATGTACCGGCAACCAACGATGCCCGCGCCGTCGGCGCGCTGGTGCTCGGCGTGTTCGACAAGGGAAAGCTGCGCTATGCCGGCCGCACCGGCACCGGCTTCACCCAGACAAGCGCGCGCGAAATCTATCGCAAGCTCAATGCGCTCAAGCGCGCCCGCACGCCATTCGACGCGGTGCCGGCGGAAGAACGCGGCCGGCGCGGCCCGGTCTGGGTCGAACCGAAGCTGGTCGCGGAAGTCGATTTCCACGGCTGGACCCATGGCGACCGCATAAGGCACGCCTCATTCCAGGGTCTGCGCGAGGACAAGAAGGCGAATGAAGTCGTGCACGAAATACCGGACAAGGTGGCTGTCGCAGCAGCCGCCAACACATCCGCGACGGTGAAAAAGCGCAGCGCGCCGGTCACGACAAACACGGCCAAGAAAAACACCAATGGGAAAAACGCAAAGGTGACTGTCGGGGCCATCACGCTCACGCATCCGGACCGCGTCTATTGGGAAGACGCCGGCGTCACCAAACGCGATCTCGCCGAATACTACAGCGCGGTGTGGAAATGGATGGCGCCGCATATCGCCGGCCGCCCGATCTCGCTGCTGCGTTGCCCGGAAGGCGCCGCCGGGCAATGCTTCTTTCAGAAGCACGCCGCCGCCGGCATCAAGACCGATCACCTCCATCTCGTCGCCGAAAAGGGCGACAAGATCATCTCCATCGACGATCTCGACGGTCTATTGTCGTTGGTGCAGGCCGGTGTGCTGGAATTTCATACCCGCGGCACCACCGCTGATAGTCTCGGCAATGCCGACCGCCTCGTCTTCGATCTCGATCCCGGGCCCGGCACCGGATGGAAAGATGTCGTCGCCGCCGCGCGCGATGTCCGCGCAAGGCTCGAAGAACTAGAACTGAAAAGTTTTCTGAAAACTTCCGGCGGCAAGGGCCTGCATGTCGTTCTACCTATTGCGCCGACGCCGTGGGCTGAGGCCAAGACTTTCGCCCAGGCGCTGGCCGGCGCGATGGCCGCCGACGATCCCGACCTCTATGTCGCCACCGCCACCAAGGCCAAACGCAACAAGCGCATCTTCATCGACTACCTGCGCAACAGCCGCGATGCGACCGCGGTCGCCCCCTACTCGACGCGCGCGCGGCCCGGCGCCGCCGTATCGGTGCCGATCGAATGGTCGGAGCTTGGCAAACTAAAAAGCGCCGACCAGTTTACCGTGCTCAACCTGCCGGCGCGGCTGAAACGCCAGCGCAAGGACCCGTGGGCGACCATCGGACGCTTCAAGCAGAAGCTGCCGAATTCCAGGTAAAGTAACGCGCCGGTTATGACGCTGCGGGAACCACCGCGCAGCGCCGGACGTTGATGCGCGTCCGTGACATTTTGTCACGCAAAGTCGTTTAACCAAAGCCCGGTGGGATGAATGACGAAAAAATCCGAGACACTCAGTTGCCCGCCGACAGTCAATGGCGCCAGGAATCCCCTCACCGCAAAGTTCTCCTCCTTCGCGCAAAAGACGGCCTCCTGGACCGGCCACCCGACTGCGTTCCTGCTGGCTCTCGCCGTCGTCATCGTCTGGGTCGTGACCGGGCCGCTTTTCAATTTCAGCGACACCTGGCAACTGGTGATCAACACCGGCACCACCATTGTCACGCGTTCCTCATGGTGTTTCTCATCCAGAACACGCAGAACCGCGACATGCTTTCGATGCAGATCAAGTTGCGCGCGGAAGACAGATTCGCCTCGATCGAGGATCTCAGCGACGAGGAACTGGAAGCGCTGCATAGCCAGTGCCGCGCCCGCGCCGAGGCCATGCTGGATCACCTCGAAGAACGCCGCAGCAAGGGCGGCAAACGGCGCGCCGCCGCCCACGCCGCCAAGACGCCGCGCAAGACGGCCAAAGCATAAGTTCACCTCCGATGGAACCATTGTTCCCGGACGCCGTTGCCTGTCAGCGACGGCGGCGCGGCCGTTGCCGACTGCAACTTCCGCGGGGAAATGAACAAGGGCCCGCCGCTTCAGGTGGGCCCTTTCGTCTTTTTGCCACAGCGTTTCCGTAAGCGGCGCGCTATACGCATGCGGACCACCGGAGATTTGAGATGCGGACGAATTTAACGCGCGGTTTTTTGCTGGCCGGTTTGGCCTTGATCGGCGCCGCCGGCCCGGCCGTGGCGCAAGACTCGAAGACCTTCACCGGCATCGCTTCGTATTACGCCAAGAATTATTCCGGCAAGACCGCCAGCGGCGAAAAATATGACGAGACGAAATTCACCGCCGCGCACCGCACGCTGCCCTTCGGCACCCGCGTCGTGGTCACCGATGTCAAAACCAAACGAAGCGTGACCGTTCGCGTCAACGATCGCGGGCCCTTCATCAAGGGCCGCGTCATCGATCTGTCCTATGCCGCCGCCGCGGAAATGCGCATGCATGCCCGTGGCCTCGCCCAGGTCACCGCCGTCGCTCAATAGCGCGACGGGCCGCTGGCGTTCCCCATCGTTTTTGCATCCGGTTCGGCTATAGTCGGCACTCCCCGCCTTCGCGCCCTCGCGCGCCCTCCGCCTCGACCAAGGAATGCCAATGCCTGCCAAGCGGCTGCCCGCCAAACGTCAACCTATCAAGCGTCTCGCGCCACGCCTCGCCGTCCCTGAAGAAGCCGAGTTGACGAGCGCGCAGCGCGCGCTGATGGACGCGATCCGCTCCGGCCCGCGCGGCCAATCGATCGCCCCGCGCGGCCCGTTCGCCGCCTGGATGCACGCGCCGGAATTCGGCCATCTGGCGCAGGCGCTCGGCGGCCATTGCCGCTACCAGACCGGCGTGCCGCCGCGCCTGTCGGAATTCGCGATTTTGTGCACGGCGCGGCTCTGGCGCGCGCAATACGAGTGGTTCGCCCATGAGCCGCCGGCGCTGGCGGCCGGCGTCAAGCCGAAGACCATCCAGGACCTGCGCGCCGGCCGCGTTCCGAAGTCGGCGCCGAAGGACGAGCGCGCCATCTACGATTTCATCGCCGAGCTTTACAAGAAGCGCCGGGTCGGCGACCGCACCTACAAGCGCGTGCAGGATATTCTCGGCAACGCCGCCACTGTCGAACTGGTCGGCATCCTCGGCTATTATGCGATGATCTCGATGACGCTCAATGTCTTCCGAATGCTGCCGCCGCCGGACGTCAAGCTCGCCTTCGTCGAGCCATAACGCCACTATCGCGCCGGAAATGCCTATAAAATAGGCAATGACTGCCGCATAATACGGCGATCCGGCGGGCGCGCGGCGGTGCGCCCGCGCGATAGGCAAATACAACGACCTAAAGCAGGATGGCACGTCGCTTGCTCCTTACGCGCACGTAACGGAAACAGGAGCGATAACAATGCGACGCCGCGATTTTACGAAATTGGCCTTGGCCAGCGCGGCCGGGGCTATCGCCGCCCCTGCCGTCGTGCAAGCGCAGACCACCTACAACTGGAAAATGACCAGTTTCTACGGGCCGAACGCCGCGTTCTATTCGACCGGGCCCGGCAGCGCCAAGGATCTGTGCAAGCGCATCGAGGAAATGTCCGGCGGCCGGATGAAAATTCAATTTTACGGCGCCGGCGAACTGATCCCGGCCGCGGAAGGCTTCGACGCCGTGTCGGCCGGCACCGTCGAGATGAACTACGCCAACTCCTATTTCTGGACCGGCAAGAGCTTCGCCGCGCAGTATTTCACCGCCGTTCCGTTCGGCCTGAATTTCCAGGGCTATAACGGCTGGATGTATGACGGCGGCGGCTTGCAGTTGTGGCGCGAGGTCTACGACAAATTCAATCTGGTGCCGTTCGTCTGCGGCAATACCGGCGTCCAGATGACCGGCTGGTTCAAGAAGCCGATCGAGAAGGTCGAGGACCTCAAAGGCCTCAAGATGCGCATTCCGGGACTGGCCGGCCGCGTCTATCAATCGCTCGGCGTCGATACCCGCCTGCTGCCCGCCGGTGAAATCTTCCCGGCGCTGGAACGCGGCGTCATCGATGCCGCGGAATTCGTCGGCCCGTTCCTCGACCGCCAGCTCGGCCTGCACCGCGCGGCGAAATACTACTACACCACCGGCTGGCACGAACCCGCCACGGCAAGCGAACTCATCATCAACAAGGCCAAGTGGGAAAGCCTGCCGGCCGACCTCAAGGCGGTGGTGGAGAACGCCTGCGCCGCCTGCAACACGATCAGCGAAGCCTGGTGCCAAAAGAACAACGCCGAAGCGATGGAAGACCTGATCAAGAACCAGGGCGTCATAGCCCAGCCGCTGCCGGAAGCCATCGTCGCCGCGCTGCGCACCGCCACGACCAAGATTTTGGACGAAGCGGTGGCAAAAGACCCGGTCACCAAGAAGGTGCACGACTCGTTCACCGCCTACATGGCCAAGTACAAGCAATGGTCGGGCTATAGCGAGGCAGTCTATCACGACAAGATCCTCGGCAGGAACTGACGTGACGCACGCGGAAAAGCTGGCCGGCGGCATCGAGCGCTTTGTCGATGCCGTCGGCCGCGTCACGGCCTGGACGTCTTTCGCGCTGGCGCTGGTGATGGGCGGCAATGTGCTGCTGCGCTACGGATTCAACACAGGTTCGGTCTGGTCGCAGGAGCTCGAGTGGCACCTGATGTCGCCGATCTGCCTGTTCGGCATGTCGTATGCGCTGGTGCACAAGGAACACGTCCGCGTCGACGTACTGTTCGCCAGCTATTCGCAGCGCACGAAATATCTGGTCGAGTTCATCTCGGCGGTGCTCGGCATGGCGATCTGCCTGATCGTCATCAAGCTCTCTTACGCCTATGTGCTGCAATCCTGGAGCATCGGCGAAGGCACCGCCAATCCCGGCGGCATTCCGGCGCGCTATCTGCTCAAAGCGCTGATCCCCATCGGCTTCACCGTGCTGCTCCTGCAGTACCTCGCGCATGCGATCCAGTTCTACCTGGCCTGGCGGAAAGCGTCCTGATGCCCGCAACCGAAATTTACGCCATCCTGATGCTGGTCAGCTTCTTCGTGCTGCTGCTGGCCGGCATTCCCGTCGCTCTGACGCTGGCGACCACCGGTCTGGTGTTCGGCTATATCGGCTTCGGCCCGATGCTGTTCAACCTGCTGCCGAGCCGTATCTTCGGCGTGGTGACGAACTACACTTTGATCGCCATGCCGCTGTTCGTCTTCATGGGCGTGATGCTGGAGAAATCCAAGCTCGCCGAAGACCTGATGGAGGTGATCGCGCATGCCGCCGGCAATCTGCGCGGGGGGTTAGGTATAGGCATCATCGTCGTCGGCATCTTCATGGGCGCGACGACGGGCATCGTCGGCGCCACGGTCGTCACGCTCGGCCTACTGACGCTGCCGACGCTGCTGCGACGCGGCTATGACAAGGGGCTTGCCTGCGGCGTCATCTGCGCCTCGGGCACATTGGGCCAGATCATTCCGCCGAGCCTCATCCTCATTCTGCTGGCCGACATCCTGAACGAATCCGTCGGCACTCTGTTCGCGGCGGCGATGATCCCCGGCCTGATGCTGGCCGGCATCTATGTCATCTATATCCTGGCGCTCGGCATGTTCCGCCCCGACATGGTCCCGCCGGTGCCGAAGGCGGAGCGCGATCTGGTGTCGCGTCGCGAATTGTGGACCAAGATCCTGCGCGTGGCGTTACCGCCAATGGCGCTGGTCGGCGCAGTGCTCGGCTCGATCATTGGCGGCATCGCCGCGCCGACCGAGGCGGCTTCGATGGGCGCGCTCGGCGCCATCGTCGTGACAACCATCGGCGGCCGCATGTCGTGGGAGGTCTTGCGCGAGACGACCTACGCCACCACCCGCATCACCGCGATGATGATGTTCATCCTGATCTGCGCGCAGGCCTTCGCGCTGGCGTTCCGCGGCCTCGAAGGCGAACGGCTGGTATCGGATTTCTTCGCCTTCCTGCCGGGCGGCATCAACGCCGACATCTGGTTCCTGATGTTCATCATTTTCGTTCTCGGTTTCTTCATCGAGTGGATCGAGATTTCCTACATCGCCGTGCCGCTGTTCCTGCCGATCTTCATCGCCGCCAAGGTCGACATGGTGTGGCTGGCGACCCTGATCTGCGTGAATTTGCAGACGTCGTTCCTCACCCCGCCTTTCGGCTGGGCGCTGTTTTTTCTGCGCGGCGTGGCGCCGCCGGAAATCACCACCGGCGACATCTACCGCGGCGTCATGCCATTCGTGCTGATGCAGATCTTGGCGCTGGTTCTGTGTTTCGCCTTCCCGCAGCTCGCGCTGTGGCTGCCGCGAACCATCGGCTGGTGAACCAAACCGCCGATGCCATCGGCAAGCGGCGGGTCAGTGCTTCATGCCGCCGGAATGACCGCCGGCATTGCCAGGACTTTGCGCGCCAACGCCTTGAATGGCGAAACTGACATCGACCTTGCCGGCCTTTTCGAACTGCAAGGTCGCCTTGATGGTTTGGCCCTGCATGAGCTGCTCCTTCAAGCCCATGAACATCACATGATAGCCGCCCGGCTTCAGCTCGACTTTCTGCCCCGGCTTGATCTCGAGGCCCTGCGCCAGTTCGCGCATCTTCATCACGCCGTTGTCCATGCTCATTTCGTGCAATTCGAAACGGCTGGAGATGCCGGTAGCGCCGCCGATCAGGCGATCCGGCGCCGTGCCGGTATTGGTAATCGTCATGTAGCCGCCACCGACGGCAGCGCCTTTCGGCGTCGCGCGCGCCCATGGCGCCGAAATCTTCAAGGTGCCGATGGTCACGTCCTCGGCGTTGGCCGGCACGGCCAGCGATGCCGCAATGAAAAAAATGGCAACGGCCAAAGCCGAACGATTCATGAGTCACTCCCGAGGGCGCGAGCATTACGCCCTTGCGCCATTTGGCCGCCGATTGCGCTTAAATTGCGACGTCTGTTTAAGCCGATGCCGGATAACGGCGGATCAGTTTGTTCTGCTTGAACAGGCTGGAGACAAATTCGCCGACCTCTGTCGGGCGGAAGCCGCGCGCGCGGTTGCGCATGCCGATCTGAAACAGCAAATGCTGCTGCCGGGCGAGCCGGCGGTAACATTCGCGCACGCCGAGATGCGGGTCCCAGCAGTCGATTGCCTCTCCGCCGATGCCATTGATCTCGACGATGGCGAAATCCTCCGCCTGCATCAAAGCTTCGATGCTGCCGAACCGGAGGTCGAAACGGCCATAGTGAAACTCCGTCATGCTGCGGGCGATGACGTCGAAACGTGCTTCCAGCGCCGCCGTGATGTGCCGGGCGCCATCGCGGTAAAGACCGCCGGCACGCTGATTGCCGATGAGCGCGATGCGAACCACCTCGCCCCGCTCCGGCACCCGTTCGAGATCGATCGGACCGACGCCGCGATGGGTCGGGTCGCCGCCGAGATGGAAGTCGGACTTCCACTGCGCGCGCGCGTCGGAACCGATGAGGTCGCGCACCGTCTTGCGGCCGTCGCCGATGACATGCGGGAAATAGCGCAGCGTCAACGAAACAATGCGCCCCGTCGCCTCACCCGGCAGCCGCGCATAGAGCACCGCGGCCTCGGCGGGATGCGGCACGAAGCGTTGCAGGACCAAACTATTGGCTGCGGGGAAGTTGGCGATATAGGAGGCCAGCGCCGCACGGTCGTCGATCCGCCGCACACCATGGCCGTGCCAGCCGATGTCGGGCTTGGCGATCAGCGGATAATTCAGCCCGGCATCTTCGAGCATGCGTTCGGCGCGCGCGACGTCGCCGGTCGCATCCCCCGCATCGGGGTTGCGATCGAGCAGAACAAAATCGGCTATCCATTTCCGTTCATGCGGCGTGACGTCGGCAAAATACGAGCTTTTTGTTTCGCCCCACATGCCGCCGGTAAAAATGCCCGGATTGGCCGCGGTCGGCAAAGTGAGCGAACCATGCTTGATGCCGAGCCTTATCCAGTTGATCACCAGCGGAATGTAGAAAAGCGTCGGCGGAATTCGCTCGGCCGCCGCCACCTTGCGGTCGGCGCGCGACAAAGGCGGCATGCCGAAGCAGTTGTTCGGCAACGCCGGTTCCATATCCTGTTCCGCGTCGGGCTCGATCCGGTCGCGGAACGCGAAAATGCGCTTGCGCGCGAAACTGGTGGCGCCGATGGCGATAAACAGCAACGGCCACGCCCAGATGCCGATGCTGTCCTCCAGCGCGTCGCCGAACACGATCACCAGGTACAGCATCAACGGCAGATAGAGCGCCGACACGATCAGGCTGGCAGCGGCGAAGCGAAACAAAGAGACGCGCGCCCAGCCGCAGGCCACAAAAGAGACGAAGACGATGCCCGGCACCACACGGCACAACGCAACCACGCCGAAAACGTTGCGGTGCAGCGTGTCGCCGAACCGCCGCACGCGGGCGTCCACGGCAAAGCGCGACAGCCACGGCACGTAACGCGCCGCCGCCCCTATGCCATAGAGCAGGAAATCGCTGGCGACGATGCCGCCATAGAGGCTCAGGACCACAAGACTGGTCGGCATCAAATTGTTGACGATCAGGTAGCCGCCCAGAATGATCGCGAGATCTTCATGCGCGAACGGCAGCATCACCAGCGACGTGATTTTCGTCAGGCCGGACAAATCCACCGTCAGGATCTGCCCCAGCGCAGTCATCGAATGAAACAAGGCTTACCTCAATCCCCCACGGCCATCCGTTGCGGAAGGCAGAGCCTGTCATTTTTATGTTTGCGGCCCCGGAAGATATTTTGGCTGAACGCCGGACGCGGAACAAGGAACTTCGCTGCGGCAACGCACAATATGTCGCTTTCCTGCGCTCGCCACGAAAAATTGTTGCCCCGAAGCAACAAGGCGTCTTACTCAAGTGGCGTCCACTTCGCCGGCTCCCGCATGGCGAGTGTCACGGCCAGCTTCACCGCGGGCCAAGCCAAGCTCGAAAGCCGCCCCAAGGCGTGGTAGAATTCCGCCATCATGCCACCGGATCAATCGCAACCGTACAAGCGAGAAGCGCGCATATTGAGCTTTCGCCGCGGCCAGGCGGCGGTCCATTTGCGGCCGACCGCCACCACCGCGCCGGGACTCGACAAATATGAGCGTGATGATAGCCCCGACGATTATCGGCACCGGATGCTGGTCAATCTGGCGGCCTTCGTCTTCGTGCTTCTGCTGATCGCCGCCGGCTATTGGCTGGCCGACACCATGGCCCGGATGCGAAAGGATCAGGATTGCGTCTTGAGCGGGCGGCGCGGCTGTAGCCCCATCAACGTGGAAATTCCGCGAAATCGCTGGTGAAAACGCTGCCCCGGCGCAACGAGGCCCCCTCTTGGCCCCGGAACGCCCGGATTGGGGCCGTTTTCCCATTAAATCCCTGCTACCATTGAACTTGACCCCATGCTTCGGTATATGGGCAACCGACCGCTTGCCGGACTGAACCGGGCCGGGGCCGATTTCGCGCGGGCAGCCGTCCGCACCTTGGCAATTGCCAGAACTCAAATTGAATCAGAGAGTTATAGATGTCCGACACGTTAGAAGCGATCGCCAATATCATCGCCGAAACCTGCGATATTCCGCGCGATTCCATTACCCCCGAAAGCCACGCGATTAACGATCTCGGCATCGACAGCCTGGATTTCCTCGATATCGCCTTCGCCATCGACAAGGCCTTTGGCATCAAACTGCCGCTCGAACAGTGGACGCAGGAAGTCAACGACGGCAAAGCCACGACGGACCAGTATTTCGTCCTCAAAAATCTTGCCGTCCGCATCGACGAACTCGTCGCTGCCAAGGGAGCCTGAAGCTCAACACCTCATGCGGATCGAGTACTTCCAGCTCATCGATCGCATCGTCGATCTCAATCTCGCCGATCGCAAGATCACATGCGAGGCGACAGTCCCAACCGACTGTACGATCTTCGAAGGTCATTTCCCCGGCTATCCGCTGATGCCGGGCGTCCTTTTGATCGAGGCGATGGCGCAAACCTCGGGCTGGCTGGTTGTCGCCGCCAACGAGTTCAAACGCATGGCTTTCCTCGCTTCGGTGAAGGAAGCCAAAATGCGCACTTTCGTGCTGCCCGGGCAGGTCTTGTCGATCAGCTCGCATCTTGAGCACGAAGGCTCCGGCTATGCGGTACTCAACGCCAAGATTCGCTGCGATGGCAAGGTCGTCTCCGACGCCACGCTGACTTTGCGCATCCTCGATTTCCCGAATAACCAGGTCGCCAAAGAAATGCGCAAGCTGGCCGAAAGCATCGGATTGAAGATCGAGGCGCGCGCCGATGGCTGACGCCCCGCGCGAGGCCTGGATCACCGGCATCGGTATCGTTTCCTGTCTTGGCGAAGGCGGCGACGCCCATTGGCAGAAGCTGATGGAAGGAAAGCCAACGGCTGGTCCTGCGGACTACCCGCCATTCGTCGTCCATCCGATCGCGCCGATCAATTTCGACAGCCAGATCCCGAAGAAGGGCGACCAGCGCCAGATGGAAGCCTGGCAGCGCATCGGCACGTACGCGGCGGGCCTCGCGCTGGATTCCGCCGGCGTCAAAGGCCAGCCCGATATCCTCTCTCACATCGACATGATCGTGTCGGCCGGCGGCGGCGAGCGCGATCTCAATGTCGACGCCACGATTCTCAGCGGTATGCCGCATGCGGCCAATCCTGACGCTTTCCTGAACGAGAAGCTGACGGGCGACCTGCGCCCGACTTTGTTTCTCGCGCAATTGTCCAATCTCTTGGCCGGCAATATTTCGATCGTGCACGGCGTCACCGGCTCATCGCGCACCTTCATGGGCGAGGAATCCTCCGGCGTCGATTCGGTGCGCATTGCGCTGTCGCGCATCGCCGCCGGCCAAAGCGACATCGCGCTTGTCGGCGGCGCGCATAATGGCGAGCGGCCCGATTTGCTTCTGCTGTATGAATTCGGCGGCAACTGCCTCAAGGAGCCATACAAGACGGTTTGGGAGCGCGGCGCGGAAAACGGCGGCTTTGCGCTCGGCTCGCTCGGCGCTTTCCTTGTCATTGAAGCGCGCGACCATGCCGAGGCGCGCGGCGCCAAGCCTTTGGCGCGCCTGACCGCTGTCCATTCCGACCGCTCCAACCGCAAGCCGGGAGCCGCGACGGCCGCGCTTTCGCGGCTGTGGGACAAGATCAAGGACAAGATCAAGCCGGGACACACTGCCGTCCTGTCCGGCGCGTCGGGCGCCGCGGCGGCGACCGCCGAAGAGCGCGCCTTTCTGGAAGCCAATGTTCTAAAGCCAAATGGCGATCTTGCCGTTCGCGCCACCGGGTCTTATGTCGGTCATGCGATGGAGCCGCAGTTCGCCATGAATATCGCGCTGGCGACCGTTGCGCTGAACCAGGATCGGTTCTTTCCGCCGGCCGATGCCAGCGGGCTGGAAAAGCCGATGGGTGGTAAAGTCGACCAGGTCGTGGTGACCGGCGTCGGGCATTGGCGTGGCGAGGGGCTCGCGCTCGTTGAACGTGTCGGCTGACGGAGAGCACGCAGATGGCAACCGGTAAAGACAAACACGGCCGCCCGCTTGTCGTCGTCACCGGGCTTGGCGTCGTCACCTCTCTCGGCGCCGGCAAGACCGACAACTGGGCCAAACTGACCGCCGGCGAATCCGGCATTCGCGCCATCACCCGCTTCCCGACCGACGGCCTGAAGACCCGCATTGCCGGCACCATCGACTTTTTGAACACGCAGCCCTCGACGGCGGGCTTGTGTGAATCCTTCGCCGATCTGGCGGCCGAGGAAGCCATCGCCGAATCCGGCATCGGCAGCCGCGGCAATTTCCCCGGTCCCCTCTTCCTCGCGGTGCCGCCGATCGAGATCGAGTGGCCGCAGCGCATTGAAGTCGGCAGCCGCTCCGGCGGCAACGACAAGATGACTTACGCCGACCTGTTGCGCGTGGCGACGCAGTTTCCGGCCTATCATCGCCGCTTTCTGTTCGGCTCGGTCGCCGATCACCTGGCCGATAAATTCGGCACGCAGGGCTCGCCGATTTCGCTGTCGACCGCCTGCGCCTCCGGCGCCACCGCCATTCATCTCGGGGTCGAGGCGATTCGCCGCGGCGAAACCAACGCGGCGCTGTGCATCGGCACCGACGGCTCGATCAACCCGGAAGCCTTGATCCGTTTCTCGCTTTTGTCGGCGCTGTCCACCAGCAACGACAATCCGGCGGCAGCGTCGCGGCCGTTCTCCAAAAATCGCGACGGCTTCGTCATGGCCGAAGGCGCCGGCGCCCTGGTGCTGGAAAGCTACGATTCGGCGACAGCGCGCGGCGCCAGGATCATCGGCGTGCTCGAAGGCGTCGGCGAGATGACCGACGCTTTCCACCGCACCCGCTCCAGCCCCGACGGCAAGCCGATCATCGGCTGCATCGCCAGCGCCATCAAGGATGCGGGACTGACGCCCGACGACATCGATTACGTCAACGCGCACGGCACCTCGACGCCGGAAAACGACAAGATGGAATATCTCGGCGTCTCCACCGTCATCGGCGAGCGCGTCAGGAACGTGCCGATCTCGTCGAACAAATCGATGATCGGCCACACGCTGTCGGCGGCCGGCGCGGTCGAGGCCGTGTTTTCGCTGCTGACGCTTCAGAACCAGCGCATTCCGCCGACCATCAACCACGACATACCCGACCCCGCCATCATGCTCGACGTCGTGCCGAACAAGGCGCGCGACGCCCGCGTGACGCACGCTTTGTCGAACTCCTTCGGCTTCGGCGGGCAGAACGTGTCGCTGGTGATGGGTTTGGAGCCGGCTCACTAAAGCCTCTGCTCTCACACGACAATTTTTGAAGAAGAACCATGCGCCAACTCCAGCTCATCGGCGACCGCAAGCTCGAACTCGTCGAAGCGCCCGATCCGGCGCCGCCGGCCGAAGGCGAAGTGCAGGTCCGCATCAAGGCGGTTGCGCTCAACCATCTCGACGTCTGGGGCTTTCGCGGCATGGCCTTCACCAAGCGCAAGCTGCCGCTGGTCGTCGGCGCCGAAGCGTCGGCCGAGATTGCCGCGGTCGGCGAAGGCGTCAAGAACTTCAAAGTTGGCGACAAGGCCGTGATGTATGGCGCGATGACCTGCGGCCAGTGCGCCGCTTGCAAGGAAGGCCGCGACAATCTTTGCGAAAACGTCGGCGGCATCATGGGCTTTCATCTCGACGGCTTTGCCCGCGACCTGATCAATTTGCCGGCGCGGCTTGTCATCCCGGTGCCAGCGAATGTTTCATTGCGCGACGCCGCCTGCGCACCGATCGCCTTCGGCACCACCGAGCACATGCTGTTCGACAATGCCAAGCTCAAGCCGGGCGAGACCGTCCTGGTGCACGCCGCCGGCTCCGGCATCGGCTCGGTCGCCATCAAGATGGCCAAGGCTTTGGGCTGTACTGTCATCACCACCGTCGGTGACGACGCCAAGGCCGAGAAAGCCAAGGCGTTAGGGGCCGACCACATCATCAATTACAAGACCGAACGCTTCGAAGGCGTCGTGCGCAAGATCACCAAGAAGAAAGGCGTCGATGTCGTGTTTGAGCATGTTGGCGGCGAAGGCTTCAACGCCTCGCTGTTCTGCCTCAAGCGCGGCGGCCGTCTGGTCACCTGCGGTTCGACCGCAGGTCCGACCGTCACCATCAATCTGATGCAGTTGTTCCAGCAGCAGTACAAGATACTCGCCTCCTTCGGCTGCAACATGCGCAACATCCGCGACTGCCTCGCCAAGATTGAAGGCGGCATGGCGCCGATCATCGACAGCGAGTTCGCTCTCGCCGATTTCGAACGTGGCCTCGATCGCCTTGAAGGCCGCCAGGTGTTCGGCAAAGTAATCGTGAACTTCTGATGCTGTCGCTCAGAACGAAGCTGAGGCTTCGCAGAGCCCTGAAAAGCACCGGCGATGCCGTCGGCGGCGCCCTCGCCGTCGGCCTGCTCAAGCTGCTGCGCATCGCCCCGCTCGATGCCACCGCGAATTTTGCCGGCTGGATAGCGCGCGGCGTCGGGCCGCTGTTCAAGGAGAACCGGATCGCCCGCGAGCAACTGACTTTGGCCTTCCCCGAAAAGTCCGCCGCGGAAATCGACATCCTCCTCCGCGGCGTCTGGGATAATGTCGGGCGCGCCGGCGCCGAATTCGCCCAGCTCGACCGGCTGTGGGACTACGATGCCGATCATCTGGAAAAATCGAGCCGCGTCGAATTCCGTCCGGCCGATACCGAACGCTTCAACAAACTGCGCGACGACGGCAAACCGGCTTTGATCTTTGCGTCACATCTGGCGAACTGGGAGCTGCCGGCGATCTGTGCCGCGACCCATCACCTCGACAGCGCCGTTCTCTATCGCCGCCCCAACGTCAGCGCGGTCGATCGCTGGCTGCGCGAGACGCGCAGCGCCAGCATGGGCACCTTGATCGCCACCGGTTTGGACGCGCCGATCAAGATCTCAGACGCGCTCAAGCGCGGCGCGCATGTCGGCATGCTGGTCGATCAGTATTTCGTCCGCGGCGTCGAAGTCACTTTCTTCGGCCGCCGCACTATGGCCAATCCGCTCTTGGCGCGCCTCGCCCAGCATTTCGATTGCCCGATCCACGGCACCCGCATCATCCGCCTCCCCGGCAACCGTTTTCGCGCCGAGTTGACCGATGAGATCAAGCCGGCGCGCGGCGCGGACGGCAAGATCGACATTGCCGGCACGACGCAGCTCATCATTAGTGTCGTCGAAGGCTGGATTCGCGAGCACCCCGAACAGTGGCTGTGGCTGCACCGGCGCTGGCGTCCGGAAGACGCAGCCCGTAACGGCTGATTACCCCGGCCCCGAATCGCTTCGGCATGCGACAAAGTTCTATCGATGCGCAATATTTTTGTTTTCGATTCGAGCGAATCAGCTAGTTTTCAACCGTCAATAAGCAACTGGATACTTCACGCGCCCCATTCATGAGGAAAACAACATGCGCCAGTCCGCAGCAATGTGGGTTGTAGGTGCGTTTGTAGCGTCTTCGATGGTTGCTTCCGCGTCTGCGGCCGATCTGCCCCGGCCCGTCTACAAGGCCCATCCGTATCTCAGCCCTGAGCGCGTGTTTTCTTGGACAGGTTTTTACATCGGCGTCCATGGCGGCTACGGCTGGAGCAGACTTTCCGGCGACGGCACCTTCGGCCCCGCCTCGGCGACCGCCCGAGGCTGGCTCGGCGGTGGCCAAGTCGGCTACAACTACCAGATAAACCGGTTCGTCATCGGCGCCGAAGTCGATGCCGCTTGGGCCAACGTCAAGCACGATGAAGCGTTTTTTGCGGGGACGATCACCGTCAAACAGGACTACTTCATCACCGCCGCCGCGAGGCTCGGCTACGCCTTCGACCGCACCTTGGTCTACGGCAAGGTCGGCGGCGCCTGGACCCGCGACAAGTGGGACGGCAATGACGGCGTCGGCGGCACTTTGACGGCGACAGTCAACCGCACGGGCTGGATGCTGGGCGCAGGCGTCGAACAGGCCTTCTGGGACAACTGGACGGCCAAGCTCGAATATAACTACCTGATGTTTGGCTCAAGGACCCCGAACTTCGCCTTCACCGGCGGCCTCGGCATCGCCGGGACGGCCGACTACAAGGTGAACACGCATATCGTAAAAGCGGGCCTGAACTACCGGTTCAGCACGTTCTGATCGACGCCGGTCGAGACCTGATCGGTACAAACGCAACAGGCCCGGCCAAAAGCCGGGTCTGTTCTCTTTAAGAGATTGGGATCAGGTTTGGGTTGGCAGGCCGGCTTGCTTCCAGGCAATTATCCCCCCGGCCATATGCGCCGTATAAGGATAGCCGGCGTCCTGGGCGGCCACGGACGCCGTAATCGAGCGCCGGCCCGACCGGCAGGCAAACACCACTTGCTTACCCTGCGGATCGGGAATGGCGGCCGGATCGAAGGACGACAGCGGCACGATCACTGCGTCCGGATAGGCCTCGACGGCGGTCTCATTCGGCTCGCGCACATCGACCAGCAGGATACGTCCGGCCTGCATGCCTGCCGCCACCTCGGCCGGCGTCAGGTTGGTGAGTTCGTCGGCGCGCGGCATTTCATCGGCCATAGACGGACTCCAAGGTGTTGGCCCCACTTCCGGTTCACGAAGCGTCTCTAGCCCGATTTAGCGCCAGCCGCACCCGGGTTTTTTTGGCCGCCTAGACCGTCACCTGCGTGCCGACCTCAACCACGCGCCCGGTCGGGATCTGGAAGTAGCTGGTGGCGTCGTTGGCCGACTGCGCCAACCAGATGAACAGATGATCCTGCCAGGACGGCATGCCTGAATTCGCCGACGGCCGCAGCGTACGCCGCGACAGAAAGAACGACGTCGACATGATGTCGAACTGCCAGCCGTGCTTGCGCGCGATGGCCAGCGCCTTGGGAACGTTCGGTTGTTCCATGTAGCCGAATTTCAACGACACCCGGGAGAAATGCTCCGTCAGCGGCATGATCTGCACCCGATCTTCCTCCGGGACGCGCGGCGTGTCCGAAGTGACGATCGTGAGAATCACATTGCTTTCGTGCAGCACCTTATTGTGCTTGAGATTATGCAGCATCGCCGTCGGCGCGAATTCCGGATCGCTGGTGAGAAACACCGCGGTGCCGGGCACGATATGCGGCGGCTTCTTCTCCAGGCTGCGAATTAGCGTATCGATCGGCACCTCTGTGCGCCGCGTCTTGCTGATGAGGATTCCGCTGCCGCGCCGCCACGTGACGATGATCAAAACGATGATGAAGCCAAGAAGCACCGGAACCCAGGCGCCCTCCATCAGTTTCATCGACCCCGCGACGAAAAACAGACCGTCGACGGCAATGAGCGGTGTCATCAGCAAAGCCGTGGTCCAAAACGACCAGCGCCAGAGCTTCCACACGACGATGAACCCGAGAATGCCAGCCACGAAACTGGTTGCCGACACCGCCAGAACATAGGCATGCGCCAGCGCGCCGGACGTGCGGAAAAGGATGACCAGCAGCAAGACGCCGATCAGCAATGTCAGGTTCACGCGCGGCATGTAGATCTGGCCGTAATGCGATGCCGACGTGTGGCGAATTTCAAACCGCGGAAACAGACCGAGCTGGATCGCCTGCTGCGTAATTGAATAGGCGCCGGTGATCACCGCCTGGCTGGCAATCGACGTCGCCAACGTCGCCAAAGCCACCAAGGGCAGCAACAGCGCTTCCGGCACCAGCCGATAGAAGGGATCGACCATCGCTGAGGGATCGGCGAGCACCAGCGCGCCCTGCCCGAAATAATTCAGCAACAACGCCGGCAGAACGAGAAATATCCAGGCGGCCTGAATGGGCTTGCGGCCAAAATGGCCGAGGTCCGCATAGAGCGCCTCACTGCCGGTGATGACCAGGAACACAGCCGCCAACGTCACCAACGCGATCGTCGGGTTGCTGACCATGAACGCAACCGCGTAATACGGATTGAGCGCATGGAAAACGCCGGGGTAGTCGACAATGTGCATGGCGCCGGTCACGGCGAGCACAGCAAACCAGACCACCATGATCGGCCCAAACCAGGTCGCGACGCGGCCCGTCCCGTGCGACTGCACCGTAAAAAGCAAGACCAGAATGCCGATGGTCAGCGGTAAGACGTAAGGTTCGAATCCGGGCGCTGCTACCTTGAGACCTTCAATCGCCGACATCACTGATAGAGCGGGCGTAATGAACGTACTGCCATAAAACATGGCCGCACCGACGACCCCCAGCATCAGGACTGGCGTGGTGCGACGACCCAGCGCGCGGAACGCAAGCGCCGTCAGGGAGAGTGTCCCGCCTTCGCCGTTGTTGTCGGCTCGCAACAGAATGACGATGTATTTGATCGTGACAACGATGATGAGCGCCCAAACGATCATGGATAGGACGCCCAGCACGACCTCGGTGGTCACGCCGCGATCGCCGCTGGCGGCCAATACCGCCTCGCGAAAAGCATACAGCGGGCTGGTGCCGATATCGCCATAGACGACGCCGACGCTGCCGACCGCCAGAGCCGCGAAACTGGGAGGCACGACCTTGCCGGTGTCCGATCCGCCAGACTCGGCGGACCCTGCCGTTTCGTGCACGCCGTCTTTCATGAATGCCGTTTCTCGGGGTCCAGATGGACAGGAAGGCGGGCCTTATAGCACCGCGATCCGAGATAAAACACCGGCCACACCTTCACCTGTTGATGAAGGCCCACCGGGGCCGGCCAAGAAAATAACGCGATCAGGGGCTTAAATCGACCGGAATGGGCGGTTCTTCCCGCATCAGGGTGATCGTCACCCGGCGGTTCGGCGACATCGAGGGGTTGTCCGGGAACAACGGGTCGGTGTCGGACTTGCCCGCCACCATGTAGAAATGACCCGGCGGCACACCTTCGGCGGCCAAAATGGCGCGCACCGCGTTGGCGCGGTCGGCAGAGAGTTCCCACGGCCCGTAACCCGGCCGCGGCGGAACCTTGCTGGTCGCGGTGTGGCCGGAAATCGCGATGCGGAACGGCATCGCCTTGAGCGACGGCGCCAACTTCTGAATCATCTGGCGCGTGCGCTCGAACGGCTCCTTGGCGCCGTCGGCGAACATCGAACGTCCGTCCTGATCGACGATCTCGATATTGAGGCCCTGTTTGGTTTCCTCCAGCATGATGTGCTTCGAGGCCTCGGTGATTTCCGGCATGTTCTGCATCGCCTGGCGCAACGAGGCGGCCGCCAGCGCGAATTTGCGATCTTCCTTGAACCGCGCGCCGTAGGTCCGGTTGCGGTCGTTCTCGTTCGGGCCCGGTGTCGGCGACGCATCTTTCGGATCGATATTGGCGACGCTCTTGAGTTTCGGCCGCGTCGGCAGGCCCATGACTTCGATGACGCCGGAATAGCGCACCTTGTCCTGTACGCCGAAAGCCTCGCGCATCGAGCCGGCAACGACCTGAAGCTTGGCCGCATCCTGAGTCGAAAAGGCTACCAGCATGACGAAAAACGCGACCAGAAGCGCCATCAGATCGGCGAAAGTCACGAACCAGCCGTGACCGCCTTCATGCCCGCCGCGTTTCTTTTTGGCCATGCCGGTGGTCCGTCAAGCCGTGGCCGCTTCGGCCACGCCGTCCTCAAGGGGGTGGCGATGCTTCTCCGGCAGATAGGCCAGCAGCATTTCGCGCACCAAGGTCGGACTCTTGGCTTCACGGATCATCAAAATGCCGTCGATGATCAGCGATCGATTGATTTCTTCGTCCACCAATTTGACGTGCAGCTTGTCGGCAAGCGGCAAGCAGAAGAGATTCGCCACAGTCGCGCCATAGAATGTGGCGAGCAATGCCGACGCCATATAAGGTCCAAGCTTGGACGGGTCGGTCATGTTGGCGAACATCTGCACCATGCCAATCAAGGTTCCAACCATGCCGAAGGCCGGCGCGCAGTCGCCGATGGCCCGGTAGATCTTTCCGCCTTCATCGAGATGGGTGAGGAAGTTGTCGCGATCGCGCTCGAGATTGTCGCGGATAAAATTGGTATCGTAGCCGTCGGCGACGAAGCGGATACCCTTAGCCAAGAACGGATCGTCGATTTCGACTTTTTCCAGACCGACCGGACCGGACTTGCGGGCGACCTCGGCAATGCCGGCGATTTCATCGACCAGGTCGCGCTGGCTCGTGCGCCGCATCGAAAACGCATACTTCATGCCGAGCGGCACCCCATGGAAAATCGCTCCGAGGGGAAAACGGATTAGCGTGGCGGCAAAAGCGCCGCCGAAAATGACGATGAAGGCGTGCAAGTCCAGGAACATTCCCAGATTGCCGCCCATCAAAATCATTGTACAAAGAACGGCGATGCCGGAGATAAGGCCTAAACCGGTCGCGATATCCATAAAACTACCCCACCAACGCCTACCAACACCGCGCGATCGCCGCATATCGACATCGCACACCGACCCTAGACCGCCGCTGTTAAGGGAGGGTAAAGGCTAACCCATCGTGAAAGTAATCGGCCAGGCCGGCGCTGCGAACCTGTGCTCGACAGGCCCGATACTGTAAAAACTTCTGCCAAAGGATACCGAACGGTCGCACTGGCGCCCCTAAAGCTTTTCGCGCTAAGTGCGTTTAACGATCTATTAACTGGAGGGAATAACCCCATGCGTGACGTTGGCCATTTCATCGGCGGCAAGACCGTCAAAGGGACCTCCGGGCGGACCGGCGACGTGTTCGACCCCAATACCGGTGAAGTGCAGGCCAAGGTCGCGCTCGCCAGCAAATCCGAAGTCGAGACGGCAATCGCCAATGCGGCTGAAGCCCAGCCGGCCTGGGCCGCCACCAATCCGCAGCGCCGCGCCCGCGTGATGTTCAAGTTTCTCGAGCTGATCGCCCGGGAAAACGACAGCCTCGCCAAACTCCTGTCGTCCGAGCACGGCAAGACCGTCCCCGACGCCAAAGGCGACATCCAGCGCGGCGTCGAGGTCGTCGAATTCGCCTGCGGCATTCCCCATTTGTTGAAAGGCGAATTCACCGAAGGCGCCGGGCCCAGCATCGATCTTTATTCGGTGCGCCAGCCGCTCGGTGTCGTTGCGGGCATCACCCCGTTCAATTTCCCGGCGATGATCCCGCTGTGGAAATGCGCCCCGGCGATTGCCTGCGGCAATGCCTTCATCCTCAAGCCGTCCGAGCGCGACCCGTCCGTGCCGATGCGGATCGCCGAACTGTTTCTTGAGGCCGGCCTTCCGCCCGGCATTCTCAATGTCGTCAATGGCGACAAGGAGGCGGTCGATACCTTGCTCACCGATCGCCGCATTCAGGCGGTCGGCTTCGTCGGTTCGTCGGACATCGCGCAATATATTTATGCCACCGCCGCCGCGCACGGCAAACGCGCGCAATGTTTCGGCGGCGCCAAGAACCACATGATCGTGATGCCGGATGCCGATATGGACCAGGCTGTCGATGCCCTGATCGGCGCCGGCTACGGCTCGGCCGGCGAGCGCTGCATGGCGATTTCTGTGGCGGTGCCGGTTGGCGAGAAGACCGCCGACATCCTAATGAAAAAATTGATCCCGCGCGTCGAGAGTTTGAAGATCGGCTTGTCGAGCGATGCCGGCGCCGATTATGGCCCGGTGGTCACCAAGGCGGCGCTCAATCGCATCCGCGATTATGTCGATACCGGCGTCAAGGAAGGCGCGACGCTCGCCGTCGATGGCCGCGGCTTCAAGATGCAGGGCTACGAGAATGGTTTCTTCATGGGCGGCTGCCTGTTCGACAACGTCACGCCGGACATGAAAATCTACAAGGAAGAAATCTTCGGCCCTGTCTTGTCGGTGGTGCGCGCCAAGACCTACGAGGACGCGCTGCGTCTGCCGAACGAACATGAATACGGCAATGGCGTCGCCATCTACACCCGCGACGGCGACACCGCGCGCGATTTCGTCAACCGCGTCCAGGTCGGCATGGTCGGCGTCAACTTCCCGATCCCCGTGCCGCTCGCCTATCACACCTTCGGCGGCTGGAAACGCTCTGGCTTCGGCGACTTGAACCAGCACGGCCCGGACTCGGTGCGCTTCTACACCAAGACCAAGACGGTCACCGCGCGCTGGCCGGGCGGCACCAAGGAAGGCGCCGAATTCAGCATTCCGACGATGAAGTGAGGCGCGCGTTCATGAAGTGCCTCAGCTTCGCCGGAGCCGCTCTGTTCGCCGTCGCGCTCTCCGGCTGTGCCGGCGGCGCGGGCACGTCTTCATTGCTATCCGACCGGCCGCCGCCCGGCGCCGCCGACCTGACAATGGTCGGGCGCTGGATGCTGGCCGCGCCGAACGCGCCGGCCTGCGGGCTCAATCTGACAGCCAAGCCCGGCGCAACCGAAGGCAATGTCACGCCGGAAGGCGGCTGTCCGGAGCGCTTTTTCACCGCCCGCTCCTGGACGCTGGCGCAAAGTGCGCTCACGATCAGCGACGGTGACAAGAACATGCTCGGCCGGTTCACGCTCGCCGGAGATGGCTTTGAAGGAAAGTCGAGCGCCGGCACGTCGCTGACGCTGACGCGCTGACACGCACCGCTTTAAATCATACGCCGCAAACGAAAAGGCCTACCCGATGTCCGAGTACAAGCTTTATTGCTTCGCCCAGTCCGGCAATGCCTATCGCGCCGCGCTGATGCTCAATCTGATCGGCGCAAAGTGGCAGCCGGTGTGGATCGACTTTTTCGGCGGCGGCGTGCAGCGCACGCCGGATTACCGCGAGGGCGTCAACGAAATGGGCGAAGTGCCCGTGCTGGTCGACGGCGACAAGAAGCTGACGCAATCTGGCGTCATCCTCACTTATCTCGCGCGCAAGTCCGGCAAGTTTCTCCCCGTCGGCGAAGACGAAGAACTCGAGTCGCTGCGCTGGATCATTTTCGACAACCAGAAGGTCAACGGCTTTCTCGGGCCGTACCGCTTTCTCAAGACATTGGCCAAGCCGCCGGGCGATCCGGCCGTGCTGGCGTTCCTGAAAGGCCGCATCGACGGCAACCTCGCCATCGTCAACAAGCGCCTCACCGGCCGCGACTTCCTGGTGAGCGATAGACCGACGATCGCCGACATTTCCATGACGGCCTACCTCTATTACCCGGCGGAAGAGTTCGGCTTCGATATTGCGAAGGAGCATCCGGCGATCGGCGCATGGCTCAAGCGCATCGAAGCCCTGCACGGTTGGGCGCATCCTTACGACCTGATGCCCGGCTATCCGTTCGGCACGCAAGGCTACCGCAACAAGGCGTAGCCCTTAATCGTGATTGTGGCCGTGATGGGCGTGGCTGTGGTCGTGAGCATGGTCATGACTGTGGTCGTGACCGCAATGCGCATCGTGCACATGGCCGTGGTCATGATGATGACCATGATCGTGCGTTGCCTGCGGCGCATAAGCGCCGCCTTCCGGCTCGAACGGCGCATCGATTGGCGTCACCTTGGCGCCGAGCGCCGCCAGCAAGGCTTCGACCGCGGCCTCGCGCTGCACGCGAATGCGGTTCGGCAATAGTTGAACCGCGATGTGCCGGTCGCCGAGATGCCAGGCCAGCCGCGCCAGCGCCGACACATCGGCGGCGCGCGCTTCCAACAAAGGCTCCGGCGCCGCCACCACTTCAACCAGCGTGCCGTCATCGAGCATCAACAGATCGTCGGTGCGCAGGCGCGGCGCGCCGTGCAAATGGATATCGATGGCGTTGCCCTTGACGCTCTTGACGGCGGCCGGCTCGCCGCTGCGCGCCGCGTAATCGAGAATCACGGTGTCCGAGGTCGGACGACCATGACGATGGCCTGCGGCAATGACGCCTGTTGCGCGGGCCATGTCAGTTCAGGTGCGTTGGGCGATTGCGTTCGCCGTCGGCGCCGGGAACGGTGTCGCCGGGCACATCAGTGGCTACGCCATCGCCGCCGGCTGCAACACCGGCCAGCGCATCCTTGCGAACGTAATCGCGGTACGACAGCCAGCCCAACGGCAGACAGACCAAGTAGACCACCGCGCCGAACGACAGCACTTCCCACGGATAGGCGATCAGCAGCGCGAAGATCAGCACCGCGACCACGAAGACCGGCAGCACCATTTCCGGCGGCACCCGCTTGCCGACGCGCTTGCCGGAGAACACCGGTAGCCGCGACACCATCAGGAGCCCGATGGTCAGCGTGTAGAAGAAGGTGAGCCAGATGGTGAAAAGGCTGTTGGGGACGCCGAGAAAGAACAGGTAGATCGGCAGCAGCACGGTCAAGGCGCCGGCCGGCGCCGGAATGCCGGTAAAGAAGTTGCCAGCCCAGGCCGGCTTGTTCGGATCGTCGATCATGACGTTGAAACGCGCCAGCCGCAAAGCCGCGCAGATGGCGAACACCAGCGCGACGATCCAGCCGATCGACTTCAACTGGTGCAGACCCCAGAAATACAGGATCAGCGCCGGCGTCACGCCGAAATTGACGAAGTCGGCCAGGCTGTCCAGCTCGGCGCCGAAGCGCGACGTGCCCTTGAGCATGCGCGCGACGCGGCCGTCGATGCCGTCGAGCACGGCGGCGAAGACAATGGCGCCGAGCGCCAGTTCTAGTCTGCCTTCGATGGCGAGGCGGATCGCGGTCAGGCCGGCGCACAGCGCCAACAGCGTGATGAGGTTGGGCAGCAGCGTCCGCACCGGGATCGCCTTGAAACGGCGGCGGCGGGGCGACTGGGTGGGATCAATGGGTTGAAAGACCATGGCCTCAATATAGCCGGTTAGGGCCCCCCGCGCCACGCCGCCGGCCCCAAGTTCCGCTGTGCCGTTAACGAATTGGCGCGCGGCAAATCAGCCGGCCCTGAAGCCGCGCCCTTCGTCGGTCACGCGCAGGTCGGCCAGCACGGTCTCGCCGGCGAGCGCGGTCTGCCCGACTGCCACCAGAGGCGTGGTGCCTTCCGGCACATAGACGTCGAGCCGCGAACCGAAGCGGATCATGCCGAAGCGCTCGCCGGCGCCAACCGGCTGGGTCTCACGCACATAACAGACGATGCGACGCGCGATCAGGCCGGCGATCTGGACGACCGCAATGCGCGTTCCGGCGGTCGCGATCACCAGCGAATTACGCTCATTGTCGAGCGAGGCTTTGTCGAGGTCGGCGTTGAAGAACTTGCCCGGCTGATAGAGGATTTTCTCGACCCGGCCGTTCACCGGGCTGCGGTTCACGTGGCAGTCGAACACGCTCATGAACACGGAGATGCGCAGCATCGGCGCTGGTCCCAGGCCCAGTTCATGCGGCGGCGGCGTGGTCGTAATCATGCTGACGCGGCCGTCGGCCGGCGACACCACAAGGCCCTCACGCACCGGCGTAACCCGCGGCGGATCGCGGAAGAAATAGACGCACCACACCGTGAGAACCGTGCCGACCCAGCCGAGCGGCGTCCAAATCCAGAACAGGATCAGGCTGGCAAAGGCAAAAGCACCGATGAAGGGATAACCCTCCGGCGTGATCGGCACCATCTGCTTGCGGATCGAATCATAAATCGACATGGGCTGAATTTCTCAGTCGTGGGCTGGGTTTCCCCTCTCCCCTTGGGGGAGAGGGTGGCGCGCAGAGCGCGCCGGGAGAGGGGTATCCGTTATCGCGTTCGATATTTCGACAAGTACAGCTTCGGTTCGTTTCAACACATCGTCATTCCAAAACCTAATGACTTGGTATCCTTCCTGATGCAACCAGTCATCGCGCACGCGGTCGCTTACATTACCGGCATGCTGACCGCCATCGACTTCGATAATAAGCTTTTGCTCGAAGCAGATGAAATCAACAATGTACGGGCCTATCGGCGCCTGGCGCTTGAACTTCAAGTCGAGAAAACGTTTGGCGCGCAGGTGATACCATAACCGACGCTCGGCATCCGTCATTGCGCCACGAAGCTGCTTTGCTTGCTCCCGTTTCATCCCCCTCTCCCGGCCTGGCCTTCGGCCAGTCCACCCTCTCCCCCAAGGGGAGAGGGGAAGAAGTCTACCCTACTCCGCCGCGGTGGCCGGCACATCGGCCGGCATTGTCGCGGCTTCGGTTATTGTGTCGCTCACCAGCGGTGGATTGCGGTTAGGCGTGGCATCATCTCCGCCGGCGCGGGCGAGTTTCTCGCGCGCCTCCTCGGCTTCGCGCTGCCGGTTCCACATGCTGGCGTAAAGCCCGCCGTTGGCCAGCAACGCATGGTGATGGCCGCGCTCGACGATCTCGCCCTGGTCGAGGACGATGATCTCGTCGGCGCCGACAATAGTCGACAGGCGATGCGCGATCACCAAAGTGGTCCGCCCCTTCGATATCCGCTCCAGCGCGTCCTGGATTTCTTTTTCGGTGTGGCTGTCGAGCGCCGATGTCGCCTCGTCCAGCACCAGGATCGGAGGCGCCTTTAGAATCGTGCGGGCAATGGCGACGCGCTGCTTCTCGCCGCCGGACAGTTTCAGGCCGCGCTCTCCGACTTCGGCGTCATAGCCCTTCGGCGCGAGCCGGATAAACCCGTCGATCTGGGCCAGGCGCGCCGCCTCTTCCACCTCGGCATCGCTGGCTTCCCAGCGGCCGTAGCGGATGTTGTAGCGAATGGTGTCGTTGAACAGCACCGTGTCCTGCGGCACCATGCCGATGACCTGGCGCAGCGATTTCTGCGTCACCTTGGCGATGTCCTGCCCGTCAATAGTGATGCGGCCGCCGAACAGATCGTAGAAGCGGAAAATCAACCGCGACAACGTCGATTTGCCGGCGCCCGAGGGACCGACCACCGCCACCGTCTTGCCCGCAGGCACCTCGAAGCTGATGCCCTTGAGAATACGCCGGCCCGGCTCATAGGCGAACTGCACGTTCTCGAAACGGATGGCGCCGCCGGTGACCTTGAGCGGGCTTGCGCCCGGCTCATCCTTGATTTCCGGATCGCGCGACAGGATGGTGAACATCAATTCGATGTCGGTGATCGCCTGCTTGATTTCGCGATAGACCATGCCCATGAAATTGAGCGGCTGGTAGAGCTGGATCATCATGGCATTGATCAGAACGAAATCGCCGACCGTCTTGGTGCCGGCGTGGATTTCGTTGGCACACAGCACCATGGCACCAGCCAAACCGAAGGTGAAGATCGTCGCCTGCCCGGCATTGAGCACGGCCAGCGAGGTGTAGGCGCTGGTCGAAGCCTTCTCGTAGCGCGCCATGGCGCGGTCGTAGCGCTCGGCCTCGCGCTCCTCGGCGCTGAAGTACTTGACCGTTTCGAAATTGAGTAGCGAGTCGATCGCCTTGACGTTGGCGTCGGTGTCGCTGTCGTTCATGCGGCGGCGAATGCCGATGCGCCATTCGGTGGCATAGTATGTGTAGACGAGATAGACAGCAACGGTGACAAGGATCACCGCGACATAGCGCCAGTCAAATTGCCACATCAGCACGGCGACGATCATCGCCAGTTCGACGATGGTCGGCGCCAATTGAAGGATGACCATGCGCACGATGGTCTCGATGGCGTTGCGGCCGCGCTCGAGCACGCGCGTCAACCCGCCGGTCTTGCGCTCGAGATGAAAGCGCAGCGACAATTCATGCATGTGCACGAAAGTGCGGAACGCCAGCCGGCGAACCGCGTGCATCGCCACCTTGGCGAACATGCCGTCGCGCAACTGCGTCAACGCCGCCATAAGGATGCGCATGCCGCCGTAAGCCACCGTCAAGGCAATGGGCGCGGCCAGCACCCAGAGCATCCAATCGCTGTCGCCGGCGGAGCCGTTACTGACGCCGGCCAGCGCGTCGGTCGCCCATTTGAAGGTGAACGGCACCACCATGGTCGCCAGCTTGGCGCCGAGCAGCAGCACCATGGCGCCGACGATGCGGGCCTTCAGGTCGGCGCGGTCGGCCGGCCAGATATAGGGCCACAGATGGATGACCGTGCGCAGCAGCGAACCGCTATCGGCGGAGACGGCAGGTTTCGGTTCCGCGGAGCGGTGGGCGTGGTGGTCGGTCATTCAGGTCCCGGGCAACAAGGCCCCTCATATAGGGGGATTCTCAGCCGTGTTCACCCTTGCGTGGCCGGTTCTTTCAGGAAAAGCGGTAGTTTAGGCAACCATCTTGACGATAGAGCGGACGCATTGCACATGCAGGGCATGAATCGTACCGAAAATATCTCGAAAATCGCGAAAATCTGCGTCTATTGCGGCTCCGGCGGCGGCACCGATCCGGCTTTCATCGAAGCGGCGACGGCCTTCGGCACGGCCATGGCCCAAGCCGGCATCGGCCTCGTCTATGGCGGCGGCGACGTCGGCATGATGGGCGCCGTGGCAGACGCGGTCCGGAGCAACGGCGGATCGGTCACCGGCATCATCCCGGAGTTCCTGCTGAACAGGGAGCGGGCCGGCATCAACGGCGACGGCCTCATCGTCACCGCCGACATGCACGAGCGCAAGCGCAAGATGTTCGAGATGGCCGACGCCTTCGTCGCCATGCCGGGCGGCGTCGGCACGCTCGAGGAACTGGTCGAGCAACTCACCTGGGCGCAACTCGGCCGCCACAAAAAGCCGATCCTGATCGCCAACATCAAGGGCTTTTGGCAGCCGCTCTGCGCTTTGCTCGATCACATGAAGGCGCTCGACTTCATCCGCGCCGGCATGGACTTCGAGTTGCTGGTCGCCGACCACGTCGAAGACATTCTGCCGAAGCTGCAAAAAGCGGCGGCCGCCGTTCCGGAGGCGGCCAAGGACATGCCGCCCGCCGTTGCGGACAGGCTGTAACTACTGGCCGCGCGGCGCGCCGGCATCGATCGCGTCAGGACCGACATACAGGCGCGCGAGCCGCGCCTCGGCCGCCGCTTGTTCGCAAGCGGCGCAAGGGCGAGACGTCGAATACATCACGCAATCGGAAAGATCGTTGCGGCCGAGGCGCTGCTGCGCGTCGCGGATCGCCTCACGTTCGGCATGTGCGTTGGCGTCCTTCTTGGCGACGACGCGGCTCGGCCCAAAACCTGCGATCTCGCCGTTGCGCACCACCACAGCGCCGTAGGCCTGATCGCCGGCGTCGATGGCTTTCTGCTTCATCGCAACGGCCTGCGCGACAAAGGGCGCGTGTTCGGCGGAAGGCGCCGCCTGCGCGCGCCGCGAGCCTAATGACATCAGGGCAACAGCAGCCGTTGCAAACGACCGGCGCGTCCACAACACCATGCTGCCCTCCCCGTTGCGATCCTACGCCGGTGCGCCGGACTTCATCAGTTTGTAGATGATCGAATCCATCAGCGCCTGGAACGACGCCTCGATGATGTTCGGTGAGACGCCGATCGTGGTCCAGTGGTCGCCGTGTTCGTCCTGGCTTTCGATCAGCACGCGCGTTACGGCCTCGGTGCCGCCATTGAGGATACGCACGCGATAGTCGGTCAGCGACAGGCCTTCGATATATTTCTGATACTTGCCAAGGTCCTTGCGCAAAGCCTGATCGAGCGCATTGACCGGGCCGTTGCCTTCGGCGGCCGAAATCATGTTGTCGTCGCCGACCTTGACCTTGACCACCGCCATGGTGACGGTGACCCTGTCTCCGATCGCGTTGATGCGCTGCTCGACACTGACATCGAACTGGGTGACGTCGAAATAGGTCGGCACGGTACCGAGGGTGCGCCGCGCCAAAAGATCGAACGAGGCATCGGCCGCTTCATACGCATAGCCCAGGGCTTCGCGCTCCTTGACGATTTCCAGAAGACGGCCGATGCGCGGATCGTCCTTGTCGGCCTTGATGCCGATGCGCTCGAGTTCGGCCAGCACGTTCGACTTGCCGGCCTGTTCGGAGACCAGCACCTTGCGCTTGTTGCCGACCAATTCCGGCGCAACGTGCTCGTAAGTCGCCGGCTCCTTGGCAATGGCGGAAGCATGAATGCCGGCCTTGGTGCCGAAGGCATTCTCGCCGACATAGGGCGAATAGCGGTTGGACGGCCGGTTGAGCCGTTCGTCCAGCGCGCGCGACACCTGCGCCAGTCCCTTAAGTTGCGCCTCGCTGACGCCGATGTCGAATTTGTCGGAGAATTCGGGCTTGAGCTTGAGGGTGGGAATGATCGATACCAGATTGGCGTTGCCGCAACGTTCGCCAAGGCCATTGAGCGTGCCCTGGATCTGGCGCACGCCGGCGCGCACGGCCGCCAGTGAATTGGCCACCGCCTGCTCGGTGTCGTTGTGCGCATGAATGCCGACATGGTCGCCGGGAACGACTTTCACCACCTCGCCAACGATTCTTTCGACTTCGTGCGGCAGCGTGCCGCCATTGGTGTCGCACAGCACCACCCAGCGCGCGCCCTCGTCATAGGCGGCCTTGGCGCAGGCCAGCGCAAACGCCGGATTGGCCTTGTAGCCGTCGAAGAAATGCTCGCAGTCGAGCAGCACTTCGCGGCCCTTGGCCTTGGCGGCGCGCACGCTGTCGCGGATCGAGGCGATGTTCTCGTCCTCGGTCGTCTCCAGCGCGACGCGGACATGATAGTCCCAGCTCTTGGCGACGAAGCAGATCGCATCGGCCTTGGCGTCGAGCAAAGCGGCGACGCCGGGATCGTTCGACACCGAGCGCCCCGGACGCCGCGTCATGCCGAAGGCGGTGAACTTGGCATTCAGGCCATGATCGGCGGCGAAGAATTCGGTGTCGGTCGGGTTGGCGCCCGGATAGCCGCCTTCGACATAATCGATGCCGAGTTCATCGAGCATGCCGGCAATCGCCAGCTTGTCGGCGAGCGTGAAATCGACACCGTTGGTTTGCGCGCCGTCGCGCAAGGTGGTGTCGAACAGATACAGACGCTCGCGGGACATCATTCAAATCCTTAAGCCAGCCTCGTTACGACATAGAGCGCCAGCATCGCCGCGGCGACGATCACCGCGTATTTCAGCACGATGTAATATTTCCAGTGCTTCGGAAACGGTGTCTCGGGTGGCTTGGTCATGTCGCCTCCTGTTTTGCCGCGAGCTTCTTGTGCATCGTCGTGTTGGCGAGCCATTCGTCGCCGACCGAAATCGAATTGCGCTGCTGCGCGACATAGCCGCGCTTCTCGAAAAAACCGCGGGCGCTGTCGCTGGCATCAACAATCAGCTTGTCCGCGCCGCGCGCGCCGGCCAGTTTTTCCAGCGCGTCGGTCAGCATGGCGCCGACGCCCTGCCCGGCGGCGACCGGGTGAACATAAAGGAGATCGATCTTGCCGCCGCCGGCGAGCGAGGCAAAGCCGACCGGCGATCCCTGCAATGTCGCGATCAAAGTCAGTTGGCCGCCGAGGCGCTGGGCAAAGGCTTCGAGATCGTCGATGCGGGACAGCCAGGCCTGCTGCTGCGCCTCGCTGTAATCGTCGGCCGTCAAGTCGGTGACGCTCTCGCGGAAGATTTCCGCCAGCACTGGCGTGTCGACCGGCAAAAACGGCCGCAGCGCCAGCTTGGGATGCGCGGTCGCCATTTTACTTCTCTCCGAAGGGCAGCAGGCAGATTGCTATCATCGCGCGACCTCCCACGTCGTGCCTTCCTTGGAATCCTTGAGCACGACGCCCATGCCTGCGAGTTCGTCGCGGATGCGGTCGGACTCCTTAAAATCTTTATTGGCGCGCGCGGCCGTGCGGGCATCGATCAGCGCCTGCACCTTGCCGGCATCGACGCCGGCATCCGCCTGCCGACGCGCCGCCCATTCCGCCGCGCTCTCGCGCAGGAAGCCGAGCATGCGCAGCGACCAGGCGAGTTCGTTGCGCGCCACCTCGTCGCCGCCTTGCGCCTTGTTGCGCAGGCCATGCAGCACGGTGATGACCTGATGCGTGTTGAGATCGTCGCTGAGCGCCGCCAGCACCGCGTTGGAAATCCGGTCACCAACGGCGTCGCCGACCACCCAGTTCCAGTCGTCGAGCGTCTTCCAGCTTTCTTCCAGCCCCTTCACGGTCCAGTCGATCGGCTGACGGTAATGCGTGCGCAGCATGTTGAAGCGCAGCACTTCGCCCGGCCATTTGTCGAGCAATTCGCGAATGGTGAAGAAGTTGCCAAGGCTCTTCGACATCTTCTCGCCTTCGACCTGAAGAAAGCCGTTGTGCATCCAGAAATTCGCCATCGCCTGCGTGCCATGCGCGCAGCGCGATTGCGCGATCTCGTTTTCGTGGTGCGGGAAAATCAGATCGAGGCCGCCGCCATGAATGTCGAACACCTCGCCGAGATAAGCCGCACTCATCGCCGAGCATTCGATGTGCCAGCCGGGACGCCCCCTACCCCACGGACTGTCCCAGCCGGGCTCGTCAGCCGACGACTGCTTCCACAGCACGAAGTCGTTTGGGTGTTTCTTGTGCGCATCGACGGCGACGCGCGCGCCGGCCAACTGGTCTTCGAGATTGCGGCCGGCCAGCGCGCCATAGTCCGGCATCGAGGTGGTGTCGAACAACACCTCGCCGCCGGCCTCATAGGCATGGCCGCGCGCGATCAGCCGCTGGATCAGGCTCACCATATCGGTCTTGCCGTCGGCGCGCGGCAGCACGAAATCGGTGGCGCGCGGCTCAACGGTCGGCGGCAGACACCCGAGTGCCTCGACGTCGGCATGAAACTGGTCGGCGGTTTTTTCCGTGACCTTGCGGATCGCCTGGTTCAGCGGCAGGCCGGGAAAATCGCGCGCTGCCCGCGCATTGATCTTGTCGTCGACGTCGGTGATGTTGCGGACGTAAATCACATGGCTGTCGCCGTAGATATGACGCAGCAGCCGGTACAGCACGTCGAAGACAATGACCGGCCGCGCGTTGCCGATATGAGCGAAGTCGTAGACCGTCGGGCCGCATACATACATGCGCACGCGCGTTCTATCGATCGGGACGAAGTCCCGCTTGTCGCGCGTCAGCGTATCGTAGAGCCGCAATTGCAGGGACGGAGTCATATGGGGTCACCATGCCGGCGGTCCCGCGGGCCGGGGCGTCCCTTTTTATCTCGATTCGAGAAAAGACGGCCTAGCCAGCGGTTGCGCTAGCTAATAATCGCGCGGCAAATGCCGCAGATGGGGTTCAGGCCGGTCATGTTGGGCACAATGATGAGTTGGACGGAAACCGTCAAGGCCCGACAAAATCAGCCCTGTTTCGCGGAAAATCCGCGCTTTCCCGGCCAAACACGGGTCCGCCGCACCGGTTAATCGCACCTTAACGATTTCGCTCGCATTGTTCCGTTTGGTGCCGGAATGGCGCCTCCACATAGCGGGCAATTCCATGCGGACACTTCTGGTCAGTCTCAGCGCCGTTCTTTGCCTTAGTACGTCCCTTGGCCTCACCGGCGACGCGCAAGCCGAGCGGCGCCTGTTCATCATCGCCAACGACGCCGACAGCTACGGCGTCGACCGCTGCCTGGCCACCGGCGCCAAATGCGGGGCCGCCGCGGCCAATGCCTACTGCAAGACTCGCGAATTCGCCGAAGCAGCCTCCTACAGCAAGGTTGACCGCGACGACGTGACCGGCGCCCTCCCGACCGGCGGGACCGGCGGCTGCAAGGGTGGCAAGTGCGACGACCTGGTCGCCATCGTCTGCACGCGCTGAACGCACAGGAAAAAAGTTCCCTCGACGGCAAACGCCCGGTCCCCCGGGCGTTTTTTTATGCCGCAGCAGGACAAGGTTGAGTTCGGCGCGCCCGACCGATACCACTATGTCACGCACCCTTCGGGCTCCATTTCGAATGCCATTTTTTACAGTCCCGCCGAAGCTGCCCTCCAGTGCCCCTGCCCCCGACGGCCGCGCCGAGCGGCCGCTGCGGCTGTTGATGGTCGCGTCGGTCGTCTTGCCGCTGATCATTTTCAGCATCGCCGGTTGGATTTCCTACAACCAGCACATGGCCGATGCCACCGACCGTCTTCAGCGTACGGTCGCGACCATGCAGGAACACGCCATCAAGGTGTTCGAGACTTTCGCGATCAGCGAACGTTACATGGAGGAGATGTTCAACGATGTCTCGGCCGCTGAAATCGCCGAGAGTGAAGAGGAATACAGCGTCCGGCTTCGCAACTTCACCCACAGCCTGCCGCAATTGCGCGATCTGTGGGTCATCGACGCCGACGGCCGTCCGCTGGTGTCCGGCACCGTCTATCCGATGCCGCGCAATCTTGCGCTCGCCGACCGCGACTATTTTCGCGCCCACCTCAATGGCAATGACGAGACCTATATCAGCGACGTCGTCGAAGCCCGCGCCGCCAATACCAATTTCTTCGCCATCACCCGCAAGCGACTGACTTCGGCCGGGAAGTTCGACGGCGTTTACCTGGTGTCGATCGCGCCGGAATACTTCACGCAGTATTACTCCGAGTTTCCGCGAAGCGACGTCACCGTCGCCGGCCTGACGCGCGCGGACGGGACCACGCTTGCACGGTTTCCGGCAACCCCGGCTGGTACGCGCGCGCCCGCGGAATCGCCGATCATGCGCGCCATCGCCGTCGCACCGGAGCGCGGCGTGACCAGCGGTACGTCCTCGATTGACGGCTCGAAACGCATCCTCGCGTACCGAAAGCTTCCCACTCAAGACGTCTATGTCTATGCCGCGATCGACGAAGCCACAATCCGTGCCGACTGGATGAAGGACATGTCGGCGCATCTGGTTTTCGGCATTCCGGCCACGCTGACAATGCTGGCGCTGGCCATGATGACGCTGCGCCATACGCGGCGCGAGTCTTATGCCTATGCGCAATTACGCGAAGAAACGGCGCGACGCGCCGCCACCGAACAAGCGCTGCGCCAGGCGCAGAAGATGGAGGCGGTCGGCCGCCTGACCGGCGGCATCGCCCACGATTTCAACAATCTGCTCACCGCCATCATCGGCAATGTCGAACTGGCGACCCGCCGCAACAACGCCACCGACGAGCGCGTCGCCCGCTCGCTCGGCGCCATCCGTCAGGCCTCGATGCGCGCCGCGACATTGGTGCAGCGACTGCTGACCTTCTCGCGGCAGCATCCGCAGGAGATCAAAGCCGTCGACATCAACCGCCTCGTCGGCGAAATGTCGGAATTGTTGCATCGCTCGATCGGCGAAACGGTCGTCGTCGAAACGGTGCTGTCGAGCGGGCTCTGGAAAACCGCGATCGACCCCAACCAGCTTGAGAACGCTATCCTCAATCTGGCCGTCAACGCCCGCGACGCAATGCCGAAGGGCGGCCGCCTGACCATCGAGACGTCGAACGCCTATCTCGACGAAGCCTATGTCGCCCGCTCCGGCGCCGAGGTGAAGCCGGGACAATTTGTCCTCGTCGCCGTCAGCGATACCGGCGAAGGCATGCCGCCGGAAGTGCGCGACAAGGCCTTCGAACCGTTCTTCACCACCAAGGCGGCGGGCGCCGGCTCCGGCCTTGGCCTGAGCATGGTCTATGGTTTCGTCAAGCAGTCGAACGGCCATGTGCAGATTTACAGCGAGTTGGGCCAGGGCACGTCTATCAAGATGTATTTCCCGCGCCTCAGCGATCCGGCGGCATTCCCGGCCTGGGAAGTTGCCGACGCGCCGGCGATGCCGCGCAGCGGCGAGCACAATGAATGCATCTTGCTGGTCGAGGACGACGAGGACGTCAGCCGTTTCGTCATCGATGCGCTCAGCGATATCGGCTACCGGGTCGAACATGCAGAGACGGCGGCGCGTGCGCTGGAAATCCTGAAATCGGTGCCGCAGATCGCGCTTTTATTCACCGACGTGATCCTGCCCGGCGGCATGAATGGCCGCGAACTGGCTAATGAAGTCAAAAAGTTGCGGCCCAAATTGCCGGTGCTGTTCGCCACCGGCTACACCCGCAACGCCATCATCCATCACGGGCGGCTCGACACCGATGTCGATCTGTTGACCAAGCCCTTCACCACCGACGCGTTGGCGCGCAAAGTGCGCCAGGTGATCGACGGCAAAACGGCCTGAAGATTATTTAACGCCCTTGGCCAGCGCGATCGCTTCCTTGAGTACGTCGATATCGCCGATATGATTAGCGAGGATGAGCGCCAGCCTTGTGTCGAACGCGGCGGCCTCCGCTTCGCTCAAATGCCGGCGTGCCTCGACCAGCGCGACATAGGCCGCGTCCGGATCTGAAAATTGCGACGCGGTGATCAGCTTCGTCATTGGACTTTACCCAAGGCGCGGTCGCGCGCGGCAGCGATCTTGCCGCGATCAAAGGTGCGCCAGCGCGCGCACAGATGATGATCCGGGCGCAGCAGATAGGCCGCACCGGGCGTGGCGTCGAGACGCCGCGCCAGCAGGCCTTCAGGATCGATCAGATCGTCACCGATGCGAAGGCGGCAGACCCCTTCCGGGGCCGGTTGCGCCGCCGCGCCGTTCTTGAACGTCAGGACAGTGAAGCCGTCGCCGATGTTTTCCAGGACATACGTCTCGCTGCCGTCCACGTTTCGAACCCGGCAATCCGGCAACGGCGCGCCAAGCCGCGCACTGCCGCCAAACGGGCTTTCGTCCGGCGTCAAGAGCGCGGAGTCATAGACCGTCGCCATCGACAAGCGTCCGGAATTGATCATGCGGCGGGCGAACTCGGCCCTGGGCGCGAGCGCCAGCACGGCATTGCGCAAGACCCGCTCGGCGGCGGAATGCGGCGCGATGAAATCGGTCGAGCGGGTCGAATGGGCGATGTTTTCGTCGGCGGCCTGGATGCGCTCCGTTTCATACGTGCCGAGAAGCGCCGGGACCGCCTCGCCTTTGAGGACGGCAGCAAGTTTCCACGCCAAATTTTCGGCGTCCTGTATGCCGGAATTGGCGCCGCGCGCACCGAACGGCGACACCTGATGCGCGGCGTCGCCAATAAAGATGACGCGGCCGTGCAGGAAACGGTCGAGCCTACGGCAGTTGAAACGATAGACCGAGATCCATTCGAGTTCGAACGGACGGTCGCCGAGCATGCGCTTGAGCCGCGCGGTGACGCGGTGAGGCTTTTGTTCTTCAGTGGCATCGGCATCAGGACCTAGTTGCAGGTCGATGCGCCAGATGTTGTCGGGCTGGCGATGCATCAGCGCCGACTGGCCAGCATGAAACGGCGGATCGAACCAGAATCGCCGCTCGGTCGGAAAGTCCGCCGCCATTCGGATATCGGCGATCAGGAATTTGTCTTCGAAGGTGACGCCGGAGAATTTCAATCCGAGAAGATCGCGCGTGCTGGAACGCGCGCCATCGGCGGCAATCAGCCAGTCGGCCTCGAGGCTGTACGGGCCATCGGGCGTATCAATCGTCAGCCGCACGTGATCGTTATGCGGCTCGACGGCGATCAGCCGATTCTTCCAGCGCAGATCGACAAGGTCCAGCTCATCGGCGCGATCGACCAGCGCCTTTTCAACTTGAAACTGCTGCAAGTTGATAAAGGCCGGCATCTTGTGGCCGTCTTCCGGCAGCAGATCGAAGGCGAACACAAGGTCGTCGCCATGAAAGACCTTGCCGAGTTTCCAGGTGACGCCTTGCGCTACCAGTTTTTCGCCGACGCCAAGCCGGTCGCAAATTTCCAGCGTGCGTTTCGACCAGCAGATGCCGCGCGAGCCTTCGCCGATGCGGTCGGCATCGTCGATCAACACCACCGCAACGCCGCGCAAAGCGAGATCGATACTGGCGGCAAGGCCGACGGGCCCTGCCCCCACCACCACGACCGGCCGCCGCACAACCGGCCGCGCGTCCTGATCGGGACTGCGGCGGTATGTGAAGCGATACCGGTCCAATGTCACACGATGGTCAGCGTTTCGTCAGGATGGCATCGACCGAGTAACGACCTGCGCCGGACACGACGACGTAAAGCGCGCCGCCCATGATCGACAGGTTTTTCAGGAAATTGTTGTACTGCGCGCCTTGCTGGGCCGCCGGATAGGTCCAGTAGCGGTGCGCAATCACGGTTGCGACCAACACCCAAATAAAGGTGGCGATCGCTGCGTAGCGCGTCGCCAGACCAAGAATGAGCGCCACGCCGAGAACGAGCTCGAAGCCGCCGGCAAACCAGGCCATCAGGCCCGGAGGCGACATGCCGAGATTGGCGAAATAGGCGGTGGTGCCGGCGATGTTGCCGAGCTTGGCCCAGCCGCTGGCGAGAAAAATCCAGCCGAGCAGAATGCGCCCGGCGAGCATCAGGAAATCGCTGTATGTCGCGGCGTAGCTGTCGGCGCATGAAAGCGCCGCGTGCGATGATCGTTGTGCCATGGTGGTGTCCCCCTGTTATTCTTGATGACGCGGCGGGACTATATCGCCTGGCTGCCGCCCTCCGCCAGCGCTCGGCGCACTTTCTGCATCGCAACAAGGCGATAATTTTGCCGGGGGAAGAATACGGCCACTGGCCCGCTATGCCTCAGCCCTGCAGCGCCGCCCACAATTCGCGGTCGCGCTGCGCCGTCCAGATCACCGGCCATGCGATGCCGCGCGCCTCGTCATAGGCGCGGGCAACGTTGAACGGCAGGCAATGTTCGTAGATCGCAAAGGTCTTGAATTTGGGATCCATCGCCAGCCGGGCGAAATCGAAGGCGTCCTTCAGCGAGCGGCCTTTGGCGACGCTGTCGCTGACCGAGGCGTATAGCGTCGAAATGAAATCGCTGGTCATCTCAATGCCCTCGGCGACCTGCTGCGGCGTGGTCAGCGCGGCGCCGCGGCCGGGCACCAGCGCATTGGCGTTGAGATCGGCAAGGCGGCCCAACGTGGCCGGCCAATCGGTGAAATGCGCATCGCCGCAGTAACAGGCGGATTTGTATTCGACCAGATCGCCGGCGAAGACGACGCCGGCATCGGGCACTGCGGCAATGACATCCCCTGCGGTGTGGCCACGGCCGATGTGGGTGATCCGCACTTCACGGCGGCCGAGCCAGACGGAGATCTGGTCGGGGAATGTCAAAGTCGGCCATGTCAGGCCGGGGATTGTCTCGACCGCGCGAAACAGCCGCGGAAAACGGCCGATTTCGGAGTCCATATCCTCACGGCCGCGCTCGACGATCATCTCGCGCGCCGTATCCGAACAGAGGATTTCGGCACCCTTGAAGGCCGATGCGCCTAGCACCCGCACTGCATGATAATGGGTCAGCAATACGTATTTGATCGGCTTGTCGGTCACCTTGGCGACGCGGGCGATCAATTCCTCGGCCATGGCCGGGGTCGCCTGCGCGTCGATGACCGTCGCGGAGTCGTCGCCGACGATAACGCCGGAGTTCGGATCTCCCTCGGCGGTGTAGGCGTAAAGCCCCGCACCGAGCTGATCGAACGAGACTTTCTTTTCACCGAGGTCGGCGGTTGACGCAAAACCCTTCGCCGTCATCGTCCAAACTCCTCGCTTCGTTCCGTCCTGGAATATCGTACCACGTCCTGGTCGATGGCGCCGAAGATGGAATGGCCGTGTTCACTACGCATCTCGATGCGGATGCGGTCGCCGAACTTCAGGAACGGCGTCACCGGTTTGCCCTGCTGCAAAGTCTCGACGGTGCGCAACTCGGCGATGCAGGAATAACCGAGCCCGCCCAATGCGATCGGCTTGCCCGGCCCGCCATCGGCATCCCGGTTGGACACCGTGCCGGCGCCGAGAATAGTGCCGGCCGACAGCCGGCGCGTCTTGGCCGCATGCGTGATCAGGGTCGGGAAATCGAAGATCGTGTCCCGACCGGCAACGGGACGTCCAAACGGCTGGCCGTTGATGAAGGACAACAGCGGCAGCATCACCTTGGCGCCGTCGAAGGCTGCGCCGAGTTCGTCCGGCGTCACCGCGACCGGCGTGAAATTCGACGCCGCCTTCGACTGCACGAAGCCGAAGCCCTTGGCCAGTTCCGGCGCGATCAGGTTGCGCAGGCTGACATCGTTGACCAGCATGATGAGCCTGATGGCGCGCGCCGCCTCGTCCCGCGTCGCGCCCATCGGCACATCGCCGAGGATGACGACGACTTCGGCTTCCAGGTCGATGCCCCAGGCCTCGTCGGCCAGCGGCACGGGATCGCAGGGGCCGAGCATGACGTCGGAGCCGCCCTGGTACATCAAAGGATCGGTCCAGAACGAGGCGGGCATTTCGGCGCCGCGCGCCTGCCGCACCAAAGCGACGTGATTGACGTAGGCCGAGCCGTCGAGCCACTGATAGGCGCGCGGCAAAGGCGCGGCGCATTGCGCCGGGTCGAAGGCTTGCGCCTCGCCCTCGCCGCGCTCGAGGCCGGCGGCAATGGCGGCCAGCGCCGGCGACAACCGCTCCCACTCGTCGAGCGCGGCCTGCATCGTCGACGCGACGCCGGCGACCGAGATGCAGCGCGTCAAGTCTTTGGAGACAACGACCAGATGGCCGTCGCGGCCACCTTTGAGCGAAGCAAGTTTCATTGGCCGTCTTCCACGTCCTGCGAACGCACGAGGCGGATATCCACTTCGCGATCGACATAGCGCCATTCTTCCGTGGCCCGCAGCCGCGCCACCATCGCGTCGAATGCGGCTTCCGCTCCCGGCGCGAACTCGAACCAGGTAAGAAAGTCGAACGGCTCGCCGACATCGCGGCAATGGTGCAGCCGGCGCGCCACGGCCGGCAGATACTCAAGACCGATGGCGATATGGCGCGAGCTATCCTCGAAGATTTCCCGCCGCTCGTCCTGCGCCAGATTCCACCATGCCGCACTTTTGCGAATCGGAATGAGCGCCGCGTTGCGCGCGTTCGTTCGGCCGAGCGGCGCCTGAATGGCGGCCAGGCCGTCTCTTTCCTGCGCTGTCGTGTAGCGCAGATTGCTGGTGTAGCCGCTTAAGGTCCACGCCGCGCCTTGGGGCGGCGTTGCCCTTCCCTCAGCGACCGCAACGAAATTCTGCGCTGCAAGGGCATCGCCCCGCAAAGCGGATATTTGCTTCACGCGCCATTCGCCTTTCGATGCGCCAGAGAAACTGACGCGAAGCGGCAACGAACCTTCGCTCATCGCGGCTCACGCCGGTTCGGATCGAAATGCTTTTTCAAGCCGCTCCAGCAATCGATGTACCGATCCTGGCGCGACGGCAGCGCGGCGGCATAGGCCGTGACGCGCTGGCGGAACCGGGTCTCGAACATGAACGCCAAAGTATTGGTCAACTTGACCGGCTTCAATTCGACATTGCTGGCGTGCTCGAAGGCATCGGCATCCGGCCCATGCGGCAGCATCTGGTTGTGCAGGCTGAAGCCGCCCGGCACGAAACCCTCCGGCTTGGCGTCATAGACGCCGTACACCAGCCCCATGAACTCGGACATGATGTTGCGGTGATACCAGGGCGGACGGAACGTGTTCTCGCCGACCAGCCAGCGCTCCGGGAAGATCACGAAATCGATATTGGCGGTGCCGGGCGATTCCGACGGCGCGGTCAGGACGGTGAAGATCGACGGATCGGGATGATCGAACGAGATCGCGCCGACCGGTGAATAGCGCCGCAAATCGTATTTGTACGGATAATAATTGCCGTGCCAGGCGACGACATCGAGCGGCGATTGCGAAATCTCAGTCCTGTGTAGCTCACCGCCCCACTTCACGAACAAAGTGTGCGGCCCTTCGACGTCCTCGTAAGCCGCCATCGGCGCGAGGAAGTCACGCGGATTGGCGAGGCAATTGGCGCCGATCGGGCCGCGATCCGGCAGCGTGAAGCCACCGCCGTAATTCTCGCAGACATAGGCGCGCGCCGGTCCGTCGATCAGCTCGACACGGAAGATGACGCCGCGCGGGATGACGCAGATTTCGCCCGGCTCGATGTCGATGACGCCGAATTCGGTGCGGAAGCGCAGTTTGCCCTCCTGCGCGACCACGAGAAACTCGCCGTCGGCGTTGGAGAGGTGCTCGCGCGTCATCGACGCGGTGACGAACAGCAAGTGGCTGGCCATGCCGCTAAGCGTCTCGGCGTCGCCCGCCGTGGTGACGGTGTTGAGCCCCGTGATAAAGGTCAGTTCGCCCGACGGTATCGGCACCGGCGACCAACGCATCGGCCCGATCGGGACATTGCCGTCCTCGCGCACCGGCGCGGTGCGGATGTTACCTTGATCGACCCGCTCGAAGCGGGTCATGTGCCGCACCGTGGCGTGGATGCGGTACAGCCAGGAGCGTTCGTTGGAGGCCTGCGGCGCGGTGAAAGCCGAGCCGGACAGTTGTTCGGCATAGAGTCCGTAATTGACCTTCTGCGGCGAGTTGCGCCCGACCGGCAACGCGCCGGGCAGCGCCTCGGTCTCGAAGCTGTTGCCGAAACCCGACATGTACGACATCGCGCTACCCTCTCCATTTAGCCCTTGCCGGAAATTAGTTTCTCTTGCAACCAACTGTCAATCTAGGCCGCCCCATCGCGATAATGAAGGCTCTAGCTTAGAAGGCTTCCAGACTAGTTGCACATAAACTCAGTTTCGGCCAAAGTCGCCCGACGTGCTCAGGCGGCCCAACGACCCGGCTTGCCGGCCTCGGGGGACCATGCGGCAACAAGCGATGACCGATCAGACCGCCCCAGCAATGCCTGCCCAACCGGGCCCTGCCGACGCGGCGCTCAAGCTCGACCAGTTTCTGCCCTACCGGCTCAATGTGTGCGCCAACAGCGTCTCGACGGCCCTGTCGGCGATCTATTCCGCCAGACACAGGATCGGCGTGCCGGAATGGCGCATCCTGGTCACGCTCGGCGAATTCGGCCTGATGACCGCCAAGGCGATCGGCATTCACAGCCAGATGCACAAGACCAAGGTATCGCGCGCGGTGGCGATGCTGGAACGCCGCAAACTGGTGGCGCGCCGGGTCAATTGCGACGACCTGCGCGAGGCCTTCCTGTCGCTCACCCCGGCGGGCCGCGACATCTACAACGACCTGGCGCCCGGCGCGCTGGAATTCGCCCGGCAGTTGATGGAAACCATGGAGCCGGCCGAACGCGCCGCGCTTGACCGCGCGCTCAGCAAGCTGACCGAGCGGTCGGCAAAGATCGCCGCCGATATCGCCAAAGGCGGCAATCCCGGATAGTTTGCGCTTTGCTCAATTGCGCATGATCTTTACTGAAAACCGTTCCCATCCCCGATCAGGTCGAGGACATGCTTTTCGGGATCATGCGCACGCCCCGGGGTCTTAATCCATGAAGCTTTTCTCCTATTTCCGCTCGTCCGCCGCTTACCGCGTCCGCATCGCGCTCAACTACAAGGGCCTGCCCTATGAGATGACGTCGATTCATCTCACCAAGGATGGCGGCCGCCAGCGCTCGCCCGAATTCAAAATGGTCAATCCGCAAATGCGGGTGCCGGCGCTCAAGCTGTCGAGCGGCGAAGTACTGACCCAATCGCTCGCCATTATCGAATATCTTGACGAGATCAATCCGGAGCCCCCGCTGCTGCCGGCCGATGCGCTGGAACGCGCCAAGGTGCGCGCCGTGTCGCAACTCATCGCCTGCGACATTCATCCGCTCAACAATCTCGTTGCGCTGCAATATCTCAAGCGCACGCTCAAGCACGAGCAACCGGAGATCGACGCCTGGTATCATCACTGGGTAATCGAGGGCTTCACCGCGCTGGAGGCGATGATCACGCCAGCGCCTTACGCTTGCGGCGCGCATGTCACGCTCGCTGATATCTGCCTGGTTCCGCAGGTCTACAATGCGCGCAGGCTGAAAGTTCCGCTGGACAATTTCCCGAAAATCGTCGCCGTCGAAGCCGCGTGTTTGAAGCTGCCGGCCTTCGACAAAGCGCGGCCGGAAAACCAGCCCGATGCCGAGTGACGGGGCGTTGCGCGCCTGTTAGACCGGGCGCCCGGATGCACCGCCCCTTCAACGAATAGCGATGGCCCCGTGAAATTGTCCAGTCTTGCCCGCGTCATCCTCTGGATGCTCGGCGCCCTGTTGTCGTTTTCGATGATGGCGGTGTCGATCCGCGAATTGTCGCGCGGCGGCCTGAGCATTTTTGAAATTCTCGCCATTCGCAGCGGCGTGGCGCTACTGGTGCTGGCTGTGCTGCTGGCCATACGCCCGGAGTTGCGGGTGCTGACGCGGCCGAACCGCATGGCGCTGCATGCGTTCCGCAACGTCGTGCACTACATCGCGCAATTCGCCTGGGCGGTCAGCCTCACCATGTTGCCGCTCGCCATGGTGTTCGCGCTCGAATTCACCATGCCGGCATGGACCGCATTGCTCGCGATCTGGCTGCTCGGCGAGAAATTGACGCCGAGCCGCATCGGCGTCGTCGTCTTCGGCCTGATCGGCGTCCTCGTCATCCTGCGGCCCGGCATCGCCGACTTCAATCCCGCGGCGATGCTCGTTCTGGGCGCGGCCTTCGGCTACGCCGTCGTCATGATCGCCACCAAGAAACTGACGACGACCGAAACCACCTTCGCCATCATCTTCTGGATGGGGGTGATCCAGTTTCCGCTGTCGCTGCTCGGCAGCAATCCGGGCAATTTCCTCAACATGCACTGGGCCGACGTCGTGCCGGCGCTGGCCGTCGGCATCAGCGGCCTGACGTCGCATTACTGCCTTAGTAATGCCTTCCGGGCGGGCGATGCCACTCTGGTCGTGCCACTGGATTTCATGCGCATCCCGCTGATCGCGGTGGTCGGCTGGGCGTTTTACGGCGAACGCCTCGATATTTTCGTGCTGATCGGTGCCCTGATCATCATCGGCGGCGTGCTCTGGAACCTGCGTTCGGAGCATGCGCGGGCGCGGGGCAGTCTCGCAAAACCGTCGTTTCCGGACTAGAGTGACGCTATGCAACGCTTCGCTTCCACACTGCTGATTGCCACAGCCGTCAGCCTCGCCGCCTCGAGCGCGGCATGGGCGCAGGCCGGCAGCCCGACCTGCCAGCGGCTCGAGGCGCAATTGACCTCGCTCGACCGCGGCAATGGCGACCCGGCGCGCGCCGAGCGCCTCAGGCGCGCCGAGGAGGCGCTCAACCGCCAGCAGAACGAGGTCGACCGGCTGGTCGATCAGGGCCGCCGCAGCAATTGCGAAAGCTCCGGCTTCTTCTCGATCTTCAGCCAGCCGCCGCCGCAATGCAGCGGCATCAACCGGCAGATCGGCCAGCAACGCAACACGCTCGAGCGCATGCAGGTCGAGTTCGAACAGCTCAACGGCGGCACCGCCGAACGTGCGGCGCAGCGCACCTCGTTGCTGATCTCGCTCGGCGAAAACAATTGCGGCGCGCAATACCGCTCGGCCGCGCTGCAAGGCCAGCAAGGCGGTTTCTTCGACCGCCTGTTTGGCCCCGGCGGCAACAATAGCGGCGGCCTGTTCTCGACGCCGAACGGCCCGATGGGCAGCACGTTCCGCACCATCTGCGTGCGCTCATGCGACGGCTATTACTTCCCGATTTCATACGCGACGACGCCGGAGCGTTTCCGCGACGACGAGCAGGCCTGCCAGCGCATGTGCCCGGCGGCTGAAGTGTCACTCTACACTTATCACAATCCCGGCGAGGAAGTGGCGCAGGCGGTGTCGCTCAGCGGCCAGCCTTACACGTCGCTGCCGAACGCCTTCAGCTACCGAAAAGCGCTGACGCCCACCTGTGGCTGCCGCAGACCGGGCGAAAGCTGGGCCGCCGCGCTCAAGACGATGGGCGGCGACGACACCATCGCGCCGGGCGATGTCGTGGTGACCGAGCAAAACGCCAAGCAATTGTCGCAGCCGCGCACCGGGCCGGACGGCAAGCCGATCCGCCGCGATACGCGGACACCTGCAAACGCCCCAGCGCAGCCTGGAGCGCAAGCGCAACCCGCGGCGCCGGCTTCGGATTCCGACACCAAGCGCGAAGTGCGCACGGTCGGCCCGACCTTCCTGCCGGCGCGGTGATTTCTAGAAGTCGAACGCTTCCGTCTTCACCGATTGCCCGGTCACCGGCGACGTGTCGGGCGGCGGCAGCGGCGTGCCCGGATCGCGGAAGCGGTTGGTGATCGGATAACGCCGGTCGCGGCCGAAATTCTTCAATGTGACTTTCACGCCCGGCGCCGCCTGCCGCCTTTTGTATTCGGCGATGTTGAGCAGCCGCTCGATGCGCACCACAACGTCGCGGTCGAAACCGGCGTCAACGATCACCGAGATCGGTTCCTCGCGTTCGACCAGCCGCTCGAGGATCGGATCGAGAATGGTGTACGGCGGCAGCGAGTCCTCGTCCTTCTGGTTCTCGCGCAGTTCGGCGGTCGGCGGCCGGGTGATGATGTTGTCCGGAATGACAATGCCATCCGGCCCGAGCGCATCGTTCGGCTTCCACATGTTGCGTAGGCGCGACAGGCGGAACACTTCGAGCTTGTAGAGATCCTTGATCGGATTGAAGCCGCCGTTCATGTCGCCATAAAGCGTGGCGTAGCCGACCGACATTTCCGACTTGTTGCCGGTGGTGACGACCATCAAGTTGAACTTGTTGGAGATCGCCATCAGGATGGTGCCGCGCGCGCGCGATTGAAGGTTCTCTTCGGTGACGTCGCGCGCCTTGCCCGCGAAGGCCGGAGCCAGCGCCTGTTCCAGGCCTTCGACCGCGGACGCGATCGGGATGATCTCGTAGGCGACGCCGAGCGCCTTGGCGCACAAGGCCGCATCGTCGAGCGATTCCTGCGCGGTGTATTTATACGGCATCATGATGCAGCGGACGCGGTCAGCGCCCAAAGCATCGACCGCCATCGCGGCGACCAAAGCGGAATCGATGCCGCCGGACAGGCCGATGACGACGCCGGGAAAACCGTTCTTGTTGACGTAGTCGCGCAGGCCCAGCACACAGGCGGCGTAATCGGCGCGCTCGGCCTCGATGCCCGCGACCACCGGTCCGTTGTCGCAGACCCAGGTGCCGCCGCGCCGCACCCATTGCGTGGTGACGATGCTCTCCTCAAACGCGCAAAGCTGGAACGCCAGCGAGCAATCGGCATGCAGGCCAAATGAGACGCCGTCGAAGATCAACTCATCCTGGCCGCCGACCTGATTGACGTAGATGGTCGGCAGGCCCTGCTCGGTGACGCGCGCCACCGCGATGTTGAGCCGCACGTCACCCTTCTGTCGCCAATAAGGTGAGCCGTTCGGCACCACCAACATTTCCGCGCCGGTCTCGGCCAGGCACTCGACGATCTCTTCGCCCCAGATGTCCTCGCAGATCGGCACGCCAAGCCGCACGCCGCGGAAGTTCACGGGCCCCGGCATAGGCCCGGCGGCGAAGACGCGCTTTTCGTCGAACACGCCGTAATTCGGCAGATCGACCTTGAAGCGCAATGCGGCGATCCTGCCGCCGTCGAGCAGCGCCACCGCGTTGTAGAGCTTGCCGGCATCGACCCAGGGCGTGCCGACCAGCAGCGCCGGGCCGCCGGAGGCCGTCTCGCGCGCCAGATTTTCGATTTCGGCGCGGCAGGCGGCCTGGAAGGCCGGCTTTAAGACGAGGTCTTCCGGCGGATAACCGGCGATGAACAGTTCGGGAAACACGACGAGATCGGCGCCCTGGACGGCGGCTTCCTCGCGGGCGCGGCGCACCTTGGCGGCGTTGCCGGCGATGTCGCCGACCGTCGCGTTAAGCTGCGCGCAGCAGATCGCCAGTCTGTCGGCGGGGCGGTTGGTCATGACGGTTTTCTATCGCCTCGCGCTCAGGCTCGGCAATGGGCAAAACTGCGGGGCTCATTTGCTCCGCAGTATTGCTACCCCGCCCGTTTAAAGCCCGGCCACAGCCTGGATCGGCTTGGCCGAACGCTCCTTCTTGAGCAGGTCGGCCAGAAGGAACGCCATGTCGATGGCCTGTTCGGCGTTTAGCCGTGGATCGCAGACCGTGTGATAGCGGTCATTGAGATCGGCATCGGAAATCGCGCGCGCGCCGCCGGTGCATTCGGTGACGTTCTGCCCGGTCATTTCCAGATGTACGCCGCCGGCATGCGTGCCTTCGGCCGCGTGCACGTCGAAGAACGAACGCACTTCCTTGAGGATCAGGTCGAACGGCCGCGTCTTGTAGCCCGATGCAGACGTGATGGTGTTGCCGTGCATCGGATCGCACGACCACAGCACCACCCTGCCCTCGCGCTTCAGGGCGCGCACCAACGCGGGCAGATGATCGCCAACCTTGTCGGCGCCGAAGCGGCCGATCAAGGTAAGACGGCCCGGCTCGTTGTCCGGATTGAGGATATCGACCAGCCGCAGCAGATCGTCGGCCTTGAGCGACGGGCCGCATTTCAGGCCGACCGGATTCTTGATGCCGCGCGCCCATTCGACATGGGCGTGATCGGGCTGACGGGTGCGGTCGCCGATCCAGATCATGTGGCCGGAGGTGGCGTACCAGTCGCCGGTCGTCGAATCGATGCGGGTGAAGGCCTGCTCGTAGCCGAGCAGCAGCGCTTCGTGGCTGGTGTAGAAATCGGTGGTGCCGAGCGTCGAGTCGACCGCGAAGGTCAGGCCGCAGGCGCGCATGAAATCGAGCGCGCCGGAAACCCGATCGGCGAGATCGGCATAGGCCTTCGATTGCGGACTGTCGCTGACCGACTGCAGCATCCACTGATGCACGTTCTCGACGCTGGCGTAGCCGCCCTTGGCGAAGGCGCGCAGCAGGTTCAACGTCGCCGCCGACTGGCGATAGGCTTCGACCTGGCGGCGCGGATCGGGCGTGCGCGCGTCCTTGGTGAAGGCGATGTCGTTGACGATATCGCCGCGATAGCTCGGCAGCTCGATGCCGTCCTTCTTCTCGGTGCCCGAGGAACGCGGCTTGGCGAACTGACCGGCAATGCGGCCGACCTTCACCACCGGCGAGGCGCCGGCATAGGTCAGGACGATCGCCATTTGCAGAAATACGCGGAAGAAATCGCGGATGTTGTTCGCGCCGTGCTCGGCAAAGCTCTCGGCGCAATCGCCGCCCTGCAACAGGAACGCCTCGCCTTGCGCCACGCGGCCGAGCGCCTTCTTCAGGTTGCGCGCCTCGCCGGCAAAAACCAGCGGCGGAAAGGTCGCAAGCTGCTTTTCGGTGTCGGCCAGAACCTGCGGGTCCGGGTACTCCGGGACCTGCAAAATCGGCTTCTTGCGCCAGCTATCCGGCGTCCAACGCTCAGGCATCGCACATACTCCAACGATTGCGGCGGGTTATATATGAAACTGGGCCGGATGCCAGTTTTTCGAGGGCCGGATGGTTTAGGCCTACTCCGCCGCCTTGGCCCGGGTATAGCTCGCCGCCTTCTCCCGCATCGTCACCAATTCCTCGGCCATGGTCGGGTGCACCGCCATGGTGGCATCGAAATCGGCCTTGGTAGCCCCCATTTTGACGGCAATGCCGATCAACTGGATCATTTCGCCGGCATCCGGACCGGCAATGTGGCAGCCGACCACCTTGCCGGAGGCGGCATCGACCAGCAGTTTCATGAACACGCGCCCCGCCCGGCCCGACAACGTCGCCTTCATCGGCCGGAACGTGGTCTTATAGACATCGACGGTGTCGAAGGCGTCACGCGCCTGCGCTTCGGTCAGGCCGATAACGCCCAGTTCCGGCTCGGAGAACACCGCGGTCGGCACATTGGCATGATCGACCTTGGTCGGCTTGCCGCCATAGACGGTGTCGGCGAAGGCGTGGCCTTCGCGGATCGCCACCGGCGTGAGATTGACGCGGTTGGTGACGTCGCCGACGGCATAGATGTTCGGCACCGAGGTGCGCGAATACTCGTCGACCTCTATGCCGCCGTGCTCATGGCATTCCATCTTCAACGCTTCGCAACCGATGCCCATCACGTTCGGCCGCCGGCCGATGGCGAACATCACCTTGTCGGCGGCAATGACCGAGCCATCCGACAGCTTCACCGCATAGTCGTCACCGGCCTTATCGACCGCATCGACGGTATGGCCGCACAAGACGTTAATGCCGCGCGCCTGCATTTCCAGACGCAGATGCTCGCGGATGTCGTCATCGAAGCCGCGTAAAATATTCTCGCCGCGATAAACCAAGGTCACCTTGCTGCCGAGCCCGGCAAAAATGCAGGCGAACTCGACCGCGATATAGCCGCCGCCTTGAACGACGATGCGCTTGGGCAATTCGGCCAGATGCAACGCTTCATTCGACGAGATCACATGCTCGAGGCCGGGAATTTTCGGCCCCATATGCGGCCAGCCGCCGGTGGCGATCAATATGGTCTCGGCATGAACGCGCGCGCCGGTCGACAGCCGCACAGTGTGTTCGTCCTCGATCACCGCGCGGGCCCGCACGATCTGCACCTTCCAGCGCTCCAGCGTCGAGACATAGGCGGCTTCCAGCCGGTCGATCTCGCGGTCCTTGTTGGCGATCAAGGTTGGCCAGTTGAACGTCGGCTGCTCCGGCACGGTCCAGCCGAAGCCGGCGGCGTCCTCGAATTCGTGACCGAAGCGCGAAGCGTAAACCAAGAGCTTCTTCGGCACGCAGCCGCGGATGACGCAGGTGCCGCCAACGCGGAATTCCTCCGCCACCATCACGCGCGCGCCGTAGCTCGAGGCAATGCGCGCCGCGCGGACGCCGCCGGAGCCCGCCCCGATGACGAAGAGATCGACGTCGTTATCTGCCATTTGCCTTTATCGCCAGCGCGAGCGAATCCGCCTACAGCGCGTGACCCTTTTTCTTCAGTTCTTCGCGCATTTTCGGTGTGACTTCGTCAGACAGCTTGTTGGCCCATTCCTGCGCAAATTTCAGGCTGGCATTGACCACGACACTCTGCTCGTTGACGTATTTCTTGCCGACCGGCGAGCTGAAAAAAATGGTAAGTTCCTTGAGTTCCTGCTCGCTGAATTGTTCGGCGTAGATCTTGCCGACCTCGGCATAGAGTTCGTTCAGCCGCGGCGCGAGTTCGGTGCGCATCTTGGCGGCGATCTCGTTGAGGTCGCCGGCCAGGCCCGGATTCTGTTGCAGGAAAAGAATTTTCGACTGCTCGATAACGCCGGGCACCAGTGTGTTGAACAGCGCGGCGGCGCCGGTTGCTTTCACCAGTTCGGTCGCTGCCGCCACCGCGGCCGGGGTCGCGGCCATGGCCGGAAGCGGCGAAGAAAGCGCGGCGCCCACCACGGCCAATTGCATGACGCGCCGGGTTGCCTGAAGGAAATTCATGATCGCAGCTCCATTCGTTTTAAATAGAATCAGGTTCGCCCGACGATACGGGTGCCGGCCGGGCCACCGATAATCGCGGTTTCCGCCATGCCGACAAAAAGTCCGTGCTCCATCACGCCGGGGATCGTCGATAGCGCATGCGCCAACGCTTTCGGATCGTCAATCCGGCCAAGCTGGGCATCGATAATCCAGTGCCCGCCATCCGTGACGAAAGCATGACCGTCCTTGCCAAGCCGAAGCTTGAGCGGGCCGCTTGCCTGGATACCGGCAATCGCCTTGTCGACCGCCCGCAACGTCGCTAGAAAGCCGAACGGCGTAACCTCGATCGGCAGTGGAAACGCGCCAAGCCTATCCACGCATTTGCTTTCATCGGCGATGATCAGCATGCGCGCCGACGCCGCCGCGACGATTTTTTCGCGCAGCAGCGCGCCGCCGCCGCCTTTGATCAGGCTCATGTCCGGCGCGATTTCGTCGGCGCCATCGACCGTCAGGTCAAGCTCGGGCGTCTCGTCCAACGTCGTCAGCCTAATGCCGCAGGCCAAGGCCTGGACGCGGGTCGCCTCCGACGTCGGCACCGCGACAAGATCGAAGCCGGCGCGCACGCGCTCGCCGACCAGATCGACAAAATGCTTGGCGGTCGAGCCGGTGCCTAGGCCAAGGCGCATGCCCGGCGTGACGAACTCGATGGCGCGCGCGGCGGCGGCGCGCTTCTGCTCATCGGCATTCAAGGATGGGGCACTGAGGGACAACGCTTGAGATCCTCGCGCTTGCTGGCCGTACAGTTGGGAACCGGTCGCTGGATTGTCTAGCCCCGTTCGCCCGGCCTGAATAGCCGGAAAAGCCTTTTGTAAACGGCGACATCAACCAAGAATCGGCCTTGCATCAGGGTCTGACGGCGGTTAGCGATGCGCCATGTCCGCTCCCGCCCGCGCCGCCCCTCTGCTCGTGTTCGACCTCGACGGCACATTGGTCGAAACCGCGCCCGACCTTGTCGCCACGCTCAATGTCATTCTGGCGCGCGAAGGCATGGCGCCGGTCCCTTACGAGACCGCGCGCAATTTCGTCGGCGGCGGCGCGCGGCTGATGCTCGCGCAAGGCATCAAGGCGGACGGCCGCATTGTCGAACCGGCCCGGCTCGACCGGATGTTCGCCGATTTCATCGCCTACTATGCCGACAATGTCGCGGTGCATTCGCGGCCCTATCCGGGGCTCACCGACGCGCTCGATATTCTTGAAGACCGCGGCCACCGCTTCGCGGTGTGCACCAACAAGCTCGAACATTTGTCAGTGCTGCTGCTCAATGAACTGAAACTCACCGGCCGCTTCGCGGCGATCTGCGGCCAGGACACGTTCGCCATCGCCAAGCCGGATCCGGAAATTCTGCGACGCACCATCGCAGCCGCCGGCGGCGATACCGGCCGCGCCATCATGGTCGGCGATTCCGAAACCGATATCCTGACCGCGCGCGCCGCTGGTATTCCGGTGGTCGCGGTCGATTTCGGCTACAGCGAAAAGCCCGTGGCCCAATACAAACCGGATCGGCTGATCAGCCATTTCGCGCAATTGCCGGACGAGATTGCCGGCATTTCATTCGATAACTGATGCCGCCGCCGCAATTATGGTTAACGCGGTAAGGTTAACGGCGCGCCGCTGGTTGCCACCCCCCGAGCGTGGTCTTATTCTATTGAAAAGGCGGACAGCCGCCATAGCGTTGAGTGAGTGGACCGGTAAACATGATGAATCGCGTTGTCGTAATTGTCGGTGCCGCACTTGCGCTTGGCGCGTGCTCATCGACGCCGGAATGGATGAGCCTCGACGGCCTGAAGCCCGCCCCCGCCGTTGACACTGTGCGGTTTGAATCCGAACCGCCGGGCGCCGAAGCGAAAACCTCCAACGGCCAGACCTGCCGCACGCCCTGCGCGCTGGCGCTGCCCGTTGACGCGCCCTTGACGGTCTCCTTCACGCTGAACGGTTATCAGCCGGAGTCCGAAACATTGGAGCCGATCGCCCAGACCGGCAGTCCGCCAACCCTGCGACCCAATCCAGTGATGGTCGAACTGACCCCTGCCCCGCCGCAACCGGCTGCCAGAAAGCCGGCGCCACGCAAGCCGGCCGCCAAGCCAGCCGCAAAGCCGGCAGCGCCGCGGCAAAGCACGGCGCCCGCTCCAGCCCCGGCGGCCCCGGCTCCCGCCGCGGCGGCCCCGTGGCCGGCGCCGCCGCGCCAGTAAGTCGCGCCTGACAGCCCTTTCGATCGACCGCCCGCCCTTCCCGGCGGGCGGTTTTCGTTTACGGGAACCGCACGCTGGACGGCATGGCCAAGATCGGCCAGACTTCCTATATGAAGCGGACGGACCTGTAAGAATCCGCTGCCGGGAACGCCGATGGGCCTGACCACGCCAAATTCCGAGATCGACCTCACGCGCCCGCAACCGCGCGCGCTGATCGATCCGTTCATGCGCACCATCACCTATTTGCGCGTCTCGGTGACCGATCGCTGCGATTTCCGCTGCGTCTATTGCATGTCCGAGCACATGAGCTTTCTGCCGAAGGCCGATCTGCTCAGCCTCGAGGAACTCGACCGGCTGTGCAGCGCTTTCGTCGCCAAGGGCGTCAACAAGTTGCGGCTGACCGGCGGCGAGCCCCTGGTGCGGCGCGGCATCATGACCTTGGTCGAATCGCTGTCGCGCCATCTCACGAGCGGCGCGCTCAAGGAACTGACGCTGACCACCAACGGCTCGCAACTGACGAAGTATGCGGCCGAACTGAAAGGCCATGGCGTCGAGCGCATCAACGTCTCGCTCGATACGCTTGATGCCGACAAATTCCGCGCTATCACTCGCTGGGGCGATCTTAGCAAGGTGATGGCCGGCATCGATGCGGCGCAGGCCGCCGGCCTCAAGGTCAAGATCAACGCGGTTGCGCTCAAGGGCGTCAACGAAGACGAACTCGCCGGCATGGTCGAATGGGCGCATGGCCGCGGCATGGACATGACGATCATTGAAGTCATGCCGCTCGGCGAAACCGGCGAAGACCGCATCGATCAGTATCTGCCTTTATCGATGGTGCGGGCGCGCCTTGCCGAGCGCTTTACGCTCGACGACATCGATTACCAGACCGGCGGCCCCGCGCGTTACATGCGCGTCAAGGAAACCGGCGGCCGGCTCGGCTTCATCACGCCGATGACGCATAATTTCTGCGAGTCATGCAACCGCGTGCGCATTACCTGCACCGGCACGCTGTATATGTGCCTCGGCCAGGAAGACGCCGCCGATTTGCGCGCGCCGTTGCGCGCCTCCGAAGGCGACGACCTGATCCATGCAGCGATCGACGACGCCATTACGCGCAAGCCGAAGGGGCACGACTTCGTGATCGATCGCCGCGCGCATCGGCCAGCGCTGTCGCGTCATATGAGCGTGACCGGCGGCTGACGCCTAGCTCGCCCGGCGGCGTCAGGCCGCTTCGGATGTCGCGGTAATGAGATCGCGCAGTTCCTCGGCACGCAGCCGTGACGGAGCAAAGCTGACGCCGACATTATCGCCGCCGTCGCGCGCGACGGTGGCCGCGATCGGCTTCATGCCCGGAAACGTCACGGCGATTTTGCTGCCGATTGTTAATTTTATCACGGCGGCGATGCGGGCGCCGCCTTCGCTGACGTCCTGAACGTCGATATCGGACGTCGCACCGTTATGCTCGACCCTTGCCTTGAACCTGACTTCGTAGCGCGGATGTTCGCGCAGATCGGCGGTCACCGCCTTGCGCACGATTTCGGGAATTTCGCCGCACAGGTTCAACGATGTCGTCTGCATTTCGGCGGCGACGGTGGAGACATCCTGCGCGGTTGCGCGCGAGCGTTCGATCATGGCGGCGATGCCCGCCATGCGGCCTGCGACATCCGATACCGCGGCGCTGCTGTCGCGGGCGCTGGCGCTGAAATCGGCGGTGGCGGCGCGCTGCTGCTCGACGGCGGCCGAGACCGATTGGGTGACGCCGGACAATTGATCGATCGCCTCGGCGATGCCAGCCAGGGCGATCACGGCATCGCGCGTGGTCGATTGAATTTCCGCGACCTTGTCGCCGATCCGCTGCGTCGAGACCGCGGTGCGCGTCGCCAAAGTCTTGACCTCGCCGGCGACGACCGAAAAGCCGCGCCCCGCCTCGCCGGCGCGCGCCGCTTCGATGGTCGCGTTCAGCGCCAGAAGATTGGTCTGCGCTGCGATCTGGTTGATGACGGAGACGATATCGCCGATCTGGTCGGCAGCCCTGGCGAGCGCATCGATGGTGGCGCGCGAGGCATTGGCGCGCGCGACGGAGTCACGGCCAAGGTCGTTGCTGCGCGCAACTTGCGCCGAAATTTCGTCGATTGCCTGCATCACCTGGCCGGACAATTGCCCAGCGGCCTGGTTCATCGCACGGGAGTTTTCAGCAACGGCCACGGTCTCGCCGAAGGCGGCGCGCACCGCCTCAAGCGCCGTCAGCATGTCTTCGGCCTTGAATTGCAAGGTAGCCGCGCCGTTGACGATCGGCTGGATGCCGCCTTCAGTCGCCTGCTCGACGTGGTCGGCCAATCGCGACAAATTTTGCCGCCGCGGCGCCTGCCAGGTGCGGTCGAGATCGGCATGAACGATCTCGCGGCGTTGCCGCTCGCCGAGGATGATCGCAAGCCGTTCGGTGGCGGCTTGAAGCTGGGCGATTTCACCGCGCACCGGCGCCAGGTCCGCCGACGAGTTCATTTCGGCATAAGCGATAGCGTCGATGGTAGCCACGATTTCGGCAATCGGCGTTGCGATGGATCGGGCGAGCGCACCGATACCGATGCCGGCGAGCGCGGCAATGAGGGCAATACCGCCGAGTTGCGTATAGACCGAGCCGGAAAGCTGCGGCAGATGCTGCACGGCAAGCACCGCGCCCAGCAGCGCGACGACGCCCCCCATCATCCGCTCGACAATTGTCAGCCGCCGCATGGTCCACCAGCGGGGCCTGGCCAGTGCGCAGTGCGCGCCCGATTCCACCCAGATGACCGCGCCCCGGCACCATTGTGCCTGACGCGGGTTAACCGGCGGTTTAGAAAGCTTTAACCATAAGTTTCGTCGCAAAATGGGCCTGAACGGCGCTAGCCCCCAAATTCACCATTGACGCCTGAGGCCAGCATCGGATTAAGGTAGCGCATGGCCGGTGGCCACACTCGCGGGGGCGTAAAGGCAGAATAAAATTCCGGCCGGCGGAGTCCGAAGGCCGCGCAGAGGGGTATACCAGTGGGCGCTCTTGACGCAGTGCTAAAGGCATTGCTGCCGACATCTCGTGCCATCGACGCCATGACGACATGGATGGGCAAGCGCCTCGCTTGGCTCATCATGCTGGCCGTCATCGTCTCGGCGACCAACGCCATTATTCGCAAGACATTGGACACCTCATCGAACTCATGGCTTGAGTTGCAATGGGTGCTGTTCAGCATCGTGTTCCTGCTGTGCTCGCCCTGGACGCTGCTGGCGAACGAACACATCCGCATCGACATCATCAATCAGATGCTGCCGAAGCGGGTGCGCAACTCCATCGACGTCATCGGTCACGCCTTCTTCCTGCTCCCGTTCACCGTCGTCATGATCATTACCGGCGTTCCGTTCTTCTACCGCTCGTTCCTCTTGAACGAGCAATCGGGCAACGCCGGCGGCCTGCCGCAATGGCCGGCCAAATCGCTGGTCATGATCGGCTTCACGTTCCTGCTCATTCAATGCATTTCGGAGCTGATCAAGCGGATCGCCGTCATGCGCAATCTCATTCCGGACCCGCACGAAAACCAGGTGCATGCGCTCGAAGCCGAAGTCGAGCACATCGTCGAAGCCATCGAAAAGCGTTGAACGCCGCCAGCGGCCGCCGGAGTCATCCATGACAGCTATTCTCATTCACAACATGGCGCCGATCATGTTCGGCTCCCTGGTGGTCTTCCTCTTGCTCGGCTATCCGGCAGCATTTTCGCTGGCGGCTGTCGGCCTGTTCTTCGCCCTGATCGGCATCGAACTCGGCCTGTTCGTGCCGGATTTCCTGCAAGCCATGCCCGAACGCGTCTACGGCGTGATGAACAACGACACGCTACTGGCGATCCCGTTCTTCACCTTCATGGGGCTGATACTCGAACGATCCGGTATGGCCGAGGACCTGCTTGAAACCATCGGCCAATTGTTCGGCACCATACGCGGCGGCCTCGCTTACGCCGTTATCTTCGTCGGCGCCCTGCTCGCTGCCACGACCGGCGTTGTCGCGGCATCGGTGATTTCGATGGGCCTGATCTCGCTCCCGATCATGCTGCGCTACGGATACGACCGTCGCGTCGCCTCCGGCGTCATCGCCGCCTCAGGTACTCTGGCGCAGATCATTCCGCCGTCACTCGTCCTCATCGTCATGGCCGACCAGCTCGGCCGCTCCGTCGGCGACATGTATGAAGGCGCCTTCATCCCCGGCATGGTCCTCTCCGCGCTATATGCCGGCTACGTCTTCCTCGTCACATTGGTCTATCCGAAGGCGACGCCCGGTCTGCCGGCCGAAGCGATCGGCTTCAAGGAGCCGAATGGCAGCCGCGGATTGATGTCGCTCGGCATATTGACGGTCGCGAGCGCCACCTTCGGCTGGGCCGTCATGCATGGAACGAAAACGAACGGCGCCGACTATGTCGTCCTCACCATGTTCTTCGGCATCCTGTTCGCGTTCGGCGTCGCCATCATCAACTGGCTGACGGCCCGCTTTATCGGCTTCCGCTTCCTGTCGGCGATCGCGCAACAGACGACCTTCGTGATGGTGCCGCCGCTGTTCCTGATCTTCCTGGTGCTCGGCACCATCTTCGTCGGCATTGCCACGCCGACCGAAGGCGGCGCCATGGGGGCTGCCGGCGCCCTGATTCTGGGCGCTTCGAAACGCCGGCTGAGCTGGGATTTGATCCGCCAAGCCATTGAATCGACGGCTAAACTTTCAGCTTTCGTGATCTTCATTCTGCTTGGCGCGCGCGTCTTCTCGCTGACCTTCTATGGCGTCAACGGCCATATCTGGGTCGAGGAATTGCTGACCTCGCTGCCGGGCGGCCAGATTGGCTTCCTCATCTTCGTCAACGCCTTCGTCTTCATTCTCGCCTTCTTCCTCGACTTCTTCGAGCTGGCATTCATTGTCATTCCGCTGCTCGGCCCCGCCGCCGAAAAACTCGGCATCGATCTGATCTGGTTCGGCATCATTCTCGGCGTCAACATGCAGACTTCGTTCATGCATCCGCCTTTCGGATTTGCCCTCTTCTATCTGCGCTCGGTGGCGCCGAAGGAGACCTACACCGACAAGGTCACCGGACTGCGCATGGAGCCGGTCACTACCGGCCAGATTTACTGGGGCGCGGTGCCGTTCGTGGTCATTCAGTGCATCATGGTGGGCCTGGTGATCGCGTTCCCGGCCATGGTCATGCACTACAAAGGCGCGGCCTCCACGATCGATCCGAATACAATGAAGATCGATATCCCTCAGATTGAGTTGCCGCCGCTCGACTTCGGCCCGCCCAGGAATTAGCTGCCGGCATCGGCAAAAAATAACCCCGGGGCCTGTGAGCCCCGGGGTTTTTTCTTTGGCGCCTTAAAGATTATCCGCGCGTCTGGCGAACCATGTAGCCGTCGTAGCCAAGCTCGGCGACCTGATGCCATTGGTAGCCGTTCTTGGTGTAGTCCATCATCGAGTCGTTGACCTTCTTGAAGGTCGCGTTTTCCTTGGCGATCTCGCCATGCAGCGCCTGGGTTTCCTTGTAGCAGGCTTCCATGATCGCCGGCGAGAAGGCCTTGAGCTTCACGCCATTGGCGAGCAGACGGCGCAGCGCCGGCGGGTTCAGGACATCGTACTTGGCCAGGCACGACGTGTTGGCGTAAGCGCCGGCATGCTGAAGAACGGCCTGATAGTGCTTCGGCAGCGCGTTGTATTTATCCAGGTTGATGAAGGCGTGCAGCATCGAGCCGCCTTCCCACCATCCCGGATAGTAATAGTTCGGCGCGACCTTGTAGAAGCCGAGCTTTTCATCGTCGTAGGGGCCGACCCACTCGGCCGCGTCGATGGTGCCTTTTTCCAGCGCCGGGTAGATGTCCGGCGCGCCGATCTGCTGTGGCACGACGCCGAGACGCTGCATGACGCGTCCGGTGAAACCGCCGATCCGGAACTTGAGGCCCTTCAGGTCATCGATCGTATTGATCTCTTTGCGGAACCAGCCGCCCATCTGACAGCCGGTATTGCCGGCAAGGATCGCGGTGGCGTTGTACTTCTTGTAGAACTCGTTGAGCACGTCCGAGCCGCCGCCATGCGTCCACCAGCCCTGGTTCAGGCGGGCATTGGGACCAAAGCCGACGGAGGTACCGAAGGCGAAGGTCGGGTCCTTCCCGAAGTAGTAATACGACGCCGTGTGACCGCATTCGACCGTGCCGTTCTGCACGGCATCGACAACCTGCAGCGCGGGGACGATTTCGCCGGCGGCGAAAACCTGGATCTGAAACTTACCGTCGGTCGCTTCGCCGACGGCCTTGGCCATCGTCTCGGCCGCGCCGTACAGAGTTTCCAGCGACTTCGGCCAGCTACAGGTCATGCGCCACTTGATCTCAGGCGAAGACTGCGCAATCGCCGGCGCGGCGATCGCGGAAGCAGCCACGCCGAGACCGGCCGCTTTGATAAATTGACGACGTTTCATCCAGGTATCCTCCCATTTGCTGTTATTTACGCGGTAGCCCCACAGCACCCGCGCGCGCCCTAGATTCCCACAAATCAGGGCTTGCCGGAACCATGACGGACCCGGCACGCTGAATCCAGTCTGCTCTGGTTCGATGAAAGTTGTAAGAGGGAACTTTGCCGACGAAATGGCAAATTTGCCCTCAGCCGACGAAAAAGCCCGCCCGGATGCGCTCCGGGCGGGCTTCTCTTTTCGGGCATGTTTGCGCGGGATCAGCCGCGCGAACGCTGGCGCACCAAGAAGGCGTCGAAGCCGAGTTCGGCCACCTGCCACCACTGATACGAGTCACCGCGATAGGCGATGACAGAATCGACGACCTTCTTGAAGTCGGCGCTCTTGGCGGACGTTTCGGCGTACATGTCCATGGTCGCCTTGTAGCTGGCTTCCATCACCGGCTGCGGGAACGGACGCAACTGGGCGCCACCGGCGACGAGACGCTTGATCGCCTGCGGGTTGGCATTGTCATACTTGGCGATCATCCAGTCATTCGCCTGCGCCGACGCGGCACGCACGATGGCCTGGTAGTTCTTCGGCAGCGCATTCCACTTATCGAGATTGATGAAGTTGTGCAGCATGGCGCCGCCTTCCCACCAACCCGGGTAATAGTAGAACGGCGCGACCTTCACGAAGCCGAGCTTTTCGTCGTCATACGGTCCGACCCACTCGGCCGCATCGATGGTGCCCTTCTCGAGCGCCGGATAGATGTCGCCGCCGGCGAGCTGCTGCGGCACCGCGCCCATTTTGGCGAAGATACTGCCGGCATAACCGGCGATGCGGAATTTCAGACCGTTGAGATCTTCAACGGTCTTGATCTCCTTGCGGAACCAGCCGCCCATCTGACAGGTCGTGTTGCCGCACGGAATAGCCAGCGTGTTGTACTTCTTCATGAAGTCGTCAACGAGCTGCTGGCCGCCGCCGAACGCCATCCACGACGCCTGCATGCGCGTGTTGAGGCCAAAGGGCTGCGCGGTGAACAGCGAAAAGGTCGGGTCCTTGCCGACATAGTAGTACGAGGCCGTGTGCGCCATTTCGACGGTGCCGTTTGTCACCGCGTCCGCGGCCTGCAGGCCCGGTACGATTTCACCGGCGGCAAAAGTCTGGATCTGGAATTTGTTGTCGGTGGCTTCGGCAACCGCCTTGGCGAAGACTTCGGCGGTGCCGAAGAGCGTGTCGAGCGTCTTCGGGAAGCTCGAGGTCAGGCGCCACTTCAGTTCGGGGCTCGATTGCGCGATGGCGGGCTTGGCGATCGTGGCGGCCGCGAGGCCAAGACCTGCCGCGCCAATAAATTGACGGCGTTTCATACGTTCGTAACTCCCTATAGCTTTTGACGAGTTCCCGTCAGGATTGACGGTTCAGGTGTGGAGAACCAGTTTGCAGCTTACCAGCGCCACGATTGCATTACTTGCATGCAAGCAATGCAGATGACGCAGGTTGCAGAGCAGCCCCACGATTGCCCCTTATAAACGGCTATTCGGTGACTTTCCAAATTTAAGCCTCGATGACGATTTTCGGCGCGACACGGCCGGCCGTCGCGCCGCCCTTGATCTGTTCCAGCACCTTGGCGGCGATGTCGCGATAAATCCTGGCGTGCGGGCCGTCCGGCTCGGTCGCCACCACCGGCAGGCCGGAATCCGACTTTTCGCGGATGGTCATGTGCAACGGTACCTCGCCGAGGAACGGCACGCCGAGACGTTCGGCCTCGTGACGCGCGCCGCCATGGGCGAAGATGTCGGAGCGCGTGCCGCAGCTCGGGCACACGAAGTAGCTCATGTTCTCGACGACGCCGAGCACCGGTACGTTGACGCGCTTGAACATGGCGACGCCGCGCCGCGCATCGAGCAAGGCCAAATCCTGCGGCGTCGAGACGATCACAGCACCTTTCAGCGGCACCTGCTGCGCCATGGTCAATTGCGCGTCACCCGTGCCGGGCGGCATATCGACGACGAGGACATCGAGCTTGCCCCACTCCACTTCGCGCAACATCTGCGTGATCGCCGAGATCACCATCGGGCCGCGCCAGATCATCGGCGTTTCCTCGTCGATCAAAAAGCCGATCGACATGATCTTCATGCCGTAGCGCTCGATCGGCTTGAGCCGGGTGCCGCCGATGGTCTCCGGCTTTTCCTTGATGTTGAACAGCTTGGGCAGCGACGGCCCGTAAATGTCGGCGTCCAGCATGCCGACCTTCAGCCCGAGATCGCGCAGGCCGAGCGCCAGATTGACCGAGGTGGTCGATTTGCCGACGCCGCCTTTGCCGGACGCGACCGCGATGATGGCCTCGATGCCGGGAATGCCGGGAGCTTCCTTGGCCGCCGGCGCGCCCCGCGCCGGGGCATGACTGTGGCCGCCCGGTCCATGATTGTGCCCGGCATGGCTGTCGCCCGCCGCCGTATGCGCCGGCTTGGGGCCGCGCGACGCGCCGGCCGAGCGTTCGGCGGTCAGCGCCACCAGCGCCGACACCACACCCGGCACCGCCTTGACGGCGGTTTCCGCGGCGGCGCGCACCGGTTCCCAGGCCTTGACGGAGGCGGCATCGACCGTGATCGAGAAGAACACCTTGCCGTCGGTCACCACCACATCGGACAGCACGTTCTGGCCGGTCAGCGGCGCGCCATTGGGCGCGGCGACCCCCGCCAATGCACTGACAACCTGGTCCTTGGTAACCGCCATGATCGTGATCCTTGAGATGCGTCCGAGGCCGCCACCATAGGCAAGGCGCGGTAGCGGTCAATGCGGCGCGGCCGCCCGGCTAGGGGGTCATTGGGGGTGTTGACGCGAGGCCCCCGCCGATGACTATTGCCAGCCTGAATTCGAATAACGGCCCTTCCGGGACCGGACTTCAAGGGAGCGGGATAATGGCGAAGGTTGCATTTCTGGGCTTGGGCGTCATGGGCTATCCGATGGCCGGCCACCTCAAGAACAAAGGCGGCCACGAGGTCACCGTTTATAACCGCACCTTCGCCAAGGCCGAAAAATGGGCCGCGCAGCACGGCGGCAAGGCGGTCAAGACGCCGAAGGAAGCAGCCCAGGGCCAGGACTTCGTCATGGCCTGTGTCGGCAACGACAACGATTTGCGCGACGTGACTTTGGGCGCGAACGGCGCTTTCGCCGGCATGGGCAAGGGCACGATTTTCGTCGATCACACCACCGCCTCGGCCGACATCGCCCGCGAGCTTTACGAGGCGGCGACGAAGGCTGGCTTCGGCTTCATCGACGGTCCGGTGTCGGGCGGACAGGCCGGCGCTGAGAACGGCGTCCTGACCGTGATGTGCGGCGGCGACAAGGCAATCTTCGACAAGGCCAAGCCGGTGATCGACGCCTATGCGCGCGCCTGCAATTTGATGGGCGCGCCCGGCTCCGGCCAGCTCGCCAAGATGTGCAACCAGATCGCCATTGCCGGACTGGTGCAAGGTCTCTCCGAGGCGATCCACTTCGCCAAGAAGGCCAATCTCGATGTCGAGATGCTGATCCAGACAATCTCCAAGGGCGCGGCGCAGTCGTGGCAAATGGAGAACCGCTACAAGACCATGGTCGCCGGCAAATACGATCACGGCTTCGCGGTCGACTGGATGCGCAAGGACCTGAGCATCTGCTTGGGCGAAGCGCGCAAGAACGGCGCCAGCCTGCCGGTCACCGCTTTGGTCGACCAGTTCTATTCGGAAGTCCAGAAAATGGGCGGTTCGCGCTGGGATACGTCGAGCCTGATGGCGCGGTTGGATCGGGAGAAGTAGACGTTGCTTTCTTACCCTCTCCCATAGGGAGAGAGTCGCGAGCAATTGCGAGCGGGGTGAGGGGTTATAGCCTCAAGATAGTCCGTAACCCCTCACCCGACCGTCTTCGCATAGCGCGTCAAAGACGCGCGTAAATGCGCTTGTGCGCTGCGACGGTCGACCTCTCCCTATGGGAGACTTGAAAGGAAGAGCAGACGTGCGAAATCGCCCCTGTTATTTGCGGCGCGGGGACGCCGTATCCTTAAAGCGCCTTCCAACTTCGCCCCCAAAATCAAGAGGCATTTCCGCCCTCGTCCTGAGGAGCGGCCCGAAGGGCCGCGTCTCGAAGGATGAGGCGGCTTCGTCCTTCGAGACGCGCTCCTGCGGAGCGATCCTCCCCCTCCAGGGGAGGGTAAAGAAAAGGCCGCTCAGAACGACATCCGCAACCCGTCTTCCGCCACCAGGACGCCCAGCGCCCTCGCCTCGTCCGTCTTCGCCAGCATGGTCGGGTTCATGTGCGTCAGCATGGTCTGCTTTGCTGCGAGATCGCCAAGGCGCGGCTGCAGGGTTTCCCAGGTGAGATGGCCGGTCATCTTGGACCCGGCATAGGCGTAGCATTCGCAGATGAACAGGTCGGCGCCGCGCGCGATGGGCATGAGCGCGTCGGTCCATTCGGTGTCGCCGGAATAGGCAAAGGTCTTGTCGCCATCGCTGAGGCGCAGCGCCGTCGATGGCGCGCCGGACTGGTGGATGACCTCGGCTGTGACGATGCTGTGGCCAAGCACGTCGGACGGCACGCCGACATCGATTTCCTGCACGCGCCATTCGAAGCGCCATTTCGAGCCGATCGATTTCGGAAAGAACACTTCCATTGCCGCGTCGAGCCGCTCGCGCGTGCCCGGGGGACCTGCGATCAGCAGCGGCTTTTCGCGCCGCGCCAGGAATTGCGCGTCGAGCAAGAAGAACGGCAGGCCGCCGAAATGGTCGCCGTGCAGATGCGAGAGGATAATGGCATCGATGCTGTTGAGGTCGATGGCGCGCGCTTTCAGCGCCGGCAAAGCCGACGCGCCGCAATCGACCAGCAACGTGGCCTTGGCGGTCTTGAGCATGAAGCAGGTGTTGGAACGGCCGCCGGAGCCGAAGGCATCGCCGCAGCCGATGATGGTGAGGTGCATGGGGACGTCTCGCTACTCTCTCCGCCTCATCCTGAGGAGCATCGCTCAGCGATGCGTCTCGAAGGATGGGGCGGCCTCAGTCCTTCGAGACGCGTTGCTTCGCAACGCTCCTCAGGATGAGGCCGGTTGGGCGTCGCGCCCGAATATCAAGCCTTGCTGCTTGGCCGTGCCGACACCGCCGCATGCCAGCGCTTCACGTTGGTCACTGTCTCCGGCATTTGAATACGCGACGGCTTCATGAAATCGACCGCGCATAATGTCGTGATGTCGGCGACCGAATACTTGTCGCCGGCGATGAACTCGCGCGTCGCCAATTCCTTGTCGAGCAGTTCGAGAAACGAAATCGCCTTCGGCCGCATCGCCTCGGCGTAAGCCGGCACCTGCGGCACTTCGTATTCCTTCATCGCCGGATGCAAATGGCGAAACACCGCCGCGACATTGGCGAAAAAATTGATCTCACAGCGCCTGTTCCACATTTCGACCAGCGCCATTTCTTTGGCGCCCTGCCCGAACAATGCCGGCTCCGGCTGGAGCGCCTCGAAATAACGGCAGATCGCCATCGACTCGGTGATCACCGTGCCGTCGTCGAGGACCAGCGCCGGCATGCGCTGGAGCGGGTTGATGGCGGTGTATTCCGGCGTCCGGTGCTGGAAGGTCGTCATGTCGACCTGCTCGGTCGGCACCGCGATGCCTTTCTCGGCCAGGAAGATTCGGGTGCGGCGCGGATTGGGCGCCGTCTTGGTGTCGTAAAGCTTCATTTTGTCGCCCCCCGCGCCGTTTTTTTGCCGCGACAGCCCAACACAGCCGCCCGGGGGCTGTCAAAACGTTAAGATCCGTTAACCGCTGCGGAACTAAGCGCTTCATCCCCGGTCAAGTTAAGCACGGTCTTAAGGAATTTGCGCGACTTTGCAGCCTGGTATTGTTGCGTAAACGGCGTCCTCTTTCATGATCCCAGGCGAACAACCCGACCTCTCCGCGCTGCCGCCGGAAACCTCGCCGGTGAAGCGCCGCCTTGCCTCGCAGCATGTGCGCGACGCGCGCGACCGGTTGACCTCGACCTCCGGAACGCGGCCGGTGTTCGACTACGAATTGTTGCGGCTATACGCGCAGAACCGCCTATCAGCCTCGCTGGTCATTCTGCTTCTGGTCGCCACCATCGGCTTCCTGTCGAGCCTGTGGACCGGCGCGGTGTTGGCCGGCGCGTGGACCGCCTCGGTGCTGGTCATTCACGCCGTCATCGTCACCAAGTGCAAGCAGTTCCTCGAGCTGTCGATGGCGGCGGTCGATGCGCGCGCCTGGCGCGTGCGCTTCATCATGCTCGACCTATTCTACGGGCTGGCCTGGATGTTCATCCTGATCCATCCGGTCGGTCAGGACGAGTCCTCCGGCACCTTCATGCTGTTCGTCATGCTGCTGGTGGTCGCGGTGTCGAGCATGCTGGCGTCATCCCTGCCGATCGCGGCGTTCGCCGCGACCTTCCCGGTGACCGCGGCGATCGCACTCGACTTCACGCTGCAAGGCACGTTGCGCGATTACATCCTCGCCATCATGGCGATCACCGCGCAGGGCTATTTCGCCGTGCTGGCCTATCGGCTTTATTCGACGACGCTCGCGACATTGGAAGCGCGCGCCGAAAAGGACGCGCTGATCGGCGAACTCGAACAGGCCAAGATGATTTCGGACGAGGCGCGCCAGCGCGCCGAAGCCGCCAACATTTCCAAGTCGCGCTTTCTCGCGCAAATGAGCCACGAACTGCGCACGCCGCTCAACGCCATTCTCGGTTTCTCCGAAGTGATGAAGACCGAAGTGTTCGGCGAGCATTCGGTCGCGGCCTACAAGGAATATTCCGGCGACATTCATACCTCGGGCGTGCATCTCTTGGGCCTCATCAACGAAATTCTCGATCTGTCGCGCATCGAGGCCGGCCGTTACGAGCTCAACGAAGAGTCGGTATCGCTGACCGGCATTGCCGAGGATTGCCACCATCTCTTGAAGCTGCGCGCCACCGCGCGCGGCATCACCATGCACGAGGTCTACGAGCCGGAACTGCCGCGGCTGTGGGCCGACGAGCGCGCGTTGCGCCAGATCGCGCTTAATCTTTTGTCGAACTCGATCAAGTTTACGCCGCAAGGCGGTGAGATCTGGCTGAAGGTCGGCTGGACCGCGTCGGGCGGGCAATACATGAGCGTCAAGGACACCGGCGCCGGCATTCCGGAAGAGGAAATCCCAGTGGTGCTGGCCTCGTTCGGGCAGGGTTCGAACTCGATCAAATCGGCCGAGCAAGGCGCGGGCTTGGGATTGCCGATCGCCAAGAGCCTGGTCGACCTGCACGGCGGCACCTTCACACTGAAATCGAAATTGCGCATCGGCACCGAGGTAATCGTCACCTTCCCGCCGGAGCGCGTGGTGGCGGCGATGGCGCCGATGACCGAGCAGGCGCCGCCGATTACGCCGCCGGGCGAGCCGATCCTCAACGATGAGGAACGCCGCCGCCTCAGCCGCCGGCCCTTGTTCCGGGCGGGGACGTAGAAATTCCCCCTCCCTAACCCTCCCCCGTAAACGGGGGAGGGAAAAACAGGAAGCGATTGCGTTCGGCGCGGCGCGACCTATGTTCGGGCTTTGAATCGGCGTCGTTGAAACCGGACATGATCCAGTCACCTTGCATCAAACTCTGCACGATCGACGCCCGCACCAGTCTTTGCCTGGGCTGCGGCCGCACGCTCGACGAGGTGGCGTCATGGAGCACGTTCAGCGCGGCGCACCGCGCGCAAGTGATGGCCGAACTGCCGGCGCGGATGGCGAAGGCGGGCCTGAGCCTGCCGGCACACGTCACCACCACGGCCGCGGGATGACGCCGTGACCCGCCGCCTGACCTGGATCTTCGTCATCGGTGTGGCGCTGTCGCTGGCGGCCTTGATCGGCACCCACGACCAGGACGCCATCGCGACATTGCTGCGCCACGACATCGGCTCGATCGCCATCAAGGCGGTGCTGGCGGTGTGCGCCGGCGCTTTGGTGGTGGTCGTGTTCCGCGACAAATTATCGAAGGCGCTGGAGGCGATGCTGTTCTGGGTGGTGGTCGGCCTGCTGCTGGTGGTCGGGTACAGCTACCGTTTCGAGTTGCGCGACACCGCCGACCGCGTCATCGCCGAACTGGTGCCGGGCCACGTCGCCAGCCGCGGCGCCAGCGCCGAAGTGGTGCGCGGGCGCAGCGGCGATTTCGCGCTGACCGCGCATATCAACGGCGCGCGGGTGCCGATGGTGCTCGACACCGGCGCCAGCTCGGTGGTGCTGACGCAGGAAGCGGCCCGGGCCGCCGGCCTGCCGATCGAAGTCCTGAGCTATACGGTCAATGTCGACACCGCCAATGGCCGCGCCCGCGCCGCCGCGGTGACGCTCGACCGCGTCGTCATTGGCGGACTGATGCAGCGCGCGGTGCCGGCGCTGGTGGCGCAGAGCGGGCAACTCAAGACCAACCTGCTCGGCATGAGCTTCCTCAACCGGCTCGACGGCTGGGACGTGCGCGGCGACCGCCTGCGCATGCGCGGGGCGCCGTAAGCGCCGCCAGTTACCTCGCGTGCCATACCGCCTTACCAGAAGGACCACGCCGTTTGCGGACGGCAAACTAGATTAACAGCCTGGCTTCGCCTTTATTAACCGGAACCGCCGAAGCTCCGCTAATTACGGATAAAGCTTCAAAGGCGATTTTAAATGGCTGTCTTGTCCGATAAACCCGGAGCATTCGCGTCGCTTCTCGCCCATTGCAAGACGTTGAAATTCTCGCTGCTGCTGGCGACCGGCTGCATGGCAGCGATGCTGATCGCAGATTTTTCCACCGACGGCATCGGCTCCTGGCGGAAATTTCAATACGCCAAGACGTTGCGCACCGCCGACCTCGCCGGCAATTCGCTGGTCGGAGCCATTTATTCCCTGCTGCGCGAGCAGCCGATGCTCAACGGCGCCTTCTCCTTCAAGGAGGCGGAAAGCGCCGCGTCTCGGCAGCGCCGCGAAGCGTTTCAGCAATCCAGCGAACGCCAGTTGACCGATGCGCTGGGCGCCGTCGCGCCGCTCGACTTTCCCAACAAGGTTTCCGCCGTGAACACGCTCCTCGCCGCGCGCGACAACGCCAAAGCGTGGCGCGCCAAAGCACACACGCAACTTGCCGAGCCGCTGGAGCGGCGCGATCTCGCGCCGCTGTCCGGCTTCAACGCCGCCATGACCGCGCTGATCAAGGCGACGCAGGACCTGTGGGCCGCCGCTTCGTATATTGAAGTTCAGAATAACCCGGTTCTGACCCGCTATTCGCGCATCAAGAGCATCAGCTGGAAGCAGCGCGAAATCGCCGGCAACGAACGCGCCATCATCACCCAGGCGATGATTGGCGGCAGGCCGGTCTTGGCCGCCGAAGCGACGCGCATCGAGCTTGGCCGCGCCAAGATCCAGTTCGGCGATCAGATGATCGCGGAGCTTGCCATTGTCGAAGCGGCGGATTCGCCGATCTTGACGGCGATCGCGGAGGCGAACCGCCAGTACTGGCAAGAGTTTGCGCCGCGAGTCGATAGCATGCGCAAGATTGGCGAAATGGACGGCGTCTATCCGATGACCTATGGCGACTGGGTGGCGCAGACCAATCCGAGCATCGATTCCTTCCTCGGCATCCTCAACGCCGCCGCCAAGGCCGGCGAGCAGCATGCGCTGCAACTGGAAGCCGACGCTTTCTTCGAACTGATCCTGAAGAGCCTCGGCGTCCTTATCGCTGTCTGCGTCACCGCCGCCTGTTTCTATGTCGTGATCTGGCGGGTGACCAATCCGCTGGCCCGCGTCAGCCGCACCGTGCATTATTTGGCGGCCGGACGGCTCGACGTCACGGTGGACGATACAAACCGCGGCGACGAGATCGGCGAGGTCGCGCGCGCGGTCGATTTCTTCAAGCTGAGCCTGATCGAAAACAAGACTTTGGCCACCGTCCGCGATTCCGAGCGCGCCGCCAAGGAAGCGCGCGCCTTGGCGCTCGAGGACATGGCGAAGACCTTCGAGGACAAGGTTTCCGGCGTCGCCGAGTCGTTTGAATCGTCATCGACCGAACTGGAAGCGACGTCGCGCTCGCTGTCGGTTTCCGCCGAGCAGACCAACCAGCAATCCGTCAACGTCGCCGCCACCGCGCGGCAGACCTCGATGAACGTGCAGGCGGTCGCATTGGCGACCGGCGAACTGGCGCGCTCGGCACAGGAGATCGGCGAACGCGTGGCGACCGCCTCGCACATTACCCGCAACGCGGTGGAACACTCGCACCACGCCGACAGGACGATCAACGCGCTGGCCGCCGCCGCCGACCAGATCGGCGAAGTGGTCAAGCTGATCAACAACGTCGCGCAGCAGACCAATCTTTTGGCGCTCAACGCCACGATCGAGGCGGCGCGCGCGGGCGACGCCGGCCGCGGCTTTTCGGTGGTCGCCGCCGAGGTCAAGGCGCTCGCCGGGCAGACCGCGAAAGCGACCGACCAGATCGCCACGCAGATCGTGCAGATCCAGAGCGCGACGCGCGAAACCGTGGCGGCGATCCGCAACATGGATGCCGCCATCGTCGAGGTCGACAAGATCGCGTTGGCGGTCGCCGAGGCGGTCGGCGTGCAGCACGCCGCGACCCAGGAAATCGCCGACCGCATTGGCGAGACCGCCGCCGGCACCGACGAGGTGACGCAGCATATCGGCGAAGTACAGCAGGCGGCGATGCGCACCGGACAGGCCGCCAACGAATTGTTCGCTTCGGCCTCGGAAGTATCGCGCAGCTCATCGCGGCTGCGGCTGGAAGTCGAGAGCTTCCTCGCCGGCGTGCGCAAAGCTTCTTAAATCAACGTCGCCACGAACCGCACCGACACCAGCAGCAGGAAAATGCCGAAGGCGATTTCGAGCTTGCGGCGTGGCAGCCAATGCGCCAGCCGCACGCCATAGGTCGTCGTATAGCTCGACAGCGGCGCCATCAGCACCAGGCCGATCACCGAGATGAAGCCGAACGACAAGGGCGGCAACTGCGCCATATGCGGCCAGCCGGCGATGGCATAGCCGATGGCGCCGACGATGGTGATCGGCACGCCGATGCCGGCCGAGGTGGCGACGGCGCGCTGCATCGGCTGGCCGTACATGGTCAGCACGGCGTTCGACAGAGCGCCGCCGCTGACGCCGATCAGCGACGCGAACAGGCCGATGGTGAAGCCGTAGGCGGACAGCGCCGCGCGGCCCGGCAGACTGTCGCTGAGATTCCAGCGGTCGCCGGCAAATAGCATCTTGGCGCTGATGAAAGCGGTAAATGCGACGAAAGCGATCTTGAACAACGCACTCGGCGCAAACGACGCGAAGGCGGCGCCAAGGACGACGCCGGCGATGGCGGGCGGCACCCAGATGCGGATGACATCCGGCAGCGCCGCGCCTTTCTTCATGTGATGCATATAGGCGCGCAAGGTGGTCGGCACGATGATGGCGAGCGATGTGCCGATGCATAGTTGCATGCGGACATCGTCGCTGATGTGTAGCACGCCGAACACCTCATAGAGCACCGGCACGATGATGCCGCCGCCGCCAATGCCGAACAGGCCGGCCAAGACGCCGGTGACGACGCCGCCGACGAGGATCAGAACGACCAGCCAGGCCAGCTCGTTAACGGAGTAACCCAGCAGCATGACAATCCTGGACAGTGCGGCGCAGCGAAGCTCTAGCTATGACGCGTTTTCTTCACGCGAACCGCTACCCACTTCGCTTGAAAACGCTCTAGGCCGCGATGTGCGCCATATCGTCGGCCCTGTCCACCACCAGCGCGAGCGCATCAGCCATGACGGCAGCGGAGGCCCCTGGCTTGACTCCTTCGACCGACAAATGGCGGCGGAAGGCGCGCGCGCCGGGCACGGCGCGGAACAGGCCCAGGATGTGGCGCGTGATCGAGTTGAGCCGCGCGCCTTTGGCCATCTCGCTTTCGATGTAGGGCGTCAGCGCCAGCGCGGCTTCTTTGGCGGTGGCAAAGGCGGCCGGTTCGCCGAACAACACCGGATCGACCGCCAGAAGGCGCCACGGCTCCTGATAGGCGGCGCGGCCCATCATCACGCCGTCGAGGCCGCCCGGCCCTTCTTTCAGCAGCTCTTGCGCCTGTTCGATGCTGGCGATGCCGCCATTGATGACGACGGGAAGATCGGGGTGCGCGGCTTTCAGGCGCTGCACCAGCGCATAATCGAGCGGCGGCACTTCGCGGTTCTCGCGCGGCGACAGGCCCTTGAGCCAGGCCTTGCGGGCATGAACGATGAGCGCGTCGGTGCCGGCGGCCTTTACGATGTCGGTGAAAGAGAACAGAGCCTGCGCCGGGTCCTGCTCGTCGACGCCGATGCGGCATTTCACCGTCACCGGGATTTTCACCGCCGCCTTCATCGCCGTGACGCAGTCGCCGACCAATTGCGGCTCGAGCATCAGGCAAGCGCCAAAGCGGCCCTCCTGCACACGATCGGACGGACAGCCGACATTGAGATTGATCTCGTCATAGCCGAAGGCTTCGCCGATGCGCGCGCATTCCGCCAGCGCGGCCGGGTCACTGCCGCCGAGCTGCAACGCCACCGGGTGCTCCGAGGCGTCAAAGCCGAGCAGCCGGTCCCGGTCGCCATGCAGGATGGCGCCGGTGGTCAGCATCTCGGTGTAGAGCAGCGCCCGGCGCGTCAGCAGCCGATGGAAGAACCGGCAGTGCCGGTCGGTCCAGTCCATCATCGGAGCGACAGAAAATCGGCGGGACCGACTCTCACGCTGTTTTACTGAAAAATCAGTCATTAATAGTTCTTGCCGCTGTCTCATGTCGTACCGTTTCCGGCCCGTTTTGACCCATTTTGCCATCTGTGGTACGACAATGTCGTACTTAAAGAAGGCATGTCGTACCGATTCAGATGATAGGACGGACTGATTAGGCCTACCAGCATCGGTACGACAAGTACGACAACTACAAAATCGGTACGACAAAAATGGGTTCAATAATAGAACGTACGCGCAAGGACGGATCCAAGGGCTTTACCGCCCAGATCGTCATCAAGAAAGCCGGCGCAATAGTCCATCGGGAAGCGGAGACATTCGACCGGAAACAGGCCGCCAATGCCTGGATCGTCAAACGAGAGGCCGAGCTCAAAGCTCCTGGGGGACTTGAGCAGATAGAAGATCCCATTCTTTCTGCAGTCATTGACCGTTATATCGGCGAGTCAAAAAATGCTGTTCTCGGCACCAAGGCGCAGGTGCTCAAGACAATCAAGAACAGCGACCTCGGCGACCTGAAATGCAGCGAAATCACCAGCCAGAAACTGGTCACCTTCGCCAAAGATCTTACGCGAAACGTCGAACCACAAACCTGCGGCAACTATTTCTCGCATCTCTCCAGCATTTTTACGGTGGCGCGGCCGGCTTGGGGGTTTCCTCTAAGCCGCCAGGAATTCGAGGACTCGGTCACGGTCCTCAAGAAGCTTGGCCTGATCAAAAAAGGCTCAGAACGCAATCGTCGGCCCACGCTCGAAGAGCTCGACAAACTGATGGAGCATTTTGGGCGCATTCAAAGTAACCGCCCCTCCTCAATTCCGATGCAGAAGATCTTGCCATTCGCCATCTTCTCCACGCGCCGCCAAGAGGAGATTACGTTGTTGCGCTGGGATGATCAGGAGACTGATCGCATGCTCGTCCGCGACATGAAACACCCCGGCGATAAAAAGGGTAATAACGTCTACTGCGAGCTAACGCCCGAGGCGATTAAGTTCATTGACTCAATGCCGCGCGAAGACGAACGGATATTCCCCTACTCCGCGGATGCGATCAGCGCCGCCTTCACCAGAGCATGCAAGCTCTTGGGGATTACAGATTTGCGCTTCCATGACCTACGTCACGAAGGCATTTCGCGGCTTTTTGAAATGGGCAGAACCATTCCGCAGGTCGCCGCTGTATCCGGGCATCGCAGTTGGACGAGTTTGAAGCGGTACACGCATATTCGACAGACTGGCGACAAATACGCCGGATGGAAATGGCTACAAATCGCTAATGACAGCTCGACTTAAGGCTGCGGAATCTACGCTGTGTGTGGGGCGCGGCAGGTGACCGCCTACCACTGCAGCAAGGACCTTCACGGCTTTCTTCGTGGTTTTGCAGAAGGGGGGGGCTTTTCCGAAGGCAAGCGAACTCCCACCCCTTTCGCCCCCTCGAAAAGAAACTCAATGCCCATATCCGTGAACGCTCGTTCTAAGTCGCGCAGCGTCCGATCATGGGGAACACGATTGCCTGCTTCAAAATGAGCAATCGTGCGCGATGACACCTTCGTGAGCTCGGCCAAGCCTTCTTGCGAAAGTCCGAGCCAAGCCCGAGCCGCGCGGCACTGCTTTTCGTTAATCATAATTGTTCTATTTTACCGCACAGGTGCGGTTTTATGCTAGTGTCTTGCCATGGACGGGGTTCTACCCACGGCGAGGAGGCCGTGAACACATGGCGAAACATCTTGGTTTGACTGACGTATCTGATGCGGCCCTGATCCGGGCCGCGCGCGGCGCAATGGCGGGAGCCCTTGCCGGAGAGTTTCCGGAAGACCCGGTTATCGGAGCGGATCTGTCGCGGGCTCTCTCGGTTCTCGGTAGCACTGTAAAGCGGCATGGCGGGCTCATCGAGCTTGGCATTGCGGGCGCGCTCATCGCGAGCGATCGCTACGTGGTTCTGACGAACGTCACTCTCCCCGTCACCAAGGCGGCGGGTCAGTTGCTGGACGCGAAGAACTCCGATCAGGCCTTGGCCAAGATCAAGCTCTCCGCCGATTCGGAAGCTGAGGGCATCGTGAACGTCGATCTGGTCGTTGTCGACCCTGACGCGAAGTGGGCCGGAGCCTACGAAATCAAACGGGGTAACGGCGCGACCGAGCACGGCAAGCGCCGCCCGATCATGCGCAAACTCGCGGCGGCTCGTCTGGTTCTCGCTTCTTACGTTCGCCAGGCCGGCTACGGGACTATGGAGAACGTCACCAGCGGTGTGATCGACTACTACGGTGCCTCGGGGTTCGATAAGAACCTCACCTTGTCGCGTGAGCATCTGGATGCCCACTTCGACGTACCGGTGGTGGCAACCGTGGAGGCGATGACTGCTGCGCTGCACGAGGAACTGCTGATCGCGTTGCCGCAGCTCTTCGGGCCCTTCCTTGCCAGCTTGCCGGAAGCCAATCGCGACGCCAAGCCCGCCAGCAATCGCCGGCGCGCCGCGGCCGGCGACCCGGACACTGCCCTGCAGTCGCTTATGATCCCGCCTGCCGGACCTGGGCGCCGCGTCTCCTGCAGCGACCGAGTGTCGGAGCCCAGCCTCCCCGGCACGCCTCGGGCGGCTCACTAGAAACCGGCCGGCGCATACCGCGCCGTCCTTCTTCATCTTCCTGGGCCATATGCGCGCCTTCCGCGCCACGGCTGGAGTCTGAGCCATGCGTACCACTTCTGTTGTTGCTAACCGCCACGTCTCCAGCTCTCTGCGCTCCGGCATTGCCGCGCGGAGCAGCAGGACTACCGTGCGCGCGATCGACCTGTCGGTTGTGCCGCCATTGCATTGGTGGCGCCAGCTGTCGGCGGATGCGTTCACCTCTGCCCATCTGGCCATCCTCCGCAGGTCGATCTCCGGGATCACAATCATGAACGAACCACGCTGGCGTGACGCGGTTCGCGGGGATTCTGCGGCGGCCATCGGCGTTGCGCTGCGGACCGCGAAGCGGCGTCGCGCGCAGACCCCTGCCCTCGATCTGGTGATGTCGGCTGTACTGCTCGCCGCTCTCGCGGGGGAACCGACCGCACGGTGCGTGCTGACCACTATGATCAATCGGTATAGCCGCGGGAAAGGTACGGCTCGTCGCGCGGGATCTTGGTCCAGCAGTGGTCACGATACTAAAGGCGCCGCCGTCGCAGGCGTCGAGTGTGGTGGCCCACGCTTACCTGGTCGCCAGATCAGAGGAGCCTGACATGCGGCTCCATATTTTCTCGGACCTTCACGCCGACGTCGCTCAACCTCGGCCGATCTCAGTCGCGCCGGAGGTCGATGCGGTTGTCGTCGCTGGCGACGTCTGTGAAGGAGCCGAAAACAGCTTCGCCCGTCTGCGTCTGATCGTGCCGATGCAGATCCCAATTATCATGGTGATGGGCAACCATGAATATTACCGCCGGCACATGGCCAGCGAACTGGCGGCCGCCCGTCTCGCTGCTCCGCTCTACGGCATCCACCTGCTCGAAAACAATGTGGTTTCCATCGGTGATGTGCGTTTCGTCGGCTGCTCGCTCTGGACCGACTACGCTCTTTATGGCGACCCGCAGCGTGCAATGAACGCCGCCGCTCTCGGCTTGAATGACCATCGCCGGATCAACTGGACAAAGCGGCCATGGCGCCGGTTTCGTCCGCTGGAAGCCTGGCGCCTCCATCTACAGTCGCGCACGTTTATCGAGACGACAATGGCGATTCCTTTCGACGGCGCCACCGTGGTGGTCACTCACCACGCTCCTCACCCTCGTTCGGTTCACTGTCGATATCAGTCCGAACTGTTGAACGCTGCCTACGCATCGGACCTGACCGCTGTAATCGATGCCGGCAGGCCGACGCTGTGGGTGCATGGGCACGTCCATCACAGCTTCGACTACTGCGTTGGCACAACCCGGATCGTCTGTAACCCGAACGGCTACGGTACTGAGAACAACAGCTTCGACCCGACCTTGGTGTTGGAGGTCGGCTCATGACCCGCGTGCAAATGCTCGCATCTTTGGCAAGGCCGCTCGCCGATGTACTGGTCGACCGTATCCGCACGAGCGGCAACTCGTTGCTGAAGCTGCAAATGCAGGCGACCGATGTCTCTCATCAGCGCCAATATTCGCTGAGCCTTGAGGACAAGGAGGAAACAGGCGATCTCGCTTCCACCCGCATTATGCGGCCGGACGACGTCGCCGTTGCCATCTTGCTCGGACGGGCTCTCGATGCTCGGCGCGACCTCCTGACCAGGCTTCAAGACCGCGACACCGTCGCAATTATCGAAGTTCAGGACTGCGAGCACGTCGAGCTCGTGGAGCGCCTCGTGGAAAAGCACGTGTTCGGGACAGATGCGTCGGTGTTCGACGGAGACGCGCTGACTCTCACGGAAAATGCCGCCGCAATACCTGGGATGGTCGCCCTTTTCGCCCGACACGGCGAGGAGAAATCCAAAAAAGCGGCGAAGAGTGGCAACCCTGAATTCGCCGCCGCAGTTCAGCGGCGCTGCGCAATCCTTGGGATTGCCTGCGAACCGGATCGGCGGCTTCCGCCCAATCTCGTACTCATGGCAAAAGATCGTTTCGTCATGGGGCGACTGGACGGCGCTACGATTGCTTCGGTGATAGAGGCAATCACGGGCAAGCATCCCGGGCTGGTCGAAGAGGGTCTCGCCAAACTCACGACGTTGGAAGTCCTAAATACTGCAATTCGAGCTGACCTTGGCGCCGAACGCT
>LNDS01000027.1 GCA_001464835.1 Rhizobiales bacterium Ga0077525 | reverse complement strand
ATTATCTTCCCCGTTAAAAGGACTTTACAACCCTAGGGCCTTCATCATCCACGCGGCATGGCTGGATCAGGCTTGCGCCCATTGTCCAATATTCCCCACTGCTGCCTCCCGTAGGAGTCTGGGCCGTGTCTCAGTCCCAGTGATGCTGGTCATCCTCTCAGACCAGCTACGGATCGTCGCCTTGGTGAGCCATTACCTCACCAACTAGCTAATCCGACGCGGGCCGTTCCTTCGGCAATAAATCTTTCCCCGTAAGGGCGTATCCGGTATTAGCTCAAGTTTCCCTGAGTTATTCCGAACCGAAGGGCGCGTTCCCACGTGTTACTATCCCGTCTGCCACTCCCATTGCTGGGCGTTCGACTTGCATGTGTTAGGCCTGCCGCCAGCGTTCGCTCTGAGCCAGGATCAAACTCTCAAGTTGGATGAGAAATTTAAAACTGACTGGTCTTTTCGCTTGCGCAAAATTTCACGTTTTGACGAGGTCCACATCACCGATCACTCGTGAGAATGACCGGCAGTGTACCTTTGAAAACGTAGACCGTCAGAAGTCTCTTCCGACCGCGTGCACCGTGATGAATTGCTTCGTCACGTTACCGCGGTCCGCAAGGACCCCGCCGTCCACGTTTCTCTTTCTTCCGATTTACTTGTCAAACAGCCCGGGATCCGAAAACCCCACTTGCCAACCGGCAAGGCATCTAAAAGCGTCGTGGAAACTCATGCTCCCGAATACTATCGGAGGCATTTTCACTGAACCAGTGAGGAGTTTCAGAGGCGCACCATCGAGCCGTAACTTGCGGAACGGCGCGCCGATGGGTCGTATATAGGCTTCGGCTCTCCGGATTGTCAACCGGGAAAAACAACAGCCCTGTGACAGTCGAATAATCCTTATTTGACGGGCCTTTTTGTATTTTTTGGGCCGGCGGCCGGACGAATCCTCCAAAAGAAATTTCGAAAAAAACCGGCCCTGGACCGGATCTTTTCCGGGTCCGGCCTAGAGCCCGCCTGGCGGCCGGTTTTCGGCCCGTTTCGACCCGGTTTGGTGCCCTTGGCCGCCAGATCGCAGCCAAGCCGCCGCCCAGACCCAATTGAGGCGAATACGCCGCACTGAGGCCATATTCATGGGCCGTCCTTGCGCCAGATTTCGCGATGGAATCGCCGTCTGGGGAGCTTCGCCGACCGTCAATCCAGCCATTTATTAGGTCCATGACCCGCAATTGACGGGTCACGGCCTAACCGGCATCGTGCCGGCGCTGCTTCGGCGGCGAATTAATTGGCATTCTGGCGGTCTTCGGGGCTTTATCGAACGGGCCACTCCATCTTCGATCCTAAGGCGCAGGGGACGTTGAGCTTGGACCACACACGGTCGCGCGGCGCGCATCGATCAAACCATGCCGACGCCATAGAGCTTGGCAACGAAGCGCCGCTGTCGGTCGATGGCGGCACGCCCGCTTTCGTGGATCGCCGCCGCGTTTCGGTGCAGTGGTTTGCCGGCACGATCCTGACGGCGCTATGCGGCGCGGCCCTGATGGGCGGCGCCGTTTTCACGTCGCTCGATGGCGAGACCAATTTCGCCTCGCTGCCCGAGCGGGTGGAAGTGGCGTTGCGCGGCGCTCTCGGCGCCGGCAGCGACAAGGCCGGCGCGCGCAAGGGCGACCGCCTGCAAACCGCCGAAGAGCCGAATTTCGCCCGCCAGGTGATCCGCGTATCGACGACGACGCGCGTCGGCAACCACGAAGTCGTGCGCGTGCGCCCGTTCGTGCGCATCGCCGGCAATCTGTCGCTAACCGTGTCCGACCTTTCCGCGTCGATCCCGGCGTTCAATCCGCAGGCCATGCTGGCGGAGAATACGCCGAGCGGCACCGCCGCGCCTGATGAAGCGCCGGCGGCGGAGCCCGACGCCGAAGTTGCCTTCGTCATGCGCGATCTGGCGCCCATAATGCCGCGCATCAAGGTCGCGCTGCTGACGCCGAACGAAGAAGTGATGGCGCGCGTGCGCGAAGCCGCGGAATGGAGCGCCAAGAACGGCAATCTGTCCGGCAATCAGACGCAGGTCGGCGCCAATGTCGCCAACGTCACCGGCATCAAGCTCGCTTATGCCGGTACCGTGACCGCCGATCCTTATGCCGGCTTTGAAGCCCGCGTCGTTCCCGAAAACATCACGCTGCTACCGAAGACGGCCAACGAAACCACCGGCGGCAACCCGTTCAACGAAAAAGTCTTGGTCGCCAAGAAGGGCGACGGTATTCCGTCGATCCTGCGCGACCTCGGCGCGACGCCGGACGACATCGGCAAGGTCGCCGCCGTGCTCGGTCCGCGCGGCCGCGAGGGCGGCCTCAAGGAAGGCCAAAAGGTGCGCGTGCTGATGGTGCCGACGGCCGGTTCGCAGAAGGCGCAGCCGATCCGCGTCATCATCGCCAGCGACAACATCATCGACGCCGTCGTCGCTTTGGCCGACACCGGCAAATATGTTTCGGTCGACGTCAAGAACGTCGATACCGACGTGGCGGAAGTCTCAGCGCCCCAGGACGACGACAGCGATACCTCCGGCGTGCGGCTCTATCAGAGCGTCTACGAGACGGCCCTGCGCAACCAGATCCCGCGGCCGATCATCGACGAACTGATCCGCATCTACTCTTACGACGTCGATTTCCAGCGCAAGGTGCAGCCCGGCGATTCATTCGAAGTTCTCTACGCCGGCGAAGAAGAAACGCCGACCGCCGACAGCCGCAACGACGTGCTGTTCGCGGCGCTCACCGTCGGCGGCGAGGCCAAGAAATTCTATCGCTTCCAGTCGCCGGACGACGGCCTGGTCGATTATTACGACGAGACCGGTAAGAGCGCGAAGAAATTTCTGGTCCGCAAGCCGCTGGTCGCCGGCATCATGCGCTCCGGCTTCGGCATTCGCCGCCATCCGATCCTCGGCTACACCAAGATGCACACCGGCGTTGACTGGGCGGCGCCGTCCGGCACGCCGATCTATGCCGCCGGCAATGGCACGGTCGAGAGAGCCGGCTGGGAATCCGGTTACGGCAAGTTCATCCTGGTGCGGCACAACAATGGCTACGAAACCGCCTATGGCCACATGAGCGCCTATGCGCGCGGCGTCGAAGAGGGCAAGCGCGTGCGGCAGGGGCAGGTGATCGGCTTCGTCGGCTCGACCGGCCTGTCGACCGGCTCGCACGTCCACTACGAAATCCGCGTCAATGGCCGCTTCGTCGATCCGATGCGCATCAAGCTGCCGCGCGGCCGCGAGCTGGCCGGCTCGATGATGACGAGCTTCGAGCAGGAACGCGAACGGCTCGACGGCATCATGGCGCGCAAGCCGGCGCGCGTGGCGTCGAGCACACGCTGAGCGCCGATCGCGGCTCTTCAGCTCCAGTCGACCCGCAGGATCGCCTCCAGCGTCGCCATCGTGGCGATGAGCGCGAGCGCGAGCGCGGCGGCCATCTGCAAGCGCTCGGGCAGCCGGAAGGGATTGAACGCTGCCGCGATCAACGCAAGCAGCGGCACGATTCCGATGAAATAGCGCCCCTGCGTGCCGATGACGCGCTCCGCCGGCACCGGCGTGACGGTGATGAACAGCAGTGCAAAGACCAGGACGACATAAGCAAATGTCGTGGCCGCTGCGACAAGCGCGATGCGCGCCCTCGCCTCACGCGAGACGTCCAGCCGGTCGATACAAGCCGCAATCAGCAAGACCGTAAGGACCCAATAGCCGGCCGGAAGCAGCCTCATGTCCAGCCAGCCGAGCACGCCGACGAGTTGAGGCCATAGCTCGCCGACGTCGCCGAAACCGGCGAACATCGCGGCTGGAAATTGCAGCGGGTGCGCCAGCATATAGCGCAGCTTCCAGCCGATCTGGAATTGCTCCGGCGGCACCTTGTCCGCCTCGTACATGCGCCAGGCGGCCATCTCGGTGCCGGCCACAATCGGCCACGCCAGCGCGAGCACAACGGCCGGCGCCACAACCGCCGCCGCCGCAAGCAGACTTCGCCAGCCGATCCGGCGCACCATGGCTTCAAGGAGCGTGAACACGACTTGCGGCGGCTTGGTCAACGCGCAGACCGCGATCCAGGCAACGCGCGACGCCCGGCCGCCCCGGCCGTTGACCGCCGCGTCGAGACAAAGCGCGACAACCAACAGTGTCGTTGCCAGGACTGCGCCATCGGCGCTCACGACAGACCGCGCAAAAATCCCCGAGGGCAACATGGCGACCGCGAAAAATAGCCAACGCAGAAATGGCGTGACGACAATGGCGTAGGCGATCAGCGCCGTCGCGGCGAGGAGGCCCGCGGCCCGCATGAGGTAAAGCATCGGGAGAAAGCCGAGATCGGCCAGCTTAGCCAAGCCTGCGACCGCTGCATAAGGCAGGTACGACACCGGCGAATAGCCTTCGGAGCCCCCATACAACTTGAAGACCGGCTCGGATGCGACGCTCCCCGCTTGGCCAGAAAAGGCCTTGAACACTGCGCGGTAACTGAAGTCTGCGCTGCCTTCGCGATTGCGCGCGGCATCGAAGGCGCGCTCGCGCGCGGCGTCGAAATAGCTGAAGTCGCTTGCCACCGAGGGCGGCAGCCAGAGACCCGTGCGGCCCCGCGCGTCGGACTGGCGCGTCAGGATATCGCCTTGCGCGATGCCATAGGCGCGCAAGAAGTGCGCGTTCTCGTCCGCCCCGCGCAGCGGCGGCGTGGCCGCGATGGTCAGCGCCCCCGAGAGCAGCGACAGAACGACGAACAGCCCAGCCGGGCGCCATGCGCGCGCCATACGCAGCCGCCGCATTGAAGACGAGAAGAACGCTGCGCCAGTCATCGGACGCAGCGTATCACGCTGCGATATCAGGCGGCAGCCTGCATTTTCCCATTGAACGTCAGGCCCGTCGGCCCAACGGAGACATTGACCGCCTCGCCGTCCTTGATCGCTCCGGACAGAATAAGTTCGGCCAGTGGATCCTGAATCGACTTCTGGATCACGCGCTTCAACAGGCGCCCGAAGGCGCGCCGCCGGCACGCCGGTCCGGCGCGAGACGACGCCGGCGACATGATCGGCGGTCACGGTTTCCTCGACCATGGCGCCGCGCTTGGCCTCAGTCTCCTCGTTGGCCTTCAGCTTCTTTTCCAGCTCCGGGATGCTGCAATAGCCGGGCTTGACCCGGCAAACCATGAAGCAACGCGTCATCGACCGCATTGCGTAGCGCCTTTGATTGCTGCAGCTCATCATGCATGCCCGGGTCAAGCCCGGGCATGCGGCGGTTGTATCGACGAATCAAGGCGTTCATGCTTTGTACAAGCATGAACTATTCCGCGCCTGTCGCCGCCAGCACTGCCTATCTAAGCAAGCTGAATGCCGAGCAGCGCCGCGCCGTCGAGCACGGTGACGGCGCGCTCAATGACGCCGCGCCGCTCTTGATCATCGCCGGCGCCGGCTCCGGCAAGACCAACACTCTGGCGCATCGCGTCGCCCATCTGATCGTCGGCGGCGTCGATCCGCGCCGCATTCTGCTGCTGACCTTTTCGCGGCGCGCCGCGGCCGAGATGCAACGGCGCGTCGAGCGCATCACCGCGCAGATTTTCGGCACGCAGGCAGGCAGCGCGGCGGGACATCTCAACTGGTCCGGCACGTTTCACGCCATCGGCGCGCGGCTGTTGCGTGAATATGCCCGCGACATCGGCCTCGACCAGGCTTTCAACATCCACGACCGCGAGGATTCGGCCGACCTGATGAACCTGGTGCGGCACGAACTCGGCTTTTCGCAGACACGCAAGCGCTTCCCGATGAAGGGAACGTGCCTGTCGATCTATTCCCGCGCGGTGAATGCCGAGATGCCTTTGGCCGATGTACTCGGCAATTTCTTTCCGTGGTGCGGCGAATGGGAAAGCGAATTGCGCAATTTGTTCTCCGCTTACGTCGAGGCCAAGCAGAAGCAGAACGTGCTCGATTACGACGACCTGCTGTTGTACTGGGCGCAGATGATGAGCGAAGGCGCCATCGCCGAGGAACTGTCGGCGCGCTTCGATCATGTCATGGTCGATGAATATCAGGACACCAACCGCTTGCAGGCCTCGATCCTGCTCGGCTTGCGACCGAACGGCCGCGGCCTGACGGTCGTCGGCGACGACGCGCAATCCATCTATTCTTTTCGCGCCGCGACGGTGCGCAACATTCTCGACTTCCCCGACCACTTCACGCCGAAAGCCGACGTCATTACGCTGGAGCGCAACTACCGCTCGACGCAGCCGATCCTCGCCGCCGCCAATGCGGTGATTGATCTCGCCAGTGAACGCTTCACCAAGAACCTGTGGTCGGACCGGCCCTCGGCGGAACGGCCGCGCATCGTCAATGTCGCCGACGACGTGCAGCAGGCGCAGTACATCGTCGAGAAGATTCTGGAGAACCGCGAAGCCGGCATCGTGCTGAAAAGCCAGGCCGTGCTGTTCCGCACCTCGAGCCACAGCGCCGGGCTGGAAATCGAACTGACGCGGCGGAATATTCCTTTCGTCAAATTCGGCGGCCTGAAGTTTCTCGAAGCGGCGCACATCAAGGACGTGCTGTCAGTGCTGCGCTGGGTCAACAATATGCGCGACCGCGTCGCCGGCTTTCGCGTGGCGCAGATGCTGCCCGGCATCGGTCCGAGCGCGGCCGGCCGCCTGCTCGACCGTATTGCCGAAAGCGGCGATGCCGCCGGCGCGCTGGCAAGCTTCAAGCCGCCCGCCGCGACGCTCGAACATTGGCCGGACTTCGAGGACATGATCGGCCTGTTGCGCCGCAATGCTCTCGGCTGGCCCGGCGAACTCGAATGCGTCTGCCGCTGGTATGAGCCGCATCTCGAACGCATGCACGAGGATGCCGCCACGCGGCAGGGCGACCTGGCGCAATTGGCGCAGATCGCCGCGACTTATCCGAGCCGTGAACGTTTTCTCACCGAGCTGACGCTCGATCCGCCGAGCGCGACCAGCGATCAGTCCGGCCCGCCACTGCTCGACGAGGATTATCTCATTCTGTCGACGATCCATTCCGCCAAGGGCCAGGAATGGACCGCGGTGTATACGCTCAACACCGTCGATGGTTGTTTGCCTTCCGATCTCTCGACCGGCTCGACGCCGGAGATCGAGGAAGAGCGCCGCCTGCTTTACGTGGCGATGACGCGCGCCAAGGATCAGCTGCACGTGATGGTGCCGCAGCGCTTCTTCACGCACGGCCAGCGCAGCGGCGGCGACCGCCACGTCTACGCGCAGCGCACGCGCTTCATTCCGAATTCGTTGCTGACGCATTTCGAGCATGGCGCGTGGCCGCCGCCGCGCGCGGCACAGGCGGGCGCAAGCCCGGCGCGGAGGACCGTCGATGTCGGGGCGAAGATGCGCGGGATGTGGAAGTAATCTTTCTTCCACCTCTCCCATAGGGAGAGGTCGGCATGCGCAGCATGCCGGGTGAGGGGTTACCGCCTATCGAGAGTCACTTGCCCCCTCACCCCAAAGGGGAGAGGGAGCGCGCTGAGTTCGACGCAGCCGCTTACGCCGCTTGCGCCAGTCTGCCGTTGAAAGTCAGGCCTTGCTTGCCGGCGGAGATATTAACCACTTCGCCGTCCTTGATCGCACCGGACAAAATCATCTCCGCCAGCGGATCCTGGATCGACTTCTGGATCACCCGCTTCAACGGGCGCGCGCCGTAAGCCGGGTCCCAGCCCTTGTCGGCCAGCCATTCGCGCGCCGCGGCGTCGAGCTCGATGGTGATCTTGCGATCCTCCAGCAGCTTGCGCAGCCGTCCCATCTGGATGTCGACGATCGCCGTCATCTCCGACTTCTTCAACCGATGGAAGAGAATGATCTCGTCGATGCGATTCAGGAATTCCGGCCGGAACGCCGAGCGCACCACGCCCATCACCTGGTCGCGCACCTTATCGGTGTCTTCGCCGTCCGGCTGGTTGACCAGATAATCGGCGCCGAGATTCGACGTCATCACGATCAAGGTGTTGCGGAAGTCGACCTTGTGGCCCTGTCCGTCGGTCAGCCGGCCGTCATCAAGCACCTGCAGCAGCACGTTGAACACGTCCGGATGCGCCTTTTCGATTTCGTCGAACAGCACGACCTGATAGGGCCTGCGCCGCACGGCTTCCGTCAACGCGCCGCCTTCCTCGTAACCGACATAGCCCGGCGGCGCGCCGATCAGGCGGGCCACCGAATGCTTCTCCATGTATTCCGACATGTCGATGCGGATGAGCGCGTTCTCGTCGTCGAACAGATAGGCGGCGAGCGTCTTGGTCAGTTCGGTCTTGCCGACGCCGGTAGGGCCTAAGAACATGAACGAGCCGATTGGCCGGTGCGGATCCTGCAAACCGGCCCGGGCGCGGCGTACCGCGGTCGCAACGGCGGTGACGGCTTCGCGCTGGCCGATGACCCGCTTGGCCAGTTCGTCCTCCATGCGCAGCAGCTTTTCCTTCTCGCCCTCGAGCATCTTGTCGACCGGCACGCCGGTCCAGCGCGAGACGACGCCGGCGATGTGATCGGCGGTGACGGTCTCTTCCATCATCGAACCGGGCGATTGCGAGCCCTCGGTCGACTTGAGCTTCTTCTCAAGCTCCGGAATGCGGCCATAGGCCAGCTCGCCGGCGCGCTGGTAGTCGCCCTTGCGTTGCGCATTGGCAAGTTCGGCGCGCAACGTATCCAGCTCGTTCTTGAGCTTCTGCGCGTCGGACAGCTTCTCCTTCTCCGCCTTCCAGCGCGAGGTGATGTCGGCCGACTTCATCTCGAGGTCTTTCAGTTCGACTTCGAGACGCGCGAGCCGGTCCTTCGAGCCCGGATCGGTCTCCTTCTTGAGCGCTTCGGCCTCGATCTTGAGGCGGACGATTTCGCGGTCATAGGAGTCGAGTTCTTCCGGCTTGGAATCAACCTGCATCTTCAGCCGCGCGCCGGCCTCATCGATCAGGTCGATGGCCTTGTCGGGCAGGAAGCGGTCGGTGATGTAACGGTTCGACAACGTAGCCGCCGCGACGATCGCCGAATCGGCAATGCGGACGCCGTGATGCTGTTCGTATTTGTCCTTGAGGCCGCGCAGGATCGACACGGTGTCTTCCACCGTCGGCTCCGACACGAAGACCGGCTGGAAGCGCCGCGCCAGAGCCGCGTCCTTCTCGACATGCTTCTTGTATTCGTCGAGCGTGGTCGCGCCGATGCAATGCAGTTCGCCGCGCGCCAAAGCCGGCTTCAGCAGGTTGGATGCGTCCATCGCGCCGTCGGCCTTGCCGGCGCCGATCAAGGTGTGCATCTCGTCGATGAACAGCACGATGCCGCCTTCGGCCGAGGTCACTTCATTGAGCACGGCCTTGAGGCGCTCTTCGAACTCGCCGCGATATTTCGCCCCGGCGATAAGCGCGCCCATGTCGAGCGCCATTAGCTTCTTGTCTTGCAGGCTCTCCGGCACGTCGCCGTTGACGATGCGCAGCGCCAGCCCTTCGACGATGGCGGTCTTGCCGACGCCGGGTTCGCCGATCAGCACCGGATTGTTCTTGGTGCGGCGCGAGAGCACCTGAATGGTGCGGCGGATTTCCTCGTCGCGGCCGATCACCGGATCGAGCTTGCCGTCGCGGGCGGCCTGCGTCAGGTCTCGGGCATATTTCTTGAGCGCGTCATAGGCGTTTTCGGCCGAGGCGGAGTCAGCCGTGCGGCCCTTGCGCAGCGCCTCGATGGCGGCGTTGAGGTTCTGCGGCGTCACGCCGGCCTTGGCCAGCGCCTTGCCGGCGTCGCTGTCCTTCTCAAGGGCCAGTGCGAGCAAAAGCCGCTCAACGGTAACAAAACTGTCGCCAGCCTTCTCGCCGGCCTTTTCGGCGGCGTCGAAAACCCGCGCTAGTTGCGGGGTGAGATAAACCTGCCCCGCGCCGCCGCCGGACACTTTCGGCATTTTGCCGAGCGCCGTCTCGATGTCGCGCAGCACCTGCCGGGAATTGCCGCCGGAGCGGTCGATCAGGCCGGCCGCCAACCCTTCCGGGTCGTCGAGCAGAACCTTGAGCATATGCTCGGGGGAAAATTGCTGGTGGCCCTCACGCAGGGCCATGGATTGCGCGGACTGCACAAAACCGCGCGCGCGGTCGGTGTATTTCTCGAAGTTCATGGCTCAGCTCCCTCGGCCCATCATGGCGCCGTTCACTCTGGCGGGTCCCCGAAGGCGACCCGCCAAGGTCATATGTAGGAGGCAATATTGCGGTTTGAAGAGCCCGCCCGCTTGATATAGGTCAGTAAAATGAAGGCATTCGTGGACGCAATCTACCGCTACCCGGTCAAGGGCCTGTCACCGCAAAGACTTGAGCGGACGACATTAATTCCGGGGCGGACCATCGCCGCCGACCGGCTCTACGCCATCGAAAACGGACCGACCGGCTTCGACCCGGCCGCGCCCAGCTACTTCCCGAAAAACCGCTTTCTGATGCTGATGAAGAATGAGCGGCTGGCGGCCCTGCGCACCGACTATGACGAGGCGACGCATACTTTGAGCATCGTTTCCGAGGGCCGCGAGGCGGCGCGCGGCGACCTGCGCACCAAGGAAGGCCGGCTGGCGATCGAGGGGTTTTTCCGCCGCACTATGCCGGCGGAGCTGAACGGCCCGCCCAAGGTTCTCAGCGGTGAAGCAGGGTCCGGCGCGCCACACAGTTTTTCCGACGTCGCCAAAAAGGTGGTGTCGATCATCAACCTGGCCTCGGTCGCCGCGGTCGAGACCGCGACCGGAAAGGCCGTCGATCCGTTGCGCTTTCGCGGCAACATTCACGTCTCAGGCTGGCCGGCCTGGCGCGAATTCGACCTGCTCGGCGCCGAGATTTCCATCGGCAGCGCGCGGCTGAAAGTGGTGAAGCGGATCGTGCGCTGCGCCGCGACCGATGTCGATCCGGCGACGGCGGCGCGCGACCTGACCATCCCGAAGACGTTGTTGCAGACCTTCGGCCATGCCGATTGCGGCATCTATGCCGAAGTCATCGCCGGCGGCGACATCGCCATTGGCGACGCGCTCACCAGCGATGTGCTGATTTAGGTCTAGCGCGATACCGGCAGCAGTCGGCCGGCGAGCCCGCTGTCCTGCGCGATGCGGCCGGACGAACGCTGCTCGACGCGCAATTCGCGCACCGGCGGCTGAACTTGCGGCTGCTGTTGGACTTGCGGCTGGACTTGCGGCGCGCTCTGGCCGCGCCGCTTGAGGCCGAGGAACGCGGCAATCGCCGGATCGAGTTCGATATGGCGGCGCGAGGCGGCCGACGCCGGCGTCTGGCGCGCATTCGCCTGCGCGCCTTGCGGTGCGCGCGGCGTCGCGGTTTCCACTTCGATGGCGGCCAGCAATTCGGCGATCGGCGAGTCGAGCCCGTCGTCCTGCGACGGACGGCCGGCATTGCTGGCCAGTTGCGTGTTGCCGCGCTCGGTCGGCATCACATAAGCGATGACGCGCGAGCGCGCATAGGTCGCCTCGCCGACCCGCTTGTTGTGGTTGCCGGAAATGATGATCGGGTTGCCGTTGGCGTCGACGCCGGAGACGACGCCGACATGCCCGCCGTTCTTGCCGCGCGTCAGCACGGCGATGGCGCCGACCCGCGGCTCGGAAATGCGGCGGCCGTATTGCGCAAACGACTTGGCGGCGTCCGAATTGGTGCCGCTGTAGCCGGCCTTGGCCAGCACCATGTTCATGAAGGTGGCGCACCACAGGCGTTTGCGGTCGGTCGGATTGGTGCCCATGTATTTGCGCGCTTCGGCGACCAGCACCGGCCAGCCGAGAGCCGGCGGTTTCGGCGCATAGGCCATCGCCATGCTGGCCGGCGCGCGAACGGCGCGGTCGTTCTTGTGCTTTTGCTGCTGCTTGGCCTGTTGCGGCTTGATTTGCTGCTGCTTGGGTTTACCCAAAGCCGGCGCGCTCATGGCGAGCAGGCTGACGCATCCGAGAGCTACCAAAATTTTTGACTTAAAACGCATTGACCGGACCCACTGCTGTCTGCATCGCGTAGTGCGCGACAGCATCGGGAATACCACGACAATTTTTCTCGAACCGGTCAGATTGAATTAACAATGAAGTGGTTAAGAGCGTTTTCGAGCGAAGTGGGCACCGGTTCGCGTAAAGAAAACGCGTCAAACAAAAAAAAGCGCGGGGCATTTAACGTTAATCGCCGCGCGCTTTCTTCAGCTCTTGCGGCTGAGCAGGAACACGCCCTGTTCGCCGAACAGGTTCCAGAACCACCACGGCGCATTCAGCCTCAGCGGCGAACCCCAGGCGTTAAGCGCCACGGCCTTCTCGATCTTCACGTCGATCGCATTGCAGAGCTGGACGAAGTCCTTGATCGTGCAATGGTGGATGTTCGGCGTGTCGTACCAGCTATACGGCAGAATGTCGGTCTGCGGCATGTGGCCGGCGAACAGCAATTGCAGCCGCACCGTCCAGTGGCCGAAATTCGGAAACGACACGACCGCATGCCGGCCGATGCGCAGCATGTGTTCGAGCACGACGCGCGGATGGCGCGTCGCCTGCAGCGTCTGCGACAGGATCACATAGTCGAAGGCGTCATCCGGATAATCGCCGAGGTCGGTGTCGGCGTCGCCCTGGATCACGGCAAGCCCCTTGGCGACGCATTCGTTGACGCCCTCGCGCGACAGCTCGATGCCGCGGCCATCGACATCGCGGCTTTCGCCGAGCAGGTGCAACAGCTCGCCATCGCCGCAGCCGACGTCGAGCACCTTGGCGCCCCGCGTCACCATTTGCGACACCAGCACGAGATCGACACGGGTGCCGGTCGAGGTGCGGGCGATTTTTGCGGCGTTGAATTCGGTCATGGGGCGATCACTTGCTGGTCAAACCGCGCGCCTTGCGGGCGCCCTCGAGAAAGCCGCGCACGATGCCGAACATTTCCGGCTCGTCGAGCAGGAAGGCGTCGTGGCCCTTGTCGGTGACGATTTCGGCGAACGACACGCGCGCGCTGGCGGCGTTGAGCGCATGCACGGTGGCACGCGATTCCGAGGTCGGAAACAGCCAGTCGCTGGTGAACGAAATGACGCAGAAGCGCGTCGGCGTGTCCTTGAACGCGGCCGCCAAAGTGCCGCCAGCATCCGCCGCCAGATCGAAATAGTCCATCGCCCGCGTCAGATAGAGATACGAATTGGCGTCGAAGCGCTCGACGAAGGTGATGCCCTGGTGACGCAAATAAGATTCCACCTCGAAATCGGCGTCGAACGAAAACGTCGGATTTTCGCGGTCCTGGAATTTGCGGCCGAACTTGCGGTGCAGCGCCGCGTCCGACAGATAGGTGATGTGCGCGCCCATGCGCGCGACGGCGAGGCCACGGCGCGGGTTAGTACCTTCCAGATGATAGCGGCCGCCACGCCATTCCGGATCGGCCATGACGGCTTGGCGGCCGACTTCATGGAACGCGATATTCTGCGCCGAGTGGCGCGTCGCGCAGGCGATCGGCAATGCGGCGAAGACGCGCTGCGGATAGCTCGCCGCCCATTGCAGCACCTGCATGCCGCCCATCGACCCGCCGACCACGGCAAACAAGGTCTCGATACCGAGATGGTCGAGCAGCATGGCCTGCGCCCGCACCATGTCGCGAATCGTGACCACCGGAAATTCCAGGCCCCACGGCTTGCCGGTTTGCGGATTGGTCGAGGCCGGCCCCGATGAGCCCATGCAGCCGCCGATCACATTCGGACAGATGATGAAATAGCGCGCCGGATCGAGCGGCTTGCCGGGTCCGATCAGGGTCTCCCACCAGCCGTTCTTCTTGGTGACCGGGTGGACTTGCGCGACATATTGATCGCCGGTCAGCGCGTGGCACACCATCACCGCGTTGGACTTGTCGGCGTTCAGCGTGCCGTAAGTCGTGTAGGCGATCTGGAACGGCGACAGCGACACGCCGGCGTCGAGCTTCAACGGTCTGTCGGCGCCGAAGCTGGCGATCAGCGCGTCGCGCGGACGGTCCGCGTCGCGCACGATCAGGTCAGCCTCCGCTTGATGATCCGCCATCGTAAAAACAGGCCCCCGAACGAGGTCTCCCCGACCGCTCGACAACAGGCCATAAAAAAAACCCGGCCTGAACAAAGGTTCGGCCGGGACACATGTTCCCCGGCCTGTTTAGCGAGTTGTTTAACGTGGCTGCAAGCCGGCCGGCTCAAATGACCACGGAGTACAGAGTTAGTCCCGGTGAGAGGGTCCGTCAAGGCGGCCCTGATGGCGCCTCCCGGTTTGATTTCAGGCCCCGCGCCCCCTATCAATGCGGCCATGCCGACGAACTTGCCCACGCCGCCAAAGGCTCCTGACCTGGCCGAACTCCGCAAGGAGATCGACCGTATCGATGAGTCCGTGCACCGCCTGCTCATGGAGCGCGGCGACATCATCGACCGGCTGATCGCGGTCAAAAAGAGCCAGGATACCGGCTCGGCCTTCCGCCCGGCGCGCGAGGCCGAGATGATGCGCCGCCTGGTGCAGCGCCATAAAGGCATCCTGCCGCTCGACACGGTCGAGAGCATCTGGCGCGTCATCATCGCCACATTCACCTACGTGCAATCGCCCTTCTCCGCCCATGCCGACTTCTCGGCCGGCGACGCCTTGATGCGGGATTCCGCCCGCTTCCATTTTGGATTTACGGTGCCGCTGGTGCCGCATATGGGCGCCGCCGCCGTGGTCGATGCCGTCTCGACCTCGAAGGGGGATCTCGGCCTGGTGCCGGCTATTGGGCTGGCCAGCGCCGGGCCGTGGTGGACCGCGCTCGAATTCGACGCCGCGCCGAAGATCATCGCCCGCCTGCCCTTTGTCGAGCGCGCCGACCATCCGGCGGCGCTGCCGGTGTTCGTCATTTCGCGCGCCGCGGCGGACGCGATGGCGACCGAAGCCGGGGTCTGGAGCGTGCGGGTGTCGGGCTGGTCGGCGCAGGCCGCGCACATGCTCGCCGGCATGGCCGATTTCCTCGCCGTGCCCGACCGCGCCTTCGATGGCGCCGCCCTTCTGGTGACGCTGCCGCGCGAGGAAAAAATCGAGGGCATCGCCGAGGCTTTGGTGAAAGCCGGCGTCACCGTGCGTTCGACGGCCCTCGTCGGTAGCCACGCGACCCGCTATACGGTGCCGCTGAAATAAGCCTGACCGAAATAACCGCGCCAGAAAGCTGCCCATGACCGCGAACCGCCCTACCCCGCGCCCCGGCGTGCTCGATATTGCCCCTTACGTTCCGGGCAAGAGCAGCGCGCCCGGCGTCGACAAAGTCTACAAGCTGTCGTCGAACGAGACGCCTTTGGGCCCTGGCGACAACGCCATCGCGGCCTACCGCGCGGCCGGCGCGCATCTTGAAGATTACCCGGAAGGCTCGTCGCTGGCGTTGCGCGAAGCGATTGCCGGCGTCTACGGCCTCGATCCGGCGCGGCTGGTTTGCGGCGCGGGCTCCGATGATCTGCTCAACCTGATCGCGCGCGCCTATTTGACCGACGGCGATGAGGCGATCCACACCACGCACGGCTTTCTGGTGTATCCGATCGCGACGCTCGGCACCGGCGCCAAGCCCGTGGTCGCGCCGGAAAAGGAATTCACCGCCGACGTCGATGCCATTCTCAAGGCGGTGACGGCGAAGACCAAAATCGTATTCCTCGCCAACCCGAACAATCCGACCGGCACCTATATTCCGTTCGACGAAGTCAAGCGGCTGCACCGCCTGCTGCCGGCGAACGTGTTGCTCGTGCTCGACGCGGCTTATGCCGAATATGTCAGCCGCAACGATTACGAATCCGGCATCGAATTGGTGGCAACCTCCGACAATGTGGTGATGACGCGCACCTTCTCGAAGATTTACGGACTGGCGGCGCTGCGTCTGGGCTGGATGTACGGCCCGGCGCATGTCGTCGATGCGGTCAACCGCATTCGCGGGCCGTTCAACGTCAGCGCGCCGGCGATCGCCGCCGGCATCGCCGCGATCAAGGACAACGCGCATGTCGAGCGCTCGCGCGCGCACAATGCCAAATGGCTGGAATGGCTGACCCACGAATTCGCAGCGCTTGGCCTCAAGGTGACGCCGAGCGTGGCGAACTTTGTGCTGATCCATTTTCCGGAAACGCCGGGCCGCACCGCGGGCGAGGCCAATGCCTTCTTGATGACGCGCGGCCTGATCCTGCGCCAGGTGTCGTCCTATCAGTTGCCTAATGCGCTGCGCATGACGGTCGGCGGCGAGGAAGCCAACAAATTGGTGGTCGCCGCGCTGAAAGAGTTTTTGGGGAAGAAAGCGTGAGCCAGCCGAAGCCGCTCTACAACCGCCTCGCGCTGATCGGCGTCGGCCTGATCGGCTCATCGATTGCGCGCGCGGCGCGCGCGCAAGGCGCGGTCGGCTCGATCGTCGCCACGGCGCGCTCGGAGGCGACGCGCAAGCGCGTCGCTGAACTCGGCCTCGCCGATCAGGTGGTGGAGACGGCGGCGGCGGCCGTCGAAGGCGCCGACCTTGTCATCGTCTGCATTCCGGTCGGCGCTTGCGGCCCGGTCGCCAAGGAAATCGGCCCGCATCTTGCGGCCGGCGCCACAGTCTCTGATGTCGGCTCGGTCAAGGGTTCGGTGGTGCGCGATATGGCGCCGCATCTGCCGAAAACCGTTCACTTCGTGCCGGCGCATCCGGTTGCCGGCACCGAATATTCCGGCCCCGATGCCGGCTTCGCCGAACTGTTCGTCAACCGCTGGTGCATCCTGACGCCGCCGGAAGGGCAGGACGCGGCGGCGGTGGAAAAACTCGCAGCGTTCTGGCGGCTGATCGGCGCCAATGTCGAGGTCATGGCGCCGGATCATCACGACCTGGTGCTGGCCGTCACCAGCCATCTGCCGCATCTGATCGCCTACACGATTGTCGGCACCGCCGACGAACTGGAAAGCGTGACCCGCTCGGAAGTGCTGAAGTTTTCCGCCGGCGGTTTCCGCGACTTCACGCGCATCGCCGCGTCCGACCCGACCATGTGGCGCGATATCTTCATCGCCAACAAGGACGCGGTGCTGGAAATGCTCGGCCGCTTCAACGAAGACGTCGCGGCCTTGACCAAGGCGATCCGCAAGGGCGACGGCGACTTCCTGTTTGAGCATTTCACCAGGACGCGCGCGATCCGCAAAGGCATCGTCCAGATCGGCCAGGATTCGCCGGCGCCGGACTTCGGCCGTCCGCATCCGGACCTGCCGCACGAGCCGCTGCCGAAGCCTTACGCTTCCGGCGAAACCTAGATCTATCAGGCTACCTTCACCTGCGGCTGCTCACTCTTCGGCTGGAACGCATAGACGTCCATGCGCAGCACGCTGTAGGTCGAACTGGCGTGAAGCCGCGTCGCCTCGGCTGCTTCGCCGCCCGCGCCAAGGGCTGCGTAAAGCGGCAGCAGATGTTCCTCGGTCGGATGGTTCTTGGCGGCATAGGGCGCGTTGCGCCGGTAGTCGAGCAGCGTTGCGGTATCGCCCTTCGTCAGAGCCGAGTCGACCCAGTCGGCGAAGCCATTGACCCAATCCGGCGCCGCGTCATTGGCATCGTGGCCACGGAATTCCGACAGGTCATGCGTGAAGCTGCCGCTGCCGACGATCAACACGCCCTCCTGCCGCAATGACGCGATGGCGCGGCCGACGCGCAGATGATGCTCCGGCCCAAGATGGGTTTGTACCGAGAGCTGCAGAACCGGAATATCGGCCGACGGATACATCAGGAGCAGCGGCACCCAGGCGCCGTGATCCAGACCGCGCTTGCGATCAATGTTGCAGGCGAAGCCGGCGGTCCGAAGCAGTTCGGCAATATGCGCGGCAAGCTGCGGCGATCCCGGCGCCGGATAGCGCATATCATAGAGCGCGCGCGGGAAGCCGCCGAAATCGTGAATGGTGTCGTTGCGCTCGACCGCGTTGACGGTCGGCACGTCGGTCTCCCAATGCGCCGAGATCACGAGGATGGCTTTCGGGCGTTCGAGCGTGCTGCCTGCCTGTTGCAGGAAGGTGCGGGCCGGCGTGTCGGTGAGCGGCAAGGTCGGCGCGCCGTGCGACAGAAACAGAGCGGGAAGCGTCATGACATTTCTCCGTGAAGGCGAGGCCGGCTTGACCGGCCTCGCGTCTGGGTTCAGCGGGACAGCGCGCCGGCCGGACGAGCGTTGCGCGCGGCGTTGAGCGCGAAAGCGCCGTCGCCGAGCAGCGCCTGGGTCAGCAAAGCGACGATCCAAAAAGCGGGATATTCCCAGCCGCCATTGGCGTTGTTGAAGAAGAAGCCGGCCGGGCCGTGAACCGTATAGATGGCGCCGAGCAGGATCGGGATCAGCAGGATGGCGGCGAGACGGGTCCAAAGGCCGAGCATCAATGCGACGGCGCCGGCGATTTCGGCGGCGATGATGACGTAAGCCAATGCCGGCGGCAGGCCGATCGTGCCGAAAAAGGCCGCGGTGCCAGCGGGCGTAAACACGAAAATCTTGAGGGCGGCATGGGCGAGAAAGAGCCCGCCGAGGCTGAGGCGCAACAGCAAGGCGGCATAGGGGGCGGTACGGATGTCGATCATGGGGAATCTCCTGTTTTGATGCCCCTCTATCGCTCATTCCCCTTAGTGTGATAATATACGAATATTGGATGATAGATCACACCAATAGAGTGAGATAGACCCTGCTCGATCGCCTGACCGGAATGGAAGTTTTCGCAAAGGTTGCGGCCATTGGCAGCTTTTCGGCCGCCGGACGCGCACTCAACCTGTCGCAAACCATGGTGACCAAGCACATCGCGGCGCTCGAAGCCCGGCTTGGGCTGAAGCTGTTTCACCGCTCAACCCGGCGGCTTTCGATCACCGAGGCGGGCCGGCGGTACCTGGAATCGGCAGAGCGGATCCTCGCCGACGTCGAAGCTGCCGATAGCGCGGTGGCGGCGGACCGCATATCCCCGCGCGGCACGCTGCGGCTCAACGCGCCGGTGTCGTTCGGCAGCCGGCAGATCGCCCCGCTCCTGTCGGCGTTCACCGCGCAATATCCGCAGGTGACGATCGAGCTTGGCCTGATCGACCGCTACGTCAATCTCGCCGAGGAAGGCTGGGACCTCGCCATCCGCATCGGCAGCCTCTCGGATTCAAGCCTGATCGCGCGCCGCATCGCGCCGTGCCGCACCATCGTCTGCGCGGCGCCGTCCTATCTCGCCGCACATGGCACGCCGCGGTCCACGGCCGAATTAAGCCGGCACAATTGCCTCGGCTATACCTTATCCCAGCGCAGCAATGCCGGCCGCTGGGTCTTCGGGGCCAAAGGCGAGACCGAGGTTCTGGTCGCGGGCAATCTGCGCGCAAACAACGGCGATGCGCTGCGCGCCGCCGCGGTCGCCGGACAGGGCATTATCTACCAGCCGACCTTCATCGTCGCCGATGATCTGCGCGCCGGCACGCTCGTGGCGGTGACGCTCGACCGGGCAACCGAAGAACTCGGCGGCATTTATGCGGTGTATTTGCCGGACCGCAATCCGGCCGCCAAGGTACGCGCCTTCATCGACTTCTGCGCCGAGCATTTTGCGCCAGAGCCGCCGTGGGATCGGGATATCTAGCGATCCGCCAACGCTAGCCGTGCGCCCAGCAGGACAAAGGCGCCGGCAAAGGTCCGCCGCATCCAGGTCAGGACCCGCGGCCGCGTGACAATGTGATCGCGAATCGACGCAGCGAACAGGCCGTAGCCGACAAACACCACGAACGTCATCAGCATGAACACGGCGCTGAGATCGAGCATCAGCGCGACCGCGTTCGGCTCGCCGGCGTTCACGAACAAAGGCAGGAATGCCAGAAAGAAAATCGACAGTTTTGGATTGAGGATATTGATGAAAATGCCCTTGGCCGCGATCTGCGCCACCGACCGCGCGTCAAGTTGTGTCTCGACATTAATCGGACCGCGATCGCGCCATGTGCCCCAGGCCATGTAGAGCAAATAGGCGCAGCCGGCGTATTTGAACATTTCAAACGCCAGCGCGCTGGTGTGCAGCAGCGCCGCGAGACCGAGAATGGCGGCGGCCATATGTGGCACGATGCCCAAGGTACAGCCGAAGGCGGCAACAATGCTGGCGCGCGAGCCGCGTGAAAGGCCGGTCGCCAGCGTGTAGAGCACGCCGGTGCCCGGCGAGATGACGACGATGAACGACGTGATCAGGAATTCGACGGTCATGGCGGCAGTCTATAGCGTTTTCGAGCGAAGTGGGTACCGGTTCGCGTGAAGAAAACGCGTCAAAAAAAGAATCTAGAGCCCGTCTTTGATTCTATCAAAGACGGAAAAGCTCTAGGCGGATCGGCGGCCGGGCGCCAACGGCCTGCGCGGCCAGACCGCTATTCGGCGGCCTGCATGGTGGATTGCAGCTTGTCTTGCGCGTGCAGCAGGCGCTGCATGACCTTGAGGTCGCGCTCACTCAATTCGAGACAGGAATCGGCCCAGATCGCTACGATGCGGTCGAGTTCGTCGAGCGTGACCGGATTGACCTCGCGCCCGGCGCGATAAACGCCGCGGGCGCCGGCGTGGCGGCGCTTGTGCTTTTCCATGTAGTCGCGCACCGCCGCGATGCCCTGCCCGGGCTCGGCGACAATATGCACCAGCCCGGCATCGACCATTTCCTCGGCGCTATAGGTGCGCCCGCTTAGCATCATTTCTTCGGCGAAGGCCGCGCCGATGCGCCGCGACAGCAGCGTATAGGCGCCCATGCCGGGGAACAGGCCGAACAGGCTTTCCGGAAAGCCGAACTTGGCGGTGCGCTCGGCGACGATGACGTTGAACGACAGCAGCGTCTCGAATCCGCCGCCGAAGGCGTCGCCTTGCGCCAGGCCGATGGTGATCATCGGCAGGCCGAGCGTATTCAAGTTCTTGTGCAAAACGCGGACGCAGGATTCGCCGTAAGTGATCAGCGCCTGCCGGTCGCGCGCACGAATTTTGGCGAGAAAGTAATCGAGGTCGCCGCCGAGATTGAACACGCCGGGCGTGCGCGAGCCGAGCACCAGATAGCGCAGGCGTTCGGGACAATCGGCGAAGGCCGATACGATCGCGCTCTGGCCGGCATGAAAATCGTTCAGCAGTCTGAGATTGTAACTCGGCCGGCCGTTCGGCCGCATGAAGGTCCACAGCGCGCCGGCGTCTGGATCCCACGACACTTCCAGTTGCGAAAGCTCGAACAGGCCCCGCGCGTCGCGGCCGGTGTGGAAATCGAAGTGCCTCAGTCCGTCATTCGGCGTCCCTGAACGCACGACCCCGTAGGCCGGCGGCTGCATGCCGGTCCGGGCAGCGGAGCTCTCTTCCGAGTAGGCAGCAAATGCCATTCCAAGCACCGGTTAACGAAGCCTTAACGTTAACCGAAGTTTAAAAAATACACAATCCTACGTTGCTTTGTCGTCATGCGCGGGACGCGGGGCTGTTATCGTCCCGCCAAATGTGTGTCAAAGCGACACAGTTCCACGCCAAATGGTTGTGGAGCTTTATCGGCGCCGGCACAGACCGAGCAGGCAAAACAAACGCGCGCAAAAACCGGCGGCCGATGGAACAAAAATACTGCCAAAAAGCGTGATTTGCGCCGATTTTTGTTGAGCGAAACTTCACCACGAGTGGCGATTGCGCGGTTCGTTTGCGCGTTGTTGAAACTTTGCCCGCTACGGTGTCCCTGGGGCAATCGGGACATACGCGGGCGATATGATTATCAGAAAATTACTGCAGACCAGAAAGGACGACGCCGAACTGTCGGGTGAAATCCGTGCGGCGCTGATCGAGTCGCTGTTTGCGCCGATCTCCTCGCTGGTCGTCGGCGCGCTTGGCTGCGCCATCGTCGGCGCGCTGGTCGCCTTCCGTGTCGGCGATGCCCTGCTGATGGCCAACTCGGCCGCAATTCTTTGCGTCGGCATGCTGCGCGTCGCCTCGGCATTGTTCTACCGCAAATACAAGGCGACCAACCATGCCGCGGCGACGATGCTGTGGGAACGCATCTATGAATACGGCGCCTGGGCATTTTCCGGTCTGCTCGGCCTGTTGTGCTGGCTGACCATCAACCAAACGACGGACGTTTCGCTGCAACTGTCGGTCACCGCCACCTCTATCGGCTACGCGGCGGCGATCTCGAGCCGCAACGCCGGCCGCCCCTTCATCGCCATCGGCCAGCTCGCTCTGTGCACTTTGCCCATGGCGGCGGCATTGCTGATCTATCCGGACTGGATCCACAAGACGCTGGGCGTCGTTGCGCTGCTGTTCGTCTACGGCATGATGGACATCTCGTTGAGCATCCGCGACGTCATCATCCAGGCGCTGACCATGACGCGCAAGGAAGCGGCGCTGGCGGCGCGCTTCGAGGAGCAGGCCAACCGCTTCGACATCGCGTTGAACAACATGTCGCACGGCCTTTGCATGCTCGACGAACACAACCGATTGCAGGTCTGGAACAACCGTTTCGTCGAGCTCCTGCATCTGAAAAAAATGCCGATCCGGGTCGGCATGCATGTTTCGCAACTGGTGCGGCACAGCATCCGCGCCGGCAATCACAAATCCAGGAGCGTCAAGCAGGTCTTCAGCGATCTCGCCGCCGCCTTGCAGCGCGGCGCGTTCGACCAGTTTCAGATCGCGCCCGACGGCGAACGCACTTTGTCGGTGTCGCGGCGCATGATGTCGGACGGCGGTTCGGTGGTCATTCTCGAGGACGTGACCGAGCGCAAGCGCGCCCAGGAACGCATCGAACGCCTGGCCCGTTTCGACGAATTGACCGGGCTCGCCAACCGCACCCAGTTCCACGAGCGCATCAACGCCATGCTCGGCGCCGTGCACCGGCCGGAAAACCACGTCGCCATCCATCTGATCGACCTCGACCGCTTCAAGGCGATCAACGACACGCTCGGCCATCCGATCGGCGACAAGCTGCTCAAGCAGGTCGCCGCGCGGCTGAGCACCGAAATCAGACCGGCCGACATGATCACCCGCTTCGGCGGCGACGAATTCATCGTGCTGCAAACCGGTATGCCCGATCATCAGCACGCCAAGTCGCTGGCGCAGCGCCTGGCGGCGACGCTCAACGATCCGTTCGAGATCGACGGCCACCGCATCGATATCGGCGCCTCGATCGGCGTCGCCATGGCGCCGCGCGACGGCACCGATGCCGACGAACTGCTCAAGAAAGCCGACATGGCGCTGTACGCCGCCAAAAAGCTCGGCGGCGGCGACCATCATTTCTTCGCCGCGGAAATGGAAGACGCGGCGCAGCAGCGCCGCACGCTGGAACTCGACCTGCGCGAAGCGCTGGCGCAAAACCAGTTCACGCTGAATTTCCAGCCGCTCATCGACCTGCACACCGGCCGGGTGACGACCTGCGAGGCGCTGGTGCGCTGGACCCATCCGGTGCGCGGCAATGTCTCGCCGGCCGAATTCATCCCGGTCGCCGAAGAAACCGGCCTGATCGTCGCGCTCGGCGAATGGGTCTTGAACCGCGCCTGCGTCGAAGCGGCGACTTGGCCGAACGACGTCAAGGTCGCGGTCAATCTGTCGCCGGTTCAGTTCAGGGACCGCAGCCTCGGGCTGCAGGTGGTGACGGCGCTGGCGAAATCCGGACTGCCGGCGCGACGGCTGGAGCTGGAAATCACCGAGCGCCTGCTGCTCGAAGACAGCGACGGCACGTTGGCGACCATGCAGCAGCTCAAAGAGCTGGGCATCAGCCTGTCGCTCGACGACTTCGGCACCGGCTATTCGTCGCTCAATTACCTGCGCAAATTTCCGTTCCACAAGATCAAGATCGACCAGTCCTTCATCCGCGACCAGAAGAACGAGCTTCAAGCGCGCGCCATCATCGGCGCCATCGCCAGTCTCGGCGCCGGCCTCGACATGATCGTGGTCGCCGAAGGCATCGAGACCGAAGAACAACGCAAGCTGGTCACCGCGCAAGGCGTGCACGAAGGCCAGGGCTATCTGTTCAGCCGGCCGATCGGCGCCGAAGCCATTCGCGCCCGGCTGGTGCCGACGAGCGACGGGGCGCAACTGGTCGCTTAAAAAATTTTAGAACAACGCCGGCGCATCGCCGAGCGGGATCGGCCCGAGAAACGTGCGGCCGTCCTCGAAGCGCAGCGGCAGCGTCACCGCGCGCTTGCCTTCCAGCGTGGTCTGCTCGCCGATAGCATTGATGCCGGCCGACAAATTCGCGCCGACCTGCTGGCGCGCCATGTTGCCGAGGCCCGGCGACAGCCGGTCGAGCGCGCCGGCCAATTTGTCGACCTGCGGCGATGTCTGCACCATCTGCTGCGCGCCGATCGATTTCAGGAACGGCTCCAGCCCGGCAATGGTGACGCGCAACTGGCCTTGCAGCCGGCCGCTCGGATTGATCGAGACGCTGCCGCTGCCGACCGCGAGCATATCGCCCTGCTTTATGCGCGCCTCGGTGACGTCGATGCGGCCGCCCTCGGCCTGGATCTGGCGGAACCGTTCCGGCCACGGCTTCGGCGAAAAATCATTGAGGCCGCGCAACACGGTGCTGATGGTGGCGTCGAGCGGGGCCGCCATCGCCGGGTGCAGCTCAGGCAGCATCGCGCCGTCCAGCCGCAACGCCACTTCGATCACCGGCCTGCTGAGCACTGAACCTTCGGCAAGGCGGCCGTGGATTTCAATGTGGCTGGCCCGCAGCAAGACGCGGCTTTGGCCGCCGCTGACGCCATCGACCGCGGGCTTGTCGAACACCAGCGAAACGCGCTCGGGCGCAGCCGGCGTGCCGCGCACGCTGGACTGCGCCGATTTCCAGTTGACGACCAGATGCGGCGCCTGGCCGGGCGCGGCCACGGTGAGCGGCCCCTGAAACGCGCCGATCAGCAGCGTCGGCTGATAGACCTGCGCCGCCACCAGAATGCCGCGCGCCTTGATGTCGAGCGGCGGCTGGCTGCCCGAAAACAGCGCGGAGGCCGCGTCGCATTGCATTTCGAAGCGGAATGGATAGCCGCCGTAACTTTCCGAGCCGCAGGCATAAACGCGGCCGGCCTGGGCTTCGCGCGCGCGCCAGCCCTCGACGGTCGCCTGCGCTCTGCCGGTCGCGGCATACCAGAACCAGCTCCAGCCGCCGATCGCGAGAACGACGAGAACGAGCAGCGAAATGTAGCGCCAGGCCGTGCGGCGTGCGGGGTAGGTTCTGTCCATCGAGGTCTCAGACACCTGTCGAATGCGGCGTTTATACGCCAACAAATAGGGCCGTCCTCTCTGCGCAAGATCGCGGCTGAAAACAAGGCCCCGTGGTTGCGAAGGAACAAGGGGTTTGATAGGCGACAGCCAATGAGCGCAAATTCACAACCAGGCAGCAGTGATTTGTGGGTGTTCGCCTACGGATCGCTGATGTGGCGCCCGGGATTCGACATCCTGGAGCGGCGCAAGGCGCGCCTGGTCGGCGCCCACCGCGCGCTCTGCGTCTATTCCTTCGTGCACCGCGGCACGCCGGAAAAACCCGGCCTGGTGCTCGGCCTCGACCGCGGCGGCAATTGCCGCGGCATCGCCTACCGGGTGGCCCCGGAAAAGCGCGCCGAGACGATCGAGTATCTGCGCGCCCGCGAGCAGGTCACCATGGTCTATCTGGAAGCCTGGCGCCGCGTCTGGCTCGACGACGACCCGCGGCAAAACGTGCAGGCGCTCTGTTACGTGGTCGACCGCGGCCATCAGCAATATGCCGGAAGGCTCTCACTGGCCGAGCAACTGCATTATTGCCGGCAGGGCCATGGCCGCTCCGGCGCCTGCCGCGATTATGTGCTGGCCACTGTCGCTGAACTGGAGACGCTCGGCGTGCGCGACGCCGGCCTGCATCAACTCGCCGCCCAGCTCAAAGGCGCGCACGAGACGCATTAGCTTGGCGTTCGCTTCTTAATCCCTCCCCCGCAGGGGGAGGGTGGCCCGCCGTAGCTCGAAGAGCGAAGGCGGGTCGGGTGGGGTCACGCTCATTGTTTATCGCAGCCTAAACCCCACCCGGCTCGCTTCGCTCGCCACCCTCCCCTTGCAGGGGAGGGATTAAGAAGAGGCGGAGGGATAAGCAGAAACTCACCCCCCGCCTTCGCCTCTATCTCCCTGCGGCCTTCTTCGATCAACCGCGAGGCGCGAACCATTCAGACTTCGAAAGCGTGCGCTCCATGAGCGCTTTAATCGTTGCCGGAAAGCTTTCAATCGTTGTCTGACCCGCAAACCTCCAATGACGGCCGGGTTCGTCGCGGCACGCCAGACGGTAGTAAGCTAGGCGGATTGTGCGGCTACCATCTTCCCATTCGATCAATTGGGAGCAAAATGCATAGTGTCCCCAGCATCTGGGATCATCGTGATTGTGCGATACAGGATCGCGTTGGGCCTCATCCGCCCAGACTTCGTCCACGATTCGCCCCCGACGACCGAGCCCACCGGAACCGCGCAAGCTAACCGGGGCACTGAAATTTACGGTGGCACCAATGTGACTTTTCAGAAGCGGCATGTGCAAAGACTAAGATTCACAACCTACTTGTCAATTACATCGTTTCCGTTCAGGAGGGATAAGAAAACTTCACGCCCCCGCCTTCGCCTCTATCTCCTTGCGGCCTTCCTCGATCAGCCGCGCCGTCGCAGTCTCGATGTCGCTTTGCAGGCGCTTGAAAAAAACTTCCTTGTCGAGACCCGGCTGGATCGGATCGAGGATTTCCACAATCACCGTTCCCGGAATGCGCAGAAGCGTGCGGCGCGGCCAGAACAGGCCCGAGTTCAACGCGATCGGAACGCAGGGCACCTGCATGGAGGCATACAGGTGCGCGACGCCGTGCTTGTAGCGCGGCTCGGCGCCGGCGGCGCGCCTTGTCCCTTCCGGAAAAATGATGAGCTGGCGGTTGGCGGCAAGCTCGATGCGCGCCCGTTCCGTCATCGCCGCCAGCGCCTGTCCGCCGGCGCTGCGATCGACCGGCACCATGCGGCCCTTGATCATCAGCCAGCCGAAGATCGGAATCCAGGTGAGTTCACGTTTGACGATGAACAGCGGATCGTCGAACAGATGCACCAGCGCGAAGGTTTCCCAGGCCGATTGATGCTTGGCGGCGACCAGCAGCGGCCCTTTCGGAATCTTCTCGCGGCCGCGCAGCTCGAATTTGACGCCGCAGATCACGCGCAGCATGAACAGATTGATGCGGCCCCAGGTCTTCGCCACCCAGACGATGGCCTGAAACGGCAGAAAGAATGTCGGCAGTGCCAAAAACAGCATGAACGTCGTGTTCACGTAGAAAAACGCATTGAAAATGAGGGAACGCACGAGAATCAACACAGGCGTGATCGTCCTTTAAAGCGCGCCGTCGAGATCGAGACGCATCCGGCAAAGCGCGAAAAGATACTTCAGATATTCGGCGACCAGAAACCGGGCGGTCCCGAGATTCTGCCACCACGGCTCGGTTTTCACTTTTTCCGATATCACAGGATAGGGGATCAGCGCGACATCGGGCAATTGATGCTCGATTTCGGCCATGGCGCGCGGCATGTGCCAGTTCGACGTCACCACGACCAGCGATGTGAAGTTGTGGTCGCGGGCCCAGCGCTTGGTCTCCAGCGCATTGCCGAGCGTATTGAGGGCGGAACGGTCGAGATCGATGCAGCAGGTGAAGAACTTGGAATACAGCGGCGTCAGCCTCGCGATCTCGCTGGCGCTGGTGGCGCGGTGCACGCCGGTGATCAGCAGCCGCTTGCCGCGCTCGGAGGCCAGCAGTTCGATGGCGTCGGGAATGCGCGCGGCGGCGCCGGTCAGCGCCACGATGCCGTCGGCCTTGCGGTCGAGGGTGACTTCCTCGCTCGAAATCTGCAAGGCGAACCAGAAGAACCCGGCGGTCAGCAGCAGGCCGCCGGCCGCGGCAGCCGCCATGGTGAAAAAGCCGATCCAGCGGGCGAGACCTGCGAGCATTAAAACTTTCCTTGGCGCATGATCTTTTCGGAAATCCGGTTCCCCCTTTTCCGGTTCATGCGCTAGTCGATCATTTCCAGCGTGCGGTTGACGGTATGCCGCGATGTCAGCGCCGTCACCAGCGCGGTCAGGACGATCTGGCATAGCACGCCGACATAGCCGGCGAGCCCGATCGAGAACGAACCGAACAAAGCCTGCGTCTGGTCGCCGCCGGCGGTGCCGGCGAACCAGCCGCTGACCAGCGATGCCAGCGCGAACAGGAGAATCGCGCCGCCGCCGCCGATGGCGCCGCCTTGCAGGCCGAGCAGCAGAAAGTGGCGCTGGAAATTGCCGGCGATGAAGCCGTTCTTGGCGCCGACGAAATGCAAAACCTCGATCACGGTCTTGTTCGTGGCCATGGCGCCGCGCGTGGCGAACGTCACTGAAAGAATGGTGGCGGCGAACATCAGTATCAGCACGCCAATGCCGATGGCGACCGCGGTGCCGGCCATGGCGCGCATGCGGTCGACCCAGCCGCGATGATCGTCAAGCGCCGCGCCCGGCGCCTGCGCGGCGAGGACGCGCCGCAATTGCGCCAGATCGGGCGCGGCTCCGGTGGCGACCCTGACCACGATCAAACGCGGCACCGGCAGATCGGCCAAAGTCAGGCCGGAGCCGAGCCACGGCTCCAGCAGCTTGGCCGATTCTTCCTTCGAGTAGACGCGCACGTCGCCGATGCCGGCAAAGCCGCGCGCGGCGGCGGCGGCTTTTTCAACGGTGCCATCGACATCGCGGCCGGGCGCCGGCAGCACCTGGATGGTGACTTCGCGCGCGACGTCCGATTGCCACTCGCTGGCGGCCTGGTTGACCAGCATCACCGCGCCGGTGGTCAGCGACGCCAGAAACGTCATGATGGCGACGACGGCGATCAAGGCGCTGCCGGAAATCGAATTGCGCGGCACCAACGGCGTCTCGAAACGCGGCTTGGCGCCGTTCGCCAATCGCGCCGGCGCGGTCAACTCTCCTTGCGTTTCATCGGCCATCGTCATCGTTTCTAGTCGTAAATATGCAGCCGGCCGTCGTGCAGCACCAGCCGACGCGCATCGTACTGGTCCATCAGGGCGATATCGTGGGTGGCGATCACCACCGAAGTTCCGGATTTGTTGAGTTCGATGAACAGGCGCAGCAGGCGCTGCGCCAAAGGCGGATCGACATTGCCGGTCGGCTCGTCGGCGAGCAGCAATTGCGGCCGCGCGATGACCGCGCGTGCGATCGCGGCGCGCTGCTTTTCGCCGCCCGACAGCACCGGCGGCAGGGCCCACATCCGTTCGCCGAGATCGACCCAGCGCAGCAGCTCGATGACTTCGTCACGATAGCTGTCCTCTGGCCTGCCCATGACGCGCAGCGGCAACGCGACGTTCTCATACGTGGTCATATGATCCAGTAGCCGGAAGTCCTGGAACACGATGCCGATGCGGCGGCGCAAGGTCGCCACCGCGTCCTTGGACAAAGTCGCGACGTCATGGCCGAATTGCGTGATCAGGCCGCGCGTCGGTTTCATCGATAAAAACAACAGCTTGAGCAGCGAGGTTTTGCCGGCGCCGGACGGGCCGGTGAGAAACTGGAAGGAATGCGGCTCTATGCGGAAGGTGAGATCGCGCAGCACCTCGGGCCCCAGACCGTAACGAAGACCTACATTTTCGAATCGGACCACGCCCGTCTCCGGCAGTTGTCTTCTTTTAAAACCCCGAGGACATCCCCGACGCCAATACCAGCCCAGTCCCTGCCCCATTACCAGCGCCGCCGGACGAATTGAGCCAGCGGGCACCCGATTCCGTCCGATCGCCGTCGCGTGGCAGCCGAACGCCCCAGAATCGCGTCGTTACAGGAATATCACAGTGCCGCCATCGGCATAGGGCCCGCCATTGCGGCCGCTTCGGGCCGTTGTTCGCCCCGCCATGGTTTCCAGTCCATTAACGGTCGGCTGCTAGGTTTGGGCCAACTTCGAAGTCCGGATTGCACGTCAAAGTCCATGTTGATTGTCTGCCCCAACTGCGCGACCTCATACATGATCGATCCGGCCTCGGTCGGCCCGGCAGGCCGCGCCGTGCGTTGCGCGCGCTGCAAATCGACATGGTTTGCCGGGGCGGGCACCGGCAAATCAGCGCCCAGCGTGTCGGCCTTTGTCGATGGCGCGATTGCCGAAGCCGAAGCGGCCGAAGCTGGCAATGCCGCCCCGTCTGCCGCCGGCGATAGCGGCAATCCGCCGCCGGCCATGGAGCAACCGCCCGGCGCCGACGATTTCGGCGGCGACGCGCAAGACAATTTCCTCCCGAAAGCGGACTTCCCCGCCGTGCCGTTCGATGCGGCCAGCGAGAACAGCGATCTGGCGCCGCGCGCCGACGGCGTGCACGAAGAACATGCCGGTCTCACGATTACCGACGCACCGCCGCTGGTACCCCCGCTCGATACCGACCGCCATCCAGACGGGACGAGGGTCGGGACGGATACAGACGAGTCCGGAAGTTATATCGCCCGGCGCCAGCGTCTCAAGGCGCGCCGCCAGCAGGCCAAACGCACGTCCCGATGGACCGCGATCATCCTCCTGCTGTTTGCCTTCAACGTCGCCTTGATCGGCGCGCGCAGCGAAGTGGTGCGCTATCTGCCTCAGACCGCGTCGCTTTTTGCCGCGGTCGGCCTGCCGGTCAACCTGCGCAACCTGAAATTCGACAAGGTCAAGATCGTCAAGGAGGCGCAGGACGGCGTCAATATCCTGATCGTCGAAGGCTTGATCGTGAACACGGCCAACCAGCCGACCGAGGTCCCCCGCCTGCGTTTCTCGGCGCGCAATGCGACGGGGCAAGAAGTCTATACTTGGACCGCGCTGCCGCGACGCAGCCTGCTGCCGCCGGGCGAGCATGTCGAATTCCAGAGCCGCCTTGCCGCGCCGCCGGCCGACGCCACCGACGTGATGGTGCGCTTCTTCACGGCGCAGGACGCGGCCAGCGCCAGCAAGTAGCACGACGCAATCGTATTTCTAGAAATCCTTGAGCAGCCGCTCGATGTAATCGAGTTCAAGCTGCGGGCGCATGCTCTCGCCGAAGCGCTTGCGCAGTTCCTCGAGAATGCGGCGCGCGCGCTGCGCGTCGATCTCGCCCGGCACTTTCACCGTGGTGTCGTCGCCATATTCGCGGCCGCGCATCGGCCGGCCGAGCGGATCGGTGCCCTGCTCGGCGCGCTGACGTCCATTGCGGCCGGGCTGACCGGGACCGGGACCCATGCCGGGGCCCTGCCCCTGGCCTTGCTGCATCTGCTGCGCCAGACCTTGCGCGCCCTTGCGCATCGCCTCGAGCGCGCGGCCCTGGCCGTCGACAGCGCCATCGGCATCGCCTTCGCCGAGCGCGCCTTCGGCATCGCCCATGGCCTCACCGGCGCCGCCGAGCTCGCCCATCTCGTTGCCCTGCTCGCCTTGACCCTGTTCGCCTTCGCCTTTTTCGCCCTGGCCCTTCTGGCCCATGCCGCGCTGCTTCAACTGCTCAAGCAGTTTGTTGAGCCGGTCCTTGAGCGCCTGCTGATCCTGCTTCAACTCGCCCATTTGCTTGTTCGGACCGCGCTGGCCGCGCTGACGTTCGCGCCGATTGTCCTGGCCTTCCTTGAAGGTCTTGTCGCGCAATTGCTGCTGCTTGCGGATCATGTCGCCGAGCTCGTCGAGCGCCGAATTCATGTCATCGTCGCCGTCTTCGCCCGGCGCGCCGGGCCGCGCGGTTTGCAGATTTTCCATCATCTGCTGCAACTGATCGAGCAACTGCTTGGCGGCGTCGCGCTGGCCCGAGCGCGCCATCTGCTCGAGCCGGTCCATCATGCTCTTGAGATCCTGCTGGCTGAGCGTCCGGGTGTTGCGGTCGAGCGGCCGCGACAGCTGTTGCGGATTCTTGCGCATCTCTTCGGCTAGCGCCTGCAGGAACTTGTCCATCGCGGCGCGCAGATTATCCATCAGCTTCTTGAGCTCTTCATCGCTGGCGCCGCGTTCGAGCGCCTGGCGCAGCGCATCCTGCGCCTGACGCAGCGCCTGTTCGGCCTGCGAAACATTGCCGTCCTCGATCTGCAAGGCCATCGCCCACAGCCGCGCCACGACATCGCGCAACGCGTCGTCGCTCTTGGCGTTGCGCAGATCGAAGAACACCGAGCGTAGGCCAAGATAAATGCCGGCCTCGGTGGTGAAGCGCTCCGGCGCCAAAGCCAGCACATCGAGCGCGGTCAGTACCAGCGGCTTGTCGTTGGCGTCGAGCGCCAGAATCCGGCGCTGCTCGATCAAGGCGCGCGCCAACGGCTTGACGAAAATGCGCTGCGGCAACTGCACTTCGGTCGCGTCGCTGCGGCCTTCGTTGCCGGCCTCGTCGCGCGCGGTCAGCGTCAGCATGACGGTCGCGCCGGCCAGCGGATGTTCGGTCAGGTCCTGCGTGGTCTGCGCGATGCCGGCGCGCGCGCGCGCCTGCGGCAGCGTCAGCGGGTAATCCGGCGATGTATAAAGCGGGCGGCGCTCTTTACCTGCGGGCGGCGGGTCCTTGACGGCGAAGGTCGCCTTGGCTTCGACCACGCCGTAATCGTCGTCCATGCGATAGTCGAGACGCAGTGCGCCGCGCGCCTGCCGCTCCGGCTCCTTGACCAGCGAAATGTTGGGCGCGCGATCCGGGATGGCGTTGAAGGTCCAGACCGGGCTGACGCGGCCGACACCGGTCACCGACAGCGAGCCATCGCCCTTGATGGTGAAGCGGCGCTCGTCGGTGCCGGCCGGCGCCGACGACTTGGCGTCGGGCGGGGCTTCTTCCAGCCCGCCGACACGCACGATCTCAAACGACACCTTGCCGGTGGCGCGAATGACCAATTGGCTGCCCGCTGGCACGGACACCGGTTCGGCGGCATTCGTTGCGGTGTCGCCCGGCCGCAAGCCCGGCAGCATCACCGGCGGACGGCCGGTGTACAGCGGCGGCGTCACCCAGGCGTCGATGCGGAAGTTCGCTGGCGCCACCACGCCGCGCCAGTCGAAGGCGGCGGTGATGCGGCTCATGCGCTCGCCGCTGGCGGCGAAGAAACTGGCGACGACGAGAATGAGCGTCAGCGCGCGCAGCGCCATCGGATCGCGCAGCGATAGTTTCGGCTGCGGCCAGCCGGCCTTGAGATTGCGCGCCGACAGCAGCGCGCGCTCGATATGCGCGCGCCACAATGCCTGCGCCACCGGATCGTCGCGGTTGGCGGAAATTTCGTCGGCGACCGCGGTGGCCGGCCGATGCGTCGCGCCGCTCACGCGGTCGAGCCGGCGCAAGCCGTCATGATCGTTCGGCAGCCGCAGGCGCAGCAGCGGAATCGCCGAGATGGCGACGACGATCAAAAGAACGACAAGGGCGATGGCGCGCGCCAGAGGCGGCAGCACGATCCACAGACCGGCCCAGGACAGCGCCAGGAACAAGCCGACGGAAACCGACAGCGACGCCAGCGCCGGCCAGAACCGTTCCCAGAACAGGCTGCCGCGGGCGCGCTGCAGCGCGCGCGCCAGCAGAAGCCGCGGCGATTGCGGCCGGTCGGAACCCTGGTCGTTCAAGCCGTCCAAAAGCCGCTCCCTGCTCAGGAGAATCTCAAGCGGTCACCAACGCTAACACTCTGGCAATTGCCAGAGCAATTCCCAGGCCAGGTCACATCCTCGGCATCGGGCCCTAGCCTGTGCCGAAAGCCCGCCGGGCAGCCAATCGAGCGCAATTATTGCGACGGCAAGATGGCTGCAGTCGCCCCTCAGCTAAGGATTTCCGAGGGGAAGCACGCGAATGCGGGCCTTTTCAACATCAACCGATACGATGGCGCCGCCGACAAGTTCTTCCCGGGCTTGTCGAATTGCGTCCAGCACCGCGCTTCCCACGGTCTCCAGCGCCAGGGAACCACTTCGTAGCAGAATAACGCTCGGGCTGCGGCGTTGAGTCGCCGCAAGGATGGCCGAGAAATCGAGCTCGGCCGTTAAAATGATAAAACTGTTTTCTGACGCCCACGCCATGATCTCGCGGTCGGAAGCGTCGGGCGCGCCTTCATTGGACCAATGAACCGCCGTGAAGCCAGCGCCGGTGAGGAAATCGGCCCACGCCGGCGACAGATTCATGTCGATCAAAATGTTCATTCTTGGCCGGTGAGCGCGATCTCCCGCTCTTGCGACCGCCACGCCGCATAGCGCAGCGCTTCAAGAATATCCTCGCGTTCCAGATATGGATACTCCGCGAGCAAATCCTCGATGCTGCGGCCGTCTCCAATCTGGCCGACGATCATTCCCACCGTAACGCGAAGCCCGCGAATACAGGGTTTGCCGCCCATGACTTCGGGTTCTTGCGTTATCCGGCTGAAATCGCTCATGGCTATAAGTCCGCTCGGGCGCCCGATGGTACGCCGGTCCACCACCATTGGAAACGGCAGATCAGAGCCAATCCGGCAGCCGATCGAGCGCAATTAATTGGTCAACTTCAAGGCGCGGGCGGACGATGGCCCATTCATCGCCGTTCACCAGCACTTCCGGCACCAGAGCACGGGTATTGTAGGTTCCGGCCTGCACCGCGCCATAGGCGCCGGCAGTCATGACGGCCAGCAGCGCGCCGGAGTCGGGTTCCGCCATGTCGCGCTCCTTGGCCAGAAAGTCGCCGCTTTCGCACACCGGACCGACGACATCGGCCTTGATCCGGCGCGATGACACAGCCGGCACGGCGACCGGGCGGATTTCGTGATGCGCATCGTACAAAGTCGGGCGGATCAGATCGTTCATCGCCGCATCGACGACGACGAAGTTCTTCGCTTCGCCATGCTTCACGAACAAAACGCGCGTGACCAGGATACCCGCATTGCCGACGATCAGCCGGCCCGGCTCGAAAATGAGACGGCAGCCGAGATCGCGCGTCGCCTTCTTGACCACCGCGGCATAGGCGTCGGGCAGCGGCGGCGGATCGTTGTCGTCGCGGTAGGGAATACCCAGGCCGCCGCCGAGATCGACATGGCTGATGGTGTGGCCGTCGGCGCGCAATTCGCGCACGAAACCGGCGAGCAACGCGAAGGCATCGCCGAACGGATCCAGGTCGGTGATCTGACTGCCGATATGCATATCGACGCCGGCAACCTCGATGCCCGGCAACTTCGCCGCGCGTGCATAGACCTCTCGCGCGCGGCTGATCGGAATGCCGAACTTGTTCTCGGCCTTGCCGGTGGCGATCTTGTGATGCGTCTTGGCATCGACGTCGGGATTGACGCGCACGGAGATATGCGCGCTGCGCCCTTTTGAGGCCGCGATCTGCGATAGCAGGTCGAGTTCGGGCTCGCTTTCGACATTGATGCAAAGAATATTCTCGTCGATGGCCAGCGCCAATTCGCGCGCGGTCTTGCCGAGACCGGAGAACATGATCTTGTCGGCCGGAATGCCGGCGGCGCGCGCGCGCTTCAACTCGCCTTCCGAGACGACATCGGCGCCGGCGCCCAATTTGGCCAACGTCTTGATGACGGCTTGGTTGGAATTCGCCTTCATGGCGTAGCAGACCAAGGCATCGACATCGGAAAAGGCCGAGGCGAACACCTTGTAATGGCGCTCCAAGGTCGCCGTCGAATAGCAGTAAAACGGCGTGCCGACCGCGTCCGCCAATTCGCTGAGGTTCACCGCTTCGGCATGCAAAACGCCGCCGCGATAATCAAAGTAATGCATCGGACCAACGTGGAGTTAAGAGTTCGCGCGCTCAGTTGAGCAGGACGTCGAGCGGGATTCGTTTGTTCGGGCCCGTCGGCGCCAAAGGCTGGCCGTTCGGGCCGACGCCCGGATTGCCATCAGGCGCTGCGCCGCCGATCGGGCGGCTCATGTCAGCCCGGTCCGGCTGCGTCACGCCGTCGAGCGAGGCGCCCGGTGGCGGGTCGAGCGGACCTTTACGGCCGCACGCGGTCAGGCCGAGCGCAGCGACAAGCACGCCGATCGTGGCGAAACGGATGAACGAGGGGGCGCGGAATGAGGGCAAGCGGGTAATCTCCTGGAACGGCGGCCATCCTAGCAAAGCCGGCATAAAAGGCGAAATCGGTCACTCGATCACGGTTTGCCGGCCGGGCATGCGCCGGTCCGGGGCCTCGACGCCGTGCAGGCGCTCGCGCTGGGCCTCCAGCCAGGTCAGCCGCTTGAAGGCCTGCTTGCGGTCGTTGGAATTGGTCGCGGCGTTGAGACGCCATTCGGCGCCTTCGATCAGCAATTCCAATTGCGCCAGCGACAGCTTTGACGCCTCGGCCTCGGTATTGGCGCCACCCTTGAGGCGGCCCATTTTCGGTTCGGGCGACTTCACGGCTTTTCTTTTTCGAGCTTCTTGAGCCAGCGTTTGGCCTGCGCCTTGACGTTTTTCGGCGCCGTACCGCCATAGCTGACGCGGCTTTTCACCGACTTGTCGACCGACAGCACGTTGAAGACGTCTTCGGTAATGGTCTTGTGAATGGCCTGCATGTCGGCGAGCGGCACCTTGTGCAGGGCGACGCCGTCGGCGGCCGCCTTGGCGACGATGCGGCCGGTGATGTGATGCGCGTCGCGGAACGGGATTTTCAAGGTCCGCACCAGCCAGTCGGCGAGATCGGTGGCGGTGGCATAGCCTTCGCCGGCCGCCTTCTTCATCTTGGCGGCATCAGGAATGAGGTCGCCGACCATGCCGGTCATCGCCGCGATGGATAGCGACAACGCGGACAGCGCGTCCATGACGCCTTCCTTGTCCTCCTGCATGTCCTTGGCATAGGCGAGCGGCAGCCCCTTCATGACGATGAGAATGCCGTTGAGCGCGCCGATGATGCGGCCGGTCTTGCCGCGCACCAGTTCGGCGGCGTCCGGGTTGCGCTTCTGCGGCATGATCGACGAGCCGGTGGTGAACTTGTCGGTGAGCTTGACCAGGCCAACGAGCGGCGAGGTCCACATCACGATTTCTTCGGCGAAACGCGACAGATGCACCGAGGCAATCGACGCCGCCGCCAAGGTCTCCATGGCGAAGTCGCGGTCGGACACGGCGTCGAGCGAATTCGCCGCCGGCCGGTCGAAGCCGAGCGCCCGCGCCGTCATGTCGCGGTCGAGCGGAAACGAGGTGCCGGCAAGCGCCGCCGAGCCGAGCGGCATTTCGTTGAGACGCTTGCGCGCGTCGGCAAAGCGGCCGCGGTCGCGCGCCGTCATCTCGACATAGGCCAGCAGATGATGACCGAAGGTCACCGGCTGCGCGGTCTGCAAATGGGTAAAGCCCGGCATCACCGTACCGGCATGCTCGAGCGCTTTGGTGGCGAGGGCGATCTGGTAGGCCCTCAACGCCGCGTCGATCGTATCGATCGTGTCGCGCATCCACAGCCGGAAATCGGTCGCCACCTGATCGTTGCGCGAGCGCGCGGTGTGCAGGCGTCCGGCCGACGGGCCGATCAGGTCGGTCAGCCGGCTTTCGACATTCATGTGAATGTCCTCAAGCGCGCGCTTGAAGGTGAAGGTGCCGCCTTCGATCTCCGACAGGATCGTGTCTAGACCGTGTGCGATCTTTTTCGCATCGTCCGCCGCAATGATGCCTTGCTTGGCCAGCATGTCGGCGTGCGCCTTGGACGCGGCGATGTCCTGACGGTACAAGTGCCGGTCGAAGTCGATGGAGGCGTTGATTTCCTCCATGATGGCGTCGGGGCCGGACGCAAAACGGCCGCCCCACATTTTGTTGCTCATCGTCTCGCTCTTGTCGCCGATCTTGACCTAAAGGTTTCGCCGCTTATGACCGAACGTCCTTCGAAAAGCCTGGCCATCCGCCGCCTCGTCCTCGTTCTGGCTGGCGGCCTGGCCGGCGTGGCTATCGGTCTGGCCGGGGTATACGGGATTGCCACCCTGACAGGCAATCTGTTCGGCAAAAACGCCGCCAAGGATGCCGTTTGCCGCCCGGCCGTCGAGTTGGCGGCGAAAGTCGCGTCTTTTGCCAAAGGCGAGGTGGCGGCGGTCAGCATGGCCAAGAACCCGCTGCAAGTGCCGAACCTCACTTTCCAGGACGCGGCCGGCAAGGCGCTGACGCTGGAGAACTGGCGTGGACGCACCGTCCTGGTCAATCTGTGGGCGACCTGGTGCGTGCCCTGCCGCGAGGAAATGCCGGCGCTCGAGGCGCTGGAAAAGAAGCTCGGCGGGCCGAACTTCGAGGTGGTGACGATCAATATCGATACGCGCGATGCCGAGAAGCCGAAAACATGGCTCAAAGAGGTCGGCATCAGCGGCCTGAAATATTACGCCGATCCGAATGCCAAAACCTTCCAGGATTTGAAGGCGGTCGGCCGCGCTTTCGGCATGCCGACGACTATGCTGATCGATCCAAAAGGCTGCGAAATCGGCACCCTTGCCGGTCCCGCCGAATGGGCCAGCGACGACGCGGTGCAGCTGATCGAGGCGGCGCTGAAGGGCTAGGATATTACGCTTCGGTATCGACAGTCACCAGCGGCACTGCCGGGATCGTATAGACGTAATATCTCTGCTTCAGTTCGGCTTCGATCTTGGCCTGGTCGATCGCCGCCTGTGTGCTGTCAATCTGCTTCATCATGGATTGGCTCTGCACCTTGCGCGCGGCATTGATGCGGTCGAGGCCGGCCTGCGCCGCGAGATTGGAAAGGCCGGCGATCCGGTCGGCCTGAGCGCTGGCGAAGGCGGAGCTGACGGATGCCAGTGTCGACCGGGTCTGGTTCATGGAGTTGCCCAGGCTTTCGCGATTGGCCTTCATCTTGGACCAATACGTACTCTGGCGGGCCATTACCGCTTTGTAGGAACCGACGATTCCGACTTTAGAGGACCTAATCCCGACCATTTCCGCTCCACAGGAGGGGAAGGCTAGACCGTCAGAGTTAAGCAAGCCTTTAGGGCGCCGGCGGCGGCTTGACGCGCCAGCCGGCAACGCTCACCCGCATGAGCGAGATCGAGGCCATTTCGGTCAGCGAACTGGCCAAGCCCTTCGCCATGTCGCTGCCGGCAATCGCAAGAACGAGGTCGGCAAGGAAGGAAGGCAATTTATAACTTCGGCAGGACCAAGGCCTGTGGCGACGAGATAAGTTACCTCGTCGGCACCGGCTTTTCGCCGCGATAGTCATAGAAGCCGCGCTGCGTCTTGCGGCCGAGCCAGCCGGCTTCGACATATTTCACCAGCAGCGGGCACGGCCGGTACTTCGAATCGGCCAGCCCCTCGTGCAGCACCTGCATCACTGACAGACACGTATCGAGGCCGATAAAGTCGGCCAGCTCAAGCGGGCCCATCGGATGGTGCGCGCCGAGCCGCATCGCGGTGTCGATGGCTTCGACATTGCCGACGCCTTCATACAGCGTGTAGATCGCCTCGTTGATCATCGGCAGCAGGATGCGGTTGACGATGAAAGCCGGGAAATCTTCCGACACGGCGATCTGCTTGCCGAGCTTGCGGACGAATATCTTGCTCGCCTCAAAAGTCGAGTCGTCGGTGGCGATGCCGCGAATGACCTCGACCAGTTCCATCAGCGGCACCGGATTCATGAAATGAATGCCGATGAAACGCTCCGGCCGGTCGGTCGATGACGCCAGCCGCGTGATCGAAATCGACGACGTGTTGGTGGCGATGATGGCTTCCGGCTTCAGCGAGGCGCACAAATCGGAAAAGATCTTGCGCTTGGCTTCTTCCTTTTCGATGGCGGTTTCGATCACCAGATCGCACGAGGCGAGATCGTCGTATTTTTCCGCCGCCTTGATATGCGACAGGCCGGCCTTGCGCTCTTCTTCGGTGATCGTCTTCTTGGCGACCTGCTTGGCCATGTTGCCGTTGATGGTGGCAAGCGCCGCCTTGATGCGGTCGGGCGCCACGTCATTCAACATCACGTCGAACCCGGCCAGCGCGCAGACATGGGCGATGCCGCCGCCCATCTGGCCGGCGCCGACCACGCCAATCGTCTGAATATTCACGGCCATCATTTTATCCGATCGAAACTGCTTCGCTGCTCTTTTACGCCGAACCGCAAGACCGCGCCACTGTGGCGCGGCCGTTTAATTAAATTGCTGCTCGACGGCCATTCACTTGCCGTTCACTTACCAATCACTTGCCTATCTTGCCCAACTCGTCGGCCAGTTCCGGCAGCGCCGTGTACAGATCGGCAACCAGGCCATAATCGGCAACTGCAAAAATTGGCGCTTCCTCGTCCTTGTTGATCGCGACGATCACCTTGGAGTCTTTCATGCCGGCGAGATGCTGGATGGCGCCGGAAATGCCGACCGCGATGTAGAGATCGGGCGCGACAACCTTGCCGGTCTGTCCGACCTGCCAGTCGTTCGGCGCGTAGCCGGCATCGACCGCGGCGCGCGAGGCGCCCATCGCCGCGCCAAGCTTGTCGGCGACCGGCTCGATATATTTGGTGAAGTTTTCGCGGTTCTGCATGGCGCGGCCGCCGGAGATAATGATCTTGGCCGAGGTCAGTTCGGGACGGTCGGACTTCGACAGTTCTTCGCCGACGAAAGACGACAGCGCCGGATCGGCCGCCGCCGTTGCATTTTCGACCGAAGCCGAGCCGCCGGCGCCGGTGGCCTGGAAAGTCGAGGTGCGCACGGTGATGACTTTCTTCGCGTCCGTGGACTTCACGGTCTGGATGGCGTTGCCGGCATAGATCGGCCGCTCGAAGGTGTCGGGCGCGATCACCTTGGTGATTTCGGAAATCTGCATGACGTCGAGCAAGGCAGCGACGCGCGGCATGACGTTCTTGCCGTTGGTGGTCGCGGGCGCGACGATGTTGTCATAATTGCCGGCGAGCGACACGATCAACGCCGCCAAAGGTTCAGCGAGGTGATGTTCGTAAGCAGCGCCGTCGGCGAGCAGCACCTTGGCAACGCCGTCGAGCTTGGCCGCGGCATCCGCCGCCGCCTTCGCGTCCTTGCCGGCGACCAGAATGTGCACGTCGCCGCCAAGTGCCTTGGCGGCGGTCAGCGCCTTGTTGGTGGCGTCCTTGAGCGACTTGTTGTCGTGCTCGGCGAGAAGAAGCGTGGCCATGATCAGATTACTCCCGCTTCGTCTTTAAGTTTGGCGACAAGCTCGGCGACCGAGCCGACCTTGACGCCGGACTTGCGGCCGGCCGGTTCGCCGGTCTTGACGATCTCAAGCCGCGGCTTGGTATCGACGCCGTAATCGGCCGCGGTCTTTTCCTCGATCGGCTTCTTCTTCGCCTTCATGATGTTCGGCAGCGAGGCATAGCGCGGTTCATTCAGGCGCAGATCGGTGGTGACGATCGCCGGCGATTTCAATTTCACCGTTTGCAGGCCGCCATCGACTTCGCGCGTCACCGCGATGCTGTCGCCGTCAATGGCGATCTTGGACGCGAAAGTGCCCTGCGCCCAGCCGAGCAGCGCGGCGAGCATCTGACCGGTCTGGTTTGAATCGTCGTCGATGGCCTGCTTGCCAAGAATGACGAGGCCCGGCGTTTCCGCGTCGACGATGGCCTTGAGTATCTTGGCGACGGCGAGCGGTTCGACGATGCCTTCGGCCTTCACCAGGATGCCGCGGTCGGCGCCCATGGCGAGCGCGGTGCGGATGGTCTCCGAGGACTGCGCCGGTCCGATCGACACCACGACGATTTCGGTCGCCTTGCCGGCCTCTTTCAGACGGATCGCCTCTTCGACGGCGATTTCGTCGAAAGGGTTCATCGACATCTTGATGTTGGCCAGTTCGACGCCTGAGCCGTCGGCCTTGACGCGAATTTTGACGTTGTAATCGACGACCCGCTTCACGGGCACCAGAATCTTCATCGTTTCATTCCCCGCGGGGTCGTTTTCAAGTGGGCGGCCGGTAGCTAAAGGCCGCGACATTGGCATGTCAACGTTTGTGCTGCGGCGCAGCGCCGCTAAATTTCAGCGATTTTGCCCTGGGGTCCACAACACGTCATCCGCGCCTTTGCCGTTGGCGTAGCGGCCGGCGACGAACAGATAATCCGACAGCCGGTTGACGTATTTCAGCGAGGGCGGCGACACCGTTTCGCCAGGCTGGTCCATCAGCGCGACCATGATGCGCTCGGCGCGGCGGCAGACCGTGCGCGCCAGATGCATATAGGCGGAGGCGGCGCTGCCGCCGGGCAGGATGAAGGATTTCAGCGGCGCGAGGTCGGAATTCAACAGGTCGATCTGGTCTTCGAGCCATTTGACCTGGACCTCGGTCACGGTCAGTCGCGCACCGCCCGGACCCTTCTCCGACAGGCAGAGATCGGCCTCGACGTCGAAAAGGTCGTTCTGGATGCGGGAAAGGGCCTTATCCAGCGCCGGATCGCCCGCCGTGTGCAGGCGCACCAGGCCCATCACGGCATTCACCTCGTCGAGCGTGCCGTAGGCATCGACACGCAGATCATACTTCTTGATCCGCGCGCCGGACCCAAGCGCCGTGGTGCCGTCGTCTCCGGTGCGTGTGTAGATGCGGTTGAGGACAACCATGGCGCCCGTTTCTTCCTAGCCTCGCATGAACCAGATCGCCGCCATGATGACGATGATGGCGACAAATTGCAGCAGGACGCGCAGCCGCATGAGCTTTTGCGATGTATTGGGCGAGCCGCCGCGCATCATGTTGAGGAGGCCGAGGACGAGAACGATGGCGACCGCAACGATGGCGACCGGCACCAAATAGGTCGAGAAAATGTCTGACATGGGCGGCCTATTAGCACCCTCCGGGCCGGCGTGCCAACGGGGGCGCACATGTCCCTTCGCCGCTTTGGGCATAGCTCGACTCGCCGCCAGGTTGCATATAGTCTATATGGCGTTGCAGGGCTGTGCGTAAAGGTGGGGAATGGGGACTGGCCTGCGTACCAGAGTGGCCTCGGGCCGCTCCGGGAGCGTATTCGGCGCTGCCGCCGGCGGCCCGTCCCTCGATCCATTCGCCGACACGCCCCTTGCAACCCTTCGGCCGGAGGCGAACGATCCCGCGGGCGACGGCCGCTTCCGCGAAATCGACTGCGTCCGCCAGCGTCTCCCCAGCAAAATCATCGCAAATGCCGAACTGCGGGCGGCGCGGCTCGGCATCGGCGCCGATCGCGTCCTGATCGCTTCCGGCGCGCTCGACGAGGAAGTCTATCTGCGGGCGCTGGGCGAAATCTGCGGCGTGCCCTTCGAACCACTTACCGGCGTTCCGCGCGCGCAATGTCCGCTGGATGACGACCGCCTGACGGACGCCGCCGCCACCGGCCTGCTGCCGCTCGCCATCGACAATGCTCTGGTCTTCGTGGTCGCGCCGCGCGGCGTCGCGGCGCGCAAGATTTTGGCGCTGATTGAAGAGACTCCGGCCACGGCGGCGCGCTTCCGTTTCACCAGCAGCGCGTGCTTCAACCGCTTCGTCATGCGCGGCGCCGGCGCGCGGCTGGCGGCAAACGCCACCGATACGCTGAAGCAGAAATGGCCGGCGCTGTCGGCCGCCTCGCCCTACCGGCTGGGCGATATCGTGACATTGACGCCGATCATGCTGTCGATCGCCGCCGCGGTGTATTTCGTCCCGTCGGTCACGGCCCACGCCATCGAGATTCTTCTGGCGAGCGTCTTCATCGCCTGGCTGGCGTTGCGGCTGACCGGGGCCTGCGTGCGCCGGCCGCGCGCGGCGCTCGAACGCGCCGAACAAGACGATGCCCTGCCGGTCTACACCATCATCTGCGCGCTTTATCAGGAAGCGTCCTCGGTGAACGGGCTGTTGTCGGCGATCGAGCGGCTGGACTATCCGCACGAAAAACTCGACGTCATCCTCGCCATCGAACAGGACGACCGCGACACGCGCGCCGCCATCGCCGCGCGCAAGACCCGCATGCCGGTCACCGTCATTCCGGTTCCGCCGATGGGGCCGCGCACCAAGCCGAAGGCGCTCAATGTCGCACTGCCTTTTGCGCGCGGCGCGTTTACCGTCGTCTTCGACGCCGAAGACCGGCCGGAGCCGGACCAGCTGCGCCGCGCCTTGCAGGCATTTTGCGTTGGCGGCGCCGAGCTCGCCTGCGTGCAGGCGCGGCTGTGCATCGACAATACCGCAGACAGCCTGATCGCGCGTTATTTCACCGCCGAATATGCCGGGCAGTTCGATGTCTTCCTGCCCGGACTGACGGCTATGCGGTTGCCGCTGCCACTCGGCGGATCGTCCAATCATTTCTACACCGCGGTCTTGCGCAAGGTCGGCGCCTGGGACGCCTGCAATGTCACCGAGGATGCCGATCTCGGCATGCGGCTGGTACGCTTCGGCTACCGCGCCGACATGATCGACTCCACAACATATGAAGAAGCGCCGGCCGATGCCGGTCCCTGGCTGCGCCAGCGCACGCGCTGGTTCAAAGGCTGGATGCAAACCTGGCTGGTGCATATGCGCGAACCGCTGCGGCTATTGCGCGATCTCGGCCTGCCGGGCTTTCTCGGTTTTCAACTCATGGTCGGCGGCAATGCGCTGGCCGCTCTGGTGCATCCGCTGTTCATGGCCGGGCTGATTTACGCGCTCGCCAGCGGCAGCGACATTCTCAACGGCGACGCCGCCGCTTTGTCGGTGCCCGGCACTCTGTATGGCGCCGCCGCGGTCATCGGCTATTTGAGTTCGGCGTTTCTCGGCTGGCTCGGGCTGAAACGCCGGGGGCTCGGGGCCACGGCCTGGGTACTGCTGCTGACGCCGGTGCATTGGCTTATGCTGTCGTACGCGGCGTGGCGCGCGCTGTTTCAATTGTTCTTTGCGCCCTACCGCTGGGAAAAAACCACGCATGGTCTGGCGAAAACATCGCACCGCGCCGCCAGGATCACCCGCGCGCTGCTGGATCTCGAACGTGAAATCGATGGCCTGACGAAATGTGGCGAACTGCCGGCGGTAGGCGAGACCGCTACAAATACTTCCGCAATTCGGCGGCGGCCTCGGCGGGTGGCCGCTTCAGGCTGAACGGCGCGACGAAGCGGCCCTGCTTGTCCATCAGATAGACCAGCGCGGTGTGGTCCATGCTGTAGTCGTCCTTGACCTTGTCGCTCGGCACTTTCTTGGCATAGACGCGATAGGCCTTCTCGGCCGCCTCGACCGCCGGGCGGCTGCCGGTGGCGCCGCGCACGCGCGGATCGAAGCTCGACAGATAGTCCTTCATTTTCGCCGGCGTGTCGCGTTCGGGATCGACCGAGATGAACAGCGCGGCGGTGCGGTCGGCATCCTTGCCGAGCGCGCGCATCAGTTCGGACACTTCGAACAGCGTGGTCGGGCAGACATCGGGACAATGGGTGAAGCCGAAGAACACCAGAAACGGCTTGCCCTTCATGTCCTGATCGGTGATCGGCTTGCCGTCCTGATCGATCAGCTGGAACGGGCCGCCAATGGCCGACGCGCCCGGTGCGCCGCTACCGCCGCTGCCGAGATTGCCGGTGGCGAACATGAACACGCCGAGGAAAATCACCAGGCCGGTGAGAAATGCGGCGAGGACCAGCAGAATGTGCGAGGCGCGCGATGTCATGGTGATGAACACATCCCTAAAAGCACGCCATCCACCCGGTGCGCACCATTTCGAAAAACACCGCCGTGCCGAAATACGCCCATAACCCGCCGGTGCCGGCGATCAACAAGCCGGCCACAATCGCGGCCAAGATGGCCGCCCACGGCATTGTTGATGATGAGACGGTCGCCGGCATGATCAACCTTCGGGGTTCCTCAGAGTGCGTGACGGACGCTCCCGGAACTCCCACATAAGTCTGTGCGGCGACTAAGGCAACACGTGGGACGGGCGTGCGGCAATTCTCCCCCGCGTTAACCATATCGGTATCGATAAATGCATAAAAACCGGGCTTTTCGGGAGTTGCGTTGACTCAAATGGTTAAAGTCGCAATGTATGACGCTTGAGAATTCAGCATTTAGGATATGGAGCACGTCATGCGTACCGCTTTGGCCCTCGCCGCCGCGATCTCACTGTCGCTCGCCGGTTCGGCCGCCTTGGCTCAGAATGCGGCCGCCCCGGCGGCCGCGAAATGCGAAAATCCGAACGCGCTGGGCGTCGCCCGCATCGTCGAAATCGACACCACTGGCGGCCCGGGCTTCGGCTTCGAACACTTCAAGGCCTACGACTTCCTCCAGGACAAGGAAGTCGTTCTGACGTTCGACGACGGTCCGTGGCCGGGCCACACGCCGGCGGTGTTGAAAGCACTCGCCGACCAGTGCACCAAGGCGCTGTTCTTCCCGATCGGCAAGCATGCCGGCTGGCATCCGGAAATTCTCAAGCGCGTCGCCGCCGCCGGTCACACCATCGGTACGCACACCTGGTCGCACAAGGACCTGTCGCGCCTGACCGACGACGAAGCGAAGGCTGAAATCGAAAAGGGCATCGCCGCGGTGTCGATCGCGCTTGGCGGCAAGCCGGTCCCGCCGTTCATCCGCTTCCCGGCGCTGCGCCACCCGCCGGCGATGGTGAAATATGTCGGCGAACGCAACCTATCAATGTTCTCAACCGATCTCGACTCCTTCGACTTCAAGGCGCGCAAGGGCGACCAGGTCATCAAGACCGTGATGGCCAAATTGCAGAAGATGGGCAAAGGCATCGTCTTGATGCATGACTTCCAGCAGGCGACAGCGTCGGCCGCGCCCGAACTGCTCAAGCAGCTCAAGGACGGCGGCTACAAGGTGGTCCAGATCACCGGCAAGACGCCGACCGAGCCGAAGAAGGAATATGTCGACATGGTGATCAAGGAAATGGGCGGCGGGCTTGATGAAGCACGTCCGATGTCGAGCGTGATCAAGACGATCCCGAGCAACTAATCGTCACCGTCAAAACAAAACGGCCGTGCAGCAATGCACGGCCGTTTTTTGTTGTTTGCACGCTACCAGTTATTCGCCGGCCGCCATTATTTTCCGGCCGCCTTGCGCAAGGCGTCGTTGATGCGATCCTGCCAGCCCGGGCCGTCTTCCTGGAAATACTCAAGCACGTCCTTGTCGAGGCGCAGCGATACCATCTCCTTGACGCCGGGCAGCGACGGCGCTGCCTTGGCCGGCGCTTCGACCGGCTTGGTGGTGACCGCCTTGAACAGGGCTTCGGCATCCTGCCGGCTGTCACCTATGCGGCGCGGCCGCTCATTCTTGATGTCTCGCTTCACGACGCGCTCCTCCCTCGCGGCGGCGGCGCTTCGCGCCAGCCGACCACGGCGGCTTCGATGACTTGCTGGTTGGCGCAATTGCGCCAGGCCGCGCCCTGCCAGTGACACAGATAAGGCAGGACATAGGTTCCATTGTGGTCTTCGCAGAGCAGTTGCACGGCCAGTTCCGCCGGCGGCGGGCCGCCGTTGAACTCGCTCAGACGGTGCTGGCGGGTCGCCATACTTTGGACCTGTTCGATTTCGGTGTTGCACACCCTCTATAGCAGACGTTCTTGCCTTGCGCCCCATTTTAAGGCCACAGTCACGCGGCGGCCTGCAAACCCCGAATCAGTTCGGTCCACGGTTTGGGAGGCACTATCCAAAAACCACAGGGGCACTTAGATGGATGAAGATGTCCGGAAATCGGTCCGGGCCAACAAGGAATTGTCGCGTATGGCCACGATGAGCATGCCCAAGAAAGAAGCGGCGGCCGAGCCGGCGGCAGTAGCCAAGGCCGGTCAGAACCGTCCTGTCCTCGGGCGCTTCCGGCTTCAGGTCGATCGGCAAACCAAGGCCACTTTCGCATCGATGGATGAGGCCGAGACGGCCGGCAAAGCCATCAAGAAGGCGCACCCGATCGTGCAGGTTTCGGTCTACGACGCCGAGCAGAGCGCCCAGACATTGCTGGACTGAAACGTCCGCACGCGGGCAGCCTTCGCCCGGGATTTAGCGAGCCCGCTGTCGAAAGCCGCAGGAGTAGCATGCGACGCATTGTAGTCACCGGATATGGCATCGTATCTCCGCTGGGTTGCGGCGCCGATCTGGTGTGGCAACGCTTGCTCGCGGGCCGGTCCGGCATTCGCCGCCTGTCCGACAATCTCGTACCCGATGTGCCGGCCAAGATCGCGGGCGTGGTGCCGACGATTGCCGAGGATGCCGAAGGCGGCTTCGATCCGAACCGCACCGTCAATGCTAAAGAACAGATGCGGATGGATCGTTTCATCCAGTTCGCCATGGCCGCCGCCGATGAAGCCATCGCGCAAGCGGGCTGGGCGCCGGCGACCGACGCCGAGCGCAATCGCACCGCCACCATCATCGCGTCCGGCATTGGCGGCTTCGCCACCATGAAGCAGGCGGTGCACACGATCGACCAGCGCGGCGCGCGCAAGCTGTCGCCGTTCACGGTGCCGTCCTTTCTCGTCAATCTCGCCGCCGGCCAGATCTCGATCCGGCACGGCTTTCGCGGGCCGATCGGCGCGCCGGTGACCGCTTGCGCCGCCAGCCTGCAAGCGCTCGGCGACGGCGCGCGCCTGATCCGCACAGGAGAGGCCGACGTCGCGGTCTGCGGCGGCGCTGAAGCCTGCATCGAGCGCGTCAGCCTCGGCAGCTTCGCGGCGGCGCGCGCGCTCTCGACCGATTTCAACGATACGCCGGCGCGCGCATCGCGGCCCTTCGACCAGGCGCGCGACGGTTTTGTCATGAGCGAAGGCTCCGCCGTGCTGGTCATCGAGGCGCTCGATCATGCGCTCAAGCGCGGCGCCACGCCGCTGGCCGAGATCGTCGGCTACGGCACCACGTCGGACGCCTACAGCATGGCGGCGGCGCCCGCCGACGGCGAGGGATTGCAGCGCTGCATGCGGCTGGCGATCGAAGCCGCCGGCATCGCGCCGGACCAGATCGGTCACATCAATGCGCATGCGACATCGACGCCGCTGGGCGATGCCGCCGAACTGACCGCCATTCGCGGCGTATTCAACGGCGCGCGCGTCTCGATCACATCGACCAAGGCCGCGACCGGGCATCTGCTGGGCGCCGCCGGTGCCATCGGCGCGATCTTCGCCATCGGCGCGCTGCGCACCGGCACACTGCCGCCAACGATCAATCTCGAAACGCCGGACGATCTTGCCGAAGGCCTCGATCTGGTCGGTCCGAAAGCGCGGACGCAGACGGTCGATTACGCCATGGCCAACGGCTTCGGCTTCGGCGGCGTCAATGCATCGATGCTGCTCAAGCGCTGGGCAGCGTAACGCCGCGCTCCTAATAAAGAACGGAGCGGACCACTGGCCCGCTCCGCTTATGAAGAAACGAAAAGTCTAGCGGCGGCGCGAGCAGTGGCGTTTGCCGTCGCGGCCGGTCCAGCAATTCCGCGCGGCGCGGCGGTTGATGAGGTTCGGACCGCCGGTTACCGCACCGATGACGCCGCCAACGACAGCGCCGGGAGGTCCGGCAATGACAGCGCCGGTGCCGGCGCCGATAGCAACACCTTCAAGGGTACCGGCCTGCGCCGCGAGCGGCGCCGCAACCAATGCCAATGTCAGAAAGCCAGCCTTCAGAAACGAATTCATAGAAATCTCCTTGGGTTTTCAAATAATTACTGGGACAAGTCGGCCTGAGGCATATTGTTCCGACAACGGAACGGCGGGCGGGAAGTTAAGTTGAGTTCTATGGTGCGTCGCGGCGAACGATTACCCATATGTCCTGTGCCGGACGCTTCACATTGAACGAGAACTGGACTTCCCCGTGCCGGACATAGTGACACTCACGATCAACCCCTCAGTCGATATTTTCGTCAATGTCGAGCATGTCGAGCCGACGGCGAAGCTGCGATGCTCCTCGCCCAAACGCGATCCGGGCGGCGGCGGCATTAACGTCGCGCGCGTCGCGCACCGGCTCGGCAGCGACGTCGCGGCGATTTATCCGGTCGGCGGCGCGCTCGGAAAACTGCTGCAGCGGCTGGTCGAGCGCGAAGGCATCGACAGCATCGTGACGCCGTCGCATGTCGAGACCCGCGAGAATTTCACCGCCTACGAGACCGATAGCGGCAACCAGTTCCGCTTCGTGCTGCCGGGCTCGAAATTGCACCGCGCCGAATGGGAAGCCTGCCTGGAACGGCTGGTGTCGCTGCCGTCGAAACCGAAATTCGTCGTCGCCAGCGGCAGCGTGCCGCCCGGCGTGCCGGACGATTTTTTCGCCCGCGTCGTCAAGGCGGCGAAACAGATGGGCGCGCAGACCGTGGTCGATACGTCGGGCTCTTCGCTGTCGGCGGTACTCGATGAGGGCGTCATGCTGTTCAAGCCGAACCTGAACGAGTTGAGCGAGATGGCCGGCGCCACGCTCGATAGCGACGACGCTTGCATCGCTGCGTGCCGCAAGCTGATCGTCAGCGGCCGCGCCGAGGCCGTGGCACTGACGCTCGGCGAAAAAGGCGCCTTGCTGGTGACCGCCAGGCGCGTCTGGAAAGCCAAGCCGCTCGACATCGAAATGGTCAGCGCGGTCGGCGCCGGCGACAGTTTCGTCGGCGGCATGGTTTCGGCGCTCGCTGCCGGGAAGCCAATGGAAGACGCGTTCCGGATGGGCGTCGCCGCCGGCTCCGCCGCGGTAATGAGCCCCGGCACCGAACTGTGCAGCGAAGCGGACGTCAAGCGGCTGCTGCCACAGGTGGAGATCGGGGAAATCGAGAAGGTGCCGGTGTGAGCTGCGCCCGTCTTCGCCCAAGAGGGCTACGACGGGCAACCTTCGCGTAAGAAGGTTGGCTTGCCAACCGAAGCGCGACTCGCCCGTCTTCGCCCAAGCGGGCTACGACGGGCAGTCTTCGCGCTTAAGGCTGGCTTGCCAGTCGAAGCTGCGGAGCAGCGAAGACTGGAGCGGGTGAAGGGAATCGAACCCTCGTCGTGAGCTTGGGAAGCTCCTGCTCTACCATTGAGCTACACCCGCATCGATTTTGTATTCGCAGATTATTTTGCCGTGCGCAATTTGGCGCGCAAGCAGATGGAACAAATACCGAACGCACTGGTACGGCACCGGCCAAACAGCCACTAGGAACGGCCAACAACAAGCCGCGTTGAGTCCGCGTGTTGTGGTTGCGTGGAGTATGCGTGATGCAGATGAAAAATGCCCTGCTGGCGCTGACCGAAGCAGTGCGCCGCGCCCGGCTGGAAATCGCCTGTTACCAGGATCCGACCTGCCGCGGCTCCGCCGAAGGCACGGTGGATCGGCTTGCCAAACTTCTTGGCGATGAAGAGATCAACGCCGCGATGGCGCTCATCGATCCCGATGCGGAAAGTCCGTCGATCGTTCCGCAGCACGACGATCAGCGCCAAACGGTCGGGAGGCACTGATGCGCAGCCCCGCCCTCGCGCCCGGATTTGAAGAGCCGGTGCATCTCGTGCTGTGCGACTTCGGCCGGCTCGGCCTCGCCTACACGGAAACCGATCCGGTGACGACAGAACTCGCCGTGGTCGAGAACATGCTGTCCGGGGAATACGGCAGACCGGTCCAGGTCGTCGCGTTCAGCGTGTCGGAAGGCTGGGCGCGCGACGTCTCCGAAGACGTCGCGCATGAAGTGCTCGAAATGGCGCGCAAGGACGGCCGCGTCATCCCGGCGGGGACGCAGGCTTTCCTCGAAACCTTGCTCGACGAACAGCTGGAGCCGGAATTGATCGCTTAGGCCGACCTGCGCGCGAGGAGGCTCCAGACGACCAGAACGAGAATGGCGCCGAGCACCGCACCGATAAAGCCGGCGCCCTGGCCGGGCTGATACCAGCCCATCGCCTGACCGATATAGGTCGCGACGAACGCGCCGACGATTCCGAGAATCGTGGTCAGGATAAACCCGCTCGGCTCGTTCGAGCCGGGATGCAGGAATCTCGCAACGATGCCAGCGAGAAACCCGATGATGATCGTCCAGATAATGCTCATGTCAGCCACCCCCTTGTAATAAAATGTCTGGGTTGCAACGCCGCAGACGCCGTTTGGTTCGGCTCAAGCCTTGAAATGCTTCGACAGCTTCAGGCTCTGCGCCTGATAGTTCGAGCCGATGCCCTGGCCGTACAGTTTGTCCGGCATCGCCAGCATCTTCTCGTAGACGAGACGGCCGACGATTTGGCCATGTTCGAGAATGAACGGCACTTCGCGCGAGCGCACTTCGAGCACCGCGCGCGAGCCCTTGCCGCCGGCCCCGGCATAGCCGAAGCCGGGATCGAAGAAGCCGGCGTAGTGCACACGGAATTCGCCGACCAGCGGGTCGAACGGCACCATCTCGGCGGCGTAGCCGGGCGGCACCTGCACCGCTTCCTTGGAAGCGAGAATGTAAAATTCGTTCGGATCGAGGATGAGGCTCTTGTCGGGCCGCGCCGTCATCGGCTCCCAGAAATCGAGCACGCTGTAGCCGGCGCGGCGCTCGACATCGATCAGGCCGGTGTGGCGCTTGGCGCGGTAGCCGACGATGCCCCCTCCCCGGCCCTCCCCCCCAAGCGAGGGAGGGGAAAGAAGGGAGCCGGAAAGATCGACGCCGACGGCGATGCCCTCGCCCATATCGGCGTCATCCGAATCCACCAGCCGTTCGCGCGCATGCAGTTCGCGCAAAGCCGCCGCATCGAGCGTGGCGTGTCCATGACGAAACCGAATTTGCGACAGCCGCGAGCCTTCGCGCACCAGCACCGGAAAGGTGCGCGGCGAAATCTCGGCATAGAGCGGGCCATGATAGCCGGCCTCGATCTGGTCGAAGCCGCGCATCTCGTCGGCAATGACGCGGGTGAAAACATCGAGCCGGCCGGTCGAGCTTTTCGGATTGGCGGCGGCCGACACATCGTCCGGCAGCGCCAGGCTTTCCAGCAAAGGCACGATATAGACGCAGCCGGTTTCCAGCACCGCGCCGTCGGTCAGCGAAAATTCGTGCAGCTTGAGTTCGTCGATGCGGCGGGCCACCGTGCTCGAGCCCGGCAGGAAGCTGGCGCGTACGCGGTAGGCGATGTCGCCGAGCCGCAGATCGAGCGAAGCCGGCTGGATCTGGTCGGGCTGGAATTCGACCGAGGGCAATATCCCACCGTCCGCGGCCAATTGCGCGATCATGCGGTCAGGCAAAATACCCTTGTCGTCCAAGCCGAAATCGAGTGCCACGCGCGTTTACCCTTTATCTGCCGGGCCGATCTAACCCGACGGACCGCTTGACGGGAAGCCGTAGCCCCCGTTACAACCATTTTATCCCGTGGTCATTTGAAGCCGGCCGGCTTGCCGCCACGTAAAACAAGGCGCTAAAAGGCCGGGGACATGTGTGCCCGGCCGAGATTTATTCTCCGGCCGGTTTTTTATTTGGCGTATCGGCCAAAGGAGCACTGCGATGTCCGGCTCGAAGGAAAAGAACTACCGCGCTGAAACCCGGCTGGTTCACGCCGGCACGCTGCGCTCGCAGTTCAACGAAATGTCGGAAGCGCTGTTTCTGACGCAGGGCTACAAATACGACAGCGCCGAGGACTGCGAACTGCGCTTCTCCGGCAAGATCCCGGGCTACGTCTATTCGCGCTATTCCAACCCGACCATGGACATGTTCGAGAAGCGCATGGCCGCGCTCGAAGGCGCCGAGGCGGCGCGCTCTACCGCGACCGGCATGGCGGCCGTCACCACCGCGCTGATGGGTCTGGTCAGGCAAGGCGACCATGTGGTCGCCGCCAAGGCTTTGTTCGGTTCGTGCCGCTGGGTGATCGAGGACTGGCTGCCGCGCTTCGGCGTGCCCTGCACCTTGGTCGACGGCAAGGATATCGACGCCTGGAAGCAGGCGGTGCAGAAAAACACCAAGGCGCTGTTTCTGGAAACGCCGACCAATCCGACATTGGAAGTCTATGACATTCAGGCGATCGCCGATATCGCGCACAATGTCGGCGCCAAACTCGTCGTCGATAACGTTTTCGCCACGCCGCTGTACCAGAGCCCGCTGACGCTCGGGGCCGATGTCGTGGTCTATTCGGCGACCAAGCATATTGACGGCCAGGGCCGCGTGCTCGGCGGCGTCATCCTCAGCTCGGAAAAGATCATCGTCGATAACTATCATCAGTTGCTGCGCCAGACCGGACCGTCGCTGGCGCCGTTCAATGCCTGGGTGCTGCTGAAGGGTCTTGAAACTCTGGCGGTGCGGGTCGAGCGACAGACGCAGACCGCGGGCAAGGTGTCGGACGCGCTGTTCGGCCACGCCAAGATCAACCGGCTGATTTATCCCGGCCGCGCCGATCATCCGCAGGCCGACATCGTCAAGAAGCAGATGAAGACCGGCTCGACGCTGCTCGCTTTCGAGATCAAGGGCGGCAAGGAAGGCGCGTTCCGTTTCCTCAACGGCCTGAGCCTGATCGGCATCACCAACAATCTCGGCGACGCCAAGAGCCTGATCACCCATCCGACCACGACGACGCATCAGCGTTTGACGGGCGAGCAGCGCGCCGAACTCGGCATCGGCGACGGGCTGGTGCGATTGTCGTGCGGGCTCGAGCACGCCGACGACGTGATCGAGGATTTGCTGGCGGCTTTGGAGAAGGTTTAGTCGGCGTAATCGTAACGCGGCGGCGGCGCGACGGCCGTCACGGCCGGCCGCGCTGCGCTTGCGGTGGCCGACATGACCGGGCGCTGCGCCGCCTCGGTAATCGCCAAGGCCAGACCCTTGGCCATGCAGTAATAGCCCCAGTCGTTCAGGTGCAGCCCGTCGGCAATGAGGAAGGTGCTGAACGGCAGCCGATCGACTTCGCTCCAGCGCTTCATCGCGGCAAAGCGGCGAAACAGGCCGACGTTTTCCTTCTTGGCGGTGGCGGCGATGAAATCGACCATCTGCCCGGCCTGCGGCTTGGCGATGACCTTGGGCGCGAATTGCGGATCGATCAGCACGACGTCGGCGCCGATGGCGCGCATCTTGTCGAGGCCTTCGCGGATCAAGGCGCCGCGATTGTCCATCGCGTGATCGCGGATCAGGGAATTGGTGCCGAGCTGCCACAACAGCAGATCGGGCTTGTGGGCGACCACCGCGCTGTCAAAGCGCTTGAGCATGTCGGGAACTTCTTCGCCGTTGACGCCGCTATTCACCATCGCGATTTGGTGCCGCGGAAATTGCCGCTTCAGTTCGGCGGCAAGCTGGTTCGGATAGGAAGCGATGCTTGAACTGGCGCCGGCGCCGGCTGTCGATGACGAGCCCATCGCGACGATGACGATGGGGTCGCCGCTGGCGATCTTGCGCGCCACCTGCTTCAGCGGCGCTGATAGCCTGACCAGATCCTGCGGCGGGTTGCATGGCGGCGTGCCCTGCGGTTCGGCGCTGGCCGAGAGCGGCAATGCGATGGATACAAATGCGATCGATGCACAGACGAGGAGAGAGGCGAGCCGCTTGCCGGCCCGGGAGGCGAGATCGATAGCTTGCACCGTGTCCGTCCCCTCAGCCCGCTATTTGCCCGGCTCGTTACCGTTTCCGGTCTCTGGAGAATGAACCTTTGACGATTCCAGCACGAGATCGGCCAGGAGGCGCCCGAGGCAGTCGTGTACCCGTTCAGCCATATCAAGTTTCTTCGTGGCAGAATAGAGGTCAAATGTCCCGAGATCAGCCCAGGATTTCATAAGATTGAAGCGGTCGAACACAGGAACTTCATGTTGCAGTGCAACCCAACGCAAAATTTCGACGTAAGTCGCCAGCGCAATCATCGATTCAGTCCGCGGGCTGTACTGCGGGTTCATGAAAATGACATCCGCTCCAACGGATCGGGCAATTTTAATACCCTTGGCCAGCGCCTGGCCGAACTGGTCGCCGTCCACCGACTGCATCGCATCGACCGTGGCGGTTTGCCAGACCATGAGCGACGGCTTGGCGTCGGTCAGCGATTGCCGCAAGGATTTCAGCATTTCGACGGCGGTCCGGGTCGGCTTGACGTCGGTCGCCACCGTAACCTCGACGCCGGGCAGTTTTTCGGCCAGCGCCTTCTGTAGCCGCGCCGGATAGGCATTTTTGGCGCCCCCGGCGCCCGGAAGCTGCGAGGAGCCGGCGCCCAGCACCAGTACCGACAGCTTCTTCGCGGCGATCGCCTTGGTCACCTGCGGCAGCGGAAAGTCGATCTCGGTGTGGCGGTCCGGGACGTCGCATTCGGTCAAAGGCGGGGCGGCGGCCGGAGGCGCGGATTGGGCCAAAGCCGGCACCAGCAGCCCGGGCAAGAGCTGCCCAGCCACCGCTATCGCAAGCACCGCCAGCACCGGCAGAGCCAGTCCGAATGAGTAGCGCCCCGTCATGCTTCGCTCCCCGCGTAGCCCGTTTTAATCGCAGGCGGCCGCGGTCCCGGTCCTTGTCGTTCGACCCGTCTATACCACGAAATCAGGGCCGCCGCGCCAACCATTATGGCAATACCGGCGGCGCTGACGATGACGTGCATGAAAACCCGGTTGGACACCTCGGTGAACACAAAGTGCCCGGCAAAGGACAAAAACACCCCAAGACAGAAGATCTCCAGCGAATGCCGGCCGCAGACAATGGCCGGCCAGAACACCGGTGATTTGAGCCCCGGCCAGCTCTGCGGCACCAGCCACACCGTGATGACCGCCAGCGACAGGAAATGCAAAATGCGCAGCACGTCGAGATTGGCCTTGTCGATCGGGTAGATCGCTTCGCCGACGAAGGCCGGCACATAGGCGCCGAGCGGCGGAAAATACCAGGTCATGACGATGCCGAAGGCAAAGGCCAAATAGGCGAAGGCGAGCGCGATGCCGATTTTTGAATGGGTCCAGCGCGCCAATCGCTTCGCGCCGCCGAGCGCGCACCAGGCGCCGAACACGAACAGCAATTGCCAGGCGAGCGGGTTGAACGCCCATTCGCCGCTCGGATAGGCCGGAAAATTCAATCCGAACATCCAGGCCGCCGTGTAGATCGCCACCGAAACGAGAAGTCCCAGCGTCGGCGAGCGCAGCAGCAGCCACAGGAACGGCGCAAACCACAGCAGCAGCACGATATAAAGCGGCAGCACGTCCATGTTCACCGGCTTGAACTTCAGCAGCAGCGCCTGGATGATCGTGACGTCCGGATTGTTAAGGAAATTCAACACGCCCATTTCTTCCGCAAAGAGCGGGTTGTCGAAGGTTTTCGAGACGTAGGAGATTTCGGCGAGATAGATGGCGAACAGGAAGACGTGCGCGACATAAATCTGCCAGGCGCGCTTGAGCACGCGGGCGGTGGCGACGATGAAGCCCGTGATCTGCATGGCGCGGCCATAGACGAAGGCCGCGGTGTAGCCCGAGATGAAGACGAAGATTTCAGTGGCGTCGGAAAATCCGTAATTGCGGATGGTCGCCCAGCTCACCAGGTTCGACGGTATGTGGTCGAGAAAGATCAGCCACAACGCCAGTCCACGGAACAGATCAAGCCGCAGATCGCGTTCGGTCGGAAGCGGGCCTATCAAGGGATTTTCTTTCGTCTGCCGTTTAGCCATAATCCCGTGAACGGGATGATAAGCCAGCTCAAGGATTCGTCCGGAAGTAAGGCATTAAGATGTACCGCGCCATAACCCGCAAGATCGAGGTGACGGTGACGCCGCGCTTCGTTTCGGAGCGGTCGTCGCCGACCAACGGCTATTATTTCTGGTCCTATACGATCGACATTGCGAATCACGGCTCCGAGACCGTGCAGCTCAAGACCCGGCACTGGCGCATTACCGATGCGTTGGGCCGGCTGCAGGAAGTCAAGGGGCCGGGCGTGGTGGGCGAGGAGCCGACGCTGAAACCGGGCGAGTCCTTTGAATATACCAGCGGGGTGCCGCTGCCGACGCCGTCCGGCTTCATGGAAGGCAGCTATGGCATGATCGACGATGGCGGCAAGCCATTCGATATCGAAATTCCGGCGTTCTCACTGGATGCGCCGGCGGGCGTGCGCACGATCAATTAATCTGTTTTGTCCCGGGCGAAGACCCGGGACCGTTCCAAATTCAGCATGCGCGACGATCCCGGTTTTGCGGCGCACCGCTGCGCGCTGCGCCGCGCCCGGGAAAAGTATCAGGGCAGGCAGCCCTTGAACCGATCCAGCGCCTGGCGCGGCAGCACCGCCAGCACCGCGCCGCTTTCGGCAAAATCCTGCAAGGCTTCCACTTGCGGCTCGGGCAAGGCGACGCAGCCCGCCGTGCCTTTGGCTTCGGGACGCCGCACATGAATGAAGATGCAGGAGCCGGCGCGCGCGGCGCGGTTTGTCGGATAATCGACCAGAAGCCCGCGCCGATACTCCGGCACCCGCCACATGTTTTCGCCGGAAACCTGCCAACCGACTTTGGCGCGCGAGGTAATGGTGTTGTAGGCCGGCGAACGCACGTCATCGACGCAGGTCATGCCTTCATCGATACGCATGTAACGCGGCCGCGGCGACGGGCCGAAGCCGAATGGACGGCCGATTTTGTAGAAGCCGGCCGGCACGCGCTTGTCGCCATCGACTTTCACCGGCTCGCCCGACTGCGCGAACGAACGAAAGGCGTGCGCCCATGCGACGCCCTTGTGGCCGATCAGCGCCGAGACCGGCGCTGTCTCCGCCGTCCACGGCGATGACGGCGAAGCGCGGCTGAATCGCTGCACATTGGCGGTTGTCGAAGTCATCGTGTCGGCTGTGACCAGCACCAGCTTGCGCGCCTCGGCTAAAGGCGCCGGGCAGGTTTGGGCCAGAGCCAACTGCGGCGTGAACAGAAACACGGTGAAAAGAAACAAACGCATAACGGCTCTCGCTTCACTTCACCTCTCCCATAGGGAGAGGTCGGCATACGAAGTGTGCCGGGTGAGGGGTTATGGCTTATCGAAAGTCACTTGCCCCCTCACCCCCACCCTCTCCCCCAAGGGGAGAGGGAGTCCGGCCGCATTTGCCGCGAGTCCGCAAGTCCAATAAGGCAGGACGGTTAATCCCCCGCGCTTTCCGGCTTCGGGTCTGTTTCGCCCGGCGCGAAGACATAGGTCGAGCTGCAAAACTCGCAGGTCACCGAAATCCTGCCGTCCTCGACCATATGATCGCGGTCGTCCTGCGAGAAGCTGCGCAGCATGGCCTCGACCGTGTCGCGCGAGCACGAGCACTCGGCCAGCACATCCGCGCTCTTGAACACGCGCACGCCCGGTTCATGAAACAGCCGGTAGGCGAGCCGCTCGCTCGACACTTCGGGATCGATCAACTCGAGGTCCTCGACCGTTTCCAGCAGCGCGCGGCCCTGCACCCAGGCATCGTCCTCCGGCGCGGCGGCGATCTCGACGCCGTCCGGCGCATCGCCGGGATCGAGGTCCATGCGCGCGCGCTCCGCCGACTTCGGCAGGAACTGCAACATGATGCCGCCGGCCCGCCAGCGCTTCTGGCCGCCGGGCACCAGTTCTTCGGCTACGGCGAGACGCACGCGGGTCGGGATCTGCTCGGAGCGCAGGAAGTATTCATGCGCGGCGTCTTCCAGCGAGCCGCCGTCGAGCGCGACCAGGCCCTGGTAACGCGACGTGGCGGCGCCCTGGTCGATGGTCATCGCCAGATGGCCCTTGCCAAGCATCGATCCGGCGTCGGCGTTGCCGGCGGCGACGGCGGCGTCAACACCCTCTTTGCTGAAGCGGGCGCAGGCGCGCACTTTGCCGGGCGTGGTGTAATCCACCACCAGCAGGCCGACCGGACCGTCGGTCTGGGTTTGCAGGATGAAGCGGCCTTCCATCTTCAAGGCCGAGCCGAGCATGACGGTGAGCACAATGGCTTCGCCGAGCAGCTTGGCCACCGGCTCCGGATAGGCGTGCTTGGCGAGGATTTCATCGACCACCGGCCCGAGCCGGACAACGCGGCCGCGCAAATCGAGCGAGGCCACCTCGAATGGCAATACCGTATCGTCGGGGCTGGTCGGCGCCGGCGCACGGGTCGGGATGGAGATGTCGGGTGAGGTCATGCTGGGTTCGATCATTCGGCTTATGTAGTTTGCTATCGCGAAAAGGCGAGTCCCTCGCCTCTCGGCCTCATCCTGAGGAGCGGCCACTTGGCCGCGTCTCGAAGGAGCGGCCTGGTCCTTCGAGACGCGCACCTAACGGTGCGCTCCTCAGGATAAGGCCGGGCGGCTAAACGCCGTCCGCGTGCAGGCACCAGGCCAGCAGGCCCTTTTGGGCGTGCAGGCGGTTTTCCGCCTCGTCGAACACCACCGACTGCGGACCGTCGATCACCTCGTCGGTGACTTCCTCGCCGCGATGGGCGGGGAGGCAATGCATGAACAAAGCGTCCGGCTTGGCTTTCGACATCAGGCTTGAATTGACCTGATAGCGCTTGAGCACGTTGTGGCGGTGCTTGCCGTCGCGGTCGCCCATCGACACCCAGGTGTCGGTGAAGACGCAATCGGCGCCCTTCACGGCCGCTTCCGGATCGTCGGTGCACTTGATCGCGGCGCCAGAGGACTTGATCCAGTCCATCAACCACTTCTTCGGCTTCAACTCGGACGGCGTGGCGATCTGCAATTCGAATTCGAACCGCTCGGCCGCATGCGCCAGCGAGGCCAACACGTTGTTGGCGTCGCCGGTCCAGGCGATCTTGCGGCCCTTGATCGAGCCGCGATGCTCTTCATAGGTCATGACGTCGGCCAAGACCTGACACGGATGCGACCGCCGCGTCAGGCCATTGATCACCGGCACTGTCGCGTAACGCGCGATTTCGGCGACCGACTCGTGATCGAGGGTACGGATCATGATGGCATCGACAAAGCGCGACAGGACGCGCGCGGTGTCGGCCAGGGTCTCGCCGCGGCCGAGCTGCATTTCCTGCGCGGTCAGCATGATGGCCTCACCACCCAACTGGCGCATACCGACATCGAAGGAGACGCGGGTGCGGGTCGAGGGCTTGTCGAAGATCATCGCCAAGGTCTTGCCGGCGAGCGGCGCCGACAGTTCGCCACGCTTGCGCGCCGTCTTCATGGTCCGGCTATTGGCGATGATGCCATTGAGCACGGGCCTGGGGATATCGGTCAGGTCGAGAAAGTGGCGGACGTCAGCCATCACGCCGCCCCTTGTTTGGTGGCTTGATCTTGGCGCGGATGCGCTTTCTCCAGCGCAATGCAGGCGCGGTCGATGCGGGCGATCGCCTCGGCGATTTCGGCCTCGTTGATGATCAAGGGCGGCAGCAGCCGCACCACATTGTCGCCGGCGGCGACAGTGATCATTTCCTCGTTGCGCAGTTCGTCGACCATCTCGGCCGCCGGCGGCACCATGCGCAGGCCGATCAACAGGCCCTCGCCGCGCACTTCGGCGATCACCGAGGAATGGCGGTCCTTCAACTCGGCGAGGCGCTGCTTCATCAGCAGGCCGTTCTGCCGCACCTTGTCGAGGAAACCCTTGGCGGTGACGACATCGAGCACCGCGTTGGCCGCCGCCATGGCGAGCTGATTGCCGCCGAAGGTCGAACCATGCGTGCCTGCGGTCATGCCCTTGCCCGCTTCCGTGGTGGCAAGGCACGCGCCGATCGGGAAGCCGCCACCGAGCGCCTTGGCCAGCGCCATGATATCCGGCTCAACGCCAGTGTGCTGATAGGCGAACAGGTCGCCGGTGCGGCCGACGCCGGTCTGCACTTCGTCGAAGATCAGCAGCAGGCCGTTATCGTCGCAAATCTTGCGCAGCGCGCGAAGGAAGGTGTGCGGAACGACGCGCACGCCGCCCTCGCCCATCACCGGCTCGATGATGATGGCCGCGGTTTCCGCCGTGACCGCCTTCTTGACCACGTCGATATCGCCGAAAGCGACCTGATCGAAGCCGGGCATGGCCGGGCCGAAGCCGTCGAGATATTTCTTGTTCCCGGTGGCCGCGAGCGCGGCCAACGTCCGGCCGTGGAACGCACCTTCGAAAGTGACGATGCGGTTGCGCTCGGGCTTGCCGGAGGCGGACTGATATTTGCGCGCCATCTTGATCGCGCATTCCATCGCCTCGGTGCCCGAGTTCTGGAAGAACACAAAGTCAGCGAAACTCGCCTCGCACAGCCGCGCGGCGAGCTTCTCGCCTTCCGGGATCCGGTAGAGATTGGACGTGTGCCAGAGCTTCTGCGCCTGCGCGACGAGCGCCGCGACCATATGCGGATGGGCATGGCCCAGGGCATTCACGGCGACGCCGGAGGTGAAGTCGAGGTAGCGCTTGCCCTCAGCCGTGAACAGCCAGACGCCCTCGCCCCGCTCGAATGCGAGGTCGACACGGGAATAGGTCGGCAACAAATGCGAGCTCACGGCCGGCTTCTTTCATCGAGCTTTTCGGCCCATGCATAATCTGATCATGCGTCCGAAATGAAACGTGCCGCCTCTCCGGGCGGCACTTTGAGCATTCTATTGGCGGACCTTGGCCTGTCAACCGCGCCTGGCGGCGGCTTTTTTGCCGCTTTTTTGGGGCGCCGCCGGCGGTAGCCCGCTCTTGCCGGTTTCTGTCCACAGCGATTCGCCGACTCAAATTCGCCGTAAGTGCGGATTCTAAAGGAAAACCTGTTGGTAGATGGGTTTTTGCCGGTTGCAAATGCTTGCGGGCGAGTCAACCCATAGTGTAGTTTTTCGGTCAGGCGCTACGACATGTCGTGCGTATCGCCACCGAAATCTGGTTCATTCCTGAAGCGTACACGTTCAGGCGCGGAAAACCCGCGCCAGGCGCCGGGGATGGATTCCACCAAAGGCAGTAAAACTGCCGCGGAGACGCCCAAAATGAGCTGGACCGACGAGAGGGTCGAACTCCTGAAGAAATTATGGTCGGACGGCCTGTCCGCCAGCCAGATCGCCGCCGAATTGGGCGGCATCACCCGCAATGCCGTGATCGGCAAGGTTCACCGCCTCGGCCTGTCCGGCCGGGCCAAAAGCCCCTCCTCCAACGCACCGCGCCCGCGCAAGGCGCGCTCGTCCGGTCACATGATCCGGGTGCAGCGGCCGCAGGTGCGCGGCAACACGGCGCTGGCTTACGACTATGAGGTCGAGGCCGAGCCGGAAATGCTCGAAATCCCGATGGAGCAGCGCAAGTCGCTGCTCCAGCTCAGCGAGAAGACCTGCCACTGGCCGGTCGGCGACCCGTCGACGCCGGATTTCTTTTTCTGCGGCGGCACCAATGCCGACGACAAGCCCTATTGCACGTTCCACTGCCGGGTCGCGTTCCAGCCGGCCTCCGATCGCCGTCGCGTCAGCCGGCCGCCGTTCCGCAGCTAGGGTTTTTGCGGGTGGGAGTGATGAAGCCGGGGGGAAACCTCCGGCTTTTTTTGTTCTTGCTTACCTGCCCTGCACCCAACTCGGGTTCGCCTGAATTGGGTGGAGACGGATATGAAAGGCTGACCGTTCAGCTCGCGCGGCCGAAGCGGTCGTCGAGCGAATAGCCGGCGCCGCGGACGGTGCGGATCGGGTCGGGCTCCTGGCCCTTCTTGATCGCCTTGCGCAGGCGGCCGACGTGAACGTCTACCGTGCGCTCGTCGATGTAGATGTCCGAGCCCCAGACGCCGTCAAGCAACTGCTCGCGCGAGAACACCCGGCCCGGCCGCTCCATCAGGAATTCCAGCAGCCGGTATTCGGTCGGCCCAAGTTCGACGGCGCGGCCGTTGCGCGACACGCGCTTCTTCTCGCGGTCGAGTTCGATGTCGCCGATGTTGAGAACATTGGCGACGCGTTCCGGGCTGGCGCGGCGCAGCAGCGCGCGCACGCGCGCCAATAGCTCGGGCACCGAGAACGGCTTGACGATGTAATCGTCGGCGCCGGTGGCCAGGCCCCTCACCTTTTCGCTTTCCTCGCCGCGCGCGGTCAGCATGATGATCGGCAGCTGCCGGGTTTCCGGGCGCGCGCGCAGGCGGCGGCACAGTTCGATGCCGGACAGGCCGGGCAACATCCAGTCGAGCACCACCAGATCGGGGATGTTCTCTTTCAGCTTGGCGTCGGCATCGTCGCCGCGCGCCGCGCTTTCCACCTCGTAGCCTTCGGCCTCAAGGTTATAGCGCAGCAGCATGGTGAGCGGCTCTTCGTCCTCGACGATCAGAATGCGCGCGCTCATTTTTTTTGGCTCTTTAGGTGCCGGTCAGAACGGGGATGGTCGTAGTATCCCCCTTCGGCCGGCGTTCGGTGATCGGATTGCCGTCGATGATGTAGTGCACGGTCTCGGCAATGTTGGTGGCGTGGTCGCCCATGCGCTCGATGTTCTTGGCGCAGAACATCAGGTGGATGCAGAAGGTGATGTTGCGCGGGTCTTCCATCATGTAGGTCAGAAGTTCGCGGAACACCGAGGTGCAGACCGCGTCGATTTCCTCGTCGCCGCGCCACACCGCCATGGCCTTGTTGTCGTCGCGGCGGGCATAGGCATCGAGCACCGCCTTCAATTGCTGGAGCACCAGATCGGTCATGTGCTCGACGCCGCGGATCAGTTTCGGCGGCGGGAATTCGGCGTTGAGCGCGATGACTCGCTTGGCGATGTTCTTGGCGAGATCGCCGATACGCTCGAGATCGTTGGCGAGCCGCAGCGCGCCGACGATGTCGCGCAGGTCAACCGCCATCGGCTGGCGGCGGGCGATGGTCAGCACGGACTTTTCCTCAATCTCGCGCTGCAAGGCGTCGATGGCCGTATCGGCGGCGGTGACGCGCTGCGCCAAAGTCGTGTCGCGCTTGGCCAGCGCATCGATCGCATCGGCGACCTGCTTTTCGGCCAGCCCGCCCATTTCGGCGACCATTCGCGCGATGCCCTGAAGGTCGAGGTCGAAGGCCTTGGCCGTGTGCTGATCGTTCATGACTACTGTTCCTGATTTTTAGCCGAAGCGACCGGTGATGTAATCCTGCGTGCGGCGATCGCTTGGCGACGTGAACATGCGCGTCGTCTCGCCATACTCGACCAGTTCGCCGAGATACATGAAGGCGGTAAAGTCGGACACACGCGCGGCCTGCTGCATGTTATGGGTAACGATGGCGATGGTGTAGTCTTCCTTCAACTCGTCGATCAGTTCCTCGATCTTGGCGGTTGAGATCGGATCGAGCGCCGAGCACGGCTCGTCGAACAGGATGACTTCAGGCCGCACTGCGACGGTGCGGGCGATGCACAGGCGCTGCTGCTGGCCGCCGGACAGCGACAGGCCGTTGGCGTCGAGCTTGTCCTTGACCTCGTTCCACAAAGCGGCGCGCTGCAAGGCCTGCTGCACGCGGTTGTCGAGATCGGGCTTCGACAATTTCTCATAGAGCCTGATGCCGAAGGCGATGTTTTCGTAGATCGTCATCGGAAACGGCGTCGGCTTCTGAAACACCATGCCGACCTTGGCGCGCAGCAGATTGAGATCCTGCGACGGCGCCAGAATGTCGTCATTGTCGAGCCGGACGGTGCCGGTGGCGCGCTGGTTCGGATAAAGGTCGTACATCCGGTTCAAGACGCGCAGCAAAGTGGACTTGCCGCAGCCCGAGGGGCCGATGAAGGCGGTGACGCGGCCGTGATACAGCGACACGTTGATATTTTTCAGCGCGCGGTTGTCGCCGTAATAGAAGTCAAGATTCTTGACCGTGATTTTTTCGACGAGGTTGTCGGCGTTGCCGGGATTGGCGGCGACGGTCGGAACCGTGTAATTGGCCGTACTCATGACTTCTTTCTCTCTCCACCGAGGAATCGCGCGGTGATGCTGAGCGCTAGCACCGCCATGGTAATGATCAGGGCGCCGGTCCAGGCCAGTTCCTGCCAGTCCTTGTACGGGCTGAGCGCGAACTGGAAGATGACAACGGGCAGGCTGGCCACCGGCGCATTCATGTCGTTGGTCCAGAACTGGTTGTTGAGCGCGGTAAACAGCAGCGGCGCGGTCTCACCGGAAATGCGCGCGATCGCCAAAAGCACGCCGGTGATCATGCCGGCTCGGGCGGCGCGGTAGGCCACTTTCTGGATCATCAAGGAGCGCGGCAGGCCAACCGAAGCGGCGGCCTCGCGCAGCGTATCGGGGACGAGCGTCAGCATGTCCTCGGTAGTACGCACCACGACCGGCACGACGATGACGGCGAGCGCCACGGCGCCGGCCCAGCCGGAGAAGTGGCCCATTTGCGCCACCATGAGTTCGTAAATGAACAGGCCAATGACGATCGACGGTGCACTCAACAGGATGTCGTTGATGAAGCGCACCACCGACGACAGTTTGTCGTAGCGGCCATATTCGGCGAGATAGGTGCCGGCGAGAATGCCGAGCGGCGTGCCCATCAGCACGGCGAGGAACGTCATCACCAAGCTGCCGATGATCGGGTTGAGCAGGCCGCCGGACGCGCCGGGCGGCGGCGTCATTTCGCTGAACACCCGCCACGACAGGCCGGAGAAGCCTTCGTAGAACAGGACGCCGAGGATCAGCGCCAGCCAGGTCAGGCCGAACCCGGTGGCGAGATAAGCCAGCGTCATGGCGACGGCGTTCTTGCGGCGTCGTTTGGCGTAGAGCGGCGAAGAGGCGCCGGATGCAAGCGTTGCCATGGTCACTTCCCCAGCCGGGCGTTGAGCCGCATCAGCATCAATCGCGCGAAAGCCAGCACGATGAAGGTGATGACGAACAGGATGAGGCCGAGCAGGATCAGCGACGAGGTGTAGATGTCGCCGACGGCTTCGGTGAATTCATTGGCGATGGTTGCCGAGATCGTGGTGCCCGGCGCCAGGATCGACCCGGAGATGCGGTGCGCGTTGCCGATGACGAAAGTGACCGCCATGGTTTCGCCGAGCGCGCGGCCGAGCGCCAGCATGACGCCGCCGATGACGCCGACGCGGGTGAACGGCAGCACGACATAGCGCGCGACTTCCCAGGTGGTGCAGCCGAGGCCGTAGGCGCTCTCTTTCAGCATCGGCGGCACCGCTTCGAACACGTCGCGCGAGATCGAGGTTATGAAGGGCAGCACCATGATCGCCAGGATCAGACCGGCGGTGAGAATGCCGATGCCGTAGGGCGGGCCGGCGAACAGATTGGACAGCACCGGCACGTTGCCGAACAGCGAGATCAGGAACGGCTGGACGTGTTGCTGCAGGAACGGCGCGAACACGAACAGGCCCCAGATGCCGTAGATGATCGAGGGAATGCCGGCGAGCAGTTCGACGGCGATGCCGATCGGACGGCGCAGCCACATCGGGCACAGTTCGGTGAGGAACAGGGCAATGAACAGGCCGATCGGGACCGCGATCAGCATGGCGATCAGCGAGGTGAGGACCGTGCCGTAGATCGGCGCGATGGCGCCGAACCTTTCGGTCACCGGGTTCCAGCTTTCGTCGAACAGAAAGGTAATGCCGAATTTCTGCATGGCCGGCATCGCGCCGTAGACCAGCGAGAAGATGATGCCGCTGAGGATAATCAGAACGGCGATCGCTGCGGCGCGGGTGACATGGCGGAAGGCGTTATCGCCGAAGCGCAAGCGCTTGAGGATCTTGGCGCGGTCGCCTTTTTCGGCCGCCGAAATGGCGCCGCCGCCCTGAAACGCCACATCAACCACAGGTCGCTCCCCCGAAGAATTCATCAAGCTCTCCCTGGGCCAATCGCCTGTTGGCGATGCGCCGGCCGGCGCTGTGGCGCTTTAGGGGAGCTACTCAAGCGGCCTCGCGGCTGCAAGACAAGGCGCAAATGGACGCCGGTGGATACCGGGTGCAAAAGTGGAAAGGGCGCCGGGTTTTGTGTGAAACCCAGCACCCTTGCCGTTGTGCGATTACATCGACACCGCGACTTCGGACTTCCAGTAAGCCTCGACGTCCTTGACGACCTTTTCCGGCATCGGAACGTAGTGCAGTTCCTCAGCCATCTTGTCGCCTTTCGTGTAGGCCCAGTCGAAGAACTTGAGGGCCGAAGCGCTGGCGGCCGGATCGACCGGCTTCTTGTACATGAGGATCCAGGTCGCGGCGGTCATCGGCCACGACTGGTCACCGGGCTGGTTGGCGAGAATGACGCCATAGCCGGGCTGCGACTTCCAGTCGGCATTGGCGGCGGCAGCCTGAAACGCTTCCGAGGTCGGCTCGACGGCCTTGCCGGCCTTGTTGATCATCTTGGTGTGAGTCAGCTTGTTCTGCAAAGCGTATGCGTATTCGACGTAGCCGATCGAACCTTTGGTGTTGGCGACGTTGTTGGCGACGCCTTCGTTGCCCTTGGCGCCGATGCCGGCCGGCCACTGAACGGACGTGTTGACGCCGACCTTCGACTTGAAGTCCGGACTGATTTCCGAGAGGTAGTAGACGAAGTTGTAGGTGGTGCCCGACCCGTCCGAGCGGTGCACGATGGCGATCGCCTGATCTGGCAGCTTGGCGCTGGCGTTGAGCTTGGCGATGGCCGGGTCGTTCCACTTCTTGATCTCGCCGAGGAAGATCTTGGCAAGCGTCGTTCCGTCCAGCGTCAGTTCGCCCGGCTTGATGCCCTCGAGATTGACGACTGGCACGATGCCGCCCATCACCATCGGGAACTGAACGAGGCCCCACTTTTCGAGATCTGCGCCCTTGAGCGGCGCGTCGCTGGCGCCGAAGGTCACGGTCTTGTTCTGAATTTGTTTGATGCCGCCGCCGGAACCGATCGACTGATAGTTCAGCCCGATGCCGGTTTCCTTTTTGTAGGCGTCGGCCCACTTGGCGTAAATCGGATAGGGGAAGGTGGCGCCGGCACCCGAGATGTCGGCGGCGTTGGCCGGAACGAGAGCTGCGGCGGCGACGAAGCCGGCGGCGACGATTGCGGTCCAGTGTTTCACGATACTCTCCATGTTATCGGCCCTCGGCGATCCTTCACCGCCTTTGGGCCCTCTGTTCTCGAGGGTTGACCTAGGAGCCGTGCGTCACCGTTCTATGAAGCTTCTGTGACAGTGGCGTGACAGCACAAGGCACTGATAACGCTGGAGAATATCACGCGGGGCCGGCGTCGCCTGTGCGCAGTGGCAGGTGCATTGTGAAGGTCGCGCCGTGCGCCGGCACGCTTTCGATGGTCACCCTTCCGCCATGGCGGTTGAGCACATGCTTGACCAAGGCCAGCCCCAGGCCGGTGCCGCCCTGGGCGCGGCTGTCGGCGACATCGACGCGGTAAAAGCGTTCGGTCAGGCGCGGCAGATGTTCCGGCGCGATGCCGGGGCCGTAATCGCGCACGGCGATGCGGGCTTCCGGCGAACCGGCGCGGGTTTCCGCACGCGACAGAGCGATTTCGACGCGCTTGCCGGCGGCGCCGTATTTCAGCGCGTTCTCGACCAGGTTTTCCAGAGCGCGGATCAGCTCGTCGCGGTCGCCGAGCACAGTGAGCGCCTCGGCCGGCGCATCGACCTTGATCTCGACCTGACGGTCGCGCGCCAGGGTCTGCAAGCCGTCGGCAACCTGTCGCACCAGCGGCGCGAGATCGACCGGCGTATTCGGCGACAGATGCGCGTTCAGTTCGATGCGCGACAGCGACAGCAGGTCGTCGATCAGCCGCGCCATGCGCGCCGCCTGCTGCTGCATGATGCCGAGAAATTTCTCGCGGGCGGCGACGTCGTTCTTGGCCGGGCCCTGCAAGGTTTCGATGAAGCCGAGCAGCGCGGCAAGCGGCGTGCGCAGTTCGTGGCTGGCATTGGCGATGAAGTCGACGCGCATTTCCTCAACCCGGCGCAACGGCGTCAGATCGTTGAAGGTCATCACCAGAATATCGGAAGCGCCGTCCAACACGACAGGCGTCACGAACACCTCGAACCAGCGGTCGAGCGGCACGCGCTCGAAAAACTCGACGCGCTGCGCCTCGCCCGTTTTGCCGGCGCGGCGAACGGCATCGACCAGTTCCGGCATGCGCAAGGTGATCAAGGCCGGCTCGCCGCGGCGCAGAGATGGCGCGATGCCGGCCGCCGCCGCGTTGAAGGCAATGACGCGGGTGTCACGGTCGAGCACGATGGCGGCGCTCGGCAGGCCGCCGATCAACTGCTCGATCAGCAACGCCTGCGGATGCGGCGCATCGCGGCCGGGGGAAACCCGCACCCGGCCTGCCCCGCCGGCGTCATGGTCGCCGAACAGCGCGCGCCAGGCCCTGCTCAAGCGTCCAGGCCGTTCGCGCTCGTTGTCATCGGCATCCATGGTCAGCCGTCACGGTCGCCCGGTGTCGTTATTCTCGGGCTCGACACTGAGAATGGGCGCGGCGACCTTGGTCACCGGCGCCAGTTCGATCTTCTCGCGCGTGCCGCGCAGATTGAGCAGAAGCTCGCGCACGCCGAGGAGCACCAGCGCCAGGGCGAATGGCGTGAGATAATACAGCACGCGGAACAGCAGCAGCCCGGCCAGCAGGTGCTCCTTCTCGAACTGATACAAAGCCACCAGCATGGCGGCGTCGAACACGCCGAGCCCGCCCGGCGAATGGCTGGCAAAGCCGAGCAAGGTCGCGGTGACGAAGATGACCGCCAAAGTGATGAAATCGATGTTCGGCTCGCCCGGCACCAGCATGTACATGGCGAGCGCGCAGCAGCCGAGATCGATAATGCCGATGCCGATCTGGAGCAGCGTGTTCGGTCCGCGCGGCAGCTTCACGGTCCAGCCGCCCTTGCCGACTTCGCGCTGCGCGCTCCACACCCAGGCGAGATAGCAGCCGAGAACGGTCAGCAGCCCGAGGCCGATGAGCCGGTTTGCCGTATCGCCGAGCTGGTCGATGGCGCCGGCGGCGGACGGGTGGATGGTGATGCCCAGGCCCAGAACCGTGACATTACCGAGCCAGAAGGTGAGGCCGGCGACGAAGCAGATCTTGGCGACTTCGACCGCATCCAGCCCGTGATGCGAATAGATGCGGTAGCGCACCGCGCCGCCGGTGAACACCGTGGCGCCAATATTGTGGCCGATCGAATAGCTGGTGAAGCCGGCCAGCGCCGCGACCCGGTACGGCACCTTGCTGCGGCCGATGGTGCGCAGCGCGAACCAGTCATAAAACGTCAGGGTGAAATAGCCGCCGGCCACGAACAGTGCGGCGAGCACGATATTGTGCGGCGGCGTCGCCTTCAGGGCGAAGACGACTTCGTCGATATTGATATTGTGCAGCATCCGCCACAGCACCGTGGCCGCCACGCCGATGATGGCAAGACTGAGCAGGACGCCGAGCTTATTCCAGCCGATGTAGGTCTGAAAAAATCGCGCCACCGCGCGCAGCGAATGCAGCATCGAACCTCCGGACCGGCGCGGACTTCAAACCGTGCGCGCGTCCGGCGCACCGTTCATCGACCTCTTACCGTCCCAGTAGCAGAACTCGCCCCGCCGCGCGAGGGGATGCGATAACCCCGGCCGCGCGATTGGCGGGCCGGGGCTATGGGGCCGTCATGCGGCGGGAATGAGCCTAATTGCAGACCGTAACGCGGCGCAGGCGCTTGCCGTAGGGCGTGTAGACGACGCGGCGGACAACGTAGCAGTCGGAAGCATAGCCATAGGCCGGGCCGTAGAAGCCGACGCGGAAACCGCCGCGGTGCCAGCCGTGGTGACCATGGTGGCCGTGATGGCCATGCCAACCGCCGGCGGCGGAAGCGGCGGTCGGGGACAGCGCGGCGGCGGCGACAACGGCGGCGGCGCCGAGGGTAATGGCAAGCTTGCGGAACATGGTGGGAATCATGGGTCCAACTCCTGTTTCATGGGGATGCGCCTCCCGCATCCGGTGTCCATGGGTCGCGGGAGCCGGCGAAAAGGTTCAAAGCGGGTTCGAAGAAAACCGGCACCCTCTCCCGTCATCCTGAGGTGCGAGCCGCCTTTCGCGGCGAGCCTCGAAGGATGGCGGGCCGAAACGTCCCTACCTATTATGCGAGGCGTCGAGGTCTTGCGGATAGCGAGGCACAATGGTTTGTAAAGCGCTCATCTGTCGATCAACGATGCTGCCGCCTTCGCCTACGATGACCGGCCATCGCGCGTTAGGCCTGAATGACAGCAAATAGTCGAACGTCGCAGAGCCGCGCGACCACTGATTTCGTGCCACGCTCTTAGCGCTGAATTCCAACAAGCCGCTGATCTGGCAAACGGATGTTTCGTAACTACATTGAACTTTCAACGAGTCAGGCCGCACGACATAGGCACGAACCGGCCAGCGATCGATGAATTTTGTTAGCTGAACAACGATTTCGGCACGCGACATCTGCTTGCCAAAATACACGACGGGGTCGGCATAAAGGCCATCAACAATTTTCAAGTATTGGTCTGTCGGCCCGGAAAGTAAATTATTGAGGGCGATGACGAAATCGCGCGACCGGCTCTCCAGGTTCAAAGCTTCAGTGGCAGGCGCGCGGCCTAGACCGGGAGGGTTTATAGGCGACGCGGGGGTTGCCGTCGGCGGCGATGACGACGCTTTGAAATCAAATACCCTGAGACTAATTCCAATGCTTTCTGCATCGGTTGGCGTCAACCAGTTCATCGAGTTGGGCGGAGCGTTAGACAAGAAGTGGATCGCCTGGTCCGAAAGCCCAAGTTGTCCGAGGTACGCACCATATATGGCGTTACCCGCACCGGTCTCAACCGGCGCGCCACTCCTAGTCGTGTAAACGGCGTGAAAACCGACAATCGCCGCCTTTCCCATCAGTCTTTCCTGACCGCCTAACCAAGCGATCGCACAGGCTGACGCGCATTTAGTGCCGCTTTCAACCAAAGTCTTGAAACCGCGCATTCGGATTGCCTTGCCGATCTCAATGCCAGCGTAAGCCGAACCCCCATCGCTCTCTAAAATCACCAAGCCGCCAGAGAACGGCGCAATCTTGGTAAGGAATATCTCTCGATCTTCGTATTTAAGGTCGCCTTTGATGAGAATCAGGCCGTCACGATCTTTAAGCGGCAGCGCCGAAATCTCAGCCGCCTGTGCCGCACCAGAAACCAGAAAAGCCACTACGGCAAAAATTCGAAAAAGCATAACCCCACTCGCGTACAATTTATGACGGCCATTGTGCCTCCTTCACGCGTGAAGTGCCACCCTCGTCACAGGCTTTCCCGCGCTAGCGCGCCGCACCGCCGTCCTGAATGTATACAGGATATGATGCCTATCGCGGGGCTCCGGGCCTCGCAAACGACCTCGCACCTGGGTGACGGATCACCAAAAAAGGCGGAAACTCCGCGAAAGTGTCGGCAATCACAGTCGCCGGCGTTAATCTTCGCTAGTTATTGAACCTGCCGTGCCCCTGCCGCGACCCATTCATACGAGCCAAGCCTGCGATGCAAATGACGTCGGACGAGGTTCTGATCGCGAGGATCGCAGGCGGCGACCGGCTCGCCATGCAGGTGCTGTTCGCGCGGCATCATGTACGGGTTTATCGCTTCGTGCTGCGGCTGGTGCGCAATGAGGCCACCGCCGAGGATCTGATCAGCGACGTCTTTCTCGACGTCTGGCGGCAGGCCGGGAAATTCGAAGGCCGCGCGGCGGTGTCGACCTGGATGCTGGGCATCGCGCGCTTCAAGGCGCTGTCGGCCTTGCGCAAGCGGCCGGACGCCGAACTGGACGACGAGACGGCGGAACGGATCGAAGACGGCGCCGACGATCCGGAAACGGCATTGGCAAAGAAGGACAAGGGCGCGCAGTTGCGCCAGGCACTCGGCAAACTGTCGAACGAACACCGGGAGATCATCGACCTCGTCTACTACCACGAGAAGTCGGTGGAAGAAGTGGCCGGGATCGTCGGCATCCCGGAAGCTACCGTGAAGACGCGAATGTTCTATGCGCGCAAGAAATTATCCGACCTGCTCAAGCAGCAGGGAATCGACCGAGGCTGGCCATGAACGCGACCAAGCAAGAGACGCCGGACGACATCGAAGCGCTGCTGCCGTGGCATGCCGCCGGCACGTTGAGCCGCCGCGACGCGGCGCGCGTCGAGGAAGCCCTGGCGCGCGACCCCGAACTGGCGCGCCGCTATGCGCTGGTGCGCGACGAACTGGGCGAAACCATCCTGCTCAACGAAACTCTCGGCGCGCCGTCGTCGCATGCGAGTGAGACGCTGTTTGCGAAAATCGACGCCGAACCGGCGCGTAAGGCGGGGCGTTCGCTCACGCTCGGCGCGCGGGTGACGGCTTTCCTCGGTAGCCTGGCGCCGCGCACCTTGGCCTATGCCGGCGCGGCGGCGGCGCTGGCGATCCTGCTGCAAGCCGGATTCATTGCCAGCATTGTGCTGAAGGAAAACAACGCCGGCTATGTCACGGCGTCGGCGCCATCGACCGACCCCGGCGTCGGCGCTTTCACGCTGATCCGCTTTGCACCACAGGCGACGCAGGACGACGTCACCAGATTTCTCGAAAGCAACAAGTTCGCCATTACCGCGGGGCCGCTGCCCGGCGGATTTTACAAAGTGCGCGTCGCGCTGACCGGCCTGCCGAAAGCGGAGCTGTCGGCGCTGGTCAAAAAACTCCAGGACGACAAGATCGTCGGCTTTATCGCCACCAGCGAGTAACGGGAGGCTTCATGCGCTACACCAGGAACGCCCTGCTCTGCCTCGGCCTAGCCGCGCTTGTGTCCGTGGCCGCGTTCGGCGATGCGCTGGCGCAGAAGTATCCCGGCCGAGCGCCGACCGGGCCTTCCGGCGGCGGCTATCCCGGTGGTGGCGGTGGCGGCGGATCGCGCGGACCCGGCTGGGGCGCGGCGATCCCCGGCATTATCGCTGTGATCCCGCATCTGGTGCCGCGCGACGCCGACGCCGGGCCCGGCGGCGGCCGCTTCATCGAGGACGACAGCTTCGATGAAGATCGGCCGCGCAACCGGCCGCGGCCGCCGCAACAAGCGGCGCGGCGCGGACCTTCCGGCGCGCCGCCGGCCAACGAACGCCGGCTGGTGCCGGACGAAGTCGTCATCGAACTGCGCAACACGGTGTCGCCGCAACAGATCCAGGCGTTGCAGAACCGCCACCGGCTGACGCGGCTGGAGCAGCAAACGAGCCAGTTATCCGGCACGACCTTGTATCGCTGGCGCATTCCCGACCGCCGCTCGGTGCCGACTGTCATTCGCGCGCTGGAGGCGGACACCGTCGTCGCTTCGGCGCAGCCGAACTATCAATTCACGCTCCAGCAAACAGCCGCTGGCGCGGGCGACCCGGCGCAATACGAACTCGCCAAGCTGAAGCTGCCGCAGGCGCATGCCCTGAGCCAGGGCGGCGGCATCAAGATCGCGGTGATCGATTCCGGCATCGACGAGGCGCATGCCGAACTGTCCGGCAGCGTGGCGGAAAACTATAACGCGCTGGCCTCGCCGATGGCGCCGCACAGCCATGGCACCGCCGTTGCCGGGCTGATCGCCGCGCATGGCAAACTGCTGGGCGCCGCGCCGCATGCGAAAATTCTCGGCGTGCGCGCTTTCGATCCGGCTGGCGCCACGGCGCAAGGCACCACCTTCGCCATTCTCAAGGGCCTCGACTGGGCGGCGGCGCAAGGCGCCCGCATCATCAACATGAGTTTTGCCGGGCCGAACGATCCGGCCATTCATCGGGCGCTGGAAGCGGCGTTCCGGAAAGGCATCGTGTTGATCGCCGCCGCCGGCAATGCCGGGGCGAAGTCCGCGCCGCTATATCCGGCCGCCGACGTCAACGTGATCGCGGTGTCGGGGACCGACGCCGACGACAAATTGCTGGAGGCGTCCAATCGCGGCAACCACATCGCCGTGACCGCGCCGGGCGCGCAGCTTCTGGTGGCGACGCCTTCGGGCTACGAGTTTTCCTCCGGCACGTCCTATTCGGCGGCGGCGATCAGCGGTGTCGTCGCCTTGATGCTGGAGCGGCGCGGCGAACTGACGCCGCGCGAGGTGCGCGGCATTCTGCAATCGACCGCCCGGGACATCGGGCCGAAAGGCAAGGACGCGATGTTCGGCGCCGGGATTGCGGACGCCTACGCGGCGCTGAACGCGCAAGACGCGGCGCTGGTCTCCGCCATCAAGCCTGGCGCGAAGCCCCCGGTCGAGCGGGTCAGTACCGGCGTGCGCTAGAGCCTTTCCGGCTTTGATAAGTCAAAGCCGGGGCTCTAGCTTTTTTTTCGCGTTTTCTTCAGGCGAACCGGTACCCACTTCGCTCGAAAACGCTACGGAGATATAGTTCCGGACCTTGCCGGGACGCGGAAAAGCAGCCACGGTCGCACGAAATTGCCGGAGCCGACCGTGACCCAACCACCCGCCATGATGCCGCTGCGCGTGACGCGCAACGCCAAGATTGCCGATAGTATTCATCTGCTGGAATTTCGCGCCGACGGCGGCGACCTGCCGGCCTTCACTGCCGGCGCCCATATCGCCATTCGGTTGCCGAACGATTTGCTGCGCAAATATTCTTTGTGCAACGACCCGGCCGAGCGCGACCGCTACCAGATCGCAGTCAAGCGCGAGGCCAATGGCCGCGGCGGCTCCAAGGCGCTGATCGACAATACCAAAGTGGGCGATACCTTGATGGTGGCGGCGCCGGTCAACGATTTCGGCCTGCCGCCCCGCGGCCAGGATTTCCTGTTCATCGCCGGCGGCATCGGCGTGACGCCGATGGTAGCGATGATCCACGAGCTGCGCGCCGCCGGCAAACGCTTCCGCCTGTTCTATTTCAACCGCACGCCGGAGATGACGGCGTTCCGCGATGAACTAAGTGCCGCCGACTTGAAAGAAAGTGTCGTCATTCATTACGACGGCGGCGATCCGGCGCGGTCGTTCGATTTAAAGCCGATCCTGAAGGAACGGCAGAACCGCGAACATCTCTATTGCTGCGGGCCAAGGCCGCTGATGGAAGCGGTGCGCGCCATGACCGACCACTGGTCGCCGACCGCCGTGCATTTCGAGGCGTTCAGCGAGGCCGAGACGCACAAGGCCGGCGACAGCGCTTTCAATGTAAGGCTGGGCAACAGCGGCAAAGTTCTTGTCGTGCCGGCGGACAAGACCATTCTCGAAATCCTGCGCGCCGACGGGCTCGACGTGCCGAGTTCATGCGAAACCGGCACCTGCGGCACCTGCCGCACGAAAATTCTGGCCGGCAAGGCCGATCACCGCGACCTGGTGCTGGCCGAGCACGAGAAGGCCGACACCATCATGATCTGCGTGTCGCGCGCCAAGGGCGACGAGATCACGCTGGACCGGTAAGACTATTCCTGGATGCTGCGCAGGTAGACGCCAACGGCGCGGGCGTCGTCTTCCCTGAACCGGAATTCCGGCATGTCGGGATGGCCGCTGATGACGCCGGATTGCAGCTTGCGTGGAAATTCGTCGAGATCGTAACTGCGCGCGAGAGTGCGGAACGGCGGCGCGCCCTCGCGCGGACTGTCGCCAGTCTTGCCGATGGCGTGACACGAGGCGCAATGCTCCTGCAACAAAGCGCGGCCGGCCTCATTCGGGCTTTGCGCCAGCGCCGCGCCGGGAAGAAACGCCAGCACGGCTATGGCGAGCAAACGGTTTCGTAATCCCAGATTCACGCGGTCACTTCCTTTGGCGCAGTCGCGCCGGTGCGGCGTCTGGCACCCTAGCACAATTCGTGTCAGAAGGACGGCATGCGCAGACTGGTCCCATGCAATGCCCTGACCATCCGGGCCGAGCCGATCGACGCCATGGCCTTCGCGCCCTATGGCGACGTCGTCGCGCAGCCGCAAGGCGGCAAGCGCACCGACTGGAGCGCAGCGCTCGCCCATCCGCGGCCGCAAGCCTCGCTCTCGTTGTCGACCGCCAATGTGGCGATGACCCGTTTCCCGGCGTCGCTGACCATGATGGAGCGCCACCCGCATTCGTTTCAGACCTTCATCCCGCTCGATGTCAGCGGCTATCTGGTCTGCGTCGCGCCCAATGGCGCCGACGACCTTCCGGCGGTGGACCAATTGCGCGCCTATATCGTGCCGGCCGGCATCGGCATCACCTACCGCGCCAAGGCCTGGCACTGCCCGATGATGGCGCTCGACCGCCCCGGGCAATTTTCCATTCTGATGTGGATGAGCGGCGACGGCAGCGACGACGAGTTCGTCGATCTCGGCAAGCCGGTGACGGTGCAAGGGGCTTAAAGCCGCTCCACCCCGCTACTCTTTCATCCCATCGCGACTGCTTCGACCGACAGAATCGTCGGCATGTGACGTGCGATCTCCTGCCAGGTGTCGCCTTCATCGAAGCTGGCGAAAACCGACCCGCTATTGGTGCCGAAATAAACGCCGGCCGGATCGTTGTCGTCGCCGGCCATCGCCTGACGCAGCACAGTGAAATAGCAGCCCGCCTGCGGCAGTCCCTGCCGCAAGGCTTGCCAGCTTTGGCCGCCGTCGCGCGAACGCCACACCGCCGCGGCGGCGTCGGGCGGAAACCGCCCGGCCATGTCGCCGTTGAGCGGCAGCGTCCAGATCGTGTTCGGATCGCGCGGATGAACGCGGATCGGAAAGCCGAAGGTTGACGGCAGGCCTTTGGTCAGATCGTCCCAGCTGCGGCCGCCATCAGCCGAGCGCCAGACGCCATGGTGGTTCTGCTGGTACAACACGTCGGCCGCGCCGGGCGCGCGCATCATGTTGTGCACACAATGGCCGATATCGCCATCGCGCGGCGCGGCCGGATGGTCGTGATGCGCGCAGGCCGCGGCATTCGACAATCTGTTGCGCCGCTCCCAGGTCGCGCCGCCATCCTCGGTGGCGAAGACGCCGGCGGCCGAAATGCCAACCCAGAGTTTTTTCGCGTTGCCCGGATCGGGCACGATGGTGTGCAGCACGAGCCCGGCGGCGCCGGGATTCCAGCTATCGGCCGAGGGATGTTTCGTCAGGCCGTCGACTTCCGTCCAGGCCTTGCCGCCATCCTGACTGGCCAGAAGTTTCGCCGGCTTGGTGCCGGCGTACAAAGTGCCGTGCGCATAACCGAGCGACCAGATCTGGATGAAAGCGTCGCCGAAGGGCAAAGGCGCATCGGTCCAGCCGATCATCTTGGCGAAGTCGGCATCGTTGGCGGCCCACTCGTCCATCTTGCCTTTGGTCAGGCGCGTGACATTCCAGGTCGCGCCGCCGTCGTCGCTGCGCCAGACGCCGGCGCCGTGCCAGTCGCCACCGCCGCCGGCCCACAAGGTGCCGGTCTTCGCATCACCGATCACATGATTGATCGGCCAGCCGTCGCAATACGGCCCCCGCGCCGCCCAGCCGTTATGCCCGCGCGAAATCAGGAACACGCCTTTGGTGGTGCCGACGAGGACAAGCATGCGGGAGAAAGATAGCGGAATACCGGGCAAGGCCGAAATGAAAAAATTCGGTCACCGGGTGGCGAGCCGCGGCGACTTTATCATTGGGAAACGGCAGACATCGCGATCTTGGTCTTCATCTATCGCTGACGTCAGATGATCGCGCAAAAGATTGACAAGTCCCAGACGAAGCGCCTCTTTCCCAAGAACAACGATGCACTTGATGCAGATCCCGAGGGGTTTCGATATGGAATGAACGCGTTCCTCTCCCAGATGCCCGCTCGCCGCTTGCAGTGCTCAATCGAGACTTCGTGTTCTACGACGGGTGTACATATGGCTCGCTGAAAGCGGGAGTGAGCAAATCACGACGATCAACGACTGGACGAGCGTGCGGAATTGCTTAGCTTGCAGCGCGCGTGGCGCTCCAAGCTTCGCTGCCGTCCACCTGGCCAGTCATCTTGCCGTCTGCGACTTCGCCCGTGTAACGGCGGCCGCCCGCTGTGAAGGTGATCTTCGTGCCGTCCATCTTCGCCGCGCTGATCGGCAGCGTCTTGCCGCCCAGGGTTAGGGTGCCGTCAAGCATCTGATAGGTCTGGGTCAGCTTCAACTCGCCATTGCCGAGACGCCAGGTGCCACCGGCCTTCACCGGAATAACCCATTTCATCGCGCGGCAGTAGTTCTTGCAGTCACCGCCTGCATCGATGCGATCATCCGGCTGCCAATCTCCCATGTCGAAGGTATTCGAGACCACGCGCGTGCCCGGCTTCATGTCGAGCAATATCGGTCGCAACTGCAGGTTCAAATTTGGCAGAAGAAACAGTGTGACCACCGTCGCCTTCGAGAAGTCGGACTTGAAGATATCCCCGCGTACGAAGGTCGCGCGCTCGGTTACGCCTGCCGCCTTGGCATTGCGCTCGGAGAGAGCGACCATGTCGGGATTGTACTCGATGCCGTGGGCCCGCGTTCCACGCTTGGCTGCAGTGATGACTGTCCGGCCGTCTCCGGAGCCAAGGTCGATCAAGTAGTCGTCCTTGGTGATATTCGCCATGTCGAGCATCCGCTCCACAAGTGCGTCCGGTGTCGGCACCCACACCACGTCCTTGCCTGCCTGACCCGACGTCGGCGTGTACTCTTCCTGTGCCGGCGGCGTGGGGACGGTCGCTGCGGGCGCACTCTGTGCGTAGGCACCCGTAAGCGTCAGTGCGGAAATAACACATGCGAGGACCGGAATTCGGAACTGTCTCATAAGCACTCCAGGAGGGGGCGGCCGAATGAAGGTGTGCCTTATCACAAAGGCAGAGCCCCGTTTCGTCAAGCCATTCGGGATGACATTTCCGTCAGAACATTGCGTCCGCCGCAAGGCTCATGAACGCCTCCACCGGGGGTGGTCGATCAAAGGCGCTCCTCGGGCCTCTGGGACTGTCGCAATCTCAAAGCATCCCGACCCCCTGCAGCCCCGGTCGGCATCCGCCGCGGCGGCCACGTTCAGGCCGAGCGTCTCACCGACCGGTCTGTCGCCAACATCGTCAAAGCACATGCCAAGCGCGTAGGATTGGACCCTGCCCTGTTCTCCGGTCACTCGTTGCGCGCCGGCTTCCTCACAAGCGCTGCTAAGCGCGGTGCGTCGCTGTTCAAAATGATGGCGACTAGCCGGCACCGGTCGATCGATACGCTCAGCCGGTACGTGCGAGACCAAGAGCTATTCAAGGATCATGCCGGTGCCGGGCTTCTTTGAAGGCGATCTGGGCAGAGTAAGTTCTACCTAGAGCGGGCCAAAACCAGGCGGCGGAACACGCCGCTTCGAGGTCGCTTCGTAGGCCGCAGCGATCTCCAGAATGGTATCTTCCCTGCCGGGTTCGGCACGGAAAACAAGTGAAAACGGCAGACCCGGCGCGGCCAGCTTCGTTGGCCTGTCGGATCCAGCCGACACGTAGGATTTGCCGTCGGCGGCTAGCTGAAAGACCGGATCATAGGCGGTGGTTACGTAGCCGGCGGGAATTAGCACCTCGGTCAAGCCAGCGTTCGGGCCGCTGAGTGATTCCATCGTCAGATTGGCACGCAGATCATATTGCCCGGCACCGCCGATAATCCCGGGCGGGAACGGCGTATGCAGGCGCACCAGGGCGTCCAATCGGTTTTCGTGGATCACCATCATATCGGCTCGCCGCAGGAGCTCGCGCAGCATAATGCGCTCGTTGATACCCTGGCGCTCGCCCTCAGGATTGCGCATGTCAGACAACCGGTCCCAGTTCTCAAACTCGGCGCGCTGATCGTCGCCCCAAAACTTGGAACGCGCATTAAGCTCGGTGAAATTGGTCAACGTCTCGGTAATGCCCTTCTCTTTCCAATCTGCGGCGCGGCGAGAAAGGTACTGGTTGATATGAAACTTGAAAGCGTTGGCGGGAGCCTGCGGCTGGATGGCGCCGATATCGAAATTCGACGGAGGGTCAATACGCCCGTCCACCAACTCGACGAAGTAATCGATCGGCTTCATGGTGCCGCCGCCGAAGATTTTGCCCGGCGCAAACTCGGTCGGCTCGATCTTGGCCGCAAAGTCCGGGAACTGCGGCGTTCCGTCCGAATTCAGACGGAAAAACAGGTCGGGCATGAACACGGGCGCCAGGCGCGCGAGGGCGCGCGTATGGTCCACTGTCATGAGCTCAATACTGGGATCGCGCGGCCACAGCGGGTGCGAAGATTCAACCAAAGTAGCGCCGAGCTTACCGCCAAGAATGGTTTTGATTTCCTTCGCCGCCGCAGTGACGATCGGCACTTCGGTCATCGAACCCTTCGGCACCGTCATGGATTCGCGGATGATGCCGATGCGCAAACCTTTGAGCGAGCGCTTGGCCGCGCCTTTCGTCGTATGGCTGGCAAACGGCGTCGGCAAGACGGAGGAGCGCGGCACGGTGGTGAAGGGATCGCGCGGGTCGTAATAACCCTGCACAGGGTCCTTCAAGGCATCGAGCACTTTGGCCGCATCGCCGACGGTGCGAGCCAGAACGCCACTGCGATCCATGTAGATATCGGCCCCGATGGCGCCTCCGTCAAAGCCAAGCATCGCCTTGTGCGGCAGGATCAGCGCCACTGAATTGTGATTGGCCGGCCCGCGGCAGGAGGCACGCGTTTCCTCGCCCAGGCTACACATCACGAGGTTGGCGCTGACCGATACCCCCGAGCCGGAGCTGGATCCGAGCGAAGCCGCGCGCGTGGCATCGTAAGGGTTGGCCGGATTGCCGCCCCAGGAGCTGCGTTGATAGCCCAGCACCGAAGGCAGAACCTTGTCCGGCTTCGAACCGTCGGCCATTGGTGGCGCTTCCGGGCGGCCGTTATATTCTGTGTTCAAGGCTTTGGCGAAGATGATCGCGCCTTTATTGCGCAATTGTTCGACCAGCGCGTGATCCCGCGCCGGAAAATCGGCATCGTAGCGCGCATCGCCGCCGCCGGTCGATCGCATATCCTTAGTGTCGAAGGGGTCTTTGAACGAAAACACGACGCCATACATCGGCATCTTCTTGAGGTCAGGATTGCGCCCGTATTTCTTGTCCAGCTGCGCCGCGCGCTCCAAGGCGTCCGGCATGCGGCGCAGGATTTCACACACGGCCGGTGCGCCTTCCGGCAGCGGCCCGTCGGAGGGATGCCGGTCATAGTCGCCGGGGCAGACGGCTGAGCGCTCGCCGCGAATGTTCAGCGTCGCGAGCGCGTTTAACTGCGTGCCGTTCTTGATGCCGGCGATCATGCCGAACTGTTGCTGCACCGTCGGGTCCGAGGCGGTCGCATCCATGCGGCCGAATTCGAGCGGCGGCCCCTGGTACTTGTCGAGATTCGGCAGAATGTCGGCGGCCTTTACGGTCTCAGTCGGGAATTGCAACGGCGCTTGCCCGCGTACCGTGCCTTCTGCTTCCGCGACCGGTTCGCCGTCCTTCGTGACCAGCACACTGGCGACGCCGTTATATTTGCGCACGCGCTCGATATAGTGCTGGACGACGGCAACCACCGTCGTCTTGCCGTTTTTGATGGCATGGTGCAGATCGTCGATGGTTGCTTCTTCGAGCTGGAACGGCTTTTTGCGTTCCTTACCGCGCGACGAGCGCGGTTTCGATTTCGGCTTGCTCGCCTTGGCCTTAATCGCATCTTGGCTTGGCGTCGCCATGGCTTTGCGCCTCATGCCGCCGCGCCGCAATGGCGCGCCAGTGTACAGGCCAGATCGAGTAGCGCTTCGTCGCCGCCCGCCCAGCCGATGAACGAAAGCCCGACCGGGCAGCCGTTGATGGTGCCGGCCGGTATTGTCATCTGCGGCAAACCGGACAGGCCGGCGGTGCAGGTCAGCCGCATTACGCGCGTACGAAAATCTTCCAGATCGGCGGCCGGCGTATCAGCGAGCGGCGCGATCGTCGGCGCGGTCGGCAACACAAGGATTATACCCGGGGCGGCGATTTGCCTTATATGCTCGCGCGCTTCGGCCTGGACCAGGCGGCTGGCGTCGGCCTGCGCTCGGGTCACGGTTGCGGCGAACGCCATGCGTTCGTGAATACCGGCGCCCATTTTTGGTTGAACCTTGGTGACGAAATCGCCGAAGGTCTGCCACGTCTCATAGGCCTGGATGATGCGGAACGCCTCGCGCCAGAGATCGAAACCGTCGGGCGCAATGCGACTGTGCACGATCGGCGGCAAATCGTCGCTCATAAACTCGATCAGCGTGCGCAGCAGGGTCGCTACCGGTTCTTCGGCCTGCTCGAACGCATCTTCCAAAAGCACGACGCGGTCGATTTTCGCCGTTACACGCTGCTCGTTTAGTAGCACTGCTCCGACTCTGCGGAAAACGCCTGGCGTTGCCGCAAACCAGCCCGGCACATCGAAACTCGGCGCCATGTCGGCAACGCCGGCATGTGCAATGCGTTCATGGGTCGGGCGCAAGCCGTACACGCCATTAAAGGACGCAGGAATGCGCACCGACCCGCCGGTGTCGCTGCCGAGCGCGAAGTCGCAAAGACCGGCGCCACAAGCCGCAGCCGAACCGGCGGAAGATCCGCCGGGGACTCGGCCCGGCGCACGCATGTTAATCGGCATGCCGTAATGCGCGTTGATTCCGGTAATGCTGTAGAAAAACTCATCGCAAATCGTTTTGCCGGTGATGGTCGCACCGGCGTCGAGAATTTTCTGCACAGGTGGACAATGCTGCATGGCCGGCTCATGGGTCACGAGCCAATCGGGATTACCGCAGCCGATACGCTCGCCAGCAATGCCGTACATGTCCTTGACGACGGCGGTGAGGCCCTCGAGCGATCCGGTTGGCGCGCCGCGAATTGGCGCCTGGATGTCATGCGGGACAAAGGCAGAGTGAAACACGTGATGGTTCATTTCGTCCCGGCGCTGCTGCTCGATGACAAATACCAATCCAGAATTTTCTCGCCGTTCCACGCCACCACGCCATCATGGGCAAGAATTTCGGCAAAGGTTTTCTGGACATGGCCGATGCGGTGCGGCACGCCCGACAAATAAGGATGGCAGGCGATCGCCATGATCTTCGGACGCTCGGCCGATTCGGCATAAAGCGTGTTGAAGTGGTCGAGCGCGCGCGTGTGCCAGACCTCGGACGGATGGTGTTGAAGCGCCATCATGACGATGTCGTGAATTTCGAAATTATAGGGCAGCGCTACCACCGGCTTGTGCGTCGTTTTCAGCGTCACCGGCTCGTCGTCAAGCACCCAGTCGCCGATATACTCGATGCCGGCCTCCGATAGGTAATCTAGCGTGTCGAAGGTCTGGGTTAGGCCGGGGCCGAACCAGCCACGCGGCCGCTTGCCGCAAAATTTCTCGATCATGTCCATGGATTTCATGATCGAGGCACGCTGGTCGTCGAGCTTGTGCATCGGCACCTGGTCATAGCCGTGTGCATTGAGCTCCCAGCCGCTATCGACGCAGGCTTGCGCGACTTGCGGATATGCCTCGCAGACCCGGGCATTGAGCGTCACGGTCGGCGAGATGCCGAGCTTAAGCATCATCTTGCGCAGTCGCCAAAAACCGACGCGCATGCCGTATTCGTGCCAACTCCAGTTCGGATGGTCCGGCTGCATCGGCTGGCCTTGCGGCGGCGAGATCACCATGCGGGCCATCGGCCGCGCCATATCCCACTCTTCCAGCGCCAGGACCGGCCAGACCACAAGCCTCACCCCTTTCGGAAACGCGAGCGGCGGTCTTTTCTCTATCGCTGAATAAATTAATCTCTCGCGCGGGTGCATTATGTCACTCCGATATCAACGATCTTGTTATAGCGAATGCCTCACAGGTCTTGCACCTATTTGCTCCATTTTCGTTTGATTGTCCGTGCACAGCAAACTTCGTAACCGCAGCACTGAGTAAAGTCGTGACCGAGAGCCGAGCATCGCGACATGTTGAAAACGTGTTTTCAGGTGGTCGAATCTTATCCGCGCAAGGTCACGGCACGGCCATCGCCATCATTCGTGGCCATGTGCATGCTTCGTAACGGCCTTCCAGGCCCAGCACTTCACGGATTGGTATGTTGCGGACATCGTTAAGGCACGCTCGTCCCGGACTCGCAGAAGTAAAGCCCTCGCGCCCCCCGAGGTTCTCGTCCACCATCTTCTGCAATGCGCGGATTTGCTGATCGCGGGTCATATCGACATCAGTCAGCGGCATGGCCGTATCTGACCTAAGAAGGTAAAGCAGACTCCGTCGTAGTGCCGTCAAGAGTTCGGATGACAACCGACCAAGCCGAACAATTAATTTATGCTGGACTAGGAATTGGTGCCCAGGGGCGGGATCGAACCACCGACACTGCGATTTTCAATCGCATGCTCTACCAACTGAGCTACCTGGGCCCCGGCACTGGCCCCGAAACGTCCGGGGCAAGGCGAGCGCCGCGTTATAGAGGCCCCGCCCCACCCTGTCCAGAAGCCAATCCGGTGTGTCCAGAAGCCAATCCGGCTCATGGAAACAAAGGTTTAGACCCCGATCGCAGCCCGGAACCGGGCCTTGAGCACGGTGCCGTCGCGCTCCGGCAGCACCCGCGGCGGATCGCCGATGACAATCGCCAGGCGGGCAAACAGCGGGCCGGACAGCGCCTTAAGCCGGGCGGCGAGATCGGCCAAAGCCGCCTCGTCCGCGACATCGAGGCAGGTGGCGATGCCGCAGGAACGGGCGACGCCGAGCAGGTCGACGCCGCCTTTGTAGGTGTGGCTCGGCTGCATGCCGGTTTCGCCGTAATGGCCATTGTCGAAGACGACGACGGCGAGGTTCGGCGGCTGCTTGATGCCGATGGTGGCGAGCGATCCTAAGCCCATCAGCATCTCGCCATCGCCGGTGACGACGAGCACGCGCTTGTCCGGCTGAGCCAGAGCGAGGCCGAGGCCGATCATCGCCGCGCCGCCCATCGCGCCCCACAGATAAAAGTTGCGGTCATTGTCGCCAGCGGCGGCGAGATCCCAGCAGGTCGAGCCGAGGCCGGGAATGACAAGGAGGTCGTTCTTGCGATCGGCCAGCAAGATCGCCATCGCGGCGCGGCGTTCAAGTCCGCTCATTTGGTCCAGACCTTCTTGCCGATCAATTGCTGAGACAGCAACAAAGCGGCGATGCGCTCGTCGCCAAACACATGCTGCACGGCGCGCTCGGCGAGGCCCTCGACTTCGTCAGGCCTGGTGGCGCGATAAATCTCGGCTTCGCTCAGCCGCAGCACCGGATCGACGATCGAGCCCATCGGCTGCTGCCACGGATTGAACTCTTCCCACTCGCCGCGCATGGTGATCATCATCAACAGCGGAAAGCGGCACGAACGCGCCAGCGACAGCATGTTGATGCAATTGCCGACGCCGCTCGACTGCATCAGCAGCACGGCGCGATTGCCCCCGAGCCAGGCGCCGGCGGCGAGCGCCACGCCCTCCTCCTCGGTGGTCAGCACCACATCGTGGATGTCGGGATCGGCGCGGCAGCGATCGATCAAGCGCGCGTGGCCGGCGTCGGGCACATAGCCGACCTGCCGGATGCCGGCGCGCTTGAGCGTGCCGTAAAGTTTCTCCGGCCAGTCGATGGTCGCGGTCGGCGCATTCATGATCGGTCGCCTTCGTCGCCATCGGCCGGCCGCGTGCCGTCCGCGTCTTCGTCGTCATTTACCGGCACGGCATAGACGCCGGTCAGCCAGCGGTTGAGATCGATGTCTGAGCAGCGCTTGGAGCAGAACGGCTTGAACGCAACATCGGTCGCCTTGCCGCAGATCGGGCATTGCGCGGCTTTGGTCTGGCGGGCGATCTCGTTCATGGCGTCGGGCTCTTTACGCGCCGTGCATCCTGCGCGCGCAGTTCGGTTTTCAATATCTTGCCGTAGTTGTTTTTTGGCAGCGCGTCGACAAAAACATAATCCTTCGGCCGCTTGAAGCGGGCAATGTGCGACAGACAGAGCGCGTCGAGTTCCGCGCGCGGCGCTTGGCCGACGACATAGGCGACCACCGCCTCGCCCCAGTCGGCGTCGGGCCGGCCGATGACCGAGACTTCGCGCACCGCGGGGTGAGTCAGCAGCACTTCTTCCACTTCGCGCGGATAGATGTTGGAGCCGCCGGAGATGATGAGGTCCTTGGAACGGTCCTTCAACGTCAGATATCCTTCGGCGTCGAAGGCGCCGACATCGCCGGTGTGCAAATAACCACCGCGCAGCGAGGCCTTAGTCGCCTCGTCATTGCGCCAGTAGCCGGCCATGATGACATCGCCGCGCACGAGGATTTCGCCGGTCTCGCCGGTGGCCACCGGATTGTCGTCGGCATCGGTGACGATCACCTCGACGCAGACGTAAGGCCGGCCGCAGGAGGCAAGCCGCTCGCGCCAGCGCGGATGATCGCGGTCGGCGATTTCCTGTTTGGTCAGCGTGGTGATGGTCATCGGCGATTCGCCCTGGCCGTAGATTTGCGCCAGGCGCGGGCCGAAACGGTCGAGCGCGCGCAGGCAATCCTCCACATACATCGGCGCGCCGCCCCAGATAATGGTGCGGATGTTATCGACGTTGCAATCGCCGGGCGCTTCGACCAGCCTTTTGATCATGGTCGGCGCGGCGAACAGCGACATCCGCGGCCAATGATTAAACAAAGCGAAGACTTCGTCGGGCTCGAAGCCGCCGCTTTCGGGAATGACCTGCACGCCGAGGCGCGCGACATGCTGCATGATGTAGAGCCCGGAGCCGTGGCTCATCGGCGCGGCATGCAGAATGGCGTCGCCCGGCGACACCGGATCGACTTCGGAGCCATAGGCATAACTGGCGATACTGAGGTTGCGATGCGTCAGCATCGCGCCTTTGGGTTTTCCCGTCGTGCCCGAGGTGTAGAACAGCCAGGCGAGATCGGAGCCGGCGCGCGGGGCGACATCGACCGAGTCGGACGTAAACAGCTCTTCGTATTCGGCGCTGCCGATGGTGATAAGCCGTTCAAGAGATTTTGGCGCATGCGGCGCGATTTCACTGTCCGTGCCGGGCGAAGCAAAGCAGACGCGCGCGCCGGAGTGTTCGAGGATATAGCCCAGCTCCGCGCCATGCAGTTTCGAGTTCGCCGGCACGGCGGCGCAGCCTGCATGCCAGATGCCATAAAGCAGCGCGAGATAGTCCGGCGAATTCTTCGCGGCGATGGCGACCCGGTCGCCGGGCTTGAGCTTGAATTTATTGATGAGCGCGCCCGCAATGCGCGCGGCGCGGGAGGCCAACTGGCCATAGGTCATCACCACGCGCGTGCCGGATGCGGCGGCGGGCATGGCGGGATGTGAAAGGCCGGAACGCAAAAGCCAAAGCGCGGAGTTCATGATTTACCCGTCATTCCGGGACGCACCGCATAAGCGCGCCACGCGCGTCTTCGACGCGCTATGGGCGCGGACCCGGAATCCAGATACGCATTCTGAAACTCTGTCTGATTCCGGGTTCGCTCACTTCGTTCGCGCCCCGGAATGACAGAATATTACACCGCGTTGAGCCAGCCGAAGCGGATCGGATAGCCCTCGCCGCCGAGCAGCGCCATGGTTTCGTACAAAGGCAGGCCGACGACATTGCTGTACGAGCCGACCATCTTGACGATGAAAGTGCCGGCTATGCCCTGCGCGGCATAGCCTCCGGCCTTGCCGCGCCATTCGCCGGAGGCGAGATACGATTCGATGTCTTCCGACGACAGCCGCTTGAAACGCACGCGGGTTTCCACCAGCCGCTGGCGGAACGCCTCGCGCGGCGTCACCAGGCAGATCGAGGTGTAGACGCGGTGATTGCGGCCGGACAGAAGCCGCAGACACTGCTGCGCTTCGTCGAGCAATTCGGCCTTGGGCAGAATGCGGCGGCCGACCGCGACCACGGTATCGGCGGCGAGAATGAACGAGCCGCGCAATTCGTCGTCGAGCTTGACGTTGTTGAGCGCCACCACCGCCTTTTCCTTGGCGAGGCGATTGGCATAGGCCCGCGGGATTTCGCCGCGCTTGGGCGTTTCATCGACGTCGGACGGCTTGAGCGCGTCAGGCTCGATGCCGGCCTGATTGACCAGAGCCAGCCGCCGCGGCGAACCGGAGGCGAGGACAAATTTGGGACGGCCGATCATGGGATTCCGGTATCGAATTCTAGTGAAAAACGGCTGCGAATGCGGGCGGAAACTAGCGGAACGGGGGGTGAATCGCAAACCGACCCGTCATCCTGAGGTGCGAGCCGCGCTTTGCGGCGAGCCTCGAAGGATCGACGGCCGAGGCGCCCGGGCCGTCGCCCTTCGAGGCTCGCTGCGCTCGCACCTCAGGGTGACGGATAGCCTACTCATTCCCCGCGCCTGCCCTTCCGAACCTTTTGCGGATCCGCGCCATCAGCGTGTCACGGACCTCGCGGTAGGCGTCGAGTTTCTGCTCGCGCGAACCCTCGATGCCGGTCGGATCGACGGTCGGCCAGTATTCGACATCGACGGCGGCGACGCGCGTGAGATCGAGCGCCTTGTGGTGCGCCGGGGGCGACAACGTGACGATCAGATCGAAGTTTAGGCCTTCAAGGTCTTCGAGTTCCTCGAAATCGATGGGCTTGTGGCGCGAAATGTCGATGCCGAGTTCTTCCATCACCGCGACGGCGAAGGGATCGAGCTCGCCCTTCTGCACGCCGGCGGATTTGACGTAGACCTGCTTGCCGAGCACCTGGCCGAACAGGCCGGCCGCCATCGGCGAGCGCACCGCGTTCATGCCGCAGGCGAACAACACGGCCTGAGGCTTTGACGGGCGCTCGGGATTGGCCATTCCTGGTCAACCCTTCCAGTGCAGCACGCAGATCAGGGTGAACAGGCGGCGCGCGGTGTCGTGATCGACCGTCACCTTGTCCTTCAGCCGCTCCATCAGAATGTTGGAGCCGTCGTTGTGAATGCCGCGGCGGCCCATGTCGATGGCTTCGATCTTGTCCGGCGTCGCGGTGCGGATCGCCTGATAATAGCTGTCGCAGATCATGTAATAATCTTTGACGATGCGGCGCAAAGGCGACAGCGAGAACAGATGCGCGACCACCGGCGTGCCGTCTTCGAGGCGGATGTCGAACACCAGACGGTTGTCGTTGATCGACAGATGCAGCGCGTAAGGCCCACCGGCATGGCCAACCGGCGCGAAATGATTCTGCTCGAGCAGGTCGTAGATGGCGATAGTGCGCTCGTGCTCCACATCCGGATTGGAACGGCCGATCGATTCCTCGTCGAGGGTGACCGAGACCAGGCGCTGCTTCATCGCAGCCGGCGTTGGTTTGGCGGGGCTCATCTGAGATTGAGGCGGATGGCGACCGAGCGCGCATGGGCATCGAGGCCCTCGGCCTTGCCGAGCGTCATCGCCGCGGGCCCGAGCGCGCGCAACTGATCCGGGCCGCATTTCAGCAGCGATGTGCGTTTCATGAAGTCGAGCACGCCGAGGCCGGACGAGAAGCGCGCCGAGCGCGCGGTCGGCAGCACATGGTTGGAGCCGGCGACATAATCGCCAATGGCTTCCGGCGTATGCGCGCCGATGAAGATGGCGCCGGCATTGCGGATGCGATCCACATAGGAGTCGGCGTCTTCGGCGGCGATTTCGAGATGCTCCGGCGCGATGCGATCGACCAGCGCAATGGCGTCATCGAGTTTGCCGACAGTAATGATGGCACCGAAGTCGCGCCACGAGGCGCTGGCGACCGCAGCGCGCGGCAGCGTCATCAGTTGCGACGTCACGGCGGCTTCGACTTCGACGGCCAGTCCCGGATCGTCGGTGATCAATATCGACTGCGCACTGGCATCGTGCTCGGCCTGCGCCATCAGATCGGCGGCGATCCAGTTCGCATTGCCGGTCTTGTCGGCGAGGATGAGGACTTCGGAAGGACCGGCGATCATGTCGATGCCGACGGTGCCGAACACCAGCCGCTTGGCCGCCGCGACATAGGCATTACCGGGGCCGACGATCTTCGACACCGGCGCGATGCTCTCTGTCCCGTAAGCGAGCGCCGCGACCGCTTGCGCGCCGCCGATACGATAAACCTCGTCCACACCCGCAAGCTTGGCGGCGGCGAGAACCAGCGGCGCTAATTTGCCGTCCGGCGCCGGCACCACCATGACCAGGCGCTCGCAGCCGGCGACCTTGGCCGGTACCGCGTTCATCAACACGGAAGACGGATAGGCGGCGGTGCCGCCCGGCACGTAAAGCCCGACGGCTTCGATAGCGGTCCAGCGGGTGCCGAGTTCGACGCCGATCGAATCGGTGAAGCGGTCGTCCTTCGGCTTCTGCCGCGTATGGTAAGAGACGATGCGGTCGCGCGCGATCTTCAGCGCATGCAGGGCTTCCGGATCGCTGGCCGCTTCTGCGGCGTCGATCTCGGCCTGGCTGACGCGTAAGGTGTCGGCGGTGAGCGTGACCCGGTCGAATTTGGCGGTGAGGTCGATGAGCGCCTGGTCGCCGCGCGCCTGCACGTCGGCGATGATGGCGCGCACGGCGGCTTCGACGTCCGGCGCCGCCTCGCGCTTGGCGGCGAGGAAAGCGCGGAAACGGGCTTCGAAATCGGGGTCGGTGCTGTCGAGGCGAATGGGCATATCAGGTCAATGGCGCGCAGCGGCGGGAACGTCAACCTGGGCCTGCTGCCGCCTCAGGCCTTGTCAGCCTCGGCGTGCTGCGGGCACTTGGCCGCGGTCCAGACCGGGCCGAGATCGACCAGTTCGGCCTCCAGGCATTCGACCTCCAGCCGCAGCACCGCGCCGCCTGAGAAAATCAGCGAAACCACGCCGGACGGGCTGTCGGTCTCGGCGAATTCGACGGCCAGAAGGTTGAGGACGGCGTCCTTGCCGGCCGGGTCGAGGCTGCGGCATTTGCAGGCCTGGACGCGCTCGAAGCGCAGGGCCGAGCGGCGGCGGCGGTATTCCGGCCGGTCCGCTTGGGCGCTTTCCCAATCGAAGCGGTTAAGCGCGACAACGACCCGGTGTTCGCCCGCCCGCCACAGCACATCGGCCACCTTGACCACCGCGTCCTGCAAGTGGGTCGATACCACTTCAAGGTCCTCTTCGTCGAGGACGGCGAATTTCAATTGGTCGATGGCCTGGGTCATGGACGTGCACGCTCCTGCACACAAAACCTAAGAACGAGGCACCGAAGGCGCAAGGTGCGGCGATGCCGCAAAGCCGGCAAAGCCTAGAAAGCCGGCTCCATGCCGGCGGCGCTCCAGCGCGGCCGGGTCGCCGGCGCGGTGAGGAAGTTGAGAAAAGCCTGCGCCGCTTGGATTTTCGTTGAGCCGGCGTGGATGGCGGCGGTGTAGGTATTCTTGAAATTTAGGTCGCCCGGCAGCGGCCCGAGAATGGCCAGGCCTTTGACCGGCAGGGCTTCGCTGATCAGCGTGGTGCCGAAGGCGGCGCGGCCTTCGGCAATGGTGGTGGCAACGTCGAAGCCGCCTTTGCACAGCACGGCCTTTTTGTTGATGGCGTCGGCGATGCCGAGTTTCTCCAGAAGCCCGGCGAACATGATGCCGCCGGAGCCGCCAGCTTTCGGATCGGTCCAGGCGACCGAGGGCGCGTCGAGCAGCGCCTGCTTGAAGGCTTCGGGCGTGGAAATGTCGGGCCTGGGCGCGCCGTCGCGGACGATGACGCCGGTCACGGTCGAGGCCAGATCGCGGATGCTGCCGGCTTTCAGCAGACCGGCTTTGTCGAGCGCCGCAATGCCGGATTCCGAGATCATGATCAGGTCGGCCGCCTCGCCGGCCTTGACCTTGTCGCCCTGCGCGCCGGCGGTGCCGAAGTTCAGGTCGATCTTGATGCCGCTCTCGCGCTCGAAGTCCGCGGCAAGTGCTGTGACCATCACCTTCACGGCGCCGGCGGACATGATTTTTATTTCGGCGGCCACTTTTTTCTCCCCCATCGTCCGCGCACTCTCGTGTTCTCTTCATTTCCGCGCAAGCGAAAATTCCAGAGAACACAAAACGCCACCACAATGTCCGAGATGTCCGATCCGGTTTAGCTATCACTCGGCAGGGACGGGCACACGTTGCCGCCGCACCAATGCGACGAAGGGGATGCCCAGCAGCAGGACGGCAACGCCGACCAGCGCACCGATGCCGCTATAGACAAGGCTCGAGTACATCAGGTAGCCGCAGATCAGGCAGAACAGGATCGGCGTCACGGGATAGAACGGCACACGGAACGGCCGGACCCGGTCCGGATCCCGACGGCGCAGCACCAGCAGCGATACGCCGATCAGCAGCAAGAAGCCCCAGAAAACCGGCGCGGTATACTCGACAATGGCGGTGAATCCATCGCGCGCCATCGAACCGACAATCACCAGGCCCATGGCGACCGCGCTCTGCATCAGGATGGCATAGCGCGGATTGTTGCCCGTCGCGCTCCATGCGCTCAGGCGAGACAGCTTCAGGTCGTCGCCGAGCGCATGATAAAGCCGCGCGCCGGTAAAGATGCTGGCGTTGATGGTACTCAGCGCGGCAAGGCAGACGACCACGCTTACCAGCACGGCGGCATGGTCGCCGAGGCCGTGGCGGACCACGTCCGCGGCAACGGCGCTCGACCGGCGCAATCCGTCCAGTCCAAGTACATGCAGGAACGCGACATTGACGAGAACATAGATGGCGGTCACCACCGCGGTGCCGATCAGGAGGATACGGGTCATGTCGCGCCGCACATTTCGCACGTCGGCGGACAAATAAGCGGCTTCGTTCCAGCCGCCATATGTGAGCAGGACGAAAACCATGGCCAATCCGATCGCCCCGGCGTTTGCCGGCTCCGCAACCGCCGCCGCCGCTGCCCCGCTGCCGCCGAACGCGAAAGCGATGACGACGATGCCAAGCAGTATCGCTATCAGTGCGACGCTGAAAAGATTCTGGGCGATCTTGCTTTCGTAGGTTCCATAGACGTTGACCGCGGTGAGCAATCCCAGCGCCATCGCCGCATAAAGGGACGAACCATGGAGCCCAAGCGGATAGAGCGCCTGGGCATAATCGCCGAGCACGAAAGCCACCGCCGCGATGGCGCCGGTTTGAATGACCGTCGTGCGAGCCCATGCAAACAGCAGGGCAACCGATTGGCCTAACGCGAGCGACAGAAAGCGATACTCGCCGCCCGTCGAGGGATAAGCGGCCGCGAGTTCGCAATAAACCAGGGCGCCGACCAAAGTGGCTGCGCCGCCCGCGACCCAAACCGCGAGGAACACGGCTTCGCTGCCGACATTCATCGCCACCAGTTGCGGGGACTTGAAAATCCCCATGCCGATGATGATGCCCGCCATCATCAGGACGCCGTCGGTCACGGACAGACTGGCGCGCGGGGTCGCTGAATTGTTGGCGGTCATGGCGGGGCTAGCTCAGGCGTGCCTGCCAGTTTCCGCCGATACCCTTTATCGTCTTGCCCTCGACTCGGCCACGCAATTCCTGGCGTTTGCCATCGACTTCAACATTTAACATGAGGTCTGTGCCCTGGAGTTTGCCGCTGATCGTCGCCGGCCGCCCATCGACCGCGCCCTTCCCGGCAACAACCTGATACTGCTGCGTCAGTTGCACCTTCATGTCCTGTTCGCCCTGGAAAGTCCAGGCGCCCTGCACCGCGGCCGGAACGTACCAGAGATAAACGTCCTTGCCCGCGACGACCTCATGGGTGTCCGGCTCCCATTCGCCCATCGCGAAAGCATGCGACACCACGCGGGCACCGGGCTTCATCTCTTTCAGAATCTTCGGCCGCAGTTTCAGGTTGATCTCGGTGAGAAGATACATCGTCATGACATCGGCCTTGGCCAGGCTCTCGCCGAACAGATTGGCGACCTTGAATCTCACCTTGTCGGCGACGCCGGCACTCTTCGCGTTTGCATTGGCTTCTGCGATGCGTTCGGGATCGATATCGACGCCGTAACCGCGCGCGCCGTACCGGCTCGCAGCCGTGACAATCATGCGTCCGTCGCCGCAGCCGAGATCGATGACATAGTCACTGGCCTTGACGCCGCCCAGTTCAAGCATGCGGTCCACCAGGGCCTGCGGCGTTGGGACATAGACCACATCGAGCTTCGGCTTCTTTTGCGCCAGCGCGGGCATGACGGAGAAGCCGATGGCGCCAAGCCGAAGACCGCGACGGCACGGCACGCGGCGCGGCGCGTCGCAAACTTACTGAAATTCATGGAAGAACCCCTCGACTGTTGCCGCGACGGCCGACTTTCCCCCGGCCCCCGGTTCGTCATCAGGAGACGGCAGGCGGCCGCGCGTTATACTATGCTATGCAATGTCAAAGTGGCGCTTTGGTTGCGGCGCGAAGGGTGCAGCAGAATGTCACGCTTGGCTTTTAGGAACTTATCCGCTCGATGACCGCGCCGCAGCGCGACAGTTTCTCTTCGAGCCGCTCGAAGCCGCGGTCGAGATGATAGACGCGGTTGACCATGGTTTCGCCTTCGGCAGCCAAGGCAGCGATCACCAGCGACACCGAAGCGCGCAAATCGGTGGCCATCACCGGCGCGCCGCGCAGGCGCTTGACGCCTTCGATGGTCGCCTTCATGCCGTCGAGATGAATGCGGGCGCCCAGGCGCGCCAGTTCCTGCACATGCATGAAGCGGTTTTCGAAAATCGTCTCGGTGATGTGCGAGGTGCCGTTGGCCAAGGTCATCAGCGCCATCAACTGCGCCTGCAAGTCGGTCGGGAAGCCGGGGAACGGCTGCGTCGTCACATCGACCGGCATGAGGCCCGCGCCATTGCGCGAAATGCGGATGCCTTCGTTGGTCGGCGTGATCGTGGTGCCGGTCTGCGCCAGCACGTCGAGCGCCGATTGCAGCAATTCAGGCCGCGTGTTCTGCAACAGAACATCGCCGCCTGTCATCGCCACCGCCATGGCGTAAGTGCCGGTCTCGATGCGGTCGGGCAAAACGGCGTGGCGCGCGCCATTTAGCGTGGCGACGCCCTCGACAACGAGACGCGACGTCCCGATGCCGGTGACCTTGGCGCCCATCTTGTTGAGGCAATCGGCGACGTCGCCGATTTCCGGCTCCTGCGCCGCGTTGTCGATCACCGTGGTGCCGCGCGCCAGCACGGCGGCCATCAGGGCGACATGGGTGCCGCTCACCGTCACTTTCGGAAACTTGATTTCGCCGCCGCGCAAACCATTCTTGGCGCGGGCGATGACATAGCCGCCTTCGATCTCGATCTCGGCGCCCAGTTTCTCCAGCGCCATGATCAAGAGATCGACCGGGCGCGTGCCGATGGCGCAGCCGCCGGGCATCGACACCTTGGCCTCGCCCATGCGCGCCAGCAACGGCGCGATGACCCAGAAGCTCGCCCGCATGGTGGAGACGAGTTCATAAGGCGCGGTGGTGTCGACGATGGTCTTCGCGGAGATGTGGAGCGTGCGGCCGGAAGCCGGCTCGTCGTTCAGGCGCTTGCCGGCGATCATGATATCGACGCCGTGATTGCCGAGAATGCGTTGGAGCTGGATGACGTCGGCCAGCCGCGGCACGTTTTCGAGAACGAGCGTCTCGGCCGTCAGCAGGCTGGCAATCATCAGCGGCAAAGTGGCGTTCTTGGCGCCCGAAATCGGGATCGCGCCGTTGAGACGCTGGCCGCCGACGATGCGTATCCGATCCATAAGTCGCCCCGGCTAATCGCCTGTTCGAGAATTCCGGGCCGATCTATGGACCGCCGGACGGCCTCCTGCAAAGCACAAACTGCCGGAGGGTTACCATCTATGGTCTGGCAATTAAGGCGAAAACCGGTTCCGGCAAGCCCTGTTCCCCTCCCCCACGCCCGCTTGCGCGTGTGGGGAGGGGTCAGGGGTGGGGGAAAAAGAAGAAGTCAGGCTGTTTCGTCATCTTGGTCGCCCCGGGCGCGCTCTTCTGCGCCTCTCGCGCGTTCATTTGCGCCGCGGGCGCGCTCTTGCGCCTTGCGCCGGAGCAGATTTTCCCGTAGCGCAGCGGCCAGCCGCGCGTCGCGGCTGTTGGGTGCGCTGGATTTCTTCTGCTTTTTGCCGCTTTCGTCGCCCGCCATGGCCCTCATTATCGGGACCGGGCTCCGGTTGACAAGTTCACGCAAAATTCAGGGCTGGACAGGTACTTACCTTGCATCCTAAAGGGGCGTTGTGGCAGTTTCCGCCGCGTTCGCCCCGGGGCACTCACCGGTGCGCCTTTAGCTGCCGTAGCTCAGTGGTAGAGCACCTCATTGGTAATGAGGAGGTCCACAGTTCGATCCTGTGTGGCAGCACCATTTCCCGTCAGATCGCAATCGAACGCCGCTCACCCCCGCGCGACCAGCGTCATGTGCGACTCCTTGCGGCCGACCGTCTTGGCATAGTCCTCGATCGGCATCGGGCGGCCGACGAAATAGCCCTGGATCGCGTCGCAGCCCTCGGCGGCGAGGAAAGAGCGCTGCTCCTCGGTCTCGACGCCTTCGGCCACCACCGGCACATCAAGGCCATGGCTCAGCGCGATGACGGCGCGAATGATGGTCGCCGACTGCTGGCTGTGGTTGAGATTGGCGACGAAGGCGCGGTCGATCTTGATCTTGTCGAACGGGAACGACTGCAAATAAGAGAGCGACGAATAGCCGGTGCCGAAATCGTCCATGGCGATGCGCACGCCCATGTTCTTGAGCCTGCGCAGCAGCGCGACCGCGCGGGTGAAGTCGCCGATCAGCACGCCTTCGGTAATTTCCAGTTCGAGACGCGCCGGCGACAGGCCGGCATCGAGCAGCACCTGATGCACCAGGCTCGGCAGGTCGCCGTGCTGGAACTGCACTGGCGACAGATTGACGGCGATGTGCATCTTGCGCGGCCACGACGCCGCCTCGCGGCAGGCGGTGCGCAGCACCCATTCGCCGAGCGCGCCGATGATGCCGCTCTCCTCGGCGAGCGGAATGAACACGTCCGGCGGCACTAGGCCGTGGCGCGGATGATGCCAGCGCGCCAGCGCCTCGAAGCCGGTGATCTTTCCCGACATGTCGGCCTGCGGCATGTAGTGCAGCGTCAGTTCGTTCTGCTCGACCGCGCGGCGCAGGTCCTGCTGCAGCATGCGCTTCTCGCGCAGTTGCTGGTCCATGGCGACTTCAAAGAAGCGGATCGAGCCACGCGCTTCCGACTTGGCGCGGAACAAAGCCGCGTCGGCATTGGCGACCAGCGCCGTCGCGTCGCCGCCGTCCTGCGGATAGATGGCGACGCCGACGGTGAAGCCGACGCGCATCTGATGGCTTTCGATGGTGATGTCTGATTCAAAAGCTGCGCTCAGGCGCTCGGCCAGCGTTTCGGCCGCCTGCGGCTGCGGCCCGGTCGGCGTGATGACGGCGAATTCGTCGCCGCCGATGCGCGCCAGGAAGGCGCCCTGGCAGACCTGCTCGAGCCGTCGCGCCACTTCGCACAGCAGCGCATCGCCGACCGGATGACCGAACACGTCGTTGACCGCCTTGAAGCGGTCGAGGTCGAGGGACAGCACGCCGAAGCTTTCCTGCGACGCCGCGGCGATAGCAATGGTGGCGTCGATGCATTCGTTGAAGGCGGCGCGGTTCGGCAGGTCGGTCAGCGAATCGTGATGCGCCAGATGCTCGATGCGCTGCTCGCTGCGCTTGCTCTCGGTGATGTCGTTGATGACGGTGATGAGATATTTCGCGTTCCCGTCGCGGGCCTTGACCGGCAGCCTTGTCGCGGAGACGATGCGCGTGCCGTTGCCCGGCGTGACGACGCCGTGCTCGCCCTGGTAACTGACCTCGCCCGACTCGATGGCCCTGGTGTCTTCCGCCCGGATCGTTTCGGCAAGGCCGGGCGGCAGGATATCGATGGTGCTCTTGCCGATGATATTGGCGCGGTCGGTGCCGAAGTAGATTTCTGTGGCGCGGTTGACCAACAGGTAGGTCAGCGTCGACGCATCCTTGACGATGATCGGCGACGGCACGTTCTCGACGATCATGTCGAGAAAGGCGCGCGTGCTTTCCAGTTCGCGTTCGGCGCGCTTGCGCACGGTGATGTCTTCATGCGTCGCCACCCAGCCGCCTTCGCTGGTCGGCCGGTTCACGACCAGGATGACGCGGCCGTCTTCCATTTCAATCTCGCCGTTATAGACCTCGCCGCGGCTGAGCGTGGCGGTCATGTTCGCTTCGTATTCGGCCGGATCGAAAGGCAGCATGCCGGCGGCATGGCGCGCGGCGAGCAATTCGGTGAAGCTCCAGCCGCGGCGAATATGCGGGCCGAGCTTGTACATGGTTTCGTATTCGCGATTCCAGACCACCAGGCGGTTGTGGCCGTCGAACATGCACAAGCCCTGAATCATATTGTTCAGGGCGAGGTCGCGCCGCACATTCTGCTCGTGAATCTTGCGCACGACGTGCAGCACGCAGTACGAAAAGGCGATGGCCATGCCGAGCAACATGCCGGCGCCGAGCGCCACGCCGGCCACAACCATGGGCAGCGACGCCCACGCCGTCACCATCGCGGACAGGACGGCGAACGCCGCGGCCAGGCCGGCGACGGCGCCTATGCCAAGGCAGCGCCAGTCGCGGAATTTTGCCAGATAGCTGAGGGTCTCGACCATGGTTCCTGGCGCAGACTTACGGAAGGCAGCACGCCTTTTCCGCCTGTGAAAGAAACCACAACCTATGGAGGACGGCTTCGCGCCGCGTTAATACGGGTGCGTGCGCAATCGTTAATCGCCGGTTAGCCCTACGATCCGGTAAAAATTCGATAGTCCCGCCGAACGCTATTTCAGCGAGCCCGCAGGAATTCGAAATCGCAACCCTGATCGGCGCCGGTGATTTCCTGCGCATAGAGCTTGGCATAGCCGCGCGGCGGGATTTCCGGCGGTTTTTCCCGCGTCGTTTCGCGCTTTTTGAGTTCGGCCGCATCGACCAGAAGATCGATGCGCCGGTCCTTGACCGACAGCTTGATGCGGTCGCCATTGCGCACGAGGCCGAGCAGGCCGCCGGAAGCGGCGTCCGGCGTGACATGCAAAACGACGGTGCCGAAGGCGGTTCCGCTCATGCGCGCGTCGGAAATGCGGACCATATCTTTAATGCCCTTGCCGGCCAGCTTCTTCGGGATCGGCAGGTAACCGGCCTCCGGCATCGCCGAGGTCGAATGCGGCCCGGCATTTTGCAGCACCAGGAAATCGTTGGGCTCGACGTCGAGATTGGGGTCGTCGATGCGCGCGGCCAGGTCGGCCAGCGACGTGAACACCACCGCCCTGCCCTCGCGTTCGAACAGGCTGGCGTCGGCGGCCGACCGCTTCAGGATCGCGCCTTTGGGCGCCAGATTGCCGAACAGCGACACCAGTCCGCCGACCGGCTCGAGCGGTTCGGCGCGCGGCGCGATGATGGTGCGATCGACGAAGTCGGCGCTGTCGAAGCCGAGCCGCTCACCCAAAGTCTCGCCGGTGATGGTGACGGCATCGAGATGCAGCAGGTCCTTGATCTCGCGCATCAGCGCACCCATGCCGCCGGCGGCGAAGAAGTCTTCCATGTAGCCGTTGCCGACCGGCTTGAGGTTGACCAAGACCGGCGTGGTGTCGGACAGGACATTCAGCCGTTCCAGTGACACCGGCACGCCGGCGCGTCCGGCAATCGCGGTGAGATGGATGATGGCATTGGTCGAGCCGCCAATGGCGAGCAGGACGCGCAGCGCATTCTCGACCGATTTCTCATTGACGATGCGTTGCGGCGTCAATTCCGAGCCGATCAGCTTGACGGCGAGCGCGCCGGTCGCTTCCGCCGCGCGCAAGCGGTCGGCATGCACGGCGGGGATCGCGGCGGTGCCGGGCAGGCACATGCCGAGCGCCTCGGTGATGCAGGCCATGGTCGAAGCCGTGCCCATCACCGCGCAACTGCCGGCGGTGGTAGCGAGCTTGCCCTCGACCTCGTTGATTTCCTTTTCGTCGATTGAGCCGGCGCGATATTTCGCCCAGAATCTCCGGCAATCGGTGCAGGCGCCGAGACGCTCGCCGTGATGGCGGCCGGTCATCATCGGCCCGCCGATCAACATCACCGCCGGGCGGTTGGCCGACACCGCGCCCATCAATTGCGCCGGCACCGTCTTGTCGCAGCCGCCCATCAGCACGACGGAATCCATCGGCTGGGCGCGCACCATTTCCTCGGTGTCGATCGACATCAGATTGCGGAATTTCAGGCTGGTCGGATTGAGGAAAACCTCACCCAGCGAAATCGTCGGGAACTCGACCGGCAGCGCGCCGGCCGCCAGCACGCCGCGCTTCACCGCTTGCAGCAGTTCGGGGAAGTGGCGGTGGCAATTGTTGAAGCCGGAGCCGGTGTAGGCGATGCCGACCACGGGCTTGGCCAGCATCTCGTTCGAATAGCCCATCGACTTGGCAAAAGAACGCCGCAGATAGAGCGAGAAGTCGCGGTCGCCGTAGTTGGTGAGACCGTTTGCAATGCCGACCGGTTTTTCGCTCATGTGAAAAATTGACCCCTGAATTGAATGCGCCGCGCGCTAGATAATCAGGTTCCAGCCGGAATGCGAATCGAAACCGGCGGCCGTTTCGCGCGCGGCAGTTTCGTCATTGCGGTGGCGAAGTAGCCGAAATACCCGAGCACCCAGGGAACAAGGCGGAACGTCGACTGGCCGCCGAACAAGCGGTCGATCGAGATGATGGGCACTTCGCCGAGCTTCAAGCCGAGCAGATGCGCGCTGATCGCCATTTCAAACGCGATGGCCCAGCCGACGGATTTGGCGTCCCGGCTCAAGGCTTCGAAATCGGCACGCCGGAACATCTTGATGCCCGTTGTCGAGTCGGACAGGCCGGTGCCCGAGGCATGAATGAGGAGCCAGTTTGCGAGCCGGGAGAGCGCATGCCCGGCTATCGAGCCGCCGAGCCGGCGGCCGCCGTGGGCATAACGTGTGGCGCTGACGAACTCGGCGCCCTCATCCATCAGCGCCAGCATGTCGTCGATGGCGAGCACCGGTCCGACCTCGTCGGCCGCGAACAGCAATATCCGCTCGCCTTTCGCATCGGCGACGCCGGCGCGGATGGCGTAGGCGACACCCTTGCCCGTCGTATTGAGCACCGGACGCACGCCAGGAAAGCTCAGGCGCGCTTCTTCCACCACCGCGATGCTGGCGTCTTTCTCGTCGTCGAAAATGACCAGTATCTCATGCGGCACGACCAGGGCCGCGTTCAGAATCCGCAGCATGACCCGCAGATTGAGAACTTCGTTGCGAACCGGCAGCAGGATTGAAAGTGTGACGGGCGTATCGATCATGACACCTGCGCGGGCCGATAACAGAGAATGCGGTCAAGCACATCGTTCGTCCGCCGCCAGCCATTGCGTTCCAGCCAGGCCGGGAGATGGCGCTCGATGACGGCGCACACCACCAGCGCCGTCAGCAGCCACATGCCGAAATAATATCGCGGCGTGGCGGCATAGATCAGATCGACGACATATTCGGCCATCACGGCGGCTCCGATCAACCGCAGCCACGGATCGTATTCGCGCCCGCGGAAAACGACATAGCCGACGGCGACGACCGCGGCCGCGTGAAGGGGAATGGTCGCGGCCAGATCCCCCGCGCCGTGCAGCCAGGCGCCAATCTGAATGACGGCGCGGGCAAGATAATCGCCGCCCCAGTCGAGCCGGATGAATTCAAGAAACGCGGCTCCATATTCCCACGGCGCCATGACATAGGTCCCGGGCAACTGGGCATTGCTGCTGAACAGCACAAATACATTGCCGAAATACCAGTTGTGCAGCGGCATCACGAGCACCGGCAAGAATCCGATGCACAAGCCGGCCACCCGGCGCCATTGACCGCTGGCCAGCGCTGCCAGCCCGGCGCCGCCAAGCAGAATACCCGGCATCGGCGCAACAATCGGTTTCATGAAGATCGCCAGCGCCAGCAGCAAAGCCGCGCCGGCGGCCGAACCCATATCGCGCGGCGCGCCGCCGCGCGGCCCGATCAGAACCCAGGCGCCCCAGAACAGGAAAATGAACGCGATCGGATCGGCAAAGCCGTGGGAAGACCACTTCGCGTAATGGAAGAAACTTGAGCCGAACACCGCGCCGGCCGGCGTCGCGGTAAAGATCAGCGCGACGCGCCAGGCGAAGGCATCGGACAGGAAACGCTTGAACAATGCGAGGACGACGATCGGCAACAACAGCATCAGCGACAGGTAACCGAGATTGGTGTCGCCGAAAACGATCATCTCAAGCGCCCGAAAATAGCGAAGCCCAGGACCGCCATAATAATACACCGCCTCGCCGCCCATCAGCGCGGTCATGACTTTGCCATCGATGAGGTGCTGCAGGATTTCGCGGCCGACGCCAGTGTAGAACAACCCGTCATCGCCACCGTCCATCGGGCGCCAGCCGCCGATGAAACTGGCGTCGCTTATCGCAATGACGATCAAAGCCAACCCAATAAGAATGAAGGGACGCGCGGTGTCCCGCAGACGCACGCGCACCAGCAAGACCAGCACGGCGACCAAGGCAAGGCATCGCGCCGCCGCCATGACAATTAACTTTGCATCGACCGAAGCCGGTGCATCCAGCTTCATCGCCAAAACATTCGGCTCAATCGAAACCGCGAATATCTGGCTGCCGATGTCCTGTTGGCCGATGCCGCGGCAGGCCATGTCAGCATGACGTACCGGCGTGTAGCGGCCTTCGGCGCCCGGCCACATCACATCGCCGCGCCAGCAAAGCTGCGAGCCGGCATAATCGGAGGGGAAGCGCAGCATCATGAACCAGGGCATGGCGATGCGCCATCGATCCAGCCCCATCCAGATTTTCGTGTTGCGATCGGCGCGATGGACATCGGGGCCGGCCGTGTACCAATTGTAGCCCGCATCGTTGACGAAGCCGAGGCGCAGCCAGACTGCGTTGTCGAAGTCGATCGACGTGAAGGAGCGGGAGAATTCCGCATTCTGCAGCACCCCGTCGCCGGACAGCGCATAAAGCCGGTCGGGGAATTTCTGGTCCAGCCAGCAGCCTTCCGATTTGGGCTTGCAGTGTACCGAAGGCGGGTAAACCCTATCGAACTCCGATTTCATGTAACGATAAACGTCGGGCGGCAACTGGCGCTCGAACACGTTGCCCGGCTTGACCGGCAGGAACACGTTCTCGCCTTCCGCGATCGGCGTCGGCGCCAGCAGCAGCGGCAAGCATGCGGCGACCGCAACCACGACGGCGGCGGCGAGCCAGTTTCGCAAGCGCAAAGTCAGCGCGCCGCAAAACACCGCAACAGTAACGACGAGAAGCGGCGCGTAGCCTGACAACCGGTTGATCGGCAGCCCGACCGCCACGATCAAAAGCGCGAACGCCAACAGGCGCCACCAAGCGCTGCGCGTCACCGGAGGCGATGCGTCTGGTGTGTTGCCAAGCGCAATCATGTTCTAGGATAGCCCAATCTGACCTGAAACAACCGGGCCCCCATGCCAGAATACCAGTCCAGCGCTTTTTTCAAGATCGGAATCGACGTCCACATCGGGCCCCAAGTCGATATCCGCAGACCGCATCTCGTCACAATAGGCGACCATGTCGCCATCGACAACGGGGCCTATATCACGACAGCCGCCGAAATCGAAGACTATGTTCATATCGGGCCCTACGTGACCGTGATCGGCGGCGAGCGCGCCAGATTGATCATGCGCAACTTCACCAATCTTGCCGCCGGTTGCCGTGTCATCTGCGGCAGCGACCGGTTTATGGGTGAGGGCCTGATCGGACCGGCGTCGCTGCCCGATCGATACAAGGATCGCATGAAGCTGGCACCGGTCATTCTCGAAAACTTCGCCAATGTCGGAACCAACGCCGTGATCATGCCGGGCGTCACGCTGGCGGAAGGATCGGTGATCGGGGCGTGCTCGCTGGTCACCGCATCCACCGAACCGTGGACGATTTACACCGGCACGCCGGCGCGAGCGATCAAATCGCGGCCGCGCGAAACCATGATTCGATATGCCGCCGAACTCGGATACCTCAACGGCGCAAGGCCGAAACAATAACCGCGCCGATCCGGTCGAAGTCGGCCTCGGTCAGATCGAGACGCGACGCCAGCCACATGCCGCGACGGGAAATATCGATGCTGTTGGGAAACTGCCGGTCGTCGGCCCGGTACGGCGCCTGACGATGCAGTGGATGCCAGAAAGCACGATGCCCGATCTTGTCAGCGTCGAGAGCGGCGGCGACGGCGGCGCGGTCTTCGACCAGCAGATCGGTCCACTGGCGGACCTCGCCGGGCTCCGACTGCGGCGGCAGCGACAGGCCCGGCTGGTTGGCCAGCCGATCGGCATAGGCCTGATCGCGGCGGCGGGCGGTGGCGAGCCGCTGCTCGATCTCGTCGAATTGCGGCAAGGCGACCGCGGCCTGCAAATCGGTAAACTTGAAATTGAAACCGAGAACCGGATGGTCGTCGTCGCCGCCGCTGCCGCCGGTGCGGCGTCCCTGATCCTTCAGTTCGCGCAGCCGGTCATGCATGCCGGCGTTGTCGGTCACGATCATGCCGCCTTGGCCGGCGGTGATGGTCTTGTTGGCGGAAAACGAGAAGCAGCCGCACAACCCGGGCGATCCGAGCATGCGCCCGCCATGGCGCGATCCGAGCGCCTCGGCTGCGTCGCAGACGATCGCAATGCCGGCCTTGCGGCAGATCGGCTCAAGTCTCGCATAGTCGGCGCCCCGGCCGTTGACATCGACGGTCACCAGCGCGCGCGTGCGCGGCCCGATCGCAGCCTCGACGGCATCCGGATCGACACCGAAACGCACCGGCTCGATATCGACCAGCTTCACGCTGGCGCCGGCAAGCCGGACCGCGTTGGCGGTGGCGATGAATGTCAGATCGGGGACCAGAACTTCGTCGCCCGCCCCGATGCCCGCGGCCATCAGCGACAATGCGATCGCGGCGGTGCCGCTGGACACCGCCACGGCATACCGCGTGCCGACAAATGCCGCGACCTTGCGCTCGAATTCGCGGGCCAGCGGCCCATCGTTGATATACTGACGTTCCAGGACGTCGCGCAACCCGTCGAGTTCGCGGTTGGTCAGATGCGGACCGAACCAAGCAATGGGCTTACGTGAACCGTCCGTCGAGTTTGGCATGCCAGTTGAATTCGCCGAGAAAATGGGCCTTCCGGCCAGGTGCGAGAAACTAGTGGTTATCTACATCACGAATAACTAGAAATGCAAAGCCTCGCCCCCGCTTTCGAGAATACGATGACCGACCCGGCATACGCCTCTTCCTGGACGCCACAGTCATGAGCACGCCGCGAATTCTGGTTACCGGCGGATCGGGCTTCATCGGCTCGGCCTTGGTCAAGGCGCTGGTCAAGTCCGGCGCGCAGGTGCGCGTACTCGACGACAATTCGCGCGGCCGGCCGCGCCGTCTGCATGCGGTCGAGGAAGAGATCGAATTCATCGGCGGCGATATCCGCGATGCCGCCGCGGTCGATGCCGCCACCAAGGGCATGGACGAGGTGCATCACCTCGCCTTCGTCAACGGCACGGAATTCTTTTACACGCAGCCCGACCTGGTGCTCGATGTCGGCGTGCGCGGCATGATCAATGTCATCGACGCCTGCCGCAAGCATAATGTCAGCAATCTCATTCTTGCCTCGTCGTCGGAGGTGTATCAGACGCCGCCGCAGGTGCCGACCGACGAGAGCGCGCCTCTGTCGGTGCCGGACGTCTTGAACCCGCGCTATTCCTATGGCGGCGGCAAATTGATCAGCGAACTGATGACGATCAATTACGGCCGCAAGTATTTCGAGCGCGTGCTGATTTTCCGGCCGCACAATGTCTATGGCCCGGACATGGGCTTCGAGCATGTCGTGCCGCAATTCGCGCTGCGTTTGCGCAAGCTGGCGGACGCGCAAGCCGAAGGCACGTTGCGTTTCGACATCCAAGGCAGCGGCGAGGAAACCCGCTCGTTCTGTTATGTCGATGACCTCGTGGCCGGCGTCATGGCGATGCGCGACAAAGGCGAGCACCTGAACATCTACCATGTCGGCACCACCGAAGAGCTGTCGATTGCCGACGTCGCGCGCAAGATCGCGGCCGCTGCCGGCCGCAGCATTGAGATCGTGCCCGGCAAGTTGCAGGCCGGCGGCACGCCGCGCCGCTGCCCCGACATTTCTAAACTGGCGGCACTCGGCTATAGACCGCGCGTCACGCTCGACGAGGGCTTGAAGCCGACTTTGGACTGGTACTGGAAAAACGCCGATCTGGCGCCGAAAGACAAGAATTGAGCAGTCGCCGCAAATGCTGCGCGCTCCCTCTCACCGTTGGGGTAAGGGGGTTACTGAGTCGAGGGTTTGCAACCCCTCACCCGGCACCCTTCGGGTGCCGACCTCTCCCTATGGGAGATGTGTAGTGCGAACGACGCTTATGAATAACGAAGGAGACTTCACTTGGTAGGCCCCACCAAAATCGCACGCGGCGCCGGCACCGGCGGCAGCGTTCCGGTCGAACAGTGCCAGATCTGCGGCTCGGAAAAGCTCGATGCCGTGCTGTCGCTCGGCTACATGCCGCCGGTCAACCAGATGGTGCCAATCGGCCAGGTGCCGAAACAGCAGCCGTGGTTTCCGACCGACCTCCTGCATTGCCGCGACTGCGATCTGGTGCAGCTTGGGCTGGCCGTCGATCCGGTCATTATCTTTCCGCCGGAATATCCCTACACATCGGGCACCACCAAATTGCTGCGCGACAACTTTGCCGATCTGCAGCGCGAAAGCGCCGCGATGCTGGGCCTGACCGAAAAAGACCTCGTCGTCGATATCGGCTCCAATGACGGCACGCTGATCTCTAATTTCCAGAAGGCCGGCAACCGCATTCTCGGCATCGAGCCGACCGACGTCGGCGACATCGCCAATGCGCGCGGCATCCCGACCATCAAACGCTATTTCGGCAAAGCGGCGGCGGAAGAAGTGCTGGCGTCGCACGGCCCGGCCAAGCTGATCACCGCCGCCAACTGCTTTGCCCATATCGAGGACGTGCACGCCATCGTCGAGGGCATCGTCGCCATGCTCAGCGACGACGGCGTGTTCATTTCAGAATCGCATTATCTCATCGGCCTGCTCGACACGCTGCAATACGACACCGTCTATCACGAGCACCTGCGCTATTATTCGGTGGCCAGTCTCAAGCATCTCCTCGACATGCACGGCCTCGAAGTGTTCCACGCGCGGCCGATCCCCAGCCATGGCGGATCGATCCGCGTTTATGCCGGCCGCAAGGGCAAGCACCCCGTGCAGGACAGCGTGGAAAAAATGCTAGACGCCGAGCCGCGCGGCGAGGCGATGGCCAAGCGCCTAAAGGAGTTCAAGCACGACGTGCTGCTGTCGAAGCTGCGCCTTTTAGCGATGCTCAAGGACCTCAAGGAAAACAACGCCCGCGTCGTCGGCATCAGCGCACCGTCGCGCGCCTCAACTTTGTTTAATTATGTCGGGCTCGACGACGGCATCATAGACTATGTGTGCGAAATTCCCGGCTCGCTGAAGATCGGCAAATGCATGCCGGGCACCGCGATACCGGTGGTCGACGAGACGAAGCTGTTCGAAGATCAGCCGGAATGCGCCATCATCTTCTCCTGGCACATTGCCGACGAACTGGCGCCGAAGCTGCGCGCCAAGGGCTACAAGGGGCAATTGATCTCACCGTTGCCGGTGCCGCGGTTTCTCTAGGCCACATGGTGAGGAGCGCTGCGAAGCAGCGCGTCTCGAACCATGGGGCCGCCCATCCTTCGAGACGGCGCTTCGCGCCTCCTCAGGATGAGGCTGAAAGGGTCGCGAACCCGGAATCCAGATCATCGCTCAGGCCTTGCTATGTGTCTGGATTCCGGGTTCGCTCGCAAAGGTGCTCGCGCCCCGGAATGACGGAGATAAGCTTATGGGCGAATTCCCGAAGATCAAATCCCGCAAGACCATCGAGGTGTCGCCCTGGATGAAGGTGATCGAGCGCGAGGTGGCATACAAAAACGGCACCACCGAGCTTTATCACGCCGTCGACCAGCAGGATTACATCGCCATCGTCGCGCTGACGCCGGACGGCCGCATCCCGATCGTGCAGCAGTATCGCCCGGCGGTTGAGCGCAAAACGTGGGAACTGCCGGCCGGCATGACCGATGCGGGCGAGGACCCGGCGCTGACCTGCGAACGCGAATTGATGGAAGAAACCGGCTATCCTGCAAAAGCCGTGCATGCGCTCGGCAGCTTCTCGCCGTGCACGGCGCGGCTGTCGAACCGGATGCATTCGTTTTTCGTCCAAACCGGCGCACGGCCTCAGGGCGCGGCGATCGAGGCCGGCATCGAGCTCAACCTGGTCAGCCCCGGCGAACTCGCCGCCATGATTATTTCGGGTGAATTCTCCCTGCAATTGCATATCGGCGCCCTGATGCTGGCCGGCATGCGCGGGTTTATTGATTTAAGCGCCTTTACGCCGCGCTAGCGCCACGAGCCCAATTGACTTCGGTCAATGCCGGCACATTGGAATACATTCAATTTCGTCTGTACAAAGGGGCTGGAACCGCTCTAAAAAGACGGTGCGGCGCTCGGCGGGAAAGCGGAATTGCGATGAATTACAATGACTTCTTCGTTTCGGCCCTGGACAAATTGCGCGACGAACGGCGTTACCGGGTGTTTGCCGACCTTGAGCGCATTGCCGGCCGATTCCCGCACGCGCACTGGCACTCGCCCGAGGGCAAGCGCGACGTCGTCATCTGGTGTTCCAACGATTATCTCGGCATGGCCCAGCACCCGAAGGTGATCGGCGCCATGGTCGATGTCGCCGCCCGCATGGGCACCGGCGCCGGCGGCACCCGCAACATCGCCGGCACCAATCATCCGCTGGTCGAGCTTGAGCGCGAACTCGCCGACCTGCACGGCAAGGAAGCGGCGCTGCTGTTCACCTCCGGTTACGTCTCGAACCAGACCGGCATCCCGACCATCGCCAAGCTCTTGCCGAACTGCCTCATTCTCTCCGACGCCCTCAACCACAATTCGATGATCGAAGGCGTGCGGCAGTCCGGCTGCGACAAGGTGATCTGGCGGCACAATGACGTCGCCCATCTCGAAGAACTGCTCAAGGCCGCCGATCCGGACCGGCCGAAGCTGATCATGTTCGAGAGCCTGTATTCGATGGACGGCGACATCGCGCCGCTGCATGCGATCTGCGATCTCGCCGACAAATACAATGCGATGACCTATGTCGACGAAGTGCACGCAGTCGGCATGTATGGCCCGCGCGGCGGCGGCGTCACCGAGCGCGACAATGCCGCGGCCCGCATCGACGTCATCGAGGGCACGCTCGCCAAGGCGTTCGGTTGCCTCGGCGGCTATATCACCGGCTCGGCCGCGATGATCGACGCCGTGCGCTCCTACGCGCCGGGCTTCATCTTCACCACGGCGCTGCCGCCGGCGATCTGCGCCGCCGCCACCGCCGCGATCCGCCATCTCAAGACCTCGCAGTGGGAACGCGACCGCCATCAGGACCGCGCCGCGCGCGTCAAGGCCGTGCTCAATGCCGCCGGGCTGCCGGTGATGCCGTCATCAACGCATATCGTGCCGGTGCTGATTGGCGATGCCGAGAAGTGCAAGATGGCGAGCGACATGCTGCTCGCCGACCACGGCATCTATATCCAGCCGATCAATTATCCGACCGTGCCGCGCGGCGAAGAGCGGCTGCGCATCACGCCGTCGCCCTATCACGACGACGTCCTGATCGACGCGCTGGCGGAAGCGCTCGTCGATGTCTGGGACCGGCTGCAACTGCCGAAGCGGCGCGAGCAACTGGCGGCGGAATAATCTAATCCTGAAACGGCGGCGGCGGCTTCGCTGAATCCTTAACCGCAGCGTCCGGCTTGAGCGCCGCGCGGGCGTGACGCCGCACCACCAGCGGCATGGTCAGCAGCACAAAGAAAATGCGCGTCAAATGATGCGCGCCGACATAGACCGGGTCGAGATTGAGCGCGAGCGCCAAGAGCAGCATGGCGTCGACCGCGCCGGGCGCATAGGCGATCATCACGTCGGCGAGCGGCAAGGTCAGCACCTGGACCAGAGCGAAGGCGAAGATCACCGTGACGGCGAGCGCCGTGCCGAACAGACCGAACGCCGCGCCGACATAATGCAACAGCATGCGCACCGACGTGTTGGCGAAGCGCGCGCCGCCGACCGCGCCGAACGCAACCATCACCGTTAGCGTCACCCATGACGGCAACTCGACATACAACGCGCCGCTGCCGTGCAGCGCCGCCGAGGTCAGCATCGAGCCGAACAGCAGGCCGCCGGGAAACCGGAAGCGATGCGCGGCCAAAGCCATCACGGTCGCGGCGGCGACCAGAATGGCGAGTTCGCCGAGCTGACCTATATCAAACGCGCCGCCGAGGCTGCGTTCGGATTGCCCGACAAGGCCCAGGCCCGCCAACAGAGCCGGGAAGCCGACGGCGATGATGACGATGCGGATCGTCTGCACGATGGCCACCGCGCGCACATCGGCCTTGAGTTCGATCGCCATCGCCATGACCTGCGACAGGCCGCCCGGCGCCGAGGCGAGATAAGCCGTCACAAGATCCCAGCGATGCACGCCGCGCAGATAGGCCGTGCCGACGATGCTGATGGCGGCGGTGGCGGCGATCAGGACGCCGATGCTGAGCGGATAGGTGGCGATGCCGCGCAAGGTCTCCGGCGTCACCACGGCGCCGAGCGTGATGCCGATCAGCACTTGCAGCACCTGCACCGTGCGCAGCGGAATTCGCATCGGCCGGCCGGCCAGCGCGGCGATGCCGACGACAAGAATGGAACCCGACAGATAGCCGGCCGGCATGCCCAACAGGCCAAAGGTGAGCCCGCCGGCGGCGGCAAAGGCCAATGTTTCCGCGACGTCGCGGAAGCCGGAAAGGCGGGTGAAAAGCGAGGGCGCGGGCACGGGGAACGACTTTCACCGAGCCAAACGGAAAGCGCAATGGCGCCACAGCTCGTCGCTGCGATCAATGCCGGGCGCGCGCGCCAAGGTCAAATGCCGGATTGGACTGCCGGTCCGGCTAAAACAGCAGGTCTCGGGTCAGCGTATCGAGCACGCCCACCGCGCCGAGCGCGGTGCGCAGACGGGCCCGCCCTTCGCGCGACAACCGCTTGACCTCGACCTTGTTGCCCGGCGGCAGGCCGTTAGCGATGTCGGCCAGTTGCTGCGATAAAATGAGATCGAGGAAATCGCCATGCGCGCGCAGCAGCGCCACGATGTCGTCTTCGCTGCGCTGAAGCGTCCGCGCCGCCGCAAGCCGCGCCGGCGTCGAGCGTTCCAGCCAGTGATGGCGGATGGCCAGCACGCGCGCCAGCGTGACGATGCCGAACAGGCCGGCGTGCTTGAGATCGATGCGGCCGTCCTCAGTGCGAATGCCGCCGAGCATGGTGATGCCCGGCGTCACCTGTCCGGAAGCTTCCGCCAGCAGCTTGGCGAAACCGGCATTGCCCTGCGCCATATCGAAACCGGCGCGCCACAATTCGGAAGCCATCGCGGCGTCGCCATGCACGCCGACCAGATCGAAGAAAATATCGACCGACAAAAGATCGGCGGGATTGGAGCGCGCGATCCAGTCGGCGACGCGGCCGCGCCAGATTTCCATCGAACCGCGCCAAGCCTCGTTTTTGGCCATGACGCCGCCGGCGCAATAGGGCACGCCGACTTCGTGCAAAATGTCGGCGACGATCGACGCATACTGCGCGAACCACTGGTCGGCGGCGGAGCCGGGCGCGCCTTCGACAAAAACAATGGCGTTGTCCTGATCCATCGCGAGCAGGCTTTCGCCGCGCCCGGCCGAGCCGAGCACGCATAAAGCAAAGGAACATGGCGGCGCGCCCTCCCCGCCGGCCAGCATTTTGCGCTCGGCCAGAACGCCGGCGCGGCGCGTCAAGGCGCCGAGTTCGCGCGAGATCACCGCGGCGATGTCGCGGGCGCTGACGCCTTCGGCGGCGAGACTCGAGGCGGCGCGCGGCAACAGCGCCCAGGCTTTGCCGAGAGCCGGAATGTCGTCGGCCTCGTCCAGCGCATCGCCGAGCACGGCGGCTTCCTGCGCGCGTAGCCGCAGCAGGTCGCGCGACGTCACCATGCCGCAGACATTGCCGTTGTCGTCTTCGACCGCCAGATGCCGCAGTCTGAGCCGGCTCATGCGGCCGAGCGCGCGATAAACGAAAGCGGCCGACGGCAGCGACACCAGAGGCTTGCTGGCGAATTCCGATACGGCACGATCAAGCGCCGCGGCGCCGTGTTCGCTGATGACGCGCAGCATGTCGCGCTCGGTGATTATGCCGGTGTCGCGCAGGCGCAATCGTGCGTCAGGCGCGGCGCCGGCGGGAGCGACCAAAAGCGACGATATTTTTTCGCGCGCCATGCGGTTGAGCGCATCGCCCAGTCTGCTGTCGCCGGCGATGAATTTGCCCGGCGTCGTCATGACGTCGGCAATGCGGTGGCGATAGGGATAGGCGTCGATGCGGGCGAGCGAGGCCTCGGCACGGGTATGCGGCGCGGCTACCGCCTCCTCCCACCCGGCGCGATGCTGCTCGTCGAGCACGCCGGTCAACGCCAGGCAGGCTTTCTCGGCCTCGGCCAAAGTGCGGATATTGCCGGCGCGCAATTTCGGCAGCAAAGCGAGATAGATCTTCGCGGTCAGGATCGCATCGCCCAGCGCTGAATGGCGCGCCTCGACGGTAACGCCGAGCCAGCTGGCCAGATGCTCCAGCGTATAACCGCTGAGATGCGGCTCGGCGACCTGCGCCAAAAGCCGCGTATCGAGCGTGCGGGGCGCTTTCCACGGCAAGCCGGCGCGTTCACATTCGCGCTTGAGCACGGCGAGATCGAAGCCGAGCGTGTGGCCGATCAAGATCGCGCCCGCCATTGCCGCGGCCTGCTCCGGCCAGATGGCGGCGAAGGCCGGCGCGTTCGCCACCATGGCGTCGTCGATCTTGTGGATACGGGTCGTCGCCTCCGGGATCGCCATGCCGGGGTTGACCAGTTGGCGATGGCCCGCGCTCTCGACCAGCCGTCCGTCCTTCAGCGGCACCGTGCCGATCTCGATAATGCGCGCCTTGGACGGCTCAAGTCCGGTCGTCTCGGTGTCGAGGACAACGGCATCGAGTGAGATCAACGGCGTTGCATTGCCGGTCGTCGCCATGGCCGAGCTCCCGCTCCGTCTTCCAGTCCGGACCGCAGCATAGCCCGGCCGTTCGACCAAAGGTTTTGACAAAGGTCAGGCGCATTGCCGCACTGCGCCGCCTGAAGCGCTATCTAAAAGCCCGCGACAGGGCTAAAATCGTAAAGTTCGCTGAAGTTTAGCCGGGGCTTTCGGAGCGCGCATGCTGCAGGGCTGGGTCGTCATCGCGGTGGCGCTTGGGTATATCGGCCTGCTGTTCCTGGTCGCCAGTTACGGCGACCGCACCCGCGCGCAAACCAACGCCGCCGGCGGCCAGGGCACACGCCCCGTGCTCGGCCGTGAAGGCCGCGCCCGGCTGATGATCTACCCGCTGTCGCTGGCGATCTATTGCACGTCGTGGACGTTCTTCGGCTCGGTCGGCTCGGCCTCGCGCACCGGCTACGAATTCCTCACCATCTATATCGGCCCGGTGCTGATGATCGGCCTGTTCTCGCCACTCCTGGTGCGCATCGTGCGGCTGGCCAAGGCGCAGAACATCACCTCGATCGCCGACTTCATCGCCGCGCGCTACGGCAAGGGCCAGGCGGTCGCCGCCGTGGTCGCGCTGATCGCCATTGTCGGCACCATTCCCTATATCGCGCTCCAGCTCAAAGCCGTGTCATCGTCGCTGGAGACGATCCTCGCCCACATCACGCCGATCAGCGATATGACCCGGCCGCTGCTCGGCGACATTGCCTTGTTCGTCGCGCTGTCGATGGCAACCTTCGCCGTGCTGTTCGGCACGCGCCATATCGACGCCACCGAGCATCAAGATGGCTTGATGCTGGCGATCGCCACCGAGTCGATCGTCAAATTATTCGCCTTTCTCGCCGTCGGCATCTTCGTCACCTTCTGGATGTTCGGCGGGCCCGGCGCGCTGTTCGAGGCGGCGCGCGCCAATTCCGCGACCGCCGCACTGTTCACGCGCGAACCGGCTTTCGACGCGCTGATCGTCACGACACTCTTGTCGTTCATGGCGATCATCCTGTTGCCGCGCCAGTTTCACGTCGCCGTGGTCGAGAACAACAACGAGAACGAGATAAAGCGCGCGGTCTGGCTGTTTCCGATCTATCTGGTGCTGATCAATCTCTTCGTGGTGCCTATTGCGCTGGCCGGCCTTTTGACCTTCCCGGCCGGCACGGTCGACAGCGACATGTTCGTCCTGGCGCTGCCATTGCAGACCGGCTCCTACGTTTTGACCATCGCCGCCTTTGTCGGCGGCCTGTCGGCGGCGACCGCGATGGTGATCGTCGAATCGGTGGCCCTATCGATCATGGTGTCGAACGACCTGATCATGCCCTTGGTGCTGCAACGGCGCGAAGGCCTGCTGTCCGGCCGCGAGAATATCGGCAAGCTGTTGCTGATGGTGCGGCGGCTGGCGATCTTCGTCATTCTTTTGCTCTCTTATTTTTACTATCGCGCCGCCGGCGAAGCGCAGCTCGCCTCCATCGGTTTGTTGGCCTTCGCCGCGGTGGCCCAACTAGCGCCGGCTTTTTTCGGCGGCCTGTTCTGGCGGCGCGCCACCGCCGCCGGCGCGATCGCCGGCATGACCGCCGGCATCGCCATCTGGGCCTATACGCTGCTGCTGCCGACCTTCGCCGACATCGGCTTCATCGGAAAGCACATCCTCACCGAGGGGCCGTGGGGCATCGCCATGTTGCGGCCGCAGCATATGCTGGGCCTGAACCTGTCGCCTTTGGTGCATGGCGTGGTGTGGAGTCTCGCGGTCAACGTCCTTTGCTATGTCGGCTTCTCGTTGCGGCGCGAGCCGTCGCCGATCGAACGCATGCAGGCCAATACATTCGTGCCGTCCGACCTGACGCCGATGACGCCGAGCTTCCGGTTGTGGCGCTCGTCGGTGACGGTGGAAGAACTCGTCACCACCGTGGCGCGCTATCTCGGCGAGGAGCGCACGCGCGGCGCGCTGGAAACCTTCGCCGAAACGCACCGAATCAGCATGGTCGGCAAGGACGAGGCCGACTTCCGGCTGGTGCGTCACGCCGAGCATATTCTCGCCTCGGCCATCGGCGGCGCCTCGTCGCGGCTGGTGCTGTCGCTGCTGTTGCGCAAGCGCACGGTCTCGACCAAGGCGGCGCTCAAGCTGCTCGACGACGCCAATGCGGCGATCCAGTACAACCGTGAAATATTGCAGACCGCGCTCGACCATGTGCGCCAGGGCATCGCCGTGTTCGACCGCGATTTGCAGCTGATCTGCTGGAACCGGCAGTTCGGCGAAATTCTCGACCTGCCGCCGAGCCTGATCCGCAGCGGCGTGGCGCTCGCCGATATCCTGCGCTTCAACAGCCAGCGCGGCGACGTGAAACCGGACCGCGTCGAGGATTTCGTGCGGGCGCAGATCGAGCGCTATGTCTCCGGCAAGGAAGTGTTCATGGAGCGCTTCGCCGAAGCCGGCATGGTGGTCGAGGTGCGCGCCAACCACATGCCGGACGGCGGCATCGTCACCACATTCACCGACATTACATCGAGCGTCGAAGCCGCCGAAGCGCTGGAGCGCTCCAACGAAACGCTGGAGCGGCGCGTGCGCGAGCGCACCGAGGAACTGACGTTGCTCAACGCCGCGCTGGCCCGCGCCAAGGGCGAGGCCGACGCCGCCAATATCTCCAAGACCAAATTTCTCGCCGCCGCCAGCCACGATATTCTGCAACCGCTCAACGCGGCGCGGCTTTACGTCACCAGCCTGATCGAACGCGGCGGCCGCGACGACCGCCGGCTGGTCGACAATATCGACGCCTCACTCGAAGCCGTCGAGGAAATCTTCGGCGCGCTGCTGGACATGTCGCGACTCGATACCGGCGCGATGCGGCCGGAATTCTCGTCGTTCCGCATCGACGACCTGATGCGCCAGATCGAGCTGGAGTTCGCGCCGATGGCGAGCGCCAAAGGTATCGATCTCAAATACGTAAGGTGCGGTCTGGTGGTGCGCTCCGACCGCCGGCTGCTGCGCCGGCTGGTGCAGAACCTCGTCTCCAACGCTATCAAATACACGCCGGCCGGCCGCGTGCTCATCGGCTGCCGCCGCAAGGGGAATGAACTGCGCATTAATGTCTATGACACCGGCGTCGGCATTCCGGAAACCAAGCAGCGCGACATCTTCATCGAATTCCATCGCCTTGAGCAAGGCGCGCGCATCGCCCGCGGCCTTGGCCTCGGGCTGTCGATCGTCGAGCGCATCGCCCGCGTCCTCGGCTCCGCCGTCGAAGTCGGCCAGTTGGCGAGCGGCGGTTCGCATTTCGCAGTGACTGTTGCGAGATCGAACGCGGCGCCGGTCGAATTGCCGTCGCGCGACACTGCCCGCGTCGATCCCAGTCATCTCGCCGGCACGATGGCGGTCTGCATCGACAACGAACCGGCGGTGCTCGACGGCATGGAGTTGTTGCTGCGCGGCTGGGGTTGCGAGGTCATCAAGGCGCCCGACCTCGAACTCGCCATGGCGGCGATCACCGCGGCCCCGACGCCGCCGAATGGATTGCTGGTCGATTACCATCTCGACCATGGCAACGGCATCGAGGCGATCATCGCACTGCGCAAGCGGTGCGGCCCATTGCCGGCGATCCTGATCACCGCCGACCGTTCGCCGGCGGTGCGCGAGCGCGCCCGCGCCGAGGATATTCAGTTGCTGAACAAGCCGGTCAAGCCGGCGGCCTTGCGCGCGCTCCTGGCGCAGTGGCGCGTTATGCGCGTCGCCGCGGCGGAGTAATTACCCCTCTGCGCCGGCCCCTTGCGACCACTGGCCGTTTTCGATCTTGGCGGCGGCTATTACGGCTTGCGTGCGGCTTTCGACGCCGAGCTTTTGCAGAATGGCCGAGACATGCGCCTTCACGGTCGCTTCCGAAACGCTGAGCTGATAGGCGATCTGCTTGTTGAGCAGGCCTTCCGACAACATCATCAGGACGCGCACCTGCTGCGGCGTCAATGTCGCCATGCGCGCCATCAGCGCGGCGGATTCGGCATCCGAGCCGGCCGACAGATCGACATCCGCCGGCGTCCACACGCCGCCACTGAGAATGCGCGAAATCGCGGCGCGCATGGCCTCGACGCTCAGGGTTTTCGGGATGAAGCCGGAGGCGCCGAATTCCATGCAGCGGCGGATCGCGGCCGGGTCGTCATTGGCCGACACGACGATCACCGGCACACTCGGATATTGCGCGCGGATATACATCAAGCCGGAGAAGCCGCGCACGCCGGGCATCGACAGATCGAGCGTCACCAGATCGATCTCGCCGCCTTTGTCGAGCAAGGCCACCACGTCGTCGAAGGTACCGGCTTCGGCAATCTCGACCCGCTCCAGCAGCCCGGACACCGCTTCGCGCAACGCGCCCCGGAACAGGGGATGGTCGTCGGCAATGACCAATTGGTAGATCTCGGGCTTCTCCACTTAACCGAACTTTCTTCATGCCGGCCGGCGGCCATCTGCCGCGCGAACCCCAGTGCCGGATAGCCTTCAGGCCAATGTTCCACCGGGGCCGGGACGAGCGCAAGCCCTTCACCCCAAGCTATTTGAAATAGCACTTTGTTTCAATGCGATAGCAAGGGGCCGGGCCTGGCGCCGGTCAATGCGCAGCCACCAGTGGCGCCAGGGGCTGGCCGTCGATGCGCTTGGTCAATTCCGCATGGATATTGCACAAGGTGACCATGAGATAATTGTGCGTGGTTTCCAGGTCGCGGCCGCGCAGCTTCTCGTGAATGGGCATGAGATCGAAGTAAAGCATGGCGTATTGTTCGGGGACATCCATGGCGCGCTTGACCGGATGCAGCGCGATCCGCTGCAAGCGCTGCTCGAGGTCGGCACGCAATTCCAGCCATTTTTCCCGGCCAAGGGCGTCGGGCACCGCGTAGCGGTCGAACACCGCGAGAACCATCGCCACCAGGGCATCGAAATCGCGTTCTTCGGCTTGCGAGCGCAGCACGCCGTCGACGATTTCGGCCACCATCGCTAGGCCAAGGGGGAATGCCTGCCAGCGCGATACTTCCACCGCTTTCTGAAAGCCCGATTCGGCGAACAGCACCTTGGAGTAATGTCCGGCGCGCGCGCGGGAATATTCGTAGATCGCCTTCTGCACCAGAAACGCGGCGTACCGGTCGATAAAATCGGCGAGTTCGTCTTTGTCGCGGATCGGCTGACTGCGCTTGAAATAATCAAATAGTCCCATCACGAATCTTTCCGGTTATCGGCCGAGGCTTTTTGTTCATCTCGCACATGCGAGAAGATAACTTTCAAAAACTGTAGTTGAATCAGGGACTAGAGTCTCGGCATTAGTCCTAAAGTTGTATACGGAGAATTCAGCACAGGTGCTAATTTTAAGCCGGTTTTACACCCGTCGACAAGAAACGGGAGTGACTTGCGGCCTTTGGGGGGATGCCGCACGCAGATATCGCACGCCCCCCGCATATTAACACCTTTGCCCGCATTAACGCGGCAAGGATTTGAGGGAGGGCTGGCGACAAATGGCTCCAACAACTGAATCTGCTCAAGCCAATACCGATGCGCATTGGCAGAGAACATCGCGATTGATGTTCATGCACCTCGGTGCGTGGTTTTTCTTCGGCTACGTCATCCACTTTTTCGTGGTGCCGCTGAACGCCATCACCATTCCGATTCTTCAGTTCCCGCTCGGCTTCTATATGGCCGCGCAAGGCTCGCTGATCGCGTTCGTCGTCATGCTGTTCATGTTTGCAAAGCAGCAGGACAAGATCGACCGCGAGTTCGGCATGGCCGAAGACGATTGAGGGGGAAACAAACATGTCAACGCAATCAGCCAGCACGTCCGATTTCATCAAGAATCTCGGAAAGATGTACGGCGTCTACACCGGTGGCTTCATCGGTTTTGTTATCTTTCTTGCGATCCTCGAACAGGTCGGCGTTCCGAACAAGATCCTCGGCTATCTGTTCGTGTTCTTCACCCTGGCAGTCTACGCCATCATCGGCGTGATGACGCGGACGGCTCAGGTCTCCGAATACTATGTGGCAGGCCGGCGCGTTCCGGCCTTCTATAACGGCATGGCGACCGGCGCCGACTGGATGTCGGCGGCATCGTTCGTCGGCATGGCCGGCACCTTGTTCCTGCTCGGCTATGACGGGTTGGCCTGGGTGCTCGGCTGGACCGGCGGCTTCGTGCTGGTGTCGATCCTGATCGGACCGTATCTCCGCAAGTTCGGCGCCTATACCGTGCCGGATTTCATGGCGTTCCGGTTCGGCGGCAACTTCGCCCGCGGCATCGCCGTGGTCGTGCTGGTGTGCTGCTCGTTCACCTATGTGACCGCGCAGATCTTCGGCACCGGCCTGATCGCCTCGCGCTTCCTCGGCATGCAGTTCGAACTCGCGGTGTTCGCGGGCCTCGTCGGCATTCTGCTGTGCGCGATGCTGGGCGGCATGCGGGCGGTGACCTGGACGCAGATCGCACAATACGTCGTGCTGATCATCGCGTACCTGGTGCCGATCATCATCCTGTCGACCAAGCAGTACGGCATTCCGATCCCCCAACTGACCTACGGCAATGCGATTGCGGAAATCACTGCCCGTGAAGGTGCGATGCTCGCGTCCGGATTGGCCACCGCGGGCAATCTCAAGCCGCACATTGCACCGTTCATCACCTACAGCCCGCTGAACTTCTTCGGCATCGTCGTCTGCATGATGGTCGGCACCGCTTCGCTGCCGCACATCCTGATGCGTTATTTCACCACCCCGTCGGTGCGTGAAGCGCGTCAGTCGGTCGCCTGGTCGTTGCTGTTCATCTTCCTGCTGTACTTCTCGGCGCCGGCTTACGCGGCGTTCTCGAAGCTGGAAGTGTACACCAACATCATCGGCCGGGATCTGACGCAGGTCCGTCCCTGGATGTTCACTTGGGGCGAACTCGGCCTGATCCAGATCTGCGGCAAGAATGCCGCCAGCATCGACGCCATCGTTGCTGCCTGTAAGGCGATCGCCGGTCATCCGGGCGTCGTCCGGTTGCAGGACTTCGTGATCAATACGGACGTGATCGTGCTCTCCACGCCGGAGATCGCGGGCCTGCCCTACGTGATCTCGGGCCTTGTGGCCGCGGGCGGTCTGGCGGCGGCGCTTTCGACCGCTGACGGTCTCCTGCTCGCCATCGCCAACGCTCTGTCTCACGACGTCTACTACAAGATGATCGACCCGAACGCGCCGACGATCCGCCGGCTCCTCGTGGCCCGCATCCTCTTGCTGTTAGTCGCTGTGGCGGCGGCGGCAACGGCGGCGACCAGGCCGGGCGACATCCTGGCCATGGTTGGCTGGGCGTTCTCGCTCGCAATGGCCGGCAACTTCCCGGCGCTCATCATGGGCGTCTGGTGGAAGCGCACAACGGCAACTGGCGCGATCTGCGGCATGTTGGCGGGCTTCGGCCTCTGCCTGTTCTACCTGGTGACCACCCGTTACTTCCCCGGCTTCGGGGTCCAGTACGCCGGCATGAGCTCATTGCTCAATCCGGTGACGGGCGCTCCTCTGGTGAATATCGCCACGGCCATGGCCGCTCCGAACGCCATGGACGGCTGGGTCACGCTGGCCCATCCGTTGGCCAACAAGGTCGGCTGGTTCAACCTCAACAACATCGCTTGCGGTTTGTTGGGCGCGCCACTCGGCTTCCTGGTCATCTACGTGGTCAGCCTCATGGGCAAGGAGCCGTCCAAGGAAATGCAGGCTTATGTCGACGAAATCCGCAAGGCACGTGGCCGCACGGTGCTCGAAGAAAAGACCTGACCGTTCATAAGGTTCGATCTGGAGCGGGGCCCTTCGGGGCCCCGCTTTTTTTTGGTTGCCGGACGTTCCGTCAACCGCCATGGTGATGCGGGGAGAACGAGCCGTGGGCGAAGCGACACTTTTTTCTTATTGGGTTTATCAACTGCCGAATTTCATTCTGGCGGTCGTGATGTACACTTTGCTCGGGCGTGTGCTGCTCGGCCTGTTCGTCGATCCGGATTCTCAGAATTACATCTGGCGCTTCTTCTGCCGCCTCACCGATCCGGTGGTCGCCGTCATTGCTGTTGTAACGCCGAAGGCCACGCCGCCGGTCGTCATCTGGCTGTTCGGCTTCGTCTGGCTGTTCTGGCTCCGCGTCGCTTTGCTCTACGGCTTTCTCCTGATGGGCGCAGTCCCGAAGGTGACCTGAGCCATGGAGCGCAATTTCTATTTCATCGGCATCGCCTTTTTCGGCATGATCAACGGCATCTTCAACCAGACCGCTTTGTTGTTTGCACTCATCCACGTTCAGGTGCTGGCGCCGGCTTTGCTGTTCGGCTCGACCGGGCTGACCTTGATGTTCTCGTCGCTGATGGTTTCGACCGCGACCATCATCCTAGCCGGCATCCCTGCCGCGCTTTACGAACGCTATGCCGGCGTCAAGGATGATTCGACCCCGGTTTCGCTGTGGATTTGGCTTGCCGGTACCGCGATCCTGACGCTGCCGGCGATTGGTAATTTTTTCCAGTTCGGGCTGTAAAAAACGCGGCCTCAAGGAACATCTGGCCCGGCGTGGTGTTTGCTAGATCAGTCTGACCGGGTTCAGGTCCGGCATAGGCTGGCATATAAATTGCTTTTTTTATTTGGGGATGGGTGATCCGAAAGGAGGCGGCCATGATCCCGTGCGAGCGCTATACGTTTTTCACTCTTGCCCGCGACGCCAGCTTTTTTCTGCTCGGCGCAGTGACCTTGATGGTCGGCTTCAGTTTCGCCCCGCCGCTGGCCTTCAAGATCGGCGCGTCGATTGCCCTGATATTCGCCGTCTTGATGTTGCTCCGCAGCACTCTGCTGACCGAGGAACGCTTCCGGCGCAGCGAGGTCTGGCGCGCGCTGGAGCCGGATGAACGCCCGTCCGGCGAACATGGGCTGCGGGCCGCACGCGATTACATGGACGAAATGATGCTACGTTTTGCCAAATCCAGCTCGGCTATCGCCGGCGTTCTATACGGCTCGGCTCTGGTGCTGTCGCTGACGGCGACGGATCCGGAAATTGACGGCTTCGTGACCGCAAGCGTGGCGAGTTTGCAGTAATATAGGCGTCGGGATTCTGATTTTCGCGTGGGGCGGCATGCAGGAAATGCGGCGGATTGCGTTCGAAACCGTGCAGCGCGCCTGCCTGTTCGGTTCGCTGGCGATATTCTGCATCATGGTCGGGATGTCGTTTGAACCCCGGCTGGCGTTCCAGGCCGGCGGTACGCTCACGTCGTTGATGGCGGGTGTTTTGATCTACAAGGCGCGCGAAGCGCTCACCAAACCATATCGCAAGACCGAGTTGTGGCTTTATCTGCCGGACAATTTGCGACCGCCTGCCGACCACGCGCAATGGGCCAGTGCGACAGTGCTGCGCGAGACCTATCTCACCTTCGCGATGTGGACCGCGGCCATATCGATCACGATGTGGGTTATCGCCCTGGTATTCGGGCTGTTCGGACTTTGAGCCACTAGCCGCGGCTGCCGATGAACTGGAAAACCACCTCGCGCGTATGCGGACGGCGCCTGTGCTCGATCAGATAAAGTCCCTGCCAGGTACCGAGCGAAAGCTTGCCGCCAACCACTGGCACATGCAGCGAAATTCCGTTCAGCATCGCCTTCACATGCGCCGGCATGTCATCGGGACCCTCGGCGTCGTGAACCCAGGGTGCGTGCTCCGGCGCCAGATTTTCCAGCGCGGTCATCAAATCGGTCTGCACGTCGGGATCGGCGTTTTCCTGAATGACCAGCGACGCCGACGTGTGCCGCAGAAAGACCAGCAGCGCGCCATCGCGTGCGCCGCATTCGCCGATGAAGGCGCGCGCGTCGGCGGAGATCTCGTTGAAACCGGGACCTTGCGTATCGACGCGCAGGGTCGCGGTGGCAACCGATGGCGCGGCAGCGGTGACGATGGCTGAAAGGCGTCCGGTCATTTCAATGTCCAGCGCAAGCTAGCCCTTGCGCTGCAGGTCCTTTTGAAGCTCCGCGACCATATCGACGAACTGCCGCCAGATGTTTTCGATCGCCGCGCGTGCCCACTTGATGTCTTCATCGGTCGGCAATTTGAGCCCACCGGATTTGGGGCCATCGTTGCGCGGCGCAAGTTCGGCCGACGGCCGCGGCGGCTCGGGCGGCGCCCGCAGCGTGGCGACCTCGGATTTCAATTGCGTCACTTCGCCTTGCAGCCGGGCGATCTCGCTGTCGAGCGCGGCGCGGTCTTCCGGCACGGCCTGACAGACCCAGCCGGCGCCGCGCTGGCTGCACAAGGCGACCTGCCCGCTGACGCTGTCGAAGCGCAGGAAGCCGCCATCGACGCGGCTGAAGGCATAGCGGGCCGACACATCCGGTGCGGCAGGCTCTTGGGTCAGTTGTTGACCCGACTCTGGGGCCGGCTGTTGCGCCGGCGGCTCGGACGCCACGGGCGGCGGTTCGGGTGCCTGCGCCGCCAGCGGTCCGGAGGCCAGCACGGCAATGCCGGCAGCGGCGGCGAGGCTCAGAAATCGCATTGTCGGTGTCCTTCGCGTACGCCCCGGCGCCACCTTATCACTCGCCGCGGCGGCGCAGAACCGGCCCGTTTGCCTGATCTGTTGACGATATGCCGCACTGCACGCAATCGGCCTGCGCCGGCCGTGGAAATATGCATTTTTCTTTTGGATTCATATACTTAAGAGGGAACTGCGCTTTCTTGACTCCACGAGTCACGATCAGTATGGTCCGCGCGGCTTTTAGGGCGGCGGGACCAAAAACGAAGCCTTTTACTACGCGAGTCGAAAGCATGGCTGACGGCACGCGGGGAAAAGGCGATCGAAAAAACCCGCCGGACGATGAGGCTGCTCTCTCCGCGAGGCTCGAGAGTCTCGGCGACCGGCTCGCGACAGTGCGCCGGCCAACCGAAAACGACTCCCGTTCGCCTCAGACCGCAGATACGACCGGGATGGCCCGAGGTCTGCGACTGTCGACCGAACTGGTCGCGGGCGTTCTCGTCGGAGCGGCGATCGGCTGGTTGCTCGACCGTTGGCTGGGCATTTCGCCGTGGGGGTTGATCGTGTTTTTGCTGCTCGGCTTCGCCGCCGGTGTTCTCAACGTGATGCGGGTTGCCGGAGTGGCGCCCGATAGGACGAAGTGATGGCCGACCCCGTTCAACAATTTGAGATCGTCAAGCTCTTCCCGGTCGCCAAGATCGGCGGGCAGGAGATCGCGTTCACGAACTCCGCCGCCTTCATGGTGCTGGCCGTGGTCGGCATCACCGGCTTCCTGCTGACCAGCACGGCGCGCCGCGCGGTTGTTCCGGGCCGCATGCAATCGCTGGCCGAACTGTCCTACGAATTCGTCGCCTCGACGATAGGCTCGACCACCGGCAAGGAAGGGATGCGCTTCTTCCCCTTCGTGTTCTCGCTGTTCATGTTCGTTCTGGTCGCCAACCTGGTCGGCCTTGTTCCCTATACCTTCACCGTCACCTCGCACATCATCATCACCGTCGCGCTGGCCATGTCGGTGTTCCTGACCGTGGTGGTTTACGGCGTCTGGAAGCACGGCCTGCACTTCTTCGGCCTGTTCGTGCCGAAGGGCATCCCGATTTTCATTTTGCCGCTGATCGTGTTCATCGAGGTTCTGTCATTCATCTCGCGGCCGATTTCGCACAGCGTCCGTCTGTTCGCGAACATGCTGGCCGGCCACATCACACTGAAGGTCTTCGCCAGCTTCATTACTTTGCTCGGCGGCCTGGGGGCTGTCGGCATCGCCAGCGCGGTTCTGCCGCTGGCCATGGTGATCGGCCTGACGGCGCTCGAACTGCTGGTCGCCTTCCTGCAGGCTTACGTGTTCACCATCCTCACCTGCATCTATCTCAACGATGCGTTACACCCGGGCCACTAACGGCCCGTCCGACACGACGAAAAACAAAAGGAGTTTGTTATGGATCCAGTGGCAGCAAAGTACATCGGCGCGGGTATCGCCTGCATCGGCATGGCCGGCGCCGCGATCGGCGTGGGTTCGATCTTCAGCAACTTTCTCGCCGGCGCGCTGCGCAACCCGTCGGCCGCGCAGGGCCAGTTCACGAACCTGATCTTCGGGTTCGCCGTGACCGAAGCGCTTGGCATCTTCTCGCTGCTGATTGCGCTCCTGCTCCTGTTCGCTGTCTAATCCAGCGCTAACAGACGGACGATATCCGCAATGGCTACGCCAACAGCCCATACTGAGCAAGCTTCCGGACCGAAGGTGTTTCCGCCCTTCAATTCGGAGACATTTGCGTCTCAACTGTTCTGGCTGGCCATCTGCTTCATCTTCCTGTTCGTGATGATGTCGAAGTTCGCGCTGCCGCGTATCGGCGCGATCATCGACGACAGGCAGAAGCGGATCTCCGACGATCTTGCCGCGGCCGCGAAGGCCAAGGCCGCCTCGGACGCGGCGGTCGCCGCCTACGAGCAGGCGTTGGCCGAAGCGCGCGGCCGCGCCCAGGCAATCGCCAACGAAACCCGCGACAAGCAGGCGACCGAATCGCAGGCCGCCCGCGTCCAGATCGAGGAAGATCTCAGCGCCAAGCTGGCGGCAGCCGAAAAGACGATTGCCGCGACTAAACAGGCCGCCATGGCCAATGTGCGTGGCATCGCCGTCGATGCTACCAAGGCGATCGTAGAAAAGCTGATCGGCGTATCGCCGGCCGATGCCGCGGTCGACGCGGCCGTCAACGAAGCGCTCAAGGGCTGATCCCATGTCTTTCCTCAACAATCCGGAAATCTGGGTCGCCATTGCCTTCGTGATGTTCATCGGCATCCTTGTTTATGTCGGCGTGTTCCGGAAGCTGGCCAAGGCGCTGGACGACCGCGCCGCGCGCATCCAGGCCGAACTCGACGAAGCGCGCATGCTGCGCGAAGAAGCCGCCAAGGTGCTGGCCGAGTATCAGCGCAAGCGCCAGGAAGCCGAAGTCGAGGCCCAGGAAATCGTCGCCGGCGCCAAGGCCGAAGCCGAGCGCATGGCCGTCGAGGCCAAGGCCAAGATCGAGGAATTCGTCGCGCGCCGCACCAAGATGGCCGAGACCAAGATCGCCCAGGCGGAAGCCCAGGCCGCGGCCGACGTCCGCGCCGCAGCCGCCGAAGCTGCCGTTACTGCCGCCGAGACTATCCTCACCGCCGAAACCAAGGGCGCGCTGGCCGGTCAACTGATCGCCAAGGGCATCGAGGACGTCCGCAAGAAGCTGAACTAGCTTCTTGCTTTGGCGCGTTTTCTTCACGCGAACCGGTACCCACTTCGCTCGAAAACGCTATGGCGCCGCCGGCCACAAGGCGGACGGTTATACCGCCGGGCTCAAGATCCGGCTTTTTTCCCCGTTATTTAACCGACGATCGCAAAAATAGACGTCGCCGCTTCGCACGGGGTCTTTGCGTAATTGCGTACCATCATTATTCTTTGCCGGACTGATTCGGGCCTTTGTAGGCGTATCCCGTCAGCGGACCTGACATTTTCCACCGTTTTAAGCACGCCGGGAAACCGGCCGAGGACCTCGTGATTATTTTCGATTGCAACGGCGTACTCGTCGATAGCGAGCCGCTCGCCACCGCGATCGTATCGCAGGAATTCATGCGCGCCGGCTTCGCGCTGACGCCGGACGTGGTGGCGCGCTATTTCACCGGCCGCCGGCAGTCCGACATGTTCGCCGAGGTGGAAATCGCCGCCGCCCGCAAGCTGCCGCCCGACTTTGCTGCCACCGTCGCCAATGCGACCTTGCGCCGCTTCCGCACCGAGCTGCGGGCGACCCCGCATGTCAACCACGCACTGTCCTGGCTGCGCGGCCCAAAATGTGTGGCCTCGTCGGCGACTTTGGACCGCATGCGGGTCAGCCTGGAGACGACCGATCTGATCCGATACTTCGAACCCAATCTATTTTCGGCAGCCGATGTGCCAAACGGCAAGCCGTCGCCGGACCTGTTTCTGCACGCCGCCGCCAAGATGCGTGTCAATCCGGCCGATTGCCTGGTGGTCGAGGATTCCGCCGTCGGCGTCGCCGCCGGTGTCGCAGCCGGCATGACGGCGATTGGCTTTGTCGGCGGCAGTCACGCCGGCGGCAGGCTCGCGGCCAGCCTCGGCGCCGCCGGGGCCCGTGCGGTGATCTCCGACATGCGCGCGCTCAAGGGCACGGTTATCGATATTAGAGGGTGGTAACGACTACCCCTGCCTCGGCTTTGCCGCCGGTTTGCGCCTTGTGGCCGGCGCCGGCTTTTGCTGCGCGGCGAGCGTATCGAAGCCGACATAGACGATATAGGAATCGATATCGCCGGCCGGCACCGGCATCGGGAAGCTGATGTCGGACTCCACATGAGTGAAGCCGACGCGATCGTTGTCGCTGGCAATGGTCACCGGCACGCGGGCAAAGCGCGACGCCACCGGCTTCGGCGTGACGCCCTCATGCACCACCGCGACGCGCAGCGGCACATCAAGCGAGCCCGGCCCGCCGGCCGGGCCGGTAATGACGCGGCCTTCAATGCCGACCTTCATGGTCACCACGCCGGCGGTGACATTGCATTCGCGCGCGGTGCGAACGATGGTGCCCTGATAGCGCAGGTTCAGAACGCCGGGTTCGGCACCCTTGGTTTCGCCGCCGATCATCAGCGTCGAAGCGCCGGTACGTACAGTCACGGCCGGACACTCGATATCGGTCGATTGCGCAGCAGCGCCGTCGGCGGAAGCCGCCCCGGTGGTCGCCTTGTTCGAGTCGAAAACGTTCAATGACGACAGCGACGACGTCAGGCTGCTGGAGCCGCAGCCGGCCAGCAGCAGCGCCAGCGTGGCCGCGAACACATGTCTCTTGAAGGGCTGGCTTTTCACCTCAGCGACCCGGTCGTCCCGTCCCCCACGCATCTTTTTCACTCGCGTTTCTTGACCAAAATTCGGAATGAGGATGCCCCCGCTCCCGGCGCCGCCCCTTATAGCAAACCAAGCGTGGCAAGCTAAAGGCAGGGTTTCGCGGTCATTTCGGGTCTTCGGCGAGGCGCGCATAAAGCAAATGGTCGTGCCAGATGCCGTTGATGCACAAATAACCGCGTGCATAGCCCTCGCGCTGGAAGCCGGTCTTTTCCAGGAGCCCGACCGAGGCCGCATTATCGGGGATGCAGGCGGCCTCCAGCCGGTGCAGCCGCAAGGCGCCGAAACAATAGGGCACCACCGCCCGCACCGCCGCAGTCATGTAGCCATGGCGGGCGAAACGCGCCCCGACCCAATAGCCGATGCTGCCGGTCTGGGCGACGCCGCGGCGGATATTGGCCAAGGTCAAGCCGCCGACCAGCGCATTGTCCTGAGAGCGGAAGATGAGAAAAGCATAGGCCAGATCGTTACGCTGATCCTCGACGTAACGCTTGATGCGGCGGCGGAAAGCGCCGCGCGTCAGGTCGTCGGACGGCCAGATCGGCTCCCAGGGCGTGAGGAATTCACGGCTGGCTTCGCGCAAGGCCGCCCATTCGGCGTAGTCGCCCGGCTGCGGCAGCCGCAACGACACGCCGGCGCCCACGATCGCCGGCGCCGGTTCGCTCAGACTGACATTGCGGAAGAAAGCCATGATCCTTTTCCGCCATGCCGGCGTTTTACTTAAGCCGCCGGACGAACCAGACTTTCGGCAATCGCGGCGGTGCTTTCAAGCCCATTGCCGGGCCCGAGCGCGGCGATCGCCGGGCGGCCGCGCGCGATCAGCGCCCGTCCGGCGGCACGCGCAGTCTCGACCGTGACGGCTTCGACCTTGGCGACAATCTCGTCGAGCGGGATCGGCCGGCCAAAGGCCAGCATCTGGCGCGCGATCTGGCCGAGGCGCGCCTCGGAGCTTTCCAGCGCCATCAGCAGCCCGGCCTTCATCTGCGCCTTGGCGCGCGCGATCTCGGCCTCGTTCAAGGTTTCGGTGGCGCTTTCGATCTGGTCGATGACGACGCGCATCAGTTCCGGCGCGTCGGTTTCATCGGTGCCGGCATAGAGCCCGAACATGCCGGTGTCGGAATAGGGCATGTGGAAAGCCTGGATCGTGTAGCAGAGGCCGCGGATTTCGCGCACTTCCTGAAACAGACGCGATGACATGCCGCCGCCAAGCACGCTGGTGAAAACCTGAAGGCTGTACAGCGACGGATCGCGCACCGGCACGCCTTGCAGCGCCAGCGCGATATGCACCTGCTCGAGATCGCGGGTTTCGACCCGCGTGCCGCCGCCGAATTTTGCCGGCTCCGGCTTGGGCGCGTCGGGACCGACGAAACTGGCAAAGCGCTTCTCGGCTTCGGCGACGATCTGCGCGTGATCGACGCTGCCGGCGGCGGCGACCAGCATGTTCGGCGCGCGGTAGTTGCGGTTGAGATAGGTGCGCAAACTCTTGGCGCTGAACGAGCGCACCGTCTCCGGCGTGCCCAGAATCGAACGGCCCATCGGCTGGTCGGGGAACGCGGTTTCCTGCAAGCGGTCGAACACCAGATCGTCGGGGGCGTCTTCGGTGGCGCCGATTTCCTGGGTGATGACGTTCTGCTCGCGGCGCAATTCTTCCGGGTCGAAAGCCGGCTCGGACAGAATATCGGCGAGCACATCGAGCGCGAGATTCACATCGGCCTTCAGCACGCGGGCGAAATAGCCGGTCGATTCGACGCTGGTCGCGGCATTGAGATCGCCGCCGACCGCCTCGATGGCTTCGGCGATCTGGCGCGCGGTGCGCTTCTTGGTGCCCTTGAAGGCCATGTGTTCGAGCAGATGCGAAATGCCGTGTTCGTCGGGCAATTCGTCGCGGCTGCCGGTGCCGACCCAGACGCCAAGCGAGGCCGATTCCAGATGCGGCATGCGGTCGGTTACCACCGACAGGCCGGAGGCCAGGCGTGTCACTTCAACGGTCATACCGCAGCTCCTTCACGCGCCGCACGCGACGCACTGGACACAAACTTTTCGACTTGTCCCTGATCGGCCGGCAGCACGGTGATGCGCTCGGCCTTCTTCGGCAGGTCAGACAGCCAATCTGGGAGGCCGGGGTTCACACCGCAAGCCGCCTCCACCGCGTCGGGAAATTTGGCCGGATGGGCGGTCGACAGCACCACCATCGGGATTTTCGGATCGCGGGTCTCTTTTTCGGCGACGGCGAGCGCCACCGCGGTATGCGGATCCGCGCAGTAGCCGGCCTCCTTGAGCCAGGCGCGAATGGTGGCGGCGGTTTCCTGTTCGTCGGCGCGATCGGCCGTGAGCAGCGCGCGCATCTCTTTGAGCGCCGCGCCCGGCACGCTGAAGCGGCCGGATTGCGTCAGCGAACCCATCAGGGCTTTGACCTGCGCCGCGTCGCGCTGGCAGGTTTCGAACAGCAGCCGTTCGAAATTCGACGACACCTGAATGTCCATCGACGGCGAGCTCGTCGCCGTCACGCCGCGCGTCTCGTAATCGCCAGTGGCGAAGGTGCGCGCCAGAATATCGTTGACGTTGGTCGCCACGACCAGCCGGTCGATCGGCAGCCCCATGCGTTGGGCGACATAGCCGGCATAGACATCGCCGAAATTGCCGGTCGGCACCGTAAAGGCGACCTTGCGGTGCGGCGCACCGAGCGCCACAGCGGCGGTGAAGTAATAAACCGTCTGCGCGACAATGCGCGCCCAGTTGATCGAATTGACGCCGGACAGGCGAACGCGGTCGCGGAAGGCGTGATGATTGAACATCGCCTTCACCAAAGCCTGGCAATCGTCGAAGGTGCCCTCGATGGCGAGCGCGTGCACATTGGTGTCCGGCGCGGTCGTCATCATGCGGCGCTGTACTTCGGAGATGCGGCCATGCGGATAGAGCGCGACGACATCGACCTGGGCACGGCCGCGGAACGCTTCGACCGCGGCGCCGCCGGTATCGCCCGAGGTGGCGACGACGATGGTGGTGCGCTGGTTGCGCTTGATCAGGACGTAATCCATCAGCCGCGCCACCAGTTGCATGGCGAGGTCCTTGAAGGCGAGCGTCGGGCCGTGGAACAGCTCGAGGACGAACAAGCTGGAGTCGAGTTGCACCAAAGGCGCGGTCGCCGGATGGCGGAACGTGCCATAGGCCTCGCGCGCCATGCGCGCGAGATCGGCCTCCGGAATGCTGTCGCCGACGAAGGGCTTGAGCACCTCGACCGCGACCTCGGCGTAAGGCTTGCCGGCGAATCCGGCGATGGTCTCGTTCATGACCGACGGCCAGGTCTCAGGGACGTACAGGCCGCCGTCCCGCGCGAGACCCGCGAGCATCACCTCGACAAAATCGAGCGGGGTGCCCTCGCCCCGCGTGGAGATATAACGCATTGATATAACTAGCTTTTTATTCGGGACGGCCCTGGATTTGACCGCACCCTAACCCCGCGCCCGGCCAGGCACAAGAAAACTGGCACGCCTTAAAATCGTCGTCGCAGCCGGGCGACGAGCCAGACGACATAGACGCCGCCGAGCGCCAGCGCCAGGCCGAACCAGGTCAGCGCATATTCCAGATGCTTGTTCGGCATTTTCACGTCGATCCTGCCCGGTTTGGGCAAACCGCCGGGCGGCACCGGCGCCTCCTGATCGATGTAGAACGGCGCCGCCACCGACCATTTGTGCGCTTCCGACATCGCCTTGGGGTCGCGCACATACCAGACATTGTTCTTGGCGTCATCGGATGGCGTGAACAGGCCGCGCGCCTCCGGCCAGCGCATGTAGCCGACGATATCGACGCTGCCGCGCGGCCTGCCCTCGGCGCGCGTGGCGGGGTCCTTTCGGTCGGTCGGTACGAAGCCTCGATTGATCAGGATGATGCTCCCGCCGGCCAGGCGCGCCGGCGCGAAAACCCAGAAGCCCTGGCCCTCGACATCGGTGCGCAGCGACGAGCCGGCGGTGTAGGCATAGGCTTCCTCGCCGTCGAGGAATTCGGCTGGGAATACGACACGCGTATATTCGCTGGTCTCCGGCGTGAGGCGTTCCCATTCCGAACGGGGCGGGAGATCTTGCGGCGGACGCACGGTGCGCGTCGTCACGGTCTCGATCAGATTTTCTTTCCAGACCTTGCGGTCGAGCTGCCACTTGCCGAGGCCGGCGAGAATAGCGATGCCGACGATGGCGAATACCGTCGCCTCCAGCACGCCGCCGCGGCGTTTTTCGCGCGGCAGCATCAAGCCTCGCCCTTCGGCAAATCTTTATGCATCACGAGTTGGCCCGGCGCCGCCTTGTGATGGTATTGCAGCGCGATCAGCAGGCCCTTGACCATGCGCAACGGCAGCAAGGTGACCAGCAGGATCAGCGGCAGCCACAAAGCCGCGTGCAGCCAGTATGGCGGCTGATAAATTACTTCGGTCATCAGCGCCGCGAACACGACGATCGCGCCGCCGATCAGAATGACGAACACCGCCGGTCCGTCGCCGGAATCGGCGAAGCCCAAATCGAGGCCGCATTTTTCGCAGGAAGGCCGCAGCGTCAGAAAGCCGTCGAACATCCGGCTCTCGCCGCAACGCGGACAACGGCCCATCAGGCCGCGGGCGATCGGCAAAGGCTGAGGTGATGGCGCGGTCATCATTTCAATTTCCGTTTATCTCAGCCGCTTTCGCTCTCACCAAAAACAAAAGGGCGGCGTTGCCGCCGCCCTTTTCAAGGAATCAACGCGGGGCGGTTAGTGCGCCGCGGCATTTCCGGCACCCCACACATATATGCAGGCGAACAGGAACAGCCAGACCACGTCGACGAAGTGCCAGTACCAGGCGGCGAATTCGAAGCCGAGGTGCTGGGTCGGCGTGAAATGGCCCTTATAGACACGGCCGAGACAGACGATCAGGAAGATCGTGCCGATCAGCACATGCGCGCCATGGAAGCCGGTCGCCATGAAAAAGGCGGCGCCGTACATGTTGCCGCTGAAGGAAAAAGCGGCGTGCATGTATTCGTAGGCCTGCACGCAGGTGAACAGGCCGCCGAGCAGAACGGTGAGCCACAGGCCCCACTTCACGCCCTGGCGGTCGCCTTCCAGCAGCGCATGGTGCGCCCAGGTGACGGTCGTGCCCGAGGTCAGGAGGATCAAGGTGTTCAGGAGCGGCAGATGCCAGGGATCGAACGTCTCGATGCTGGCCGGCGGCCAGACGCCCTTGGTGAAAGCGAGCTTGCCGATTTCATGCGCATCGCCGGGAAACAGGGCAATGTTGAAATAGGCCCAGAACCAGGCAACGAAGAACATCACTTCCGAGGCGATGAACAGGATCATGCCGTAGCGGTGCGAGATCTGCACCACGCGGGTGTGGTCGCCCTTGTGCTGCGCTTCATTGATCACGTCGCGCCACCAGCCGATGAAGGTATAGAGCACGCCGAGCAGACCGGCGCCGAACACCAAGGGCGCTGCCGCGAACATGTGGTGCATCCAGGCCACCGCGCCGACCGCCATGACGAAGGCGGCGACCGAGCCGACAGCCGGCCACGGGCTCGGATCGACCAGGTGGTAGTCGTGGTGCTTGGCGTGTGCGTCGGCCATCGTCGCTCTCCGTTCAGGTCTCGTTCGTCCGGGCGCGTATGGCGCCCCCCATTTTCGTTTTACTGCCGCGCAATCTTGTCGCGCAGTTAGAGTTTATTCGAATTCTTGTCCGCCGCCGCGGCGAGGGGTTTGTCCGCTTCCTTCATCGGAAAGAAGGTATAGGACAGAGTGATGGTATTGAGCGTAGCCATGTCGCGGTCTTCGTCAATCTTGGGATCGACATAAAACACCACAGCCATCTCGCGCGTCTCGCCGGCCTTTAAGGTCTGCTCGGTGAAACAGAAGCAATTGATCTTGTTGAAATGGCCGCCAACCTGCGGCGGCGCGACGTTGTAGGACGCCTGCGCAGTGATGGCGCGCGCGGCCTGATTGATGACCTTGTAATTGACGGTGACGACCTCGCCGGGGCGCACATCGATCGTGTTCTGCTCCGGCACGAATTTCCACGGCAGGCCGGGCGTCACATTCGAGTCGAAGCGGACGGTGATGGTGCGGCCGAGAATCCGGTCGGGCGCTTTCGTCGAGACCAGCGGCGTGCCGCCAAAGCCGGTGGTGCGGCAAAACCAATCGTAAAGCGGCACCGAGGCGTAGGCGGCGCCGACCATCAGGGCGACGAACGCGCCGCAGGTGCCGGCAATCACGACATCGCGGCGGAGCTTTCTTTGCGTTTTCGGTTCGGTGTCGGTCATCGGCTTCAACGGCTCGGGTTCAACGGCTCGGGTTATAGCGGACGCAACAGGATGGCGGGGCCCTTCACCAGGGTCATCGCGTAAAACAGCACGACCAGCACGACCAGCGACACGGCGATGGCGATCGAGCGTGACCGCCGCGCGCGCTTCTGCGCCTCGGTCAACACGATGCCCTTGTCGTTGCCTTGATCGCTCATTGTGGTTTCCACGCTCACGCGGTCAACCGGGCAATCAGCCCGCCCCAACCGCGATCGATCATCAGAACGGCGAACAGCAGGAACAGGTACAGAATCGAAAAGGCGAACAGATGGCGGCAGGCCTGATCGGACGGCAGGCGTTCGCGATAGACCTGCACCGCCAGGATCAGCATGCCGAGGCCCATGACCGCCGAGACGGCGCCGTACAGCGCGCTCGTATAGCCGAGCGGCCACGGCAGGACGCCGAGCGGCACCAGAACCAGCGTGTAAAGCAGGATTTGCAGGCGGGTCGTCGCCTCGCCCCGGACCACCGGCAGCATCGGCACGCCGGCGCGCTTGAAGTCGTCCATGCGGTAGATCGCCAGCGCCCAGAAGTGCGGCGGCGTCCAGAAGAAGATGATGAGGAACAGAAGGATCGGCTCGAACGTCAGCGAGCCGGTCACGGCGGCCCAGCCGATCATCGGCGGGAAAGCGCCGGCAGCGCCGCCGATGACGATGTTCTGCGGCGTCGAGCGCTTGAGCCACATCGTGTAGACGACGGCATAGAAGAAAATGGTGAAGGCGAGGATGGCCGCCGCCAGGATGTTGACCAGGAGGCCGAGCACGCCGACCGAGAACGCCGACAAGGTCAGGCCGAAGGCCAAAGCCTCGCCCGGCTTGACGTTGCCGGCCGGCACCGGCCGTTTCGCCGTGCGCGTCATCAGCGCGTCGATGTCGGCATCGAACCACATATTAAGCGCGCCGGATGCGCCGGCGCCGACGGTGATGCACAACAGCGCCGTGAACGCCGTCACCGGGTGGATCGAGCCCGGCGCGATCGCCAGCCCGACCAGCGCGGTGAATACGACAAGCGACATCACCCGCGGCTTGAGCAGCGCGATATAGTCGCCGACGCTTGCCATGCTCGGTTCGGCAAGCGCCCCGTTGTACTCCGCGCCTTCGCTGATAAGCGACATCGTACCCGTTTCGCCTCTTTACTTGATCCGCGGCAGGGTTTCGAACTGATGAAACGGCGGCGGCGACGAGAGCGTCCACTCCAGCGTCGTTGCGCCTTCGCCCCACGGATTGTTGCCGACGGCGCGCTTCTTCATCATGGCTTCCGCCACGCCGATGAAGAAGATCACCATGCCGATGCCGGCGATGTAAGAGCCGTAGGAGGACACCTCGTTCCAGCCGTGGAACGCATCCGGATAATCGGCGGTGCGGCGCGGCATGCCGGCCAGACCAAGGAAGTGCTGCGGGAAAAAGATGATGTTGACGCCGACGAAGGTGACCCAGAAGTGCACCTTGCCGATGGTCTCGTTGTACATGTAGCCGGAAATCTTCGGGAACCAGTAATACCAGCCGGCGAAGATGGCAAACACGGCGCCGAGCGACAGCACGTAGTGGAAGTGCGCGATCACATAATAGGTGTCGTGCAGCACGCGGTCGACGCCGGCATTCGACAGCACGACGCCGGTGACGCCGCCGATGGTGAATAGGAAGATGAAGCCGATCGACCATAGCATCGGCGTGCGGAATTCAATCGAGCCGCCCCACATCGTAGCGATCCAGGAGAAGATCTTCACGCCGGTCGGCACCGCGATCACCATGGTGGCGGCGATGAAGTAGGCCTGCGCGCCGGCCGATAGGCCGACCGTGTACATGTGATGCGCCCAGACGATGAAGCCGATCGCGCCAATCGACACCATGGCGTAAGCCATGCCGAGATAGCCGAACACCGGCTTGCGCGAGAAGGTCGAGACGATCTGCGAGATCATGCCGAAGCCGGGAAGAATGAGGATGTACACTTCCGGGTGGCCGAAGAACCAGAACAGATGCTGGAACAGCAGCGGATCGCCGCCGCCTTCGGGGGCGAAGAAGGTCGTGCCGAAATTGCGGTCGGTCAGCAGCATGGTGATGCCGCCGGCGAGAACCGGCAGCGACAGCAGCAACAGGAACACGGTGACCAGGATCGACCATACGAACAGCGGCATCTTGTGCAGCGTCATGCCGGGCGCGCGCATGTTGAAGATGGTGGTGATGAAATTGATGGCGCCGAGAATCGAAGAAGCGCCGGCCAGATGCAGCGACAGAATGACGAAATCCATCGATGGGCCGGGATGGCCGGAAGTCGAGAGCGGCGCATAGATCGTCCAGCCGGTGCCGGCGCCGAGCGCGCCGGGCGCACCTTCGACGAACAGCGAGCAAATCAGCAGGGCGAACGAGGCCGGCAGCAGCCAGAACGAGATGTTATTCATGCGCGGGAACGCCATGTCCGGCGCGCCGATCATCAGCGGCACGAACCAGTTGCCGAAGCCGCCGATCATCGCCGGCATCACCATGAAGAAGATCATGATCAGGCCGTGACCGGTGGCGAACACGTTGTATTCGTGCGCCGTCGGGAAAATCTGCAGGCCGGGGTTCTGCAACTCCACGCGGATCAGGATCGACATTGTCGCGCCGATGATGCCGGCCACCATCGCGAACACGAGGTACATCGTGCCGATGTCCTTGTGGTTCGTCGAATACACGAAACGGCGCCATCCGGTCGGGTTGGCGTGGACTTCGTGGGCGCCGTGTGCTGCCGCGTTGCTAGCCATGGGTCTTTTCCTTCGACGTTGTCTTTAACCGTATCCGAAAGCCGTCTCGCTACTTGGTCGCTTCGCCGGCCGCCGCGATCATATTCGGGTTCGGCACATTATCCTGGGCAAACCGCTTCTTGGCCCCATCGAGCCAGGCCGCATAGTCCTGATCGCTAACGACCCGCACCGCGATCGGCATGAAGGCATGGTCCTTGCCGCAAAGCTGCGAGCACTGGCCGTAATAGGTGCCGACGCGCTCGGCCTTGAACCAGGTTTCGTTGACCCGGCCCGGGATGGCGTCGATTTTCACGCCGAAGGCGGGCACCGCCCAGGAGTGAATAACGTCGGCGCCGATGGTCAGGACGTGGACGACCTTGTTGACCGGGACGACCATCTCATTGTCCACGGCCAGCAGGCGAGGCTGATCGGCCTTAAGGTCCTTGGCCTGGAGCATCAGCGAGTCGAATTCGAAATTGGCGTCCGGGTACTGATAGCTCCAGAACCACTGTTTGCCGGTGGCCTTGATGGTCACGTCGGCGGTCGGCACCTTGAGTTCGTAAAACAGCAGCCGGAACGACGGCACCGCGATCGCCACCAGGATGAGCACCGGGACCACCGTCCAGACGACTTCGATCATGGTGTTGTGCGTGGTGCGGGACGGCACCGGGTTACTTTTGGCGTTGAACTTCACCATGACGATGACCAGCAGCACCAGAACGAACAGCGTGATCGCCGTGATCAGGTACAAAAGGAAGTCGTGAAACCAGATGATGTCGGACATCACCGGCGACGCCGCCGCCTGCAGCCCGAGCTGCCAGGGGTGCGGCTGGCCGGTGCCAGGCCCGGTGCTTTGCGCGAGCGCGAGCCCGCCGCTACCGACAATAATCAGACCTGCGGCCAAACTCGTGGCCACGAAAGCGATCAACCGCTTGAGCACCAGCATTTCTTATGCGCTCCTCGACGAGAAAAACGGCCTCGGACAAGGCCCCTTTTGCGCCCCTTTTCGCCCTCCCGCCACTTAATGGTTGGACAGCGTGGACCCACACCGCACGGCATTTTGCCACGGGCGTGGCAGCTTTTGCGGGCAGCGGGACGGGGGAAATCCCGGCCTCTCAAACCACAATTCCGGACCTGCCGCAATGCACCTTGTCATAACTCTCATCTGGCGAAAGGCTTATCCTCAGCGACGACTTTTGGGCGAGTTTTGGACGACTTTGGTCCGCCTTTGACGCCGTATTTAAGCCATGCCTGCGGCGTTCTGAGAGGGGCAGGCGGTATCCGGCTTTGCCCTTGTTTGATATGAACAGCCGGGGCATGACCTGCCGGGACCGCATAAAGTGGCGGGGGGCCCGGTGATTCGGCCTCCGGCGGAGTAGCGCCATACGTGACGGTTCGCACTAAAGGATTGAACTATGGGCATTTTCCAGCACGCATGGCAGGCATTCCGGCGCGCCGGCGCGCCCGCCGCGCTGCCCTTGGCGGTTGCGGTAACGGCGGCTCTCCTGATCGGCACTAGCGACCGGGCGCTGGCCCAAGGCGCGGTCAAATCGGTGCACAAGGACTGGCAGATCCGCTGCGATACGCCGCCGGGCGCCAAGGCCGAGCAATGCGCGCTCATTCAAAGCGTCACCGCGGAAGACCGCGCCAATATCGGCCTGACCGTCATCGTGCTGAAAACCGCCGATCAGAAGAGCAAGTTGATGCGTGTGGTTGCTCCGCTCGGTGTGCTGCTACCGTCCGGCCTCGGCCTCAAGATCGACAATGCCGATGTCGGCCGCGCCGGCTTCGTGCGCTGCCTGCCGAATGGCTGCATTGCCGAAGTGGTCATGGACGACGACCTGATCAAGAAATTGCGCAGCGGCAAGACCTCGACCTTCATCATCTTCCAGACGCCGGAAGAAGGCATCGGCTTCCCAATGAGCCTGGCCGGCTTCGGCGAGGGCTACGACAAACTGCCTTAGGCAAAACGCCGCATGGCGAAAGACCTTCTGATCCTCACCACCGGCGGCACCTTCGACAAGCGCTATCCTGAAGGCCAGTGGGTGACCGAGTTCACTTTCCCGCCGGGACAGGAATCGGCGGTGACCGACATTCTCAAGCGCGCGCGCATGGACCACGATGCGTTCGCCTGCGAATGGTTGTTCGCCGAGGATTCGACCAAGATCACCGACGCGCAGCGCGAGATCATCGCGGCGCGCTGCGCCTCCGCCGAACAAAACCGTATCGTCGTCACGCACGGCACCGACACGATGACGCAGCGCATCGACCCGGCCAGCGGCAAGCTTGCGAAAGGCCCAAGCACGGCGCAGGCGATTGCCGCGCGCCAACTCGACAAGACAGTCGTGCTGACCGGCGCGGCGCAGCCGGCGGTGCTGCGCGACTCCGACACCGACTTCAATCTCGGCCTGGCCGTCGGCGCAGCGCTGAGCGCGCCGCCCGGCGTTTATGTCGCCATGAACGGCCTGGTGCTGCCGTGGGACAGGTGCGTGAAAGATATCGATGGACGCTTCAGAAAACTGTAGGCTGAAGCAAACCTATCAATCAACGTCCCGGGAGCATCGACGTGACATCACCGGCTGAAAGATTCGGACGCGCCTTGGGCAAAGCTGTGAAGGGCGCCAAGGACATCCTCAACGAGGACAAGCCGTCGCCAGTGATGTTCCGCACCAACCTGAAGGACGTGCCCAAGGTCGAAGGCCTCAAGCGGAACGACGGCTGGGTCGATATGCAGGTGCAATTCCTGATCGACAAGAAAACCGCCAACGCCGACCACGTCGTCGGCTGGACCGTGCTCAAGCCCGGCGCGCGCCACGAAAACCACCGCCATCGCAATTGCGACGAGTTCTTCATCGTGCTCAAGGGCTCGGGCATGATCTACACCAACCGCGGCGACACGCCCTCGGTCGAAGGCGATGTGGTGTTTTCGCCGCGCGGATGCTGGCATGGCTTCAACAACACGTCGAACGACGATGTCGTGCTGGTCTGGGGCTGGATGGGCGCCGGCACGATCGAAGATTCGGGTTACGAAGTGCACCCCGAGAGTCATAAATAGCGTTTCGCCGTCTCTCGCGTACCGACAATAGAAAGCGACATCCATGAAAGCCTGGGACCATCCGCTCATTCAGAAGGGCATGCCGGCGCAGCTTGAAAAGCGGCGCGCGCGCATCGCCGCCGGCGAGCGGCCGCTCGGCTGGAAAGTCGGGCTTGGCGCGCCGGCATCGATGCAGAAGCTCGGCCTGCAAGCACCGGTCGTCGGCTTCCTGATGCAGCGCGCCTTGCTGCTGTCGGGCTCGACGGTGTCGCTCGACGGCTGGGTCAAGCCGGTGGCGGAAGCTGAAATCTGCGTGCGCATGGCGAGCGACCTGCGCGGCGGCGCGACGCCGGAGACAGCGCTGGCGGCGATTAAGGAAATTCTCCCCGCCATCGAGCTTGCCGATCTCGATCCGCCGCCATCGCCGGACAACATCGACGCCGTTCTGGAGGGCAATGTCTATCAGCGTCATGTCGTGCTGTGCGGCAATACCAGGTTCGGCGGCAGCGTCAGCGGCTTGACGTCGCGCGTGTTCCGGCGCGGCGATGTGTTCACGACAAGTACCGATCCCGAGGCGCTGACCGGCAAGCTTGCCGACATCGTCGCCCATGTCGCCAATACCTTGTCGGCCTTCGGCGAGAAGCTGTCGGCCGGCGATGTGATTATCACCGGCTCGATCACGCCGCCGATGACGATCGAGGCCGACGAGACCGAGATCGGCCATGCGCTCGATCCGATCGGCGAAGTCTCGGTGAATTTCGCCCGCGACTGAACGTCCCTCATCGCCAGTGGAACCTTGCGGGCGCAGTGACGGTTAACCCCGTTCATTTCCTGACATGGGAAAAACAGGCGATGGATTTCGCAAAGGATTTCGATTGTTTGATTATCGGCGGCGGCCCGGCCGGCCTGACCGCAGCGACGTATCTCGGCCGCTTTCACCGCAAAGTCCTGCTGGTCGACGCCGGCGAAAGCCGGGCGCTGCAAATTCCAGAAAGTCATAATTACCCCGGTTTCGCCGAAGGCATTTCCGGGCCGGACTTGTTGCGCGAACTCAATCGCCAAGCACAACAATACGGCGCGACCCTGCTTAACGGCACGGCCACGAACCTTGTGCGTGCCGATCAAGGCTACGCGGCAACCATCAACGGCCAGACCGTTTCCGCGGTGCGCGTCTTGCTGGCCACCGGCCTGACCGACATTAGTCCGGACATGCCGGGTTTGCAGCAGGCCGTTGCGCAGACCAGCATTCGCTATTGTCCGGTGTGCGATGCCTATGAAGCCACGGACAAAGCCATCGTCGTGTATGGCTCGATCAAGGACGCCGAACCGAAAGCGGTGTTCATGCGCAGCTACAGCAACCGCGTCGCCTTGCTGCCGACCGACGAGGCCGACGATCCGGACGCACGCGAACGATTGGCGGCGCAGGGCATTACCCTGGCGGCATCGCCGCCTGCCGACCTGCGGCCAAGTCAAGACGGCATCGTCGTCGAACTGCGAAGCGGTGAACGATTGCGGTTCGACGTGCTCTATCCCGTCCTCGGATGCACTGTAGCCTCCGATCTGGCGACCACGCTCGGCGCACGCTGCAACGATGTCGGCTGCGTCGTGGTCGATGACAAGCAGCGCACGACGGTCGCCAACATCTATGCCGCGGGCGACGTGGTCTCCGACCTGCACCAATTATCGGTCGCCGCCGGCCACGCCGCCATTGCCGCGACGGCGATTCACAAGAGCCTGCCGAATAATTTTCGCGGATGAAAATCGCCACCTTCAACATCAACAATATCAGCCGGCGGCTGCCGAACTTGCTGCAGTGGCTCAAAAGCGCCAGGCCCGACATCGTCTGCTTGCAGGAACTGAAGGCGGCCGATGCCGAGTTCCCCGCCGATGAAATCGCCAAAGCCGGCTATCGCGCCGTCTGGCGTGGCGAGCGAACCTGGAATGGCGTCGCCATTTTGTCGCGCGGCGGCGCGCCTATCGTCACGCGCACCGCCCTGCCCGGCGATCCCAATGACAGGCAAAGCCGCTACATCGAGGCCGCGATCGACGGCATTCTCGTCGGCTGCCTCTATCTGCCGAACGGCAATCCGCAGCCGGGACCGAAATTCGACTACAAGCTGGCCTGGTTCAAACGTCTGACTGCGCACGCCAAAAAGCTGCTCGCGCAGGACATCCCGGTGGTTCTTGCCGGCGATTACAATGTCGCGCCGACCGAGCTGGACATTTACGCGACCAAATCCTGGGACGACGATGCGCTGATCGCGCCGGAGAGCCGCGCCGCTTACGCCCGACTGATCAAGCAAGGCTGGACCGACGCGATCCGCACGCTGCATCCCGATGCGCCGATGTTTACGTTCTGGCATTACATGCGCAACCGCTGGCCGCGCGATGCAGGGCTGCGCCTCGATCACCTGCTGCTCAGTCCGCAGCTTGCCGCGCGGCTGAAAGACGCCGGCATCGACCGCGACGTGCGCGGCAAACCGAACGCCAGCGATCACGCGCCGGTCTGGATCGAACTCGGCGCGGCTAAACAATCGCGCAAGGCCCCGGCAAAGAGCAAAGCAGCGCTCAAGGGATAATGCAGGGTACCAGCGCACATTTTTGATGCCGACTATTGTCTTGGTGGTTACTCCTTGTGCCTGGCCTTCGGTTCCCCATCTGCAAGGGATCGCCTTCCCTTGAACTGAGGAATTATCCATGTCGCTGCTGTTTTCGAAAACCACCCTGGGCAAGCTGCCATTGCAAAACCACATGGTCATGGCGCCGCTGACACGCAGCCGCGCCACCGGCAACGTGCCCAACGACCTGATGGCGGAATATTACGCCCAGCGCGCCGGCATGGGCCTGATTATCAGCGAAGGCACCTCGCCGTCGCCGAATGGTCTGGGCTATGCGCGCATCCCCGGCATTTACTCGGTTGAACAAGTTGCCGGCTGGAAGAAGGTCACCGACGCGGTGCACGCAAAGGGCGCCAGGATCTTCGTGCAGCTCATGCACACCGGCCGCATCGGTCATCAACTGAATTTGCCGAAGGGCGCGCGCGTCGTCGGCCCGTCGGCGGTCAAGGCCGCCGGCCAGATGTACACCGACGCCGAAGGCATGAAGGACCATCCGGTGCCGGAAGCGATGTCGGAAGCCGATCTGATGGCGACGGCCGCCGAATACGTCAACGCCGCGACCAACGCAGTGAAAGCCGGCTTCGACGGCATCGAATTGCACGCAGCGAACGGCTATCTGCTCGAGCAATTCATCCGGCCGAATTCGAACACGCGCACCGACCAATATGGCGGATCGATCGAGAACCGCGCGCGCTTCGTGCTGGAAGTCGCCGAAGCGACAATCGCGGCGATCGGCAAGGACAAGGTCGGCATCAGACTGTCGCCCTTCGGTGCGTTCAACGACATGCCGCTCTATCCGGAAATGGAATCCGACTACGGCTATCTCGCGGAAAAGCTGAACGCGCTCGGCCTTGCTTACATCCACCTCGTCGATCACTCGTCGCAGGGCGCGCCGGTGGTGCCGGACACGATCAAGGCGACATTCCGCAAGGTGTTCAAGCAGACGCTGATCCTCTCGGGCGGCTATGACGCCAAGCGCGCCGAAGCCGATCTCGCCGCAGGCCGAGCCGACCTGATCGCCTTCGGCAAGCCGATCCTGGCCAACCCGGATCTGGTCCAGCGCTGGAAGGACGGCGCGCCGCTGAATGCGCCGGACATGGCGACATTCTATACCCCGGGCGCGAAGGGCTACACCGACTATCCGGCTTTGGCCGCGCAACCGGCCTGACAACTCTCCACCCACAAGGCTTTCGCAAAACGGGCATCCGCGTCATAAAGCGCGGATGCCTTTTGCATTTGAATCGAGCCAACCGTGATCCCCTGGAAGCTCATCGCCAGCACGCGCGTGCCCGGCGGCGGCGAACTGCGGCTGATGCAGCGCGGGTCCGAATTCTCCATCAAGCTCGACGGCAACGAATTGATGAACAGCCGGTTGAGCGGTTCCGAGCAGGCGCTCGCCACTTTGGCCTGTGACATCGTCGCGGCGCGCAAGCAGCCGCGCATTCTGATCGGTGGGCTCGGCATGGGCTTCACCTTGCGCGCCGCTTTGAGCGTGCTGCCGCAGGATGCGCACATCGACGTTGCCGAACTCGTGCCGGCCGTGGTCGCCTGGGCGCGCGGGCCGATGGCGGAGATTTGCGGCGACAGCCTGAGCGACCGCCGCATGCACATTCACGAGACCGATGTCGGCGCGATGATCGGCAAAGGCGCCTCGACCTATGATGCCATTCTGCTCGACGTCGATAACGGCCCCGATGGCTTGAGCCGTCCGGCCAACGACGCACTCTATAATGTCACAGGCCTGAGCGCGGCGCATCGCGCGCTACGCGCCGGTGGCGTGCTGGCGGTTTGGTCATCGGCGCCGGATCAGGCTTTCACGCGACGACTACGCCAGGCCGGCTTCGGCGTCGACGAACAGCGCGTGCGCGCGCACGGCAATTCCGGCGCGCGGCATGTCATCTGGCTGGCGACCCGCGCCTGACTACTCATCGATGAACTGTACGCCCATACGATTCGGCGCGGCGCGCCACGCCACCTTGCATTTGCGCAGGTTGTTGGTGCCTTTGACTTCCAGCCAGAACGTCTCGGGAATGTCGGCGATGTTGACAAAAGTCAGCCCGGCGCCGCCCTCGGAAATATCCGCCACCGTGCACATGATCGGCTGCCCGTTCTTCTTGACGAAGACGATGGCCGCCTGATTGTCGCCCGGGGAGCGAGGAAACTGGCGTTGATCGACTGACATTCCGGCGTCCTTCCGCGTCGCTTAAAAACAGCAGTCTGCCGACAATTAATTAAAAATATTTTCGCTCCATCGCCGCAATATTCGGTGCAAATTGTGTAAAATAATTCACACCAAGTATCTGCAAATTAGGTCCAGCTTAGGGCAGTTGCCGCGGCGGCACGTCGATCGGATTGCAATTGCGCCGGCCGGATTCGAAACACAATTGCGCCTTGCGTGAATCGACCATCGCATTGGCCAGCCACAGCCCGCCGCTGACGACAAGAATGGCCGCAATCGCCAGGAAGATATTAGTGGCGCGGCGGTCGCGCTCGGTTTCATGGTCGTCGTCATTGCCGGTTTGGCGCGGATTTTGGTCCATTGGGGGTCCGTTTGGGCAGGCTCAATGGCACTATAACGAGACTAGAGCTTATCCGGCTTTGATAGAATCAAGGCCGGGCTCTAGATTCTTGTTTTGACGCGTTTTCTTCACGCGAACCGGTACCCACTTCGCTCGAAAACGCTATTGCGCCACCCTCGCCAAATCGCCTCTAAGTCCCTATCTGTTGGGAACACCGCCACCGGAGACGTGAGCCCATGGACCCTGCCCTTTCCTCGCTGATCGACCGCGCCGGCCTCGACAAAAACAAAGTGCGCCAGTCGATCGCGCGCGGCCTGGAGGGCGCCGACGACGGCGAACTATTCCTCGAATACAAGCAGACAGAGGCGCTGGCCTTCGACAATGGCCGCCTCAAGCAGGCGACCTATGACACGACGCAAGGCTTCGGCTTGCGCGCGGTGAAGGACGAAGCGGTCGGCTATGCGCATGCTTCCGACCTGTCGGAAGGCGCGCTGGCACGCGCCGCCGAAGCGGTGCGCGCGGTCAAGGGCGGCTACACCGGCAGCTATGCCGACGCGCCGAGCCGCACCAACCGCAAGCTTTACGGCGACGAAAATCCGCTCGGCCAACCGACCTTCGAAGACAAGGTGAAGCTGCTCGAAACCATCGACGCCTATGCCCGCGCCAAAGACCCGCGCGTGCGCCAAGTGACCGCCAGCATTGCCGCGACCTGGCAAGTGGTGGAAATTCTGCGCGCCGATGGCGAGACCTACCGCGACATTCGTCCGCTGGTGCGGTTGAACGTCTCGGTCGTCGCCGGCGATGGCGACCGTCAGGAATCCGGCAGCCATGGCGTCGGCGGCCGCGAAGGCTATCAACGCTTCATCGAGCCATCGATGTGGCAGGGCGCGGTCGATGAGGCCGTGCGTCAGGCGATGGTCAATCTTACCGCAGTCGCCGCGCCGGCCGGTGAAATGGATGTCGTGCTTGGTTCTGGTTGGCCAGGGGTGATGTTGCATGAAGCCGTCGGCCACGGCCTTGAGGGTGATTTCAACCGCAAGAAGACCTCCGCCTTTGCCGGCCTGATGGGCCAACAGGTTGCGGCCAAAGGCGTTACTGTTATCGACGACGGCACCATGCAGTCGCGCCGCGGTTCGCTGTCCATCGACGACGAAGGGACACCGACCAACCGTACCGTCCTGATCGAGGACGGCATCCTGGTCGGCTACATGCAGGACCGCCAGAACGCACGTCTCATGGGCATGAAGCCGACCGGCAACGGCCGCCGCGAGAGCCACGCCCATGTGCCGATGCCGCGCATGACCAACACCGCGATGCTCGCCGGCAAGCACGAACCGGCGGAAATCATCGCCTCGGTGAAGAACGGCCTCTACGCCGTGAATTTCGGCGGCGGCCAGGTCGACATCACCTCGGGCAAATACGTGTTCCAGTGCACCGAGGCCTACAAGATCGAAAACGGCAAGGTCACCGCGCCGGTGAAAGGCGCGATGCTGATCGGCAACGGGCCGACCGACCTGCACCGCATTTCCATGATCGGCAACGACTTCGCGCTCGATCCCGGCATCGGCACCTGCGGCAAGAACGGCCAGGGCGTGCCGGTCGGCGTCGGCCAGCCGAGCCTGCGCATGGACCGGATTACGGTTGGCGGCACGGCGTAAAAAGACCACCAGCGCTGGCTCATTGGGCACACGCTATATTTGCGTGCATACTGTACTGACACACTTAAAGGTAGTAACGTCCTTCCCGATCGTTTCAGCGCAACGACGGGGGGCGGCATGCGCGCGCAAGCCAGCAGCAATGGATTCGATATTCGCGCCATCTCTGGCAGCCACACGGTGTTGTTGTCGATCGACGCGACGGTGCAGGCGCGCAAGGGCCTGCTCGGTTTCGCGCTCAAGCGCACCGACGCCAAAGAGAACCAGTCCTACTGGCTGAAAGGCCTGAAGGTGTTCAAGGACGTGGTGCCCAATCCGCAGCCGGGCCAGTCCTATTCGAGCCTCGAACACCCGATCCAGAGCTTCCTGTGGGGCGACTACAGTGCCAAACCGGGCCACACTTACGATTTCATCGTCCGGCCCGTCTATGGCACGCCACGCAACCTGACTTACGGCGACGACATCACGATCACCGCGTCGACCGAGAACGAAGACGACGGCACGCACGCGGTGTTCTTCAATCGCGGCGCCATCGCCAGCCAGGCTTTCGCGCAGAAATTCGGCAACAAGGCGCCTGACAATCCTAACGACCCGAACGATCCGGTCACGGCCTGGCTGTCGCGCGGCCTGCTGGAGGCAGCGCTTGCCTTCATCGGCGGCACCAAGAAAGGCGAAAAGCTGCGCGTCGCGGCCTACGAGTTCAGCTACATGCCGATTCTGAACGCATTGAAGGCCGCCCATGCGCGCGGCGTCGATGTCATGATCGTCTATGAGGCGGGCAAGGATACGGTCAAAGGCAAGAAGGTCGCGACGCAGGCGACCACCGCCAACGCCGCCGCCATCAAGGCAGCCAAACTGCCGTCCACGATCCTGATCAAGCGCACCAAGCGCAACGCCATTCCGCACAACAAATTCATCGTCCGGCTGTCGAAGGACAAATCGCGCGTTGCGGTGTGGACCGGCTCGACCAATTTCACGCCGTCCGGTTTCCTCGGCCAGACCAATGTCGGTCATATCGTCCGCGATGAAAACGTCGCCGCGCAATATCTGGCCTACTGGACGCAGCTCTCGGAAGACGCGGAATGGAACGATCTGCGCGACTGGAACGAAGCGAACAATCCGAACCCGCAAGCCGCCACCGCCGAGAACTCCGTGGTGACGATCTACAGCCCGCGCCGCAACGATTCGATGCTGCAATGGTATGCCGACCGTATCGGCGAATCCGGCGGCACTGTGATGTTTACTGCCGCCTTCGGCGTCAACGCCACGCTGGCGCCGGCACTGGCCAAGAACCAGCCGTTCCTGCGCTATATTCTTCTGGAGAAGCCGCTCACCGGCGCGATCGAGGAATTGCTCGGCCATAACCCCGACGTCCAGCTCGCCAACGGCGCGGCCCTCGGTAAGAAGACCATTCGCGGCAAAATTCCCGGCTGGACGCTCGACCAATGGTTCGAGGACGAAGGCCACTACCGTTATGAAGGCAATATCTTCTATATCCACACCAAGATATTGCTGTGCGATCCGCTGTCCGACGATCCGCTGATCGTCTCGGGCTCGGCCAACTTCTCCAAGAACTCGCTGGTGAACAATGACGAAAACATGCTGCTGATCCGCGGCGACACCCGCGTGGCCGACATTTATATGTGCGAGTTCGACCGCATCTTCCGTCACTTCTACTTCCGCAATATCGCCAACAAATTGGCGCTGGAAGGCAAGGAAGAAACGGAAGTGATCTTCCTCGATCCGACCGACGGCTGGGTGACCGAGAATTTCGAGCCGAAGCGGCTCAAATCGAAGCGGCGCAAACTGTTTTTCCCGAAATCGAAGAACTAGAGCCGCATCGTCAACGGATCACCCCCGACACGCAACACGGCTTGTTGCGCGGGCGGGTGATGCGATCCTTGAGAAAGCAGCGCGCCGGCGCGCCGATATAGCCCGGCCGGACATAAGTCCAGGCGCGACATTTGTCGTCGGCCTCGCAGGCGGCGTTGCAGGCGGCGCCGACCGGATCCGGCGGCGTTTCGAAGTCGCGGAGATCGCCGCCCAGCCGGTCGATGCCGAATTCGACCGGGCCCTGACGCGGCGCGATGACGCCGGCGCCGCGCACGCCGGACACGCAACATTTGTCGTCGTTGCGCGGCGGCACCTTGTTCTTGAGCCAGCACGTGGCAGACGACACGGCGGTGCGCGGGTAAGAGAAGGTCCAGGCCTTGCAGCGGCCGTCACGCTCGCAACTTTCGGCGCAGACCTGCGGGTCGCCGCTGCGGACGTCGAATTTCATGTAGTCGCCGCCGCGGCGGTCGAAGCCGCTTTGCGCCAGCGCGGCGCCGGAGAGCACCAGAACGGCCAGCAGAGCGGACAAGAACTTGAACGGAAAAATCATGCCGCATCTTAAACCAGACGGCGGCAAATGCCGCGCCGGAATAAGACCGGGCCGATAACGTTTTGGTCAGAAAAAGTTTGCGCCCGCTGGAGGGGCCAGCGGGCGCTTGTGATCCGGGCGCGAGAGGGGATTTCGCGTGATCTCGGATCGGCGGCCGATGAGAGGGATCGGCCGTTTGGGTTAGTTCATTTGGCGCATGATCTTGTCCGAAAACCGGTTCCCACTTTTCGGGATCATGCGCTTAGTAAGCCTGCCGGGCCGGCCGGTCGGTCGCAGGCTGGCGGAAGGCGCTGTCGGTGGACGCGTTGCGCGAGACCCGGGCCACCGCCCGGTGCATGCGCCGCTCGATGGCGCGTTCGCTGAGGAGCGTGGTCGGGTCCTCCCACAGCGGCGTCGAAAAGGCGTCATGCACGTCCGAGCGGGTCAGGCCGATATCGGCGAGCATGTGACCGTCGAGGCTGGCCAGCATCTTGGCGTCGTGGCGATTGCGCAGGGTGCGGGCGACGACTTTGGAGGTTGCGACGACCGGCGCCAAAAGGGTGGCAAACACGCGCGCCAGGGTCCCGGCGGCGATGGGCAGAGCGGGATAGTGGGCGGTCGTCGACATGGCAGTCTCCATAAGGTCCACGGATCAAAGCGTTCATCGCTTTCATTCCGGCCCGCAGCCACCCGGTTTCAGGCGTGGTCTGGCGAAGCACTGTGTATATGCGCGCCCCCTATTGATTAGTGAAACGAATGTTTTTAATCTGACCGATCAGGAATACTGATATTAACGAATGTGGCACGGCGGCCGAAAACGAGCCGAAAATTATGCAAAGGGAACAATAGTTTGTTTTTCCTTGTGCAATTTCATCGCCTGCTCAAATTAACGCCGAGCCCTGACAAATTGGGATGCCTGCCATGACCGCGCTTTTAGACGTCGATCAACTGCGCACTTTCGTCGCCATCGCCGAGACCGGCAGCTTCACCAAGGCGGCGGAAGTCGTGAACAAGACCCAGTCCGCCGTGTCCATGCAGATGAAACGGCTGGAAGAACGGCTGGAGCGGCCGATTTTCGCCAGAGACGGACGTGCCAGCAAGCTGACCGACGACGGCCAGCGCCTGCTCGATTATGCGCGGCGAATCATCAAGCTCAATGTCGAGACCATTGCCGCCTTTTCCGACGCCGAACTGTCCGGCCGGGTCCGGCTCGGCGTGCCGGACGACTACGCCGACCGTTACCTGCCGGAAATCATGGCGCGGTTTTCGCGCGCCTATCCGAGCGTCGAATTGTCGGTGATTTGCGAGCCCTCGGTTGATCTGCTTGAGCGCATCGACGCCAACGAGATCGATCTGGCCATCGTCACCAATTGCGAATCCAAGCGCGCCTCGGAGACCTTCCGCCGCGAGCGGCTCTTGTGGGTGACGTCAAACCGGCATGCGACGCATAGCGAAGAGCGGCTACCGCTGGCGCTCGGCCGGCCGACCTGCAGCTGGCGGCGCTCCGCCGTCGACCGGCTGGAGACGATAGCGCGGCCCCATCGCATTCTTTACTCAAGCTCGAATGCCGGCGCGGTCGCCGCAGCTGTGCTGGCCGGCTTTGCCGTGTCGGTGCTGCCCGAGTCGGGGCTACGCCCCGGCATGCGCGTGCTAACCGCGGCCGACGGTTTCCCCGAATTGCCAAGCTGCCATATCGGCTTGGTGCGCAATTCGCATGAAGGCTCGACCTTGGCCGACGCGCTGGCAGAGCACATCATCCTGTCGCTCGATAATTTGTCGGAGTCGGTGCAGGCTGCGGAGTAAGATTTCGTTATTCCGGGACGGCCTGAAAGGCCGGACCCCGAATCCAGATATCCGAAAATGCTATCCATGTTTCTGGATTCCGGGTTCGCACGCTGATACGTGCGCCCCCGAATGACAGTCACGATTTCGGCGTGCGCAGCACCAGCACATTGCCGATCAGCACCGCGGCAAGGCCGGCGGCGGCAATGACTGTCCACTGGTAATTTTCGGCGAAAGTCGACACCAAGAGCGCGACCACCGGGTACATCACCGTCGTGTAGCCGGTACGCGCCGCGCCGATGCGGCCGAGCAGCGTAAAGTAGACGCTAAAGGCGATGAAAGACGCGCCCACAGCCAAATAGGCCAGCGCTCCAAGATAGCTGACCGTCCATTCGACGGTGAACGTGCGGCCCTGCGCCAGCGCCAGCAAGGCGACGAAAGTCGTGCCATAGGTCATGCCCCAGGCGGTCGAAGCGAAGACCGGCAGCTTGCGGCGTTGCGCCGCGACCGAGATCATGTTGGCGATGCAGAACGACAACGTGCCGCAGAGCGCGAAAACCAGCCCGAGCAGCGACGTCCCGTTGAACTCAAGGCCGCCAAGCTCCGGATAAAACATGGCAGCGACGCCGATCACGCCGAGGACGCCGCCAATAATCACGCGGCGGCTTATTTTTATGCCGAAGACCAATGCGCCGAGCACAACATTGCCGACCGATGCCAGCGAAAACACAATCGACAGCAGCCCCGACGCCACGTATTGCGCGGCATAGTACATGAATAAAAAATTGATGCAGAAGATCGTCGCGCCCAGACCGATGAAGTAGCGATGATTGGCCAGCGAGAACCGCAGCGATTCGCCGCGCAGAAAGGCGAGCGCAAACATCAGCGGCGCCGCAATGGCAAAGCGCCAGACGATCGAAACTTCCGGCGCGACCTGCCCGACCTGATAATGCATGGCGATCCAGGACAGGCCCCAGACCAGCACCGAGGTTGCATAGAGGCCGTAGTCGAGCGGCGTCAGCGCCCGCACATGCGGATCGCGGCTGGCAGTGGCGGGCGAGGTTTCCGGCATGCGGCGCTTGTGCCCTCAGCCGCCCGGCGCCGCAACCCGATTTCTGCGATTCTCCTTACCTCTCCCCGCCTTGCGGGGAGAGGTAAGGTCAGCAAATCTCCGCTGGCGTCGCATCAAGCACGCGGACCAGATCGGCGGGCGCAAGCTCGACCTGCAAGCCGCGCCGGCCGCCATTGGCGACGATCAGCGGAAATTTCATAGCCGCCTGCTCGATGAACACCCGCGCGCGCTTCTTCTGGCCGAAGGCGGAAATGCCGCCGACGTGATAACCGGTGATGCGCTCGGCATCGAGCGCCGGCAGCATGGCGCAGCTTTTGACGCCGGCGGCCTGCGCCAGCTTTTTCAAATTCACTTCGCGGTCGGACGGCGCCAGCACGCAAATGACATCGTTGCCAGCTTTCGCCATCAAGGTCTTCAGCAATCGCGCGGGCTCGATCCCCAAGGCTTCGGCCGCCTGCATGCCGATGCGCGCGGCGTTCGGATCGTAGTCGTATTCGTGGAGCTTGAAGGCGACGCCGGCTTTCTCAAGCGCCAGCGTGGCCGGCGTGGATTTGGCCATGGTACTTTCTCTGCTGTCGTCCCCGCGAAAGCGGGGACCCAGTAAGCCCTGCGAACAATCTTTGACCTCGGCGATTACTGGATCACCCGCCTTCGCGGGTGATGACACCTGAAGTTGCCGCAACGCTCGGACTAATAAACATACTCGTCGAAAATTGGCTCGACCGAACCTTTCCACTCGCCGTGGTATTTCTCCAGCAACTCTTCCGCCGGGGTAATGCCGCGCGCGATGCTCTCTTCGAGCGGGCGCAGATAGCGCGTCTCGTCGCGGCCGTTCTTGTCGAAATGCTTGCGGCGCGCCAGGCCGCGCGACGCGAAACGTAAGGTCTCCTGCGCCAGGGTCAGCATGTTGCGGCCGCGAATTTCGGCGCGGAAACCGAGCTTCGGCACGTCGTCGCGCAACTTTTGACGCTCCTCGGCGCTCCAGTCCTTGACCATGTTCCAGCAGGCGTCGAGCGACGTCTCGTCGTAGAACAAGCCGACCCAGAACGCGGTGAGCGACGGCAGCCGCCGCCACGGCCCGCCATCGGCGCCGCGCATTTCCAGATAACGCTTGAGACGCACTTCGGGAAAAATCGTCGAGAGATGATTGGCCCAGTCGGAAATGGTCGGGCGCTCGCCCGGCAGCGCGTCGAGCTTGCCGGCGAAGAAGTCACGGAACGATTTCCCGGCGACGTCAATATAGGTGTCGCCGCGCTTAACGAAATACATCGGCACGTCGAGCGCGTAATCGACATAGCGTTCGAAGCCCATGCCGTCCTCGAAGGCGAAAGGCATCATGCCGGCGCGGTTGTTGTCGGTGTCGCGCCAGATTTCGGAACGCATCGACAGCAGACCGTTCGGCTTTCCCTCGGTGAACGGCGAATTGGCAAACAAAGCGGTCGCCACCGGCTGCAAGGCGAGCGAGACGCGCAGCTTCTTGACCATGTCGGCTTCCGAGTAGAAGTCGAGGTTCGCCTGCACCGTGCAGGTGCGGTACATCATGTCGAGGCCGCGCGTGCCGACTTTCGGCATGTAGTTGGTCATGATCTTGTAGCGGCTCTTCGGCATCACCGGGATTTCGGCGCGCGACCAGTTCGGCGTCATGCCGAGGCCGAGGAAGCCTATCCCTAAGGGCTTCGCCACTTCGCGCACCTGCGCCAGATGCGCCATCAGTTCGGCCGCGGTCTGGTGCACGGTTTCGACCGGCGCGCCCGACAGTTCGAACTGGCCGCCGGGCTCCAGCGAAATCGCGCCGCCGCCGGTGACATCGAACAGGCCGATGATGTTGTCGCCGTCCATGATCGGCTCCCAGCCGAGCAGGCCGTGCATGCCTTCAAGAATGGCGTGGATGCTCTTGCGTCCGGCATAGGGCACTGGCCTGTGCCCATCGAGCGTGAACACGAACTTCTCGTGTTCGGTGCCGACGCGAAACTGCGCCTTCGGCTTGTTGCCCGCCTCGAACCACGCGACGAGTTCGTCGCGGGTCTCAATCGGGGTCATATCGATCTGGTCGCGCGCCATGCAGGGTTCCGGCAAAAAAGAGCCGCGACCTTAAACATGGGACGGGCGAAAGGGCAATGCGGGAAAGGTCAGGCCCGGGTCATGGCAGCTTGACGTTTTCGCGGGGCCAAAGCAGCCATCCGGCCGCCACCGCGGCGGACATGCCTACCAGTTGGGCGGCAATAAAAGCGGCGACGCCGGCCGGCGCGATGCCGGCGAAGGTATCGGACAAAGCTCGCGCGATCGTGACCGCCGGGTTGGCGAACGAAGTCGACGCGGTGAACCAGTAGGCCGCGGTAATGTAGAGCCCGACCGCAAATGGCGCGGCTTGCGGCGCCCGCGCCACACAACCGAATATCGTCAGCAGCAGGCCGAATGTGGCGACGCTTTCGGCGAACCATTGCGCCGGCCCGCTGCGCACATGCGCGGAGAATTGCAGGATCGGCAGTTCGAACATCGCGTGAGCGGCGAAAACGCCGAGGATGCCGCCGGCGACTTGCACGGCGACGTAAGGCGCAAGATCGCGCCGATCGAATTCGCGGCGCAACGCAAAGGCGAGACTGACGGCCGGATTGAAATGCGCGCCCGACTGAGGCCCGAAGATCAGAATGAGCACGACGAGAATGGCGCCGGTTGGCAGCGTATTGCCGAGAAGCGCAATCGCCACATTACCGCCGCTGAGCTTCTCCGCCATGATGCCGGAACCGACCACCGTGGCGAGCAGGAACGCGGTGCCGAGCGCTTCGGCGAACAGGCGGCGCGAGAGCGGTTCGGTCACGCCAATTCGCCTTTGGCCTTTTGCGTCGCGCCTTCGCTGGCGCCGATATCCTTGAGCCGCTTTTGCAGCACCAGCCTGTCGAGCTTTTTGATCGGCAGCGCCAGCAGGAGATCGATACGGCGCTTGAGCATGCGATAGGCGTCGTCGAAAGCAACCGCGATCTCGGCATCGCTGCCCGTGACCGCCGCCGGATCGGGAATGCCCCAATGCGCGGTCATCGGCTGGCCAGGCCAGATCGGACAGGATTCGCCGGCCGCGTCATCGCAAACGGTGAAAACGAAATCGAGAGCGGGCGCGCCGGGTTGCGCGAATTCGGTCCAGGCCTTGGAGCGAAAGCCGGACACGTCGTAGCCGAGCCCACGCAGCAAGGTCAGCGTATGCGGGTTGACCTGGCCTTTCGGCTGGCTGCCGGCGCTGAAAGCCTTGAAGCGGCCTTGGCCCGAGCGGTTGAGGATAGCCTCGCCGAGGATCGAGCGCGCCGAATTGCCGGTGCAGAGGAAGAGCACGTTGTAACTACGGTCAGGCACGTATCTTCTCCTTTGGAACGCAGCAACTCGCATTGAAATTCTCGACCACCGGCGCGCAGATATCGGGATTGCCGCCGCAGCAGTCGCGCAGCATGAAGTCGATCAGGCCACGGAAGCCGTCGAGATTGGCGCGGTACTTCATCGAGCGACCGTCGCGCGTCACCGCTATCAGGCCGCCGCGCATCAGCGCGGCCAGATGCGTCGACATGGTGTTGTGCGGCACCTTGCAGAAGGCGGCGATGTCACCGGCCGGCAAACCGTCCGGATGCGCGGCGACCAGTCTGCGAAACGCCTTCAGCCGCGTCGGCTGGGCGAGCGCGGAAAATGCGGCCTGCGATTTTTTGGCGTCCATTCTGGCAATGTCCATCTGTCGAGACATATCGACATATTATGACGGCCGGGTGACGGCGGCCAGTTCTCTGTTGCGGGCACCCCTCGTCCGCCGGCCCTTGCCAGTGGACAGCGAGGTAAAATTGCGCGATGCACGCCAAGGTTCATATTTTGTTCTTTTGTATCGCGCCGCGATGCTCTATTGCTTCGGCCCATGACGCAGTTCACCCCGCACCAGGATGACGCCCTCAAGGCCGTTGCCGACTGGCTCAAGGCCAAGCCCGGCACCGGCAACACGCCACAGGTGTTCCGGCTGTTCGGCTATGCCGGCACCGGCAAGACCACGCTCGCCACCCATATCGCCGACGCGGTCGACGGCGAGGTCAAGTTCGCCGCCTTCACCGGTAAGGCGGCCTCGGTGATGCGCGGCAAAGGGTGCCGCGGCGCCACCACGATTCACTCGCTGATCTACCGCACCCGCGAGAGCGGCGACGAAATCCCCAATTTCGACCTGTGGGACGAAGCGCCGGCCTCCAAGGCCGAGCTGATCATCATCGACGAATGCTCGATGGTCGATGCCGAACTGGGCCGCGACCTGTTGTCGTTCGGGGTGCCGCTGCTGGTGCTTGGCGACCCGGCCCAGTTACCGCCGATCTCGGGCGGCGGCTTCTTCACCGAGCAGGAGCCGGACTCGATGCTCACCGAAGTGCATCGCCAGGCGCGCGACAATCCGATCGTGCGGCTGTCGATGGACATTCGCGCCGGCGATTATCTCGAACCGGGCCGCTACGGCGAAAGCGAAGTCGTGCTCAAGGCCGACCTCGATCCGCAACGCGTGCTCGACGCCGACCAGGTGCTGGTCGGCCGCAACAATACGCGCCGCGCCTATAACCAGCGCATGCGGCAGCGCCGCGGCTTCACCGACCTGATGCCGGAGGCCGGCGACAAGCTGGTGTGCCTGCGCAACAACCGCAAGAAGGGCCTGTTCAACGGCGGCCTGTGGAGCGTGAAGGAGCGCGGCGGCAAGAAGGGCATCATGACGATGCGTTTGCTGCCCGACGACGAGCACGCGACGCGCGGCGTCAAGGTGTCGGTACGGCCGGAATGCTTCACCGGCGGCATCGAGAAACTGGAGTGGCAGTCGCGCCGGCCTTATGACGAGTTCGATTACGGCTATGTGCTGACCGTGCACAAGTCGCAAGGCTCGCAATGGGACGACGTCGTGCTGTTCGACGAGAGCGCCGCGTTTTCGGAAAGCCGCGAGCGCTGGCTTTACACCGGCGTCACCCGCGCGGCGAAGCGGCTGACGATTGTGATGTAGCTAGAGGCCTTCGCGCTCGAAATGCTCGCGCAGCAACTTGATATTGCGGCGGTTGGCGCGGAACATGACGTCGAAGGCGTCGCCCAAAAGCGGCACGGCGCCGACAAGGCCGTCGAGCGCGACATTGCCGATCATGCGCGCAATGAGATGCTTCGGCGCGCCGAGGCCGTGCGCTTCCTTGACCATCCACAGCGAAATCAAGGTGGTGACGGTGTCGCCGATGCCCGGGGCCAGGCCGATCAAGGCGTCTAGGCCGACGGTAATGCGCGTGCCGGGAATGACGATCGCCGAATCCATCAGGTTGGCAATCCAGTCCAGCCGCTCGAGCGCAGCGCGGCGCGCGAAATCGCCCTGCGACGGGCGCTCGCGGTGTGTCTGACCGGCGCCTTTCGATTGACGGGCGCCACTGCGCGGCGGGGTGATGTCAATCATGCGGGAGTTTGTGCGTGCCATAGCACGATAAGTAGGAATGCCGCCTTTTGGTTCAAGGCGTGTCAAATGACATGACCCTGTTATCACCGGGCTTGTCCCGGTGATCCCGCTTAGATGGGCAGTGCGTCCCTAAGCGAGATGGCCGGGACGAGCCCAGCCATGACAAATACTAAGGCCCTCGCTCATAGGCGACGCCGTCCCTCGGACGGCTATGGCCGGGGTGAGCGGAGCAAATTGTCGCGCCTGCGCGAAAACTAAGCCGCTTTCTTCTTCTCCGGGGCGAAGCGGCCGTAGAAGCTCTCGCCCTTCTCGGCCATCTCGACGAGCAATTTCGGCGGCGTAAAGCGCGCGCCGAATTTCGCTTCCAGTCTCTTGCACAAAGCGACGAACTTCTTCGTTCCCATCATGTCGATATACGACAGAGTGCCGCCGGAGAATGGCGCAAAGCCGAAGCCGAGGATGGAACCGACATCGGCCTCGCGCACGTCGGTGACGACTTTCTCCTCGAAGGTGCGCGCGGCCTCGACCGCCTGGGTGACGAGGAAACGCTGCTTGAGTTCGTCCACGTCGACGGCTTCGATTTCCTCGCGGCTGAGTTTCTTCGGCAAGAGGTCAGTAAGCCCGGCCCACAATTTCTTGGGCGCGCCGGCCGGGTAATCGTAGAAGCCCTTGCCGTTCTTGCGGCCGAGACGGCCCTGCTTCTCGACCATGTTCTCCAAAAGAATCTTCATGCCGGGCTCGACCGCCTCGGCGCCGAGATCGGCCTCGGTGGCGCGGACGATTTTCAAGCCGAGGTCGAGCGCGGTTTCGTCATTGAGCGACAAAGGCCCGACCGGCATGCCGGCCATGCGCGCGGTGTTCTCGATCATCGCCGGCGGTATGCCCTCAAGCAGCATCAAGTGGCCTTCCTTGATGTAGTTGAGCACGCAGCGGTTGGCGTAGAAGCCGCGCGAGTCGTTGACGACGATCGGCGTCTTGCGGATGGCGCGGATGTAATCGAGCGCGACGGCGAGTGCCCGGTCGCCGGTTTCCTTGCCCATGATGACTTCGGTCAGCATCATGATCGCCACCGGCGAGAAGAAATGCACTCCGATGAAACGCTTCGGATCCTTGAACTCGGCGGCCAGCGAGGTGATCGGCAGCGTCGAGGTGTTGGAGGCAAAAATCGCCGTATCGGAAATCACTGCCTGGATCTTGGCAATAACATCGGACTTGACTTTGCGGTCCTCGAACACCGCTTCGATGATCAGGTCGCAATCCTTCAGGGATGCATAGTCGGCCGACGGCGTGATCTTTTCCAATAGCGTATCGCGCTCGGCGCCCTTCATGCGGCCTTTCATGACACGGTCGCTCAATGACTTGTGCAGCGCCGCCTTGCCCTTGTCGGCCGTCTCCTGATCGCGATCGACCAGCACGACCGCAAGGCCGGCGGCGGCGCTGACCTGCGCGATGCCGGCGCCCATAAAGCCGGCGCCGACAATGCCGACCTTCTTGATGTTCGTTGCCGGCTCACCCGCCGGGCGGCGCGCGCCCTTGTTCAAATCCTGCATGTTGACGAACAAGGTGCGGATCATGCTGGCGGCTTCCGGCGTACGCACGATCTTGGCAAACCAGCGCGACTCGATGCGCAGCGCGGTGTCCATGTCGACTTGCAGGCCTTCATAGACGACCTGGAGAATCGCGCGGGCGGCCGGGTAATTGTCGTAGGTCTCGCGGCGATAGATCGCATTCGCCGCCGGGAAGGTCATCATGCCGGCCTTGGAGTAAACAAGACCGCCGGGCAGCTTGAAGCCCTTTACGTCCCACGGCGCTTCGCCCTTGCCGCCGGCCTTGATCCAGTCCTTCGCGGTCGTGATCAGGTCGGCCGCCGGCACGACGTTGTCGATCAGCTTCATCGTCTTGGCGCGATCGGTTTTCAGTTGGTCGCCCTTGAGCAGGAATTGCAGCGCATCGGCCGGCTGCATCATGCGCGCGACACGCTGCGTGCCGCCGGCGCCGGGGAACAAGCCGATCTTGATTTCCGGCAGGCCGAGCCGCGTCTTCGGATTATCGGCGGCGACGCGGTGATGACAGGCCAGCGCCAGTTCGAAGCCGCCGCCCATCGCCGTGCCGTTGAGCGCGCAGACGAAAGGCTTGCCGGGCGTATGGCTTTTGTCCTTGGCGGTCGTCTCCTTGCCGCCCTTCTCGATACGGCGGTAAAGCTGCGACAGCTTGCGGCTCTCATCGAAGACGAATTGCGCCGCCGCCACTTCGCCTTCGCTTTTGACCTTCTGCGCGTAGACCGCGCCCATGCCTTCCAGCATGGTCAGGTCCGCGCCGCCGCAGAAGGCCTCCTTGCCGGAGGTGATGACCGCGCCCTTGATCGCCGCGTCATCTGCGACCTTGTCGACCAGCGTGCCGAGTTCCTCGATCACGCCCATGGTGATGACGTTCATCGAACGGTCGGGCATGTCCCAGGTGATCAGCGCAATGCCGTCGGCGTCGACGTCAAATTTGAAATTAGCCATGAGCGTCAAGCTCCTTGAGAGGAAAAAGGTTCGCCGTTCTTGCGGGTCACTTTGTGGCTGTCGCCGTCGCGTTCAAATTTCAAATCGTGGTCGGGATATTCGGCGACTTCACGGTCGTGACGGGACCCGATTTCGAGAACCACTACGTCGCTTTGCGAACGGTTGACGAGACAATGACCGTTGGTGACACCGGCCTTCCAGCCGGCAGCGTCACCGGGCTTGAGCACCGTCTCGCCGCCGTCCTCGCACAAAGTCACTTCGCCCTCGAGCACATAGACGAACTCGTCTTCACTTAAATGCCAGTGCCGCAGCGACGACGAGGCGCCCGGCACCAGCCGGCACAGGTTGACGCCGAACTGTGACAGGCCCACGGCGTTGCCGAGACGCTGTCGCGAACGGCCTTCGATCGCCTTAGCGAGATGAGCCGGATAGACGCTTCCGGTTTCGATCTTGATATTGTCGATGTCGATCTTGGGCATTCCGTCAGTCTCGTTTCAATCCTCTCGTGACCCCTCACGAAAACTAGACGCGCTCGATGATCGTCGCCGTGCCCATGCCGGCGCCGATGCAGAGCGTGATCAGCGCCGTCGATTTGCCGGTGCGTTCCAGCTCATCGAGTACGGTGCCGAGGATCATCGCGCCGGTCGCGCCCAGCGGATGGCCCATGGCAATTGCGCCGCCGCAGACATTGATCTTGTCGCGTGGAATGTCGAAGGCCTGCATGTAGCGCAGCACAACGGAGGCGAAAGCCTCGTTGAGTTCGAACAGATCGATATCGGCAATCGACATGCCGGCCTTTTTCAAAACCTTGTGCGTGACGTCGACCGGGCCGGTCAGCATAATCGCAGGCTCCGAGCCGATATTGGCGAAAGCCTTGATGCGCGCGCGCGGTTTCAGGCCCGCTTTCGCGCCCGCTTCCTTGCTGCCGATAAGCACCGCGGCGGCGCCATCGACGATGCCGGACGAATTGCCGGCGTGATGGACGTGATTGACGCTTTCCAGTTCGGGATAGCGCTGCACAGCAACCGCATCGAAGCCGGCCATTTCGCCCATCTGCACGAAGGACGGCTGCAACGAAGCCAGCGACTGCATCGTCGTCGATGGCCGCATGTGTTCGTCTTTGTCGAGGATAGTGAGGCCGTTGACGTCCTTGACCGTCATCACCGAGTTCTTGAAGCGGCCTTCTTCCCAGGATTTGGCGGCGCGCTGCTGGCTCTCGACGGCGTAAGCATCGACGTCGTCGCGCGAGAAGCCATATTTGGTGGCGATCAGATCGGCGGATATGCCCTGCGGCAGAAAATAGGTCTCGACCGCGATGCTCGGGTCGACCGGCCAGGCGCCGCCGGCGGCGCCGATGCCGACGCGGCTCATGGATTCGACGCCGCCGCCGATGGTGAGGTCGTGCTGACCGGACATGATCTCGGCGGCGGCAAAATTCACCGCGTCCAGACCCGACGCGCAGAAGCGGTTGATCTGGATGCCGGGCACGCTGTCGCCGAGGCCGGCAACCAGAGCCGCAGCGCGAGCGATGTCGCCGCCGGCTTCGCCGACCGGATCGACGCAGCCCATCACGACATCGTCGATCTGCTTCGGATCGAGTTTGTTGCGGTCCTTGATCGCGGCCAAAGTCTGCGCCGCCAGATTGAGCGCGGTCACCTCGTGCAGCGACCCGTCGGCCTTGCCGCGGCCGCGCGGGGTGCGGACTGTGTCGTAGATGAATGCATCGGGCATCGGCAGCCTCCAATCAATTGCCGCGCGAGCTTATAAGCTCCGCGCGATCAAAAGCTTCATGATCTCGTTCGTCCCCGCATAGATACGCAACACGCGCGCATCGCGGTAGAGCCGCGAGATCGGATATTCGTCCATATAGCCGTAGCCGCCGAACAGTTGCAGGCAGCGGTCGATCACTTTTGCCTGCGTGTCGGTCAGCTTGTATTTGGCCATCGAGGCCGTCACCGTATCGAGCTTGCCCTCGACATGCTGTCCGATGCAATGGTCGAGAAACACCTTGGCGATGGTGACTTCGGTCTTGCATTCGGCCAGTTCGAACTGGGTGTTCTGGAACTCGATGATCGCCTTGCCGAAGGCCTTGCGCTGCTTGACATAATCGACGGTCAGCGCCAGCGCCCGCTCCATCATGGCGACCGCGTGCACCGCGACGATGAGCCGCTCCTGCGGCAATTCCTTCATCAACTGGTAGAAGCCCTGGCCTTCCTCGCTGCCGAGCAGCGCCTCGGCCGGCAGCTTGACGTCATCGAAAAACAGTTCCGACGTGTCGGCTGAATCGAGGCCGAGCTTCTTGAGCTTGCGGCCACGGCGGAAGCCGGGCGCGTCATCGGTCTCGACCACCATCAAGGAGACGCCCTTGGAGCCGGCCTTGGGGTCGGTCTTGGCAACGACGATGATCAGGTTGGCGTGCTGACCGTTGGTGATGAAGGTCTTGGCGCCGTTGAGCACGTAACCGTTGCCGGATTTCTCCGCCTTGGTGCGCACGCCTTGCAGATCGGAGCCGGTGCCCGGCTCTGTCATGGCGATGGCGCCGACCAATTCGCCGGTGGCGAGCTTCGGCAGCCAGCGCTTTTTCTGCTCCTCGGTGCCGTAGTGCAGAATATACGGTGCGACGATACCGGAATGCAGCGGCGCGCCGAAAGAGTCGAAAGCGCCGAGCGACAATTCGCGGTTGATCACCGCCTCATGCGCAAAGGTGCCGCCGGAGCCGCCATACTCTTCCGGCATCGAGGCGCACAAAAGCCCGGCCGCGCCAGCCTTGGTCCAGACGTCGCGGTCGTAGATGCCGGCTTCGTGCCAGCGATCGACTTGCGGGGTGAATTCGGCGGCAATGAAGCGCCGCGCCTGCTCTTCGAGCATGACGAGGTCTTCGGTCATCCAGGGCGGTCGCGGCAGGTTGAGCGCTTCCATCGGCGGGGCGTTCTTGGGGCACGGGCGTCTTGGCGCGCCATTGGGGAGAATCGTTGTCCCAACATACGGCGAGTGGGCGCGGCGCGCGAGGGGCGTTTCCTCAAAACCCGATCACCATAGTCGTCATTCCGGGGCGCTCGTGAAATGAGCGAACCCGGAATCCAGACAAGCCACGGAATTTCGAACTGGATTCCGGGTCCGGCGCTTTCGCACCATCCCGGAATGACAGGAAGCTACTTCGCCGGATCCTTCACATTCTCGATCTTGTCGAATTCGACGTTCTGCAGCCCAGCCCCGACCTTCTCGACGCGGCGGATATAGACCGTCTGCACGATGTCGCGGGTGTTCGGATCGATCGAGATCGGGCCGCGCGGGCTTTCCCATTTCATGCCCTTGGCCGCCGCGATCAGTAAATCGCCGTCGGCCTTGCCGCCGGTCTTCTTCAGCGTCTCGTAGATCAGGTGCATGCCATCCCAGCCGCCGATCGAGAACACATCGGGGTTGCGCTTGAAGTCGGCATTGTAGGCTTTGACGAACTCCTCGTTCATCTTCGACTTGTGCTCCCAGCCATAGTGAAACACGGTAATGATGCCGAGCCCGGCGTCACCCATGTTCTTGAGTGCGACGTCGTCCATGGTGATCTCGCCCTGCCCCATCACCTTGACGGTTTTGGAATCCATACCGCGCTCGGCCAATGCCTTCATGAATGCCGGCGGCTGCGCGCCGCCGGGAATGAAGACAAAGATCGCTTCCGGGCTGAGATCCTTGGCGCGTTGCACGAAGGCGGAAAAATCCGGATTGGCGACCGGCATGCGCACCGAACCGACGATGTCGCCGCCGGCGCCCGTGAAGCCCTTCTGGAACCAGGTTTCCGCATCGATGCCCGGGCCGTAATCCGAGACCATCGTATAGGCCTTCTTGATGCCGCTCTTGGCGGCCCAGGCGCCGAAGGTATTTTCAAGCTGCGGAATGGTCAGCGAGGTGCGCGCGACGTATGGCGACCTTGTCGTGATGGCGGACGTCGCCGCGTTCATCACCACCATGAACTTCTTGGCTTCCGCCGACACGTCGGCGGCGCCGAACGCTTCCGGCGTCAGCGTGAAGCCGGCGAGAATGTCGACCTTGTCGCGCACGATCAGTTCCTGCGCCAGGCGCTTGGCGACGTCCGGGTTCGGACCGCCGGTGTCCTTGCGGATGATTTCGATTTTCTTGCCGGCGATCGTGTCGCCATGCTGCTTGACGTACAGCTTGATGGCGTTGTCCATCTGCGCCGCGGTGTCGGCGAACTGGCCCGAATAGGCCATGATCAAACCGATCTTGACGGTATCCTGCGCCTGTGACGAGGATGACGCCGCCAACACGCCCGCCAGAATCGCAGCCGAGAGCCAAACCGATTTTCGCATTCACGTTCTCCCAATATTCCGTTCGCTCATTGACGGCTTGTCGACAGGCTAGCGCCAAACTTTCCCCCCGTCACGGAGAAGCACGCAGTGCTGGAATTCGCCATCTTCGATCACCTCGACAGCAACGGCGCGCCGTTGGGCAGTTTTCTTGACGAGCGGCTGCGGCTGATCGAACTTATCGAGCAGGCCGGTTTCGCCGCCTATCATTTGGCGGAACATCATTCGAGCCCGCTCGGCATGGCCTCCAGCCCGAGCGTGTTCCTGGCCTCGGCGATCCAGCGCACCAGCAAAATCAGGCTCGGACCGCTGGTTTACGTGCTGCCGCTGTATCACCCGCTGCGCGTTTATGAAGAAGTCTGCATGCTGGATCACCTCAGCAAGGGACGCTTCATCCTCGGCGTGGGCCGCGGCGGCGCGCTGGTCGAACACCAGCGTTATGGGATCGAGCCCACCAATGCATCGGCTATTTATCAGGAAGCCTTCGCCGTGCTGATGAAAGCCTTCGACAGCGACGTGCTGAATTTCGAGGGCAAGTTTTTCACGTTCAAGGATTTCGTCATCCAGGCGAAACCCTACCAACTTCCGCATCCGCCGATCTGGTACGGCGCGCCTTCGCCCGACGCCATCGCCTGGGCGGTGCCGAAGGCGATCAACGTCGTCTCGCTCGGACCTTCGGCGCGAGCCAAGGCCATTAGCGACCGCTATCGCAAGGACTGGCGCGAACTTGGCCGCAGCGAGGCGGACCTTCCGCGTATCGGCATCACCCGGCACATCGTCGTTGCCGACACCGACGCGCAGGCTGAAAAAATCGCGCGCGACGCCTATCCGCGCTGGCGCGCCGCGATGGAATTTCTGTGGAAGCGATCGGGGCAGGATTTCTCGCTGAAGGAGATTTACCCGCTGGAGTTCGACGGCTTGCAGGCGATCGGCCATGGCATTGCCGGTTCGCCGGCGACCGTACGCGACTACATCGCCACGCTCGAGCGCGAGGCCGGCATCAATTATGTGCTGTGCCAGATGGCATTCGGCGACATGAATTTTTCTGATGCGACCCATTCGATTGAGTTGTTCGGCAAGGAAGTGATGCGGCAGTTTAGATAAAACACACCGCGCATATGGCGGTGCGCGCGATAATTGTGCTACTACCGGCGCGCCAAGCCGGGACGGAACAACCATGAACGCAACAGCGGGCGGTTCGACGCCGGAGCTGACCGACTCACCTTATGCGTGGTGGCGGCTTTCCGTATCCGTATTGCTCAGCACCATCGGCGGCGTCGGCATGTGGTCGGTGGTCGTCGTGCTGCCGGCGATGCAGATCGACTTCGGCGTCGATCGCGGCGCGGCGTCGCTGCCTTACACGCTGACCATGTTCGGTTTCGCCGGCGGCGGCGTGTTGCTCGGCCAGCTCGCCGACCGTTTCGGCGTCACGCTGCCGGTTATTCTCAGCACGCTGGCGCTTGGCGCCGGTTACATCGCCGTCGGCTACGCGCCGAGCCTGTGGCTGGTCGCCATCGCGCATGGCGCGCTGATCGGCGTCGGCACCTCGGCGACGTTCGCGCCCTTGATGGCCGACATCTCGCACTGGTTCGTGCGCCGGCGCGGCATCGCCGTCACGGTCGCCGCGTCCGGCAACTATCTCGCTGGTACGATCTGGCCGCCGGTGGTGCAGCATTTCACCGCCACCGCCGGATGGCGCGCGACCTATATCGGCATCGGCCTGTTCTGCCTGGTCACCATGCTGCCTCTGGCGCTGCTGCTGCGGCGGCGCATGGAAACGCGAAACAGCGCCGCCTCCGGCGCTGCCGCCGCGGCGAAACAGGCGGCGCTGCCCTTGTCGCCGAAAACATTACAGGTGTTGCTGCTGATCGCCGGACTGTCTTGTTGCGTGGCGATGTCGATGCCGCAGGTTCACATCGTCGCCTATTGCGGCGACCTCGGTTACGGCGTGGCGCGCGGCGCCGACATGCTGTCGCTGATGCTCGGCTTCGGCATCATCAGCCGCGTCGCCTCCGGCTTCATCGCCGACCGCATCGGCGGCGTCGGCACGCTATTGATCGGCTCGGTGCTGCAAGGGGTCGCGCTGTTCTTGTATCTGCTGTTCGACGGGCTGATGTCGCTTTACGTCATCTCGGCCCTGTTTGGCCTGTTCCAGGGCGGCATCGTGCCGATGTACGCGGTTATCATCCGCGACTATTTTCCACCGCAGCAGGCCTCGACGCGCGTCGGCCTGGTGATCATGATGACCATTCTCGGCATGGCGCTCGGCGGCTGGCTGTCCGGCGTCATCTTCGATCTGACCGGCTCGTACCAGATCGCGTTCCTCAATGGCCTCGGCTGGAACCTGATCAATGTCTCGATCATGGCATGGCTGTTGCTGCGCTCGCGTCGAAAGCCGGGCGGCTTCGCGCAAGCGGCCACTTGATAAATTTGACATGCCCCGTCCCACGATGCGGGCCGCGACTTATGTACGGAATATAATACATCTTGTCGGCTGTTGTTGTCATTGACAACCGCGGCGCGAACCTCAAAACAGATGCGTGCCGGATCGGAGCGGGGGCTCTCGTCGATGCAATTTCCTGTCGGACGCCCGGACCTAATCCGCGCGATCAATCAGCGCTGGCTGATCAAGTTCTGGCTGCGCAGTCTCGGCGATGAGAGCCAGCCGCGCTGGAGCGCGGTGGAGGCCGAAAACCTGTCCCGGGTCGCGGCCGATCTCAGTTTCCTCGACGTGGCGCGCGGCAATGCGGCGCCGCGCTTCCGCATCTTCTCGCATGGCACGACCATCGGCCAGGTTTACGGCGGCGGCGATTGCCGCGGCAGATTTCTCGACGAAGTCATGCCGCCGCAGGCTTACGCCTCGGCCGTCATGCCGTACCGGCAGACGGTCGAAAGCGGCCTCCCCGTCTACACCGTGCAGGATCTGACCGACTCGTCCGGCCGCCTTGTGCAACTGGAACGGCTGCTGCTGCCTTTCACCAAGGATGGGCAAAGCGTCGACCGCATCCTGGCGTCGTTCGAATTCATCTGCGCCGACGGCGGGTTTGACAGCCGCGACCTGATGAAGCGCCAGCCGGCACCGCCGGTGCTGCGCCTCGCCGCGACCATTGCGCGCGAGACAGCGTGAACTAGAACGCCTCGTCCGGCAATTCCATTGTTGACGCCGCGCCGGCCTGAATGCGCGCCAGCCGCGTCGCGGTTTCCGGCAGCATGCGGTCCATGAAGAAGCGCGCGGTGGTGAGCTTGGCGTTGTAGAACGCCGCCTGCCCGTTCGCTGCCGGCAATTTCGCCAGCGACGCTTCGGCGATTTTGCCCCACATGAACCCAAGCGCGACCAGCCCGAACAGATGCATGTAGTCGGTGGCGCCGGCGCCGGCATTATCCGGCTTCGCCATCGCATTCTGCATGAACCACATCGACGCCTGTTGCAGATGGCCGGCGGCCTGGCCGAGCGGCGCGACGAAGGGCTTCATCTTTTCGTCGGCTTCCTTTTCCTTCACGAAGGCGCCGAGTTCGCCGAGAAACGCCATCAGCGCGCGGCCGCCGTCCTTGCCGAGCTTGCGGCCGACCAGATCGAGCGCCTGAATGCCGTTGGCACCTTCGTAGATCTGCGCGATGCGCGCGTCGCGGACGAATTGCTCCATGCCGTGCTCGGCGATGTAGCCGTGGCCGCCATAAAGCTGTTGCGCCGAGACCGCATTGGCAAAGCCGAGATCGGTCAAAACGCCTTTAATGACGGGCGTTAAAAGGCCGAGCGCGTCGTCGGCACTTTGCCGTTCCTTGTCTTCGCCGGAGCGGTGCGCGACATCGCTCTTCAAGCCGGCCCAGATCACCAAAGCGCGCGCGGCTTCGTTGAAGGCCTTGATGGTCATCAAGGTGCGGCGCACGTCGGGATGCACGATGATCGGATCGGCGGCCTTGTCGGGATATTTCGCGCCGGTCAGCGCGCGGCCTTGCAGCCGCTCCTTGGTGTAGATGACCGCATTCTGATAGGCGACCTCGGATTGCGCCAGGCCTTGAATGCCGACGCCGAGGCGCGCTTCGTTCATCATCACGAACATCGCATTGAGGCCGCGGTTTTCCTCGCCGATCAGCCAGCCGGTGGCGCCGTCGTAGTTCATCACGCAGGTCGAGTTGCCGTGAATGCCCATTTTTTCTTCGAGCGAGCCGCACGACACGCCATTGCGGGCGCCGATCGAGCCGTCATCGCCGACCATGAACTTCGGCACGATGAACAGCGAGATCCCCTTGGTGCCCATCGGCGCGCCTTCGATGCGCGCCAGCACGAGATGGACGATGTTTTCCGCCATGTCGTGTTCGCCGGCCGAGATGAATATCTTGGTGCCGGAAATCTTGTAGCTGCCGTCGCCTTGCTTGACCGCCTTGGTGCGCAGCAGGCCGAGATCCGTGCCGCAATGCGGCTCGGTCAGGTTCATGGTGCCGGTCCAGCGGCCCTCCACCATTTTCGGCAGATATTTCTGTTTCAACTCCTGCGAGGCATGCACCAAAATCGCGGCGATCGCGCCCTGCGTCAGGCCCTGATACATCGAAAACGCCATATTAGCGGAGCAGAAGAATTCGTTGACCGTTTCGGTCATGGTCGCCGGCAAGCCCTGCCCGCCGAATTCTTCCGGCACCGAAATGCCGATCCAGCCGCCTTCAACCACTTGCTTGAAGGCTTCCTTGAAGCCCTTCGGCGTGGTGACGCTGCCGTCCGGATGACGGGTGCAGCCTTCGGTGTCACCGACGCGGTTGAGCGGGGTGAGCACGCCCTCGGAGAGCTTGGCCGCCTCGCGCAGAATCGCTTCGATCGTGTCCGGCGTGGCGTCGGCAAAGCCCGGCAGGTTGCCGTAGCGCTCGATGTGGAAGACGTCATTGAGCAGAAACAGGGCGTCCTCAACGGGCGCTTTGTAGGTCGGCATCGTTTCTCTCCCCAGCGTCTTGATCGTTAAAAATTCGTTACCGTAAGTGGCGGCCTGCCCATTTCCCAACGTCCCGGCGGGGAATCAGCGCGCGCCTCAAGACTAGTATGAACCGGCCGGTTTACAGCGGAATTAAGGGCCGGCAAGGCCCTTGCGCGGCAGCGCCAAGACCGCCGAGGGGGTTCCCTGGCGGGCGATGAAAAACGCGAATTCGCAGGGAAAGTCCGGCACTTCCGCCAAACGTTAACCGCCTGTTTACCGAGAACGGCAAAAAGTCGGGGGTGGACTGAAGACCGGCCCGCTTTAAGTCCCTGCGCGCCGGTTTCACGAGAGTCATCCAGGCTCTTTGCGCCTCCACCTCGACTGTGGGTGTGAGAATGAAATTTGCCGTCCCGTGGAGTGTGAAAGGCATAAGGCCGGAAGCCCGCGAGACAGCCAAGGAAGCGGCGCGCCGCTCCGGCATGCCGCTCGGCGAGTGGCTGAACTCCGTCATTCTGCAACAGGCCGAGCAGGACGGCGCCGCCGCCTATGGCGATGACGACGACGCCTATGGCGACGAGCTGGCCACCGTGCATCAGCGGCTCGACGACATCACCCGCCGCATCGAGAAATTTTCGCAGAAGAGTCCCGCCGCTTACGCGCCAAAAGGCCGCGCTGAGGCGCAGAGCCGCGAAACCGCGCAACTGGCGCAACTGATCGCGCGGCTCGACCAGCGCATCGACCAGATGGCGCAGATCCCGCGCATGATGGCGGCGCCGTCATTGGCGCCGCAGATGGCGCATCCCGGAATGCCGCAGGCGCCGCAAGGTCTCGACCGCGCGGTTGCCGAAATCGCCGCCCGTCAGCGCTCGCTCAACGGCGGCGCGCCCGGCCGCGCGCCGCAACAACAGCAAAAAGTGCCGCCGCAAGTGCAGGCCTATGCGCCGCCGCACCAGCAGCAACAGCCGCTGCCGCAGGTGCTGATGCCGGTGCCGAGCCAGGACCTGTCCGGACTCGAAGAGCATCTGCGCCAGATCACCGACCAGATCGAAACTTTGCGGCGGCCCGGGGTCGAGGAAGCGATCAACGCGCTGCGTGGCGAACTCGGCGAGATTGCGCAAGCGCTCAACGACGCCATGCCGCGCCAGGCGATCGACGCGATCGAGCGGCAGATTCAAGGTCTCACCCACCGCATTGCCGAAGGCCGACAGGCAGGCGGCGATGGCGGCGCTTTGTCCGGCGTCGAGCATGGCCTGGCCGAAGTGCGCGACGCGCTGCGCGGCCTGACGCCGGCGGAAAATCTGGTCGGCTTTCACGAAGCGGTCGATGGCCTGGCGCGCAAGATCGACCTGATCGTCGCGCAAAAGGACCCGGCGACACTCGGCCAGCTCGAACACGCCATCACCACCTTGCGCGACATGGCCGGCCATGTGGCGTCCAACGAAACCGTCAGCCGTCTGGCCGCCCAGGTTCAAGACCTGGCGCAGCGGATCGAACATTACGGCGCCGGCTCCGGCGCGGGCGACGCGCTCAACAGCCTCGAACACCGCATTTCAGCGCTGGCCGACGCCCTGGCCGAACGCTCGCAGAACGGCGCTTCGGTGCCGCCGCGGCTGGAGGCTCTGGTCGAGTCGCTGGCCGACAAAATCGAGCAAATCCAGCAGACGCGCGGCGACAGCGCGGTCGGCCATCTCGAAGATCACATCGTCACTCTGGTGAAGCGGCTCGATGCGTCGGATTCACGCCTCGGCCATCTCGAAGCGATCGAGCGCGGCCTTGCCGATCTGCTGGTGCACATCGAGGAAATGCGCGCCAGCAAGGGCGGCAGCGGGCCGCGCGAAGACAATCAGGGCGTGCTCGAACTCAAGCACGACATCGCCCGCACCCAGAATGCGCTCGACGCGGTGCATGGCACGCTCGGGCTGGTCGTCGATCGTCTCGCCACCATCGAGCGCGATGTGCGCGGCGTGCGCAGCCCGATGGATCTCGAACTGACCGAGATCAATCAGCCGGTCGGCAAGATAGCCGCCCGCGCGGTTTCCGTCGAACCGCCGCAAGCGCCGGTTCAGCAGCAGCCGTTGCCGCCGCCCGTGGCGCAGGTCATGCCGCCGCCGGTGCAAGCGCCGCCGCAACAGCCGCGTCCGCAGCCAGTGCAGCAGCAAGCGCCGCAGCCCAAACCGCAGCGCCTGCCGCAAGCCGCGCATCTGCCGATCAATCCCGATTTGCCGCCCGACCAGCCGCTCGAGCCGGGTTCCGGCGCGCCGCGCTTTCAGGCCAATGCCGCCGCGCGCATCGCCGCTTCGGAAGCAGCCCTCGGCCAGGCCCGCCCGCAACAAGCGGGCCCTGCCGGCAAATCCGGATTTATCGCCGCCGCCCGCCGCGCCGCCCAGGCCGCGGTCGAAACCGCCACCCCGGCAAAGGCGCCACGCCTCGACGCCATCGTCATCGACGAAAGCGAACGGCCAACCTTGCGCGCATCGGTGACGCGGCGCGTCAAATCGCTTTTCATCGCCGCCAGCATCGTCGCCATCGTCATCGGCGGCCTCCAGATCGCCAGCAATGTGTTCAACTTCGGCGGCACCTCGAAGGAACAGAGCGCGCAGGGCGTCAATCCGCCGGCCGAGACCGAGACCTCTGCGCCCGACGAAAGCACCGCCGCGACCGCCGAGCCGGGCGCGCAGCCGACTCGCCCGGTCATGCCGCTCGCCCCGCCGATGCTGCCCGGCAACACGACGCCGCCGAACGGCGGCACCATGCTGAACCCGACGCCGCCTTTGTCCATGAACACGCCGGGCACCCAGCCACCGTCGCTGCTTAGTCCGCCGCCGGTGACGCCGAACGCCGACGTCACCGGCTCGATCGGCCGCAACCCGATCAAGCAGAACATCGCCCGGACCGCGCCGAGCGCGGCGCCGGCAATCGCCACCGCGCCGGCCAAGTCCGAGGCCGACAGACTGCCGATCGCGCTTGGCGGCACGCGCTTGCGTGTTGCCGCGGCCGGCGGCGACGCCGCCGCCGCCTACGAAGTGGCACTGCGTTTCGCCGAAGGCCGCGGCATCGCCGCCGATCCGGAAGAAGCCGCGCGCTGGTACGAGCGCGCCGCCGGCAAAGGCCTTGCGCCGGCCCAGTTCCGCTACGGCAGCATGCTGGAAAAGGGCGCCGGCGTGAAGAAGAACCTCGGCCAGGCTCGCAAGCTATATCTGGCCGCCGCCACGCAGGGCCATGCCAAGGCCATGCACAATCTCGCCGTGCTCTATGCCGAAGGCATCGAAGGCAAGCCGGACTACGCCACCGCCGCGCTCTGGTTCCGCAAGGCGGCGCAGCACGGCATCGCCGACAGCCAGTACAATCTCGGCGTTCTGTGCGCCCGCGGCCTCGGCACCGACAAGAACATCGCCGAAGCCTACAAATGGTTCGCGCTGGCCGCGGCGCAGGGCGACCGCGAAGCCGCCAAGAAACGCGATGACATCGCCGCCCGCCTCGACGCCGACGAACTGGGCAGCGCCCGCGACACCGCCAAGAGCTTCGTCGCCGAACCGCAGCCGCATGACGCCATCAACGTCCCGGTTCCGCAGGGCGGCTGGGACGACGCGACCACCACCGCGCCGCAACCGGCCAAGCAAACGCGCCCGGTGCGGGCCATCTCGGCCAAGGTCACAGGCCTGCCGCTGAACATCGGCGCGGTAAGGTAAAGATCAGCGAAAGCGGTGGCAAAAGCCATCGAGTGGACGCAATGACGTGATCGCGTGCGCATTCGGCGCTACACTCCGCGCGCCACCTCTTCCGCACGCCGGACCAAGCGCTTGCACATCTACCTTCCGATCGCCGACCTGCCCGTCAACATCTTCCTGGTTCTGGGGATGGGGCTGGCGGTCGGCTTCATCTCCGGCATGTTCGGCATTGGCGGCGGCTTCCTGATGACGCCGCTATTGATCTTCATCGGCATCTCGCCCGCCGTGGCGGTGGCCAGCGTCACCAGCCACATCGCCGCCTCCTCGTTCACCGGCGCGATCAATTACTGGCGCAAACGCGCCATCGACATTCCACTGGCGATGATGCTTCTGAGCTCCGGCATTCTCGGCACGGCGACCGGCGTCTGGCTGTTTACCTTGCTGCGCGAGCTCGACCAGCTCGATCTCGTCATCGGCCTGTCCTATGTGACGCTGCTGACCACGGTCGGCGCGCTGATGATCAATGAAAGCGTGCAGGCCGAACTGCGGACGCGCAGGGGCAAGCCGGCCACCTTGCGCCGGCCCGGCAGCCACACTTTCGTGCACGGCCTGCCGTTCAAGCTGCGCTTCAAGCGCTCGAAAATCTATGTGTCGGCTATCCCGGTCTGGGCCATCGGCTTTTCCATCGGCTTCATCGGCGCCATTCTCGGCATCGGCGGCGGCTTCCTTCTGGTGCCGATGCTGATCTACTTCCTGCGCGTGCCGACCGCGACCGTGATCGGCACGTCGATGGTGCTGACCTTGGTGACGATGGCGTCGGCGACGGTCATGCACGCCGCGACCAACCATCTGGTCGATGCGGTGCTGGCGCTGATCCTGATCGTCGGCGGCGTGATCGGCGCGCAATTCGGCGCGCGCACTGGGCAGAAGATGCGCGGCGAAAGGCTGCGCCTGCTGCTCGGCCTTCTGGTGTTCGCGGTGGGCTTGCGCTTCGCCTATGAACTGGTCGTGCAACCGGACGAACTCTATTCGATCCGCCTGGTGGGGAGCGAGTGATGGCCCGCCGCGCCTTCATCGCCGGAATGCTGCTGGCGGCCTGCACCGCGCTGCCGGCGCAGGCCGAACGGCTGGTGGTGTCGCTGTCGAACCACCGCGTCGCGGTGACGTCGAATTTCACCGGCGCGGACCTGGTGCTGTTCGGCACCATCGAGCCGGACCGGCCGCGCGGCGCGCTGCGCAATGCCTACGATCTGGTGGTGACCGTGAAAGGTCCGCCGCACAGGCTGCGGACGCGCCGCAAGGACCGCGTGCTCGGCATCTGGGTCAACGTCGAATCGCGAGAATTCATCAACGTACCGTCCTATCTCGGGGTCCTGAGCAACCGGCCGGTGCCTGCGATCGCCAATCCCGAGATCGCACGGCGGCTGCAGCTCGGACTGAAGAATGTTATCCTGACTCAGCGCGTCGGCGCCGACTTCGCCGATACCGTGCCGGACGACGCATTCCGCGTCGCCTTCATCAAGCTGGAAACGCAATACGGTCTGTACCGCGAATCGCCGGACGCCGTGACATTTCTCACACCGACCGTGTTCCGCGTCGCTATTCCCATCCCGGCCAATGCGCCGACCGGCAGCTACTCCATCGACGTGCAGCTGTTCGCGGAAGGCGCCAGCGTGGCGCGCACCAATTCGGCGCTCGAAGTAGTCAAGACCGGCTTCGAGCAGTATGTCGCCGACGCCGCGCGCGACCACGGGCTGCTGTACGGCCTGTTCGCATCGCTTATGGCGCTGGTGATCGGCTGGATCGGCAGCGTGGTGTTTCGGAGGGATTGACCCTTGACGTCATCGTCCGCGAAGGCGGACGATCCAGCCCTGCATGGCCAAAGAGCGGCATTTCTGGGTTTACATCCTCGCCAGCCAAATCGGCGGCACGCTTTATATTGGTGTAACAAGTAATTTGATCCGGCGCGTAAACGAGCATCGCGAAGGCAATGTCGAGGGATTTACCAAGGCTTATGGCGTCCACCGCCTTGTCCATTTCGAACAATTTGATGATGTGGAGAATGCGATAAAGCGGGAGAAGCGATTGAAGGCATGGAATCGCAGTTGGAAGATTCGCTTGATCGAAGAGACGAACCCGAACTGGATCGATCTCTATTATCAGATCGCACAGCCATAAACACACCAAGGGCTGGATACCCCGCCTTCGCGGGGTATGACGGGCGTGGCTAATCCGCCAGACACCGCTTCGCGGCAAACGCATAGAGCCGCTTATCGCCTAGCATGTGGGCGGTAAAGGACAAGGTGCCGAACAAATCGGCGAAGGCCGCGTCGCGCACATTCAATCCGCCTGTAAAAGCGCCGAAGGCCGGCATCACCATGCGCGTTTCATCCGCGGCGAAACAGCGGCGGCGTACGGCGCGGCCGCGATGCGACACGCGCGCCACCGGATGCAAATGGCCGCAGACTTCATGCGCCATGCCCGTCGGCAAGTGACGGAACGTCAGCGGGCCGACCCGCAACTTCTCGTGAAATGTGCCGCCAATATCCTCGGCCGGCTCCGGATCGTGATTGCCGGTGATCCAGATCCAGTCTCGGCCCCGTTGCAAGGCCGTGAGACTTTCGCGATCGCTGTCGAGCAGCCGCGCCGGGCCGCCGCCGTCATGAAAACTGTCACCGAGCGCGACCACGACGCGCGGCGCATAGTGCGCGATCAGGCAGGCCAGCCGCGCCAGAGTCGCCGCGGAGTCGTACGGCGGCAGCATCTGGCCACGCGCGGCATAGCTCGAACCTTTTTCGAGATGCAGATCGGCCACCGCGAGGAGCCCATGTTCCGGCCAGTACAGCGCACCGGACGGATCGGCGGTGAACCCGACGCCGGACAGAACGATCTCGAGAGACTGGGGTACGGCGGGAACTTCGGCGCGCGCGGTGGCGGCTCGCCGGTGGTTCGCACGCAGGTGCCAGTAGTTCGTCAATGCATCGCTTCCTTGATCAACTCGTCGGCGGCTTCCGCCAGCAACGTATCCGACGCCTCGCCATAGACCGTCTCGCGGCCGATTTCCAGCATCACCGGAACCGCCAGCGGCGACACATGGTCGAGCGATTTATGAACGATTCGGCCCTGGATGCGCGAGAGCATTTCGGCGAGTCGCTTGATGTCGAGCAAGCCCGTGGCAGCGTCGGCGCGGGCGGCGCGCAGCAAAATGTGGTCCGGCTGGTGCTTGCGCAGCACATCATAGATGAGATCGGTCGACATTGTGACCTGGCGGCGCGACTTTTCCTCGCCCGGGAACCGGCGCTCGATCAAGCCGGCGATAATCGCGCAACTGCGGAAGGTGCGCTTCATCAAAGCCGATTCGGCGAGCCATTCCTCGAGATCGTCGCCGAGCATGTCCTCGGCGAACAAAGCGGCAAGCGTGAGCTCCTTGCGCGCGATGCGCATATCGAAATCGCCGAGGCCCCACACCGCCAGCGCATATTCATTGGCGACGAAGCCGAGGGGCCTTAATCCCGCGCGCTCCAGCCGGCGCGTCAGCAGCATGCCGAGCGTCTGGTGCGCGAGACGGCCCTCGAACGGATAGCAGACCAGATAATTATTGCCGCCGCGCGGAAAGGTTTCGACCAGCAGATCGCCGGCCGGCGGCAGCAGCGAACGCCATTCCTGTATCTCCAGCCATTCGCGCACCTGATCCGGCAGCGCGCGCCAGGCATTCGGATCCGCGAGAATACCGCGCACGCGCGCGGCGAGATAAGTCGAGAGTGGAAACTTGCCGCCTTCATAGGCCGGCACTTTGGGATCGGGGTCGCTGGAGCGCGAGACATAAACCTCGCTGCCGACGAGAGCTTCGTAACGCAGGATTTCGCCGGCGAAGACGAAGGTGTCGCCGACACTCAGCATCTCGACGAAATATTCCTCGACCTGGCCGAGTACGCGGCCGCCGCGCTGGATCATCTTGCTGCCGCCGCGCCTGGAGCGCACCAGCCGCACCTTGAGCATGTCGGCCTCGACAATGGTGCCGATGTTCATGCGGTAGCGCTGCGCCACGCGCGGATGGGCGACGCGCCACTTGCCATCCTTGCCCTGTCTGATCTTTGCGAAACGCTCATAGGCCTTCAGGGCGTAACCGCCGGTGGCGACGAAATCGACGGCGTCGTCGAAATCGGCGCGCGTCAGCGACGCATAAGGCGCGGCGGAACGCACCTCGGCAAAAAGATCGTCGGAATGAAACGGCTCGCCGACAGCGCGGCCAAGAATATGCTGGCACAGAACGTCGAGCGCGCCGGTGCGCAGAGGCGGCGTGTCCTGCGCATTGGCGGCGACGGCGTCGATGGCGGCGCGGCATTCCAGCACTTCGAAGCGGTTGGCCGGCACCAGCACGGCTTTCGAAGGCTCGTCGTAGCGGTGATTGGAGCGGCCGACGCGCTGCGTCAGCCGCGACGAGCCTTTCGGCGCGCCGATATTGATGACGAGATCGACATCGCCCCAATCGACGCCGAGATCGAGCGACGAGGTGCAGACCACCGCGCGCAATTTGCCGGCGCTCATCGCGTCCTCGACCTTGCGGCGCTGCGCGACATCGAGCGAGCCGTGATGCAGCGCGATGGCGAGGTTATCATCGTTGATGCCCCACAGCGACTGGAAGGTGAATTCGGCCTGGCTGCGGGTGTTGACGAAGATGAGCGTCGTCTTGTGCCGCTTGATGAGATCGTAGATTTCGCTGAGCGCGTGCCGCGCCGAATGGCCGGCCCAGGGCAGACGCGCCGCGGTGTCGAGCATCGTGACATCCGGCTGCGCGCCGGCTTGCGCGATGACAAGGTCGGCGCAGGCCTGGCCTTCGAGCGGCTGCGGCACCAGAAAGCGGCACAGTTCATCCGGCTCGGCGACCGTGGCCGAGAGGCCGACGGTCGTCATCTCCGGCGCCAATTGAAACAGCCGCGCCATGCCGAGCGACAGCAAATCGCCGCGCTTGGATAAAACCAGCGAATGCAATTCGTCGAGCACGACGCGGCGCAACGAACCGAACAGAAATGGCGCGTCGGGCGAGGCCAGCAGCAGCGCCAGTTGCTCCGGCGTGGTCAGCAAGATATCCGGCGGATCGCGGCGCTGACGCTGGCGCTTCGACGCCGGCGTGTCGCCGGTGCGGGTCTCCAGTCGGATCGGCAACTTCATCTCGCGCACCGGCATTTCCAGATTGCGGGCGATGTCGACGGCGAGCGCTTTCAGCGGAGAGATATAAAGAGTGTGCAGGCCGCCGTCGCGGCGAATGCCGCTGCCGGTCGAGACGAGTTTCTTCGAGCGCGGCGCGGATTTCCCGCTGAGCTCAACAAGGCTCGGCAGAAACCCGGCCAAGGTCTTGCCGCCGCCGGTCGGTGCGATCAGCAACGCCGAGCGCCCGGCTTTCGCCTTGGCCAGCAGATCAAGCTGGTGCGAGCGCGGCGTCCAGCCGCGGCTTGCGAACCATTGCGCGAAGCTTTCGGGCAACAATTCCGTTTGCATCACTTCCGCGCCACGCCGACGAGGCCCGGCACCGGCACGCCCTTCTCGCTGCGCGCCGGAGCGGAATCGAGACTGACGAGGCACAGCCCGGCGGCGGAAGTCGCTTCGCGCACATGGGTCGGCGACTGCGCATAGCGCAAAGTGTCGCGCAGGACGACGCCGTCGCCGTCATGCGTCTCGGCGGTGAAGGCCATCAAGCCGCCCGGCGCCAGCACGCGCGCCGCGGCGGCAACGAGTTCCGCAATGTCGTGGATGTAGATGAAGACGTCGGCGGCGACGATGAGATCGTAGCGCGCAGCTTCATCGCGCAGGAACGATACGGCGTCGCCTTCATCGAGACGATCATAGATGCCTTTGCCGCGCGCCTTCGCCAGCATGCCCGGCGACAAATCGACGCCAGTCATATGCTTGGCGAAGGGCCGAAACGCCGCGCCGGTCAGGCCGGTGCCGCAACCGATATCCAGCACGCTGGCGAAGTTCGTCCGCTTTGGTCCGTACGCACGCGACACCGCATCCAGCAGCAGCTCCGGCCCGCAATAGCCGAGCTTGCCGACCAGCGACGTTTCGAACGCCGGCGCGTAGCCGTCATAAAGCGACTGCAAATAGATTTTCGGCATGGCCGCCGGCGGCGCGCCACGCAAACGCGCCAACCGCAAAGTAGCGCCATGCGCATCGCCTGGATCGGCGGCCAGCGCCCGCTCGAAAGCGGCGATGGCGGCGGCGCGATCGCCGAGCCGCTCCTGCGCATCGCCGAGCGCGAACAAGGCCGCGGCATAGCCCGGCGCGAGTTCCAGCACCTGCGTCAGCAACGAGGCCGCCCCGGCAAAGTCGGCATCGTCAATCAGCCCGCGAGCCCATTCGTAGCGGCGATCGGCGATGAGATTTCCCGACGTGGCATGAAGACGATTCGACAATGGACGACGCCTCGACGTTCCCGGACAAGCACCTATCTAAGCACAATGCGCCCTGAAGATATTCTGGTTCCCACGCCGTCCGGCGTCTGCTGCAAGCCCGGCGGCTTTCATATCGACCCGACACGGCCTGTCGACAAGGCCCTGATCACGCATGGCCACTCCGACCATGCGCGCGCCGGGCATGGCGCCGTTCTGGCGACGCAGGAAACGCTCGATATCATGCGGCTGCGCTATGGCGACAATTTCGCCGGATCGACGCAGGCCGTGGCCTATGGCGAGACGCTCAAGCTCGGCGACACCACGGTGAGCTTTTATCCGGCCGGCCATGTGCTCGGCTCGGCGCAGATCAAGGTCGAGCGCAAGGGCCTGCGCATCGTCGCCTCCGGCGACTACAAGGATGTGCCGGACCCGACCTGTCTGCCGTTTGAACTTGTTCCCTGCGATGTCTTTATATCGGAAGCGACGTTCGGCCTGCCGGTGTTCCGGCATCACGATGCGGCGGGCGAAGTGTCGAAACTGCTGCGCTCGGTCGCATTGTTCCCGGAACGGGCGCATCTGGTCGGCGCCTATTCGCTCGGCAAGGCGCAGCGCGTCATCGCGCTGCTGCGCGCCGCCGGTTACGACAAGTCGATCTATCTGCACGGCGCGATGGAAAAGATCACCGCCTATTACCAGAGCCGCGGCATCGACCTTGGCGCGGTCGAGTTCGTGCGCGGGGCGAAGAAATCCGAACTCGCCGGCACCATCACGATTTGCCCGCCCAGCGCGATGACCGATCTGTGGTCGCGTCGCTTTCCCGATCCCGTCGCCGCTTTCGCCTCGGGCTGGATGCGCGTGCGGGCGCGGGCCCGGCAGCGCGGCGTGTCATTGCCTTTGGTGATTTCCGATCACGCCGATTGGGATGGGCTGACAGCAACTATCGCCGCCACCGGCTGTTCGGAATTGTGGGTGACGCACGGCCAGGAAGATGCGCTGGTGCATTGGGCGCAAACGCGCGGCATGAAGGCGCGGCCGCTCGATATTGTCGGTTATGGCGACGAGGAAGAGAGCGAAAATCCCGCACCGCCCGAAGGTGAAGCATGAACCGCTTCGCCGAACTGCTTGACCGCCTCGCCTACGAGCCCGGCCGCAACAACAAGATCCGTCTGATCGCCGATTATTTGCGCAAGGTCGAAGACCCGGATCGCGGCTATGCGCTGGCGGCGCTGACCGGTGCGCTTTCGTTCAAGCACGCCAAGGCCGGCATGATCCGCACGCTGATCGCCGAGCGCACCGACCCGGCGTTGTTCGCGCTGTCCTACGATTATGTCGGCGATCTGTCGGAGACGGTAGCGCTGATGTGGCCGTCCGATCCGGCGCAGCGCGCCAACAAGACGCCGACAGTGACCGACGTCGTCGAAACACTATCCACGCTCGGCAAGGCGCAGCTTCCGGCGCAAATGACGCGCTGGCTCGATGCGCTCGACGAGAACGGCCGCTGGGCGCTGCTCAAATTGGTGACCGGCGGCATGCGCATCGGCGTCTCGGCGCGTCTGGCCAAAACCGCCGCGGCGTCGCTCGGCGACAAGGCGCCCGACGAGGTCGAGATCATCTGGCCCGGCCTTGAGCCGCCTTATCTCGAACTGTTCGCCTGGCTGGAAGGCCGCGGCGACAAGCCGACCAATCTTGATCCCGCGCCGTTCCGCCCGGCCATGCTGGCGCATGCGCTGGAGGAGACCGATCTCGCCGGGCTCGACGCCGCCGACTTCATGGCAGAATGGAAATGGGACGGCATCCGCGTCCAGGCGGTGAGCGGCGTTGACCAAGACGGCAACAAGGTCGCGCGGCTTTATTCGCGCACCGGCGAGGACATCTCGAAGAGTTTTCCCGACCTGCTGCCCTCGCTGCGCCTGCCCGCCGCCATCGACGGCGAACTGCTGATCCTGCGCGACGGCCGCGTTCAGTCGTTCAACGTCTTGCAGCAACGCCTCAACCGGAAAACGGTGACGGCGAAGCTGACCACTGAGTTTCCCATTCACCTGCACGCCTACGATCTGCTTTACGAAAGCGGCGACGATCTGCGCGATTTGCCATTCGCCGATCGGCGCGCGCGGCTGGAAGCCTTCCTCGCAAAACTCAACGATCCGCGTATCGATATTTCGCCGCTGGTGACGTTCGACACCTGGCCGCAACTGATCGCGGCGCGCGCCGATCCGGCCGCAGGCGGCGCCGGCCTCGACGCCGAGGCGGTCGAGGGCGTCATGCTCAAGCGCCGCGACGCGCCCTATTCTCCCGGCCGCCCGAAAGGGCCGTGGTGGAAATGGAAGCGCGACCCGATGATCATCGACGCCGTGCTGATGTACGCCCAGCGCGGCCACGGCAAGCGCTCGTCGTTCTATTCGGACTACACCTTCGGCGTCTGGAACGGCGACGACCAGCTTGTCCCGGTCGGCAAGGCCTATTTCGGCTTCACCGACGATGAATTGAAAGAGATCGACCGCTTCGTTCGCCGCAACACCGTCAACAAGTTCGGCCCCGTGCGCGAGGTGACGCACGAATCGGATACCGGGCTGGTGCTGGAAGTGGCGTTCGAGGGCCTGCAACGCTCGACGCGTCATAAATCCGGCGTCGCCATGCGCTTTCCGCGCATCAGCCGGCTGCGCTGGGACAAGCCGCCGCGAGACGCCGACCGGCTGGAAACGCTGGAGAAGATGCTGGACAAAAGCGGTAATAAGGTCCCCGCTTGACCTGCCGCACCAAGTTGCTTCAGGTACCGCCATGCCAAACGAACTTGAGCCGATGGAGCCACCCGTGAAAGCCGATCCCGTCACCCGCTTTTTCGGCGGTTCGCCGCTGGCGGTGCTCGGCCGCCTGCTGCTGGTGTCGATCCTGGTCGGCGTCATCCTGTCTGTGCTCGGCCTCGACCCGTTCGACATTCTCCACAGCCTGGAGCGGCTGGTGCGTTCGATCTGGAATTTGGGCTTCGACGCCTTCCACTGGCTGTGGCGCTATTTCCTGCTCGGCGCCGTCATCGTCATTCCGATCTGGCTGATCATGCGCCTTGTCAACGCACCGCGCGGCCGCTAAGCGCCGCTTGCCGACCTTCACCGTCACCAACCGCAGCGTCTTCGCCATCGCCGGGCCGGCAATGCTGGCCAATGTCACGACGCCGCTACTGGGCGTCGTCGCCACCGCGGCGATCGGCCGGCTCGGCGATTCCGCCGTGCTCGGCGGCGTGGCCATGGCCGCGCTCGTGTTCGACTGCCTGTTCTGGCTGTTCGGTTTTCTCCGCATGGGCACCGTGGCGCTGACCGCGCAAGCCTATGGCGCCGGTGACGCCGGCGAGCGCACCGCCGTGCTGGCGCGCGCGCTGATGACGTCGGCGGCTATCGGCCTCGTCCTGATCGCGCTGCAAGTGCCGATGGCCGCCTTGATCTTCGGCAGCATGGGCGGCAGCGACACGGTGCGCGGCGCCGCCGAGCATTACTTCTTCATCCGCCTGTGGTCGGCGCCCTTCGCGCTCGGCAACTATGTGATCCTCGGCTGGCTGGTCGGGCTGGCGCGGCCGATGCTGGCTTTGTCGATCCAGATCGCGGTCAACGTCATCAACATGGCGCTGACCGTGCTGCTGGTCTTGCATTTCGACTGGGGCATTTCCGGCGCGGCCCTGGCCGCGGTGATCGCCGAGGCGGCCGGGCTCGTCATCGGCCTGGCGATGGCTTGGCGCGTGCTGAACGGACGTTTCGATTTGGGCGGGGCGTCGCTGTTCGATCGCGGCAAGCTGATGCGCATGCTGGCAATCAACCGGGACATCATGATCCGCACCGCGGCCTTGATCGCCGCCTATCTGTTCTTCACCGCGCAAGGCGCGCGCGCCGGCGATGTCGCGCTGGCCGCCAACGCGGTGCTGCATAATTTCACGCTGGTCGGCGCGTTTTTCCTCGATGGCCTCGCCAATGCCGCCGAGCAACTTTGCGGCCGCGCCTATGGCGCGCGCGACCGCACGGCTTTCGGCCGGGCCGTGAAACTCATCGCCATCTGGGGCTTCGCCTTCGGCGCCGGGGCTTCAGTGCTGTTTTTCCTGTTCGGTTCGCCGTTCATCGACTTCATGACCGCGAATGCCGATGTGCGCCGGTTCGCGCATCAATTCATGTGGCTTGCCGCGCTGACGCCTTTGTGCGGCGTCATGGCCTTCGTTTTCGACGGCGTTTACATCGGCGCGACATGGGCGCGCGACATGCGCAACCTGATGGTAGCGTCGTTTGCGATCTATCTGGCAGTGTGGGCGGCGACCTTGCCGCTCGACAATGCCGGACTGTGGATCGCGATTTTGTCGTTCTTCATCGCCCGCGGCGTGTTGCAGGCGGCGCGTTATCCGGCTTTGGCCAAGCGGCCCTTTATCTAGCTCGGCCAGCTATCCGCCGTGATCTCAGCGGCATCCATGCCGACCATCGCGGCGAGCGAGTCGCGATTGCCGCGCTTGATTGCCGCCGAAATGCCAGCCTTCATGTCGCCGATCAGCCCGATGCCGCGATAAATCAGCCCGGTGTAAAGCTGCACCAACGTCGCACCGGCCTTGATCTTGGCGATGGCAGTGGCGCTCGAATCGATGCCGCCGACGCCGATCAGCGGAAACTGGTTCTCTGCGCGCACGAAAGTCTCCGCCAGGATGCGCGTCGATAATTTGAACAGCGGCCGGCCGGACAAGCCGCCCGCCTCCGCAGCCTTGTCGCGCGCGCGCAGCGAGCCGGGCCGCGAGATCGTGGTGTTGCTCACGATCATGCCATCGACACGGTGCTTGCGGGCGATGCCGACGACATCGTCGAGATCGGCCAAGGTCACATCGGGTGCGATCTTGAGCAGCACCGGCGTCGGCCCGGCGCGCAGGTGGACACGGTCGCGCGCCTCGATGACGCGGGCGAGCAGGTCGTCAAGCGCGGCGGCCTGCTGCAAATCGCGCAGGCCCGGCGTATTCGGCGACGACACGTTGACGGTGAAATAGCTGGCCACCGCGGCGAAGGTCTCGATCAGCCGCACGTAATCCTCAGCACGGTCAGCCGAATCCCGGTTGGCGCCGATATTCACGCCGACAATGCCGCCTTCATTGGCGCGGGCCGCCAGCCGGGCCAAAGCCGTCGGCGCGCCGCCATTGTTGAAGCCGAGCCGGTTGATCACGGCGCCGTCCGCCTCGAGGCGGAAAACGCGCGGCCGCGGATTGCCGGCCTGCGGGCGCGGCGTGACCGTGCCAATTTCGACAAAGCCGAAGCCGAGCCGCAACAGCGCGTCCGGCGCCACCGCGTCCTTGTCGAAGCCCGGCGCCAGGCCAATCGGATTGGTGAAATTCAGCCCAAAGGCGCGCACCCGCAGCTCCGGCGGATCCGCCTCCGGCGTGGTGCGGGGTAAAAAACGCAGCGCTTTCAATGTCAGAGCATGCGCATCCTCGGGGTCGAGGGCGCGCATGAAGGGCCGCGACAGGCGATCCAGGAAACCGATCACGGCAGGCCGCCCGGGCTTTTCATGGTCTTTTCCATCGTCTTGCTCATGACGCGACCCTATCGGCCGCCATGCGCCGAGTCCAAAGACCCCTCCCCGGACCGAAGCAAAAATCTGTCGAAAAACCCTGCCGGTGCACTTTTTTTGCGGAAATTTGCAAGAAACAGGTGTGACAAACGCCCAATTCGGCTATAATTCCTAAAAATAGATAACAGTCTCAGGTGGCCGTTTTCCGGCCGTTTCGAAACAGAGGAATGCTGCTTTGGCCATGCTCACACACTCTCAAATCTGGACTGCGATCGATCGGCTGGCGGCGCGCGCCAAGATGACGGCCTCCGGCCTCGCGAAGAAATCCGGCCTCGACCCGACGACCTTCAACAAGTCGAAGCGCATCACCCCGGAAGGCCGGCCGCGCTGGCCCTCGACCGAATCGGTCGCCAAGGCGCTGGCCGCGACCAACACCAAGATCGATGTCTTCGTCGGCCTGATTACGGACTCGAGCGGCAAGGCCGCGCTGCATAGCGTGCCGCTGATCGGCTTTGGCGAAGCGGGCACCAGCACCTTTTTCGACGACGGCGGCTTCCCGATCGGCAAAGGCTGGGAAGAAACCGCCCTGCCGACGGTGACCGACGAGCACGCCTATGCGCTGGAAATCTCCGGCGATTCGTTGAAGCCGGTTTATCGCGATGGCGACATCGTCATCGTCTCGCCGGCGGCGCCGGTGCGCAAGGGCGACCGGGTGGTGGTGAAGATCAAGAACGACGAAGTGATGATCAAGGAGCTCAAGCGCAAGCAGGCCAAGAGCATCGAACTCAAGGCGCTCAATTCAGAACATAAAGACCGCACCATCCCGATATCCGACGTGGTCTGGATGGCGCGCATCGTCTGGGCGAGCCAGTAAAGAAAACGCCCGTCAGGGGCGAATACCTCCCGACCGCTCTGGCCCGGTTGCGACATGCGCGCTATTGTCGCACCGGGGTTTTTGCGATTCATCGGGGGGACATCATGACTGAGGCCATTTCACATCCGGCGGCCTGCGCCTGCTGCGGCAACATCCTGCGCGCGCGTTTCGACCGCCGCCGCTTTCTGCAAATTTCCGGCGCCGCCGGCATGATGGCGGCGCTGCCGTCCTTCGCCCGCGCGACGGAAGGCAAATACGAGGCGATGCTGGTCACCTGCATCGACCCGCGCTTTCCGCAGCCGACCCTCAATTACATGAGGGCCCGCAAGATGGTCGGCAAATACAGCCAGTTCACCTTCGCCGGCGCATCGATCGGCGTCGTCGCCCCCGCCTTCAAGGCCTGGGCGCCGGCGTTCTGGGACAATCTCGCGGCGTCGATGCAGCTGCATCACATCCCGAAGGTGATCGCGATGAACCATCGCGAATGCGGCGCGGCGGCGATCGCCTATGGCAAGGACGCCATCGCCAATCCGAAGATCGAGACCGAAACGCACAAGGCCGCGTTGCTGGAATTCAAGAAGCAGGTCGCCGAACGCCAGCCGACGCTGAAGGTCGAACTCGGCCTGATGGCGGTGAATGGCAAGGTGGAGATGTTTGCGTAGCGAATGCCGTCATGCCCCGCGAAAGCGGGGCATCCAGCACTCTGAAACGCTGGATCGCCCGCCTTCGCGGGGCATGACGCTGCGGGATTAAGAACTTCTCGCCAGCGCGCCGTCGATCATGTCGACCGTATTCTGCAAGCCATACACGGCGACGAAAGAGCCGAAGCGCGGGCCCTTCTCCTGGCCGAGCAGCACCTGGTACAGCATGTTGAACCAGTCGAGCGACACGCCCGGCTTGCCGTCCTTGGCCTTCTTCTTCTGATCGAGGAACGGCTCGCGGCGGCCGATCTCGTAGACCACATCCTGAATGGCTTCCGCCGTCGCCGTCGCCGGCAACTGGCTGAGCGCGTCGCGCAGATCGTTGAGCGCGATGCGTTCCTGATCGGTCGGCTGCCGGAATTTTTTGGTCGGCAGCACGAAGTCGCGGAAATAGTGAATGGCGTATTCGACCTGCGCGTTTAATTTCGGATGCGTCGAAGGCGTCACGCCCGGCCGATAGCGGCCGATGAAGCCCCACAGGGTCTCGGCGTTTTCCGCATTCGATGACGACACCAGCGTGAGCAGCATCTGGAACGTCACCGGCATTTCCACTTGTGGCGGATGGCCTTCGTGGATGTGCCAGACCGGGTTGGACAGTTGCTGCTTCGGCTCCTGCCGCTTGTAGCCGTCGGAGAACTGCTGGTACTCATCGACGGTGCGCGGAATCACGTCGAAGTGGAGGCGCTTGGCCGCCTTCGGCTCGCGATACATAAAACACGACAGGCTTTCCGGCGAGGCGTAGCGCAGCCACTCGTCGATGGTCAGGCCGTTGCCTTTCGACTTGGAAATCTTCTGGCCGTTCTCGTCGAGAAACAGTTCGTAGTTGAAGCCTTCCGGCGGCTTGCCGTCGAGCGCGCGGCAGATTTCGCCGGACAGCTTGACCGAGTCTATCAAGTCCTTGCCGGCCATTTCGTAGTCGACGCCGAGCGCGACCCAGCGCATCGCCCAGTCCGGCTTCCATTGCAGCTTGCAGGCGCCGCCGGTCACCGGCACGGTGAACCGCTCCTGCGTCGCCGGCTCCTCGAAGGTGATCATGCCACGCTTGGCGTCGTGCGCCAGGATCGGCACTTGCAGCACCACGCCGCTGCGCGGATCGATCGGCAAAAACGGCGAATAGGTCGCGGCGCGCTCCTCACGCAAGGACGGCAGCATGATCGCCATGACCTTGTCGAGCCGCGACAGCATCTTCAGCAGCGCCTCGTCGAAACGGCCGGACTTGTAGCATTCGGTCGACGACATGAATTCGTAGTCGAAGCCGAAATGATCGAGGAAGGCGCGCAACCGCGCATTGTTATGCTCGCCGAAGCTCGGATGCGTGCCGAACGGATCGCGCACCTTGGTCAGCGGCTTGCCGAGATCGAGCGCCAAGGCTTCCTTGTTCGGCACGTTGTCCGGCACCTTGCGCAGGCCGTCCATGTCGTCGGAAAAGGCGATCAGCCGCGTCTTGATCGTGTCCTCGGTCAATACGCGGAAGGCATGGCGCACCATCGTGGTGCGCGCGACCTCGCCGAAGGTACCGATGTGCGGCAGGCCGGACGGACCGTAGCCGGTCTCGAAAATGACCTCGTCTTTCGGCTTTGCTTTCAGCCGCGCGACGATCTTCTTCGCCTCCTCGAACGGCCAGGCGCTCGACGTCTCGGCGACCGCGCGCAGCTCGGCCGGACTGAGGTCTTCGGCGTTAGGAATAGGTGCGTTTTCGGCAGTCATCGACATTGTCTTCTCCGGCAGGCAGACATAGGCAAGGCGGCCAGCCCCGTCAAATTGCCTGATGAAAGTGCGCGAACCGTGACATTTACTGAAATCGAGAGCGCTACCGGCGGCAAGATCACCGGCAAAACTGCCGCCATTGTCGGCGGTGGGCCGGCCGGGCTGATCGCCGCCGAGGTGCTGGCGCGCGCCGGCGTCACGGTAACGGTCTACGACCAGATGCCGTCGCTCGGCCGCAAATTCCTCATGGCCGGGCGCGGCGGGCTCAACCTGACGCACAGCGAGGAGATGCCGCTATTCCTGCCGCGCTATGGCGACATCGATCCTTTGCTGCGGACAGCGATCGAGGCCTTTCCGCCGGCGGCGCTACGGGCCTGGGCCGACAGCATGGGCGCGGCGACCTTTGTCGGCTCAAGCGGCCGGGTGTTTCCGAAAGTGCTGAAGACGTCGCCGCTGTTGCGCACCTGGCTGCTGCGGCTCGGCAATCTTGGCGTCAAGGTGAAGCTACGGCATCGGTGGGAAGGCTTCGACGGCGACGGCAATCTGCGATTCATGACCAACGGTCATGAACTGTCGGTCGCGCCCGATGTCGTCGTGCTGGCGCTCGGCGGCGCGAGCTGGGCGAAGCTCGGCTCCGACGGCAAGTGGACGGACATACTGGCCGCGCAGAGAATTGCGATGGCGCCGCTCCAGCCGACCAATTGCGGATTCACCGCCGCCTGGTCCGAGGTATTGCGCGGCTATGCTGGCCAGCCGCTGAAACGCATCAGCCTGAGCTTCGGCGGCCGCAGCGTGCGTGGCGAAGCCATGATCACGCGCGACGGGCTAGAAGGCGGCGCGGTCTATGCGCTGTCGTCGCCGATCCGCGACGCCATCCATCAGTTCGGCGGAACGACAGTAACGATCGACCTGCTGCCGGACGTCACGCTGGCCAAACTGAGCGAACGGCTGTCAGCGCCGCGCGGCAAGCAGTCGCTGTCGAATTTCCTGCGCAAGGCGACGCATCTGTCGCCGGCGGCTCTGTCGCTGGTGCGCGAAGGCGCGCTGTTGAAAGGCGCGGCGTTGTCGGCGCTGAACGGCAAGGACATCGCCACGCTGATCAAGGCTGTGCCGGTGAAGCTCACCGGCGTTCAGCCGATCGCCACCGCGATCTCGACCGCCGGCGGCATCCGCTTCTCGGAGTTGGACGAAGGCTTCATGCTCAAGCGCACGCCGGGGATTTTCGCTGCCGGCGAAATGCTCGACTGGGAAGCGCCGACCGGCGGCTATCTGTTGCAGGCAACCTTTGCCACCGGCGTCGCGGCGGCAAGGGGGGCGATTGAATTTCTGCGCAATCCCTCATCCTGAGGTGCGAGCGTGCGCAGCGCGCGAGCCTCGAAGGATCGACGGCCACGGACTCTCGTCCCGTCGCCCTTCGAGGCTCGGCAACTACGTTGCCTCGCACCTCAGGGTGACGGGACACTCAAAACGGACTGATCGGGAAATAGCGCAGCCACAGATCGGTGAAGCGGCCTTTTTCCCACAAGCGAAACAGCGCCCAGTTGAAGGCCTGCCGCAACAGATCGTTGTTGCGCCGAACGGCAATGCCGACGCCCTCGCCGAAGTAGCGGCTCTCCAGATAGGGCCCACCGCGAAATTCGCAGCAATTGGCAGAGTCGGTGCCGTTGAGCCAGAACGCCAGCGACACACCGTCGCCGAACAGCAGATCGACCTCGCCCTTCTTCAACGCGGCGCGCGCTGCCTCGGCGTTCGGAAAGGGCTGCGACAAGGCTTCGGTGAACAAGGTCTTGATATAGGCTTCATGCGCGGTGCCGGCGACGACGCCGATTTTCATGCCGTCGAGCGCGCGCGGATCGGCCGGCAATTCGCGCCGCGCCACAAAGCGCGCCGGCGTGCGGTAATAGGGATCGCTGAAATCGACGCGCTTGCGCATCTCCGGCGTCGCGGCGATCGAGGCGATCACGGCGTCGCCGCTGTTGCTGTTCAGGGCATCGACCAGAGTATCGAAGCGGCGCATCTGCACGGTGCAGGCGACCTTGATCTCCTCGCAGATCAGCCGCGCCAGATCGACGTTGAAACCGGCCGGCGCGCCATCGGGTCCGGCATAGTTGAAAGGCGGATAATCGGTCTCGGTCAGGAAGCGGATGACGGTAATGCGCGACAAATCCGGCCGCTCCGGCCGCCGCCGCGGATCCCAGAAGCCCGGCACCGCCATCGGATTGCTGACCGGATTGGCGTCCGGCGCGGTGGCCGCCGGCCGCTCTATCGTCGATGGCAGGGTTTGCGCCTGCGCCGGCACCCAAGCCGCCAGCGTCAGACCCAGCAGCGCGCCGGCGCGCGTCATTAAGTTGAACCGATTCATGCGGCGAACATAGCGACCCAAGCCGCAACCGGCCAGCCCGTCATGGTCCGCGAAGACGGACCCGTCCAGCCCTCGCGAACCGCTCACCCGCATCCGCGGGTGATGACCGCGTATGTGGCGGGCGATGCGGCGCGGCTCAATCTCAGGCCGCCGTCAGGTGCTTCTCGATTTCATGCACCGGCATCTTGACGTAGTCCTTATCGAGTTCGGCGCGCACCGCGCCCTTCAAGGCATGGCCGTAATGCTGGCGCATGACGCCGAGCGCGCGCGGCGGCGCCACCACGATCAGCGATTTCACCTGGTGCGTGTTAACGGCCAGTTCCAGCTTCTGAGCAAGCTCGGTCAGAAACGCGGTTTCCGCCTGATCGTGCCAGTCGGTCTGCTCAACGGCGCTACGGCCATGGCCGACCGAACTGTGCGAACGTCCGGGCGCGTCCGTGCCCATTTCGTGCGTCGCCAGCGTCTTCTGTTCGTAGACGTCGCGGGTCTTCAGATTGGGAAATTTGGCATCGCCGACATTTTCCAGCACCAGCGCCTTGGCGCCGTCGCAAACAATGACCCATTCGCCTGGCTGGATCGATAATACCGTCATGAAAGAACCTCCCGGATGATGCGTTTATATCTAGACGAGATGCGGCAGATGCCGGTTGCTCTAGATCAAACGCGCGAGATGGCGATTTCGTTGCGAAAACGCTTTAATTGGTTCCGTCGAGCAGGCGGCGGGCAATGACCTGCGCCTGGATTTCGGCCGCGCCCTCGAAAATGTTGAGAATGCGGGCGTCGCAGAGAATGCGCGACACCGGGAATTCGAGCGCGAAGCCGTT
>LNDS01000026.1 GCA_001464835.1 Rhizobiales bacterium Ga0077525 | reverse complement strand
GTTTTCGCAAATCCCATGGGTCGCCTGCCAGATGGCGCGTGCGACGCGGGCGCCGAATTTGTCGTTTGCGTGCGGCCCGTCGGGCGCTGTCAATTCAAGATTGCCGCATCTCGAGTGGGCCGTATCCGACAACAGGATGCATCAGGGCGCCGAATACCGTTCGACGCTGGAATGGATTCTGGACATGCAAGGCAACCCGAAAATCTTCGATTTCGGATTCTACGGCGGATTCCAGATCGACAAGTTCGGCAATCTCAACATGGCCTATATCGGCGAACAGAAGAAACCGAAGTTCCGCGGTCCCGGCACGGTCGGCACCATGGCGCCGGCATGGTTGAACCGGTACTACCTGTTCACGCAGTCGCATAATCCGCGGGTGCTCGTCGACAAGGTCGATTTCATCAGCGGCCCTGGATTTATCGACGGCCCGAACGGACGGAAGAATGCCGGCTGTCCCGAACGTTCCAAGGGACCAAGCTGCATCGTCACGCCGATCTGCGTGTTCGACTTCGATGAGGAAACCAAGCACGCGCGCCTGAAGTCGGTGCACCCGGGCACCACAGTCGCCGACGTCAAGGAAAGGACCGGCTTCAAGCCGATTATCCCGTCGAACGTCCCGACGACCGAGCCGCCGACCGCGGAAGAGCTGGAATTCCTGCGCGCGTTCGATCCGCAGGGAATTTTGCCTCAGCTTTGCTGACAGCCGCAGCGACCGGCGGCGAACGAAAAAGATAACATTGAGGGAGGCGAGCAGTGAAAATCGGTTTGCTGTTGCAGGAACTGGCACAGGTTGCGCCGAACGGCCGTGGCATCGTGTTCGAGGACCAAAGCTTCTCGTGGCGCGAGATGAACGAGCGGGTCAACCGGCTTGCCAACGGGCTAACGGCCATGGGGCTGACGAAAGGCGATAAGGTCGCAATTCTGGCTCAGAACTCCCACCGCTTCGTCGAGACCTGGATCGCGCTTTCCAAGGGCGGCTTTGTCGCGGTTGCGCTCAATTCGGAGAGCGCCCCGCCGGAAGTAGCGTTTATTTTGGAAGATTCCGGCGCCAAGGCGCTGTTGGCGGATGAGCAGTATATCGAACGCATCGGCCAGATTGCGCTGCCGCCGGCGGTCTCCCGCTTGATCTGCTTCAACGCCAAAGCGGACGGTTGGAAGAACTACGAAGAGTTGCTGGCAACGTCCTCGCCGCAGGAACCGGTCACCGACGTGGCCCCGGAAGATGTCCGGGCGCTGCTGTATACCAGCGGCACCACCGGCAATCCGAAGGGCTGCGTGAACACGCATGGCCAGTGGCACTCTTCGTTCAAGAACTTCGTCGAGGAGATCGCGCCACCGCGCAACGAAGCCATGCTACTGGTCGTGCCGCTTTTCGTCGGATACGGCAGCAGCTTCATTCTCTCGGCGCTGCTGACACAGAATACGATGATCGTGTTGCAACGATTCCGGCCGGATGCGGTTCTGGACGCTATCGAACGCCATAAGGTGGCTGTGGCGGGGTTTGTTCCGACCATGCTGATCGGAATGATGAACGAGCCCGATTTTGCCCGGCGTGACCTCAGTTCGCTCAAGCTCATCGTCTATGGCGGCTCTGTGATCGCGCCGGCCGTACTCAAGACGGCGCTGGAGAAATTCAAATCCGGCTTCTGCCAGGTGTTCGGCATGACCGAGGCGGGCGGTTTCATCGCCTTCCTTAACCAGGACGATCACCGGGTCGATGGCTCCGAGCGCATGGAGGCTCGGCTCAAGTCGTGCGGCCGCAGTGCGCGCTACGCCAAAATCACGATCGTCGACGACGACGGCAATGAAGTGCCGCCCAACGAACTGGGTGAGTTGACGGTGCGCAGTTCGAGCACGGTGACCGGCTACTGGAACAAGCCCGCGGAGACCGCGGCAGCGATCCGCAACGGCGCCCTGTACACCGGCGACGTGGCATATAAAGACGCCGATGGATACATTTTCATCACCGACCGCAAGAAGGAAATGATCGTCAGCGGCGGTATGAATATCTACCCGGCTGAAATCGAAGCCGTCATCTACCGGCATCCGGCGGTGGCGCAGGTCGCGGTGATCGGCGTTCCTGACGACAAATGGGGCGAAGCGGTCAAGGCCGTTGTTGAACTGAAGCCCGGGATCGCAGCCACGGCCGATGAACTCATGGAGTTCTGCGCGCCGCATCTTGCCAAGCAAAAGCGTCCGAAGTCATTCGATTTCTGGAAAAGCCTGCCGACCGGCGCCAGCGGCAAGCTCGCAAAGAAGGAAATCCGGGACGTCTATTGGAAGGGGCACGAACGCAAGATTTAGTCGCTGTCCGAAACCTGAGCGGGCGAACGCTATTTCACCAGCCCGGCGAGCCGCGGCAGCCACAATGTCAGTTCCGGGATCATGGTGATCGCGAGCAGCGACACCAGCAGCGGCATGAGCCAGGGCAGGATCGCCATGGTCGTTCGCTCGATGGATAATCTTGCTATTCGCGACAAGACGAACAGCACCATCCCGAGCGGCGGATGCAACAGGCCGATCATCAGGTTGAGCGTCATGACGACGCCGAAATGCACCGGATCGATGCCGACTTTCAGGATCACCGGCATCAGCACCGGCACCAGAATGCTGATCGAAGCAATCGGCTCGAGGAAGCAGCCGACCACCAGCAGCACCGCGTTCGCCAGCAGCAGGATGATGTAGCGGTTGTCGGTCAGCGCCAGCAGCGCTTCGGTGGTGTATTCGGTGACGCGCGTTGTCGTCAGCACCCAGCCGAACAGCGAGGCGGCGCCGACGATCAGCAGCACGCCGGCGGTGGTCTCGATCGTGTCCATCGTGACCTTGTAGAACTGCTTGAGCGACAGCGACTTGTACAGGAAGATGCCGAGCATCATCGCCCATGCGCAGGCGGCGATGGCCGCTTCGGTCGGCGTGAACCAGCCGAAGGTCATGCCGCCAACGATGATTGCCGGCGTCAGCAAAGCCGGCAAGGCGGCGATGAAGGTCACCGCCAACGTGTGCAGGCGGAAGGCCTGGTCGCGGCCCATATTGTATTTGCGCGCGCAATAATAGACGTAGCCCATCATGAACGCCATCATCACCACCCCGGGAATGACGCCGCCGAGAAACAGCGCGCCGATCGAGACATTGCCCATCATGCCGTAGATGACGAAGGGCAGCGACGGCGGGATGATCGGCCCGAGCGTCGACGACGCCGCGGTGACGCCGACGGCGAATTCTGTCGAGTAGCCGTGGTCCTTCATCGCCTTGATCTCGATCGTGCCGAGGCCGGCGGCATCGGCAATCGCGGTGCCCGACATGCCGGCGAAAATCACCGAGCCGACGATGTTGACCTGCGCCAGCCCGCCGCGCATCCAGCCGGCCGAGGCGACGGCGAAATCATAGATGCGGTTGGTGATGCCGGCGGAGTTCATCAGATTGCCGGCGAGGATGAAAAACGGCACCGCCAGCAGCGGAAAGCTGTCGATGCCGCCGGCCATGCGGTGCAGGATGACGAAGTCCGGCAGTTCGGCGATGAAATGCGTGTAGATATAGGATGAACCGGCCAGCGCGATGAACACCGGCACGCCGGCCAGCAGCACCACGAGGAACAGAAACGCCATGATGATCATCGGGAATTCCTAATCCGCTGCGATCTGGTGCGTGACGTCGTGCGGCTTCTTCCAGCCTTCGCGGGCATTGCGCCAGACATTGACGGCCTGCCTGAACAACATCAGGAAGCAGCCGAGCGCGACGCCGCCATAGACATAGCTCATCGATACGTCGAACACAGTCATGCGCTGAATACTCATGCGGTCGGTAATGGTGATCGAGATGAAGGCGAGAAAGGCGATGAAAGCGAGCTTGATGAAATCGACCGCGGCCAGCAGCACCTGGCGCGGCAGTCCCGGCTTCATCACGTTCGACAGCAGTTCGACGGCGATGTGCGTGTTGCGCCGCGTCACCATCGCGCCGCCGATGAACACCACCCACATCAGTCCGTACCGCGCGATTTCCTCGGTCCAGGCCAGGCTGTCATTCATGATGTAGCGCGTGAAGAATTGCAGGAAGACGATGAAGGCCAGGCTCCAGAAGACGACGAAAGCCAGCCAGTCTTCCGGGTGATGCTCGATGACCACTTCGGCGTCTTCGACGACGATGAGGTGGACGTTGTCTTCCGGCGGCGTCTGCTTGGAATCGTTTGTCATGGGCTGCTCTAAAGCGATGCGTCCCTAATCCGTTCATTCCCGCGGAAGCGGGAATCCAGAACTTGGCCAAAAAGCGGGGTCCCCGCTTTCGCGGGGACGAACGGAGTTGGGGGTATCGGCCTTCGTCGCCTCACGCCTACTTCAGCTCTTGCAGAGCGTCGTATTCGGCCTTGCTCCAGCCGGCGCCGGCCGAGGCGTCGTTATGCAGCGCGACGGCCGCCTTGCGGAAGGCTTCACGGTCGACCTGGACCACCGTCTTGCCGAGCTTCTTCAGCTCGTCGACCACCTTCTGCTCCGAGGCGCGGATTTCGTCCGATGCCTTGGCCGCGGCCTGGGTCACGACTTCCTCGAACACCTTCTTGTCGGCGTCCGACAGCTTGGCCCAGGTCGATGCGCCGATGATCGACAGCAGCGACTCGGGGATGTGCGCGGTCAGCATGATGTGCGACTGCACTTCGTAGAATTTCTTGGCCATGATGGTCGGCAGCGGATTTTCCTGGCCATCGACGGTGCCCTGCTGAAGCGCGAGATAGACTTCGGCGAAGGCGATCGGCGTGGCGTTGGCGCCGACCGATTTCGCCATCATCAGGTAGAGCGGCGCCGGCGGCACGCGCAGCTTCATCCCCTTCATGTCTTCCGGCTTGGTGATCGCCTTGTTGGCGGTGACCATGCGTTCGCCGTAATAGGTCAGCGCCACGATCTTGTGCTTGGTCTTGTCCTCGTAACCCTTGGAAATATCGCGGAACAGCTTGCTGTCGCGATAGGCCTTCCAGTGGTTGAAGTCGCGCATCATGAACGGCGCGCCGGAGATGGCCAGCGGCTTGTGGATCGAGCCGGCGAACGACGTACCGGTGTAGATGATGTCGACGGTGCCGAGGCCGAGGCCTTCGTTGATCTGGTTTTCGTTGCCGAGCTGCGAGGCAGGAAACACGCCGATTTCATAGCGGCCGCTGGTGCGCTTCTTGATTTCTTCCGCCGCCCACAAAGCTTGCGAGTGATACGGCTCGGAGACTTCGTAAACATGCGCCCATTTGAGCTTGGTCTGCGCGCTGGCCGGCCCCGCCACCGCGATCACAGCGGCGGCAACGGCACAGCCCAGCGTAGTCCTGCGAGAAAAGTTCTGCATAGCGACTTCCTCCCCATGTCTGTTTTGATTTGCCGTATCTGGCTTCTTGTGAGCCCTATCGGCTGGCTCCTCTTGAGTGGGAGCCTTTGGTTAGCTAACATGTTACCGTGAATATGAAGATGCACAATAGCCCTTACGCTTTTTTATCTCCCCTCCAGCGCGGCAAGCGCGGCGGGGCGGTCCAGAACATTCAGGACGTCATCCGCGAGGCCATCGTCCGGCTCGATCTCGCGCCCGGCACATTCCTCGACAAGAAGGCCTTGTGCGAACAACTGGGTACTTCGCGGTTTCCGGTGTCCGAGGCGCTCGGGCGCTTGGCCGACGAGGGTTTTGTCGAAGTGCTGCCGCAGCACGGCACGCGGGTGACCAGGATCGATCTGGCCGATTGCGGCGAGGCCATGTTCATCCGCCGCGCGCTGGAAAGCGACGCGTTGCGCCGTATCGCGCCGCACGTCAATGCGGCGCTGCTAGCGGAACTCGAGCGCAACATGGAGGCCCAAGCTGCGGCGATGGCCCGCGACGATCGCATCGGCTTTCATGAATGCGATATTGCGCTGCACGATCTATTGCTGGACACGCTCGGCTTCGAGCGGGTCAAGACCGCGGTGTTCGCGGCCCGCGCCAAACTGGACCGGTTGCGGCTGTTCATGTGCACGCCGCAACGGCAGGCCTCGACCTTTGCCGAACATCGGGGAATCGTCGAGGCGCTGGCGGCGCGCGACGGTGAAGCGGCCGGGCGCGCCATGGAGCATCATCTCAATATGGTGATGGAAGAACTGACCGATTTCGCCGCCGACAATCCGGATGCTTTCGCGGTGACTGAAAAGGCGACGGCGGCGGCCTAGATTTTTGCGCGCAGGCTTGCCAGCGAGGCGTCGCCGGCAAACACGCTGTCGAAATGCGCCCATGTGCCTTTCGACGACGCCGGCCCCCGCTCGTCGGCGAATGTCCATGCCGGGCCTTGCGTGGCGAGAAACCAGTCGGCCGGCGTGTCGCCGATGGCGGCGCGGAAATCGCAAAAACGCGCCGGCTCCAGGCGTAGCGCTTGCCAGAGATCAACGAACTGCTTTGCGGATATGTCCGGCGTCCGCGTCGCGGCGACCTCCTGCATCGCCGCCTGCGCCATTGCCGCGCGCCGCGCCGGCGCGGCCAGCAGCATTTGCATATGCGCGGTACATTCCTCGACCGAATGCGCCACCAGCCCAGTGACGCCGTCTTTTATGATCGCCAGCTCCGCCGGATTGTTCATGACCACCGGCACAAGGCCGAGCGACATCGCCTCGATCAAGGCATTCTCCGCCGTGCCGTAGTGATCGTGCTGAAGCGGATAGAAGAAAATGTCGGCCTCGGCGAGCGCCGCCGCGGGATCGGCGGTCTGGCCGCGAAAGTCGATGCGGCCGGGACGGCGCATGTCCCGTGCGTACTGGACGACGTCCACATCGGCGGCGCCCCAGACCGACACGCTGATCGTGTCGTCCGGCATGGCATCGATGGCGTCGAAGAATCCCGGATGCATTTTGACGAAATCGACGGTGCCGAGATAGGCGATACGCGGCTTTTCGTTGCGCTTGCGCGGTGGCGCATTGGCAAAGCCGAAACCGCTATTGATGACGGCAATCTTCTCCGACAGCGCAACACCCGGCGCTTTCATCGACGCCGTTGTAGTGAACACAAACCGCCCCGCCGCTTGCATCAATGCTGGCGCGATGAACGGCCGAAACAGCCCCGACACATGCGACCACAGCACGCTGCGCATTTCCGGAAAATCACAGCGTGACAGGCACTCGTATAATCGCGGATGATTCCAGAACTCGAATTGCACGATGTCGGCGCCGCGCGCCAATTGCGCGGCTTGCTCGATGCCGCCAACGATGACACGCGCGCCGATCGCGGCAATCGCATCGGCATGACCGCGGTCGCGCGGCGGCTCGAGCAGCAGATAGGTTCGCTCGATTGTTTTCGGCAGAACGGCGCTGATCGCTGCATGCGCCTTGCCGACACCTCCGCCGAGGTGCGGCGTCACATGCAGAATCTTCATTCCGCCGCCACGGCGGTGACCTCGCGCAAGCCGCCGGGCGCGACCGCATTCACGTCGGGTTTAACGACATCGATGAACTTCTTCAGCAGAGCCGGGCGGTGCGCGTCGATGCTGTCCGGCAAACAATGGCTCAACTGGCCGCAATTACCGCAGACGCCGTTCTGCCGCCGCCGGCCTTCGAGATGCTGCAGGCGCAGCGCGTTCATCTTGTCGGAATTCCAGATCTCCTTCATCGACTGCGTGCGCACGTCGCCGATGATGAGCTTGCGGCCCCAGTCGAGAAAGCACGACGACACCAGCCCGTCGGCATTCACCGAATAGCCGTAGAAGATGTAGGGGCAAGTGTCGGTGTCGCCGACGTCCTGCTGATAGATGCCCTTGCTGATCTTGACGCCGGTGTGCTCCTCGATGTCGAAATTCGGCCAGCACGGCGCGAAATTCTCCACGAAGATGCGGTCGCAATGATCGCCGAATGTGTCGAAGAATTCCTGGCGCTGGTCGGCGGTGATCAGCTCGCCCGGAATCTTGACCACGACCTCGCAGGAACCCTTGTTGTCATAGAGCCACTTCACGTTGCCGACGAACTTCTTGAAGTCGAACTTGACGCCGGTAAATTGCGCGTAGGTTTCCTCGGTCATGCCGTCGACCGAAATGTTGATCTTGTCGAGGCCGGCTTCCAGCACGGGCGCAACGCGCTCCGGCGACAGAAACGTGCCGTTGGTCGTGGTGTCGATATATTCGATGTGCTTCGCCGCTTTGGCATAGGCGATCATGTCGGCGAGGCGCTTGTTGAGGAACGGCTCGCCGTCCTTGTACATGCGCAGCACCTTGATCGGCTTGTCGAAGGCGCCGAGATCGTCGACAATCTTCTGGAACACCTCGTACTTCATCACGCCGTTGAAGCGCCCGGTCTCGGCGATCAAGTCGCGGTGCCCGGTCGGGCAGAAGCTGCATTTGAAATTGCAGGATGAGGCCGGATCGGCGAACACCACGAACGGTGTCGACAGCGGGATCACCGTCTCGAGCGCGGTCCGGCCTTCCATGTTGATTCGCGGCTTTAGCTGAGCTTTCATAAGGTCTTACCTGCAAAGGCGCGGCGCGCCAGACGGCCATGCTAGGGAAGAATCGTTAACACAGGTTAACCATGATTCTCAGCGCACCGTCAGCGACGGTACTGCGGTGACGAAACGGGTGCCGAGCGCCGCCAGCGCGGCGTTTTCCTGCGTTACTTCGGCGGCGATGTTCCACGGCAGGATCAAAAGATATTCCGGCCGCCGCTCCATCAAGGCCGCCGGCGGCAGGATCGGGATGTGGCTGCCGGGCATGAACCTGCCTTGTTTGGCGAGCGCTGCGTCGCAGACGAAGGGCAGCAGGTCCGGCTTAACGCCGGCGTAATTGAGCAGCGTGTTGCCCTTGGCGGCGGCGCCAAAGGCGGCGACCGACTTGCCGGCGCGCTTCTGTTTGAGCAGGAACGTCAACAGATCGTCCTTCAGGCGGTCGGCGCGCGCTTGAAAGTCGCTATAGCCGGCGAGGCTTTGCAAGCCGCGGCTTGTTTCTTCCGCCAGCACCGCCGCGACAGTGGGCGAGGGCGCGCGGCCGTGACCGGCGTGACAGCCGTAGACGCGCAAGCTGCCGCCATGCGTCGGCAATTCCTCGACGTGCCATATTTTCAAGTCCGCCGATTTGAATATGCGCTCGACCGTATGCAGCGACAGATATGAAAAATGCTCGTGGTAGATCGTGTCGAACTGCGTGTGTTCGATCAGCCGCATGACATGCGGGAATTCCAGTGTGACGATGCCGTCCGGCTTCAGCGCTGCCTTCAGCCCGCGCGTGAAGTCGTTGATGTCGGGGACATGGGCATAGACATTGTTGCCGGCGATGAGGTCGGCTTGCTGGCCGTTCGCGGCAAGCCGCTTGCCGAGCGCCTCGCCGAAAAATTCGCGCAGCACCGGAATGCCGAGCCGTTCCGCCGCCGCCGCCGTGCCCGCCGTCGGTTCGATGCCGAGGCAGGGAATTCCGGCGGCGACGAAATTCTTCAGCAGATAGCCATCGTTCGACGCCACCTCGATGACCATGCTGCCTTTGTCGAGCGCGAAGTCGCCGATGACCGTCTCCGCATAGCGCGCCGCATGCGCGACCCACCCAGCCGACGTTGAGGAGAAGTAAGCGTAGTCGGCGCTGAACAGTTCGTCGGCGGCGGCATAGTCCTCGGTCTGCACCAGCCAGCACTGGCCGCAGACCATGACCTTGAGCGGATAATATTTTTCCGGCTGCGTCAGGCTGGCGGCGTCGAGATAGGCATTGGACGGCGGCGCAAAGCCGAGATCGAGAAAGGTGTGCCGCAGCGCGGCGTCGCAGTGGCGGCAGTTCACGGCGTCTCTCCCGCGGCCCTTTCGCCGAGCAGCGGATGCTGTGCATCGCGCGGCGACAGCGCCGCGACCGGCAGCGGCCATGCGATCGCCAGCCGCGGATCGTCGTGGCGCAGGCCGCCTTCGGCCTCCGGCGCATAGAACGCGCTCGTCATATAGAACACGGTCGCGCCGTCGCTCAGCGCCTGATAGCCATGCGCGAAGCCCTGCGGCACATACATGGTGAGGCCGTTGCTTTCCGTAAGGTCAACGCCGAACCAGCGCAGATAGGTCGGCGACGTCTCGCGCATGTCGACAACGACGTCGTGGATCGCGCCCTTGATGCAGCGCACCAGCTTTGCTTCCGCGTGTGGCGGGCGCTGGAAATGCATGCCGCGCACGGTGCCGGCCAACGCATTGCTGCCGATACTGGTCTGCACATAATTCGTCTCCAGGCCGGCGGCGGCGAATTCGCGGGCGCAGAAGGCGCGGGCAAAAGTGCCGCGCTGGTCCGTGCGTGGATCGGGATGGATCAGGGTCGCGCCCGCCAGAGGGGTCGGCTCAAACCGCATGGCGTCGCTGGCTTTCGTGCGCGGCTTGAGGCCAGCGTGCCGCGACATAGGAAATGTCGGCGTGGCACAAGGCAGCCGCATCGCCACCGTCTTTGCGGGCGCGATACCAGTCGAGCGTCCGCGCCACCGCTTCCGCCAAGGTCTGCACCGGCGTGATGCCGAGCGCGCGGCGCGCTTTGTCATTGTCCAATGTCAGCAAGCCGGCTTCATGCGGCCCGTCGCGGCCATCGCCATACGCGACCTCGCCAGCGCCATAGGCGGCGCGCGCCATGTCGATCACCGCGCGCACGGTGATGGCGTCGCCTGTCGCCGGGCCGAAATTATAGGCGCCGGCCAGCGCCGGATTGTCCCACAGCGCGGCGGCGAGCCGCATGTAGCCGGCAAGCGGATCGAGCACATGCTGCCAAGGCCGCACCGCATCGGGACGGCGGATCGACAGCGTCTCGCCGGCGTCCCAGGCGCGCACCGCGTCGGGGATCAACCGGTCGTCCGACCAGTCGCCGCCGCCGATGACATTGCCGGAGCGCGCACTGGCGACCGCGACGCCGCGCGCTTTGAGAAAACTGTCGCGATAGCTGGCGATGGCGATTTCGCTCGCCGCCTTGCTGGCGCTGTACGGATCGTGGCCGCCGAGCGCATCGTCCTCGCGGTAGGGCCGCGTTGTTTCCTCGTTGCGATACACCTTGTCGGTCGTCACCATGACGGCGACGCGCACGCTATCGGTGCCGCGCAGCGCCTCCAGCAGATGAACCGTGCCCATCGCATTGGTGGCGAACGTCGCCAGCGGGTCCTTGTAGCTTTCGCGCACCAAAGGCTGCGCCGCCAGATGAAAGACGATCTCAGGCCTCGCCGCTTTCACCGCGGCGGCCAGCGCCGGCGCATTGCGGATATCGCAGAAATGGCTGGCGCACAGCGCGCCGATGCCGGCTTCGCTGAAGAGGTTGGGCGTCGTCACCGGTGGCAGGCTTAGACCGGTGACGTCGGCGCCGAGGCGGTGTAACCACAACGTCAACCACGATCCCTTGAAGCCGCTGTGCCCGGTCATGAGCACGCGCTTGCCGTGCCAGAAAGCGGCATCGGGAAGGTTGCTCACGCCCAGGTTTTCCATGGCGCCTTGCCGCTGGTCCAGAGTTCTTCCAGCAACACCTTGTCGCGCAACGTGTCCATCGGTTGCCAGAAACCGCGATGCTCGAACGCCATCATCTGGTTCATGGCGGCGAGCCGGGTCAGCGGCGCGACTTCCCAGGCGGTGTCGTCGCCATCGATCAGGTCGAGCACGCGCGGCGACAGGATGAAATAGCCGCCATTGATCATGCCGCCGTCGCCGCGCGGCTTTTCGGTGAAGCGCGTCACCTCGTTGCCGTTGCGCTCCAGCGCGCCGTAGCGGCCGGGCGGCAGCACGGCGGTCACGGTCGCGAGCCGGCCGTGGCTGCGGTGAAATTCGACGGAGTTGCGAATGTTGAGATTGCAGACGCCGTCGCCATAGGTGAAGCAGAACGATTCCTCGTCCTTGATGTGTTCGGCGACGCGCTTGAGCCGGCCGCCGGTCTGCGTGTTCTCGCCGGTATCGACCAAAGTGACGCGCCACGGCTCGGACTTGCGCTGATGCACGATCATGCTGTTATCCGTCATGTCGAAGGTGATGTCGGAATTGTGCATGAAGTAGTTGGCGAAATACTCCTTGATGACATAGCCCTTGTAGCCGCAGCAGATGACGAAGTCGTTGGCGCCGTGCGACGAATAGATCTTGAGGATGTGCCAGAGGATCGGCTTGCCGCCGATCTCGATCATCGGCTTCGGCTTGAGGTAGCTCTCCTCGGAAATGCGGGTGCCGAGGCCGCCGGCGAGGATGACGACTTTCATGGCAGCGCCGGTTCGGCCGGTTGCGGCTTTGCCGCCTTGGCCGCAGCGGATGCGGGCAGCGCGCGCCGGTGCAGCATCGCGTCCCAGTAGTCGAAATAAAGCTGCGCCTTCTCCGTGGAAAACAGCGCCAGCGCCGCCTTGATCTCGGCGAGCATCACATCGAAATTCACGGTGCCGGCCATCGCCTGCAAGCGGGCGCAGGATTTCTCGATCTCGGCGGCGTGCGGCGAGCCGAAGGCCATCCGCTTGTTTCCTTTGAAGCGGGCATACATGGCCGAGAACCACTGGTTGGCAATGGCCTGGCGTTGCGCCGGCGGATGCGCCGGAAACGCGTTCGAATGCAGCGCCAGCACAGCGCCCTCGAAGCCGCACAGGAACCAGTGCAGCAGGTTCATCGCCGGGTCGAGGCCGGATTCGGCGTAATAGCCGATGTCGCGCTTCTGCGCCGTCTCGGCGTTTTCCCACAGGCCGAAATCGTAGAGATAGAACAGCCGCGGCAGCAGGTGATACTTGCCGTTGAGCAGGTAGATCATGCTCATGATCTGATCGTGAAACGAACAGAGGATCGGCAGGCCTTCGATGAAGGCGGCGACTTTCAACACCACATCGCGCCGCAGCACGGCGAAGAACAGCACGTTCGGCCCGTTCTCTGCCAGATAGCCGGCGATGCGCGCCGCAGGATCGGCGGCATCGATCGCCTTGTAGTTGATGACCACCGAACCGGTCGAGGCTTCGACGATATAGGGCCCGGCGATGCCGATGGTCGACGGGTCCTTGCCGATGCGGTCGAGAACCGACGGAATCGCCGCGATCGCCAGGTCGAAACACATGTCGTCGTCGGCGAGCACGAAAACGAATTCGCCTTTTGCCAGCCGCATCGACTCGATGTAGTTCTCGCGCGCGTCGCATTCGTCGACCGAAACGATGGTGCAATTGTCGCGCTGCATGTATTTAAGCGCCGCGCGCTTGTCGGCGTTGCCGGAATTGTCGCGGATGATGACTTCGATAGTCGGCCGCGCCCAGGAGCAGGCCTGCGCGATGCGCGACAAAGCGGTCAGGTCGTGCCGGTGGGTCGGGAGGATGATCGAAAGTTGCACGGGGCCTCACAGTCCCTGGATGACGGGAGAACGCACCGGAATACCCTGCCGCCGCGCGGCTGCACCCGGCGGATAAGCGCCGGATATCGCACTCTATTGCTGATTCGCACCGCAATAAGAAGGCTATCGCGCGCCCCCGGCCAAGTCGACTTTGACTGGTTTGGATGGCAAAAGGGGGCGACCGCCGATTCGTTTTCTGAACCGAGCGAGGCAGACTTTGCTGCATCCGGATTTGCTTCACTCAAGCCCGCCGCGCCCCGGGCCGGTGCACAGAGCGCGGTCGTTCCCGGCGCTGCCGGGCGCAACCAAGGCCGCCTTTTTGCTGGCCGAGCTGGCGGTATCACCTTGCGCCTTTTCGCCGGTGGGCGCGGAGAAGCCGCTTGCGCTGTATGGCGCCGGCGATATGGGCCGTCTGGCGCGCGATTTCTTTGCCCTGGCCGGGCTCGATATCGCGCTGGTCATCGACCGCAACGCCGCCAACGCTTCCATCGGCGCCTGGTCGGCGACGCGGCCGGTCACGCCCGAAGCGGTGCCGGAGGCGGTCAAGCGTTCGGTGCGCGTCGCCGTCTGCGTTGCGACCTCGGCCTATGTGCCGATCGAAGCCGCGCTGCACGAGGCCGGCTTTGACGACGTCGTGCCGTTTTACGATCTTTCCGAAAGCTTCCGCCACCTGCATCCTCTGTCGAACGGCTGGTTTGCGCCGCCGTTCACGGCCGGGGAACAGGCCGAGGTCGCTTCGGCTCTTGCCGGCTGGGATGACGATGCCTCGCGCGCGCATCATTTGCAGTTTCTCGCCTGGCGGCGCTTGCGCGAGGAATGGGTGTTCGCACCGGCGCCGCCTTTGGGCGGCGACACGCGCTACTTCATTCCGGAAATCCTCGCCGTGCTGCGCGGCGACGAGACCTTCATCGATGGCGGCGCCTATGACGGCTGTATCGTCGAGGCTTTCGCGCGGCGCACCGGCGGTTCGTTCAAGCGGATCGTCGCCATCGAGCCGGACGGGCCGAACCGGGCGCGCTGCGAGGCGGCCGTCGGCAAGATGAGCGACCCACGAATCACGGTGATGGATGTCGCGCTGGCCGAGCGCGACGGCGAAGCCCCGTTTCACGAAGGCCTCGGTTATGCCTCGCAACTCTCGGCGACCGGGAGCGCGCGCATAGCATGCCGGTCGCTCGATGCGCTGGATTTGCAGCCGACTTTCGTCAAGCTGCACCTCGAAGGCGGCGAGCTTGCCGCGCTGAAGGGCGCGCGCGAGACGTTGCTCAAGCACCGGCCACTGGTCACGGTGACCGTTTATCACAATGACGACGGGCTCTGGAAAACGGCGCGCTGGCTGATGCAAACGCTGCCGGATTATCGCTTCCTGTTTCGCATCCATGCCTGGTGCGGCACCGGCGCCGTGATCTACGCCATACCGAATGAACGGCGCGCACAATGACGAAAAAAGAACCGCTTCCCTCTAAGAAAGATTTGGACCCGGTCGCCGCCTTTCAACAGCAGGTCGCCGATAACATCAAAGGCATCGGCGAGGACGCCGACTTCCTCGGCCTGTCGCGCATCTGGAATCGTGAGGCGATCCGCCATTCCTATGCGCTGAATTTCACCTGGCTCGGCCGTCCGGTCATCCAGACGCCGATGGACCTCTACGCCATCCAGGAGCTTGTCTGGGCCTGCCGCCCCGATCTGATTATCGAGACCGGCATCGCCCATGGCGGCTCGCTGGTGATGAGCGCCTCTCAACTGGCGCTGCTCGATTACTGCGACGCGGTCGCGGTCGGCGGCGCGTTCGATCCGAAGGCGTCGCGCCGCAAGGTCGTCGGCATCGACATCGACATTCGCCCGCATAATCGCGCCGGCATCGACGCGCATCCGCTGCGCCACAAGATCCATACGATTGAAGGCTCGGCGATTGCGCCAGAGACCGCGGCGCAGGTCGCGGCGCACGCGCAAGGCTATGACCGCGTCATGGTGTTTCTCGATTCCAACCACACGCACGAGCATGTGCTGGCCGAGCTGGAATTATACGCGCCCTTCGTCAGCAAGGGGTCGTATTGCGTGGTCTGGGATACCGGCGTCGAGGACCTGCCGGAGGCGATGTGCGCCGACCGCCCCTGGGGCAAGGGCAACAATCCGAAAACGGCGGTGTGGGAGTACATGCGGCGTCTCAAGGACGAAGGCCGCACAGCGCGCGATGGCGGCGCGCTGTGTCTCGATTACGATTACACGATCGAGCACAAGATCGCCATCACCGCCGCGCCGGACGGCTTTCTCAAGCGCGTTTAGGCGCTGACCTGTTCCGCCATGCGCTGCGGCGCGACCGGCGGCGCCATCATGCGTGGCGTCTCGTCGCCCAGTCCGAAATGCGCCGCGTGTTCCTGCCAGGTCGGGTTGTTGGCGACGATGGAGCGGTACATCTCCATGTTCTCCGTCACCTTGTCGGCATGGCCGCCGATGGCTTCGTAGGCCTTGGCCAGGAAGTAATGCGCGAAGGCGTGCTGCTTGTAGCGTTCGATAACGTCCTCGAAGCAGCGCGCCGCGACATGATAATTGCCGGTGCGCATGCTGCGGTTGTTGACGAAATTGACGTCGAGATTCATGCGATATGAAATCACCGGCAAGGTCTCCGGGTCGAGCCCCGGCGCGCGGATGATGTAGGTGCCGAGTTCGAAAGCGCCGATCTTCATCTTGTCGGGAATGTATTTGTTCTTGACGCAGATATCGTACAGCTCGGAGCCGCGAATGGGCGAGGCCAGGCTGAAGCTCGCCCAGTCGAGTCCGACATCCTTGATGAACTGCGCGGTCGCGGTGCGGTCTTCCTCGCGCTCGCCCGGAATGCCCATGACGAAGTAGCCCTGCACGAACAGGCCGTGCTTGTGCAAAGTCTCGATCACCGGCGCCACCTTGTTTAGCTTCAGCGGCTTCTTGATGACGTTGCGCAGCATATGCTCGGTGCCGGCTTCGATCGCCAGTTGCACGGTGTCCATGCCGGCGGCCTTCATCAGCATCGCCATTTCGTCGTCGATATAGGCGGCGGTCAGGCCGTTCGGCGTCTCGACGCGCAGATTGTACTTCGCCAGAATGCGGAAGAAATCCTTGGCGCGCTTGTGATGCAGCAGCAGCTGATCGTCGTAGATCGTCAAGACGTTCATCTGGTAGGTGTCGCAGAGATATTTGATGTGCGCCTCAATCACTTCGAGGCTGGCGTAGCGCATCGAGCCGCCATGCAAGGTCGGCTCGGCGCAGAACACGCATTTGAACGGACAGCCGCGCGACGTGACGATGAAGAACTGCCGCGTGTCTTCGTCGTTGGCTTTGCGGAACGGCGAGAACGCCTCGATCATGCCGTAGTCATTGGCGTTGACCAGGCTGTAGTCGATCGGAATAACGTCGTCGAGGCTTTCCAAAGTCTTGGTCTTCGGCTTCTTGCCGGCTTCGATCGATTGCCGCGTGACCCACGGGTCCTGCGCCAGTTCCTGTTCCGGGTTGTCGGAGTCGAGCAGGCGCGACAGCGCCAGTTCGCCTTCCGAATAGCACAGCGCATCGACGGCCGGCTGATCGACCAGGATGATGTCCCACGCCGTCGTCACGGCCGCGCCGCCGAGAATGACCTTGCCGTCCGGATTGGCGCGCTTCGCCGTTTCGGCAAGACCCGCGACATGCTTGTAAGAAACGTCGAACATCACCGAGATCCCGACAATATCCGGCATGAAGTCGTCGAGAATGGCCTCGTATTTCGCCTGTCGCTCGGCGCCGACATAGTGATTGAGATCGATAATCTTGATCTCGTGCTTGCCGGTCGTCACGCGGTTGACGTAGGAGGCCAGGCACAGCACGCCGTAAGGAAAGGCGAAGAAACTGCGCAACTTGGTCGGGCGGATCGCCTCGGCCTTGTCGGCGAGATAAGGCGGGATGACGAAAAGAATTTTATAGCTGGGCATGGAGTGGCCTTTCAGCGGCGGCCTGAAGCGGCGCTTTGTGCGGCGTATGGTCGGGATAAAACTGCAAACCGAACTTTTCGGCGGCGTCGCGCCACACTTGCGACGAGGCGATGATCTCGCGGTACTTGCCGAAATGCGCTTCGGCATGCGCTTCGCCTGCGCCCATTTCGACCAGGCACTTGCCGAGGAAATACTGGGCGAAAGGCTGGCCCGGATGCCGCTCCACCACTTCGCGGAAGGCGCGGTAAGCGGTGTCGAGATTGCCGTTGCGCAGATTGTTGTTGTTGACGAAATTGAGGTCGAGATTCATCTCGGAAACCGCCTGCTTGATCTCCGCTCTGTCCATGCCCGGCGCGGTGATGACGTATTCTGTCATGTCGATGGCGCCGATCGGCAGGTATTTATCGTCGATCCACTTGTTTTCTTTGCACATGCGGAAAAGTTCGCTGCCGCGCAGCGGCGTCGCGTAATTGAAGAACGACCAGTCGAGGCCCCAGTCGTAAATGGCCTCGCGCGTTTCCTGCCGCTCGGCGCGGGTTTCGCCCGGCAGGCCGATGACGAAGAAGCCGCAGACGAAGATGCCGGCCTTCTGCAACAACTGGATGGTCGGCTTGATACGGTTGAAGGCGATCGGCTTCCGGATGATATCCTTGAGCACGCGCTTCGAGCCATGCTCGATCGCCAGAAACAACGTGTCGACGCCGGCGGCCTTCATCGTCGCCGCCAGCTCCTCGTCGATATAGGACAAGGTCACGCCGTTCGGCATTTCGATGCGGATCTGCAGTGGAATGAGTTTCGAGAACAGCTCCTTGGCGCGCGCCTTGTTCATCAAGATCTGGTCGTCATAGATCGTCAGCACGCTCAGGCCGTATTGCTGCTTCAGCCGCGCCACATGCTCGACGACGCGATCGACGCTGGCGTAGCGCATATTGGCGCCGTGGAACGACGGCTCGGCGCAGAACACGCATTTGAACGGGCAGCCGCGCGAGGTGACAATGAAAAACTGTTTCGACGACTCGGTGAATTTGGTGAAGGGCGAAAACGCCTCTTTCATGCTGTAGGCGCCGATCTCGACCATCGAGTAATCGACGTCGATGATCTTGTCGAGGTCGTCATAGACCGGCTTGGTATGCGCCTTGGCCAGCAGTTTTTCCTTGGTCACCCAAGGGTCCTGCGCTGCAGCCAGCGCGATATCGTCGGCCTCGATCAGATTCTTCAGGCCGACCTCGCCCTCGGAATAGCAGGCGGCATCCAGATGGTCGCATTCCGCCAGCATCTCGGCATAAGCGGTGGTCACCGCCGGCCCGCCGGCGACGACAAAGATATCGTCATCGCGATCCTTCACGACCTTGGCGAGCGACTTGAGCCACGGATAGGAGACGTCATACGACATCGAGAAGCCGACAATGTCGGGCTGTATGCCGGCGAGCTTGGCCGCCAGGACGACGTCAGCGCTCACGAGCGCCGGCAGGTTGAGATCGAGAATCTCGACCGCGGCCAGGTTTTCGGCATAGCGCTTGATGTAGGACGCCAGCGTTAGCACGCCATAGGGAAAGGCGAGGAAGCTGCGGATCGACTTCTTCGACGTGTCGGTCGTGGCGTCGCCCAGCCGGTACGGCAGAACCACCAGCAGCACCGACCGCGGCCGCCGTTCTGGATTTCGCGCCAACTGGCCGGTCATGCTCTGGTTCTTTTCCCACGGGAAGTCCGGCGCATGGCGTCAGGCCGGCGCGCGCAGACGGTTTCCGCTTTAATAAATTGGCCGTCCCGTTAATGAATAGGCCATCCTCCTTAATGAGATGTTAACCATAAATGCGCTTTGAATAGCGCCATGTTCCAGACATTGGCGAATGCCCGCCCGTTCAATGCAGCTCAGGTCTACGACCAGGCGCTGACCCTCCACAAACAGGGGCGGTTCAACGAAGCCGAAGCGCTGTACGCCCAGGTCATCGCCGCGCGGCCCGACCATATCGAAGCCCTGCACATGATGGGCGTGGTCAAGCACGCCAAGGGTCAGTTGCCGGAGGCGCTGCGCTACATCGCGGCGGCAATGGCGCTGCGCAAGCCGACGCCGATCATGTTCTACAATCAGGGCTTGGTGCAGAACGCGCTGTCGCGTTCCGAGGAGGCCCTGGAAAGCTTCGAGCAGGCGATCAAGCTGAAATCGAAATTTGCCGAAGCGCACAAGGATCGCGGCGTGGTGCTGGCCGGGCTTGGCCGCCACGAAGAGGCGCTGGCCGCCTTCAACAAGGCCATCGCCATCAAGTCCGATTATGCCGAGGCCCATTTCAACCGGGCGATCCCGTTGCAGATGCTCGGCCGTGGCGAGGAGGCGCTGAAGTCGCTTGACCGCGCCATCGCCATCAATCCGAATTACGCCAAGGCGCACAACAATCGCGGCTACCAGCTCGCACTGTTTGGCCGCCACGAGGAAGCGCTGATCGCCTATGATCGCGCCCTTGCCCTCGATCCGGATTTCATCGCCGCAATCCACAACCGCAGCCAGGCTTTGTACAGGCTCGGCCGGGCGGGGCAGGCGCTGGGCCATCTCGAAAAATCTTTGCTGCGCCGGCCGAACGACGCCGACTTGCACAACAGCCGCGCCATGGCGCTGTATATGCTCGGCCGTTTCGCCGAGGCCCTGGCGGCGACCGAACATGCCGTGGCGCTGAACCCGAATTTCGCCAAGGCGCATAACGATCGCGGCGTGCTGCTCGTCACGCTCAACCGTTATCCGGACGCCCTTGAAAGCTACGGCCGCGCGCTGGCGCTCAATCCGAATTATGCCGAGGCCCGCAACAACATCGGCAGCGTGCTCTATCTGATGAACCGCTTCGATGAGGCGTTGGCGCATTGCGCCGCCTCGATCGCGCAGGCGCCGAACAATGCCGAGGCCTATTACATCCGCGGCCGCGTGCTGCTCGAACTCAATCGCAATGAAGAGGCTTTGGCCGATTTCGACCGCGCGTTGGCGCTCAAGCCCGATCATGCCGACGCCCGCTTCGCCGACTGCTTCGCCGAACTGCCGATCGTCTATCGCGACGCCGGCGAGATCGATCTGCGCCGCGCCGCCTATGAGCGGAAGCTGCTGGCGCTGCGCCAGGATGTCGAGGCCGGGCGGCTGCCCGCCGTCGACAAGGCGATCTCGACGCGCCAGCCGTTCTATCTGGCCTATCAGGGCCGCGACGACCGCGATCTGCAGGCCGTCTATGGCGGCATGATCTCACACGTCGTTGCGCCGCAATTCGCGCCGGCGATCATGCCTTCGCCGGCGGCGGCGGACGAGCGCGTTCGCGTCGGCATTGTCAGCGCCTTCTTCGTCAATCATTCGAACTGGAAAATGCCGATCAAGGGCTGGCTCAGTCAGCTCGACCGCTCGCGCTTCCAGCTGTTCGGCTATCACCTTGCGCTCGATCGCGACACGGAGACCGATGCCGCCGCCGCGATGTGCGACCGCTTCGTCCAGCTTCCGCTCGATATCGCCGGTTGGCGCCGCGAGATTCTGTCCGACGCGCCGCATGTGCTGATCTATCCCGGCATCCTGATGGACACGATCTCCACCCAGCTTGCCGCGCAGCGGCTGGCGCCGGTGCAGTGCAATTCGTGGGGCCATCCCGAGACCAGCGGTCTGCCGACGCTCGATTATTATCTCTCCAGCGATCTGATGGAGCCGGCGCAAGCCGCCACCAGCTACAGCGAAAAACTGGTGCGGCTGCCGAACCTGTCGGTCTATTACGAGCCGGTGGCGACCACGCCGGTCGCCATGACACGGCAAGCGCTCGGCATCCGCGACGACGCCTTCGCCTTCTGGAGCGGCCAGTCGCTCTTTAAGTATCTGCCGGAATACGACGACGTTTTCGCGCGCATTGCCGTTGCAGCGCCGCGCAGCCAGTTCGTCTTTATCCGTCACCGCAACAGTCCCGGCGTCACCGAGATTTTCCAGGCGCGGCTCGATCGCGCTTTCGCCGCGCATGGCCTGTCATCGGCCGATCACTGCGTCTTTGTCGACAAGCTCAGTCAGAGCGAATTCGTCGCCGCGCAAGGGCTGTGCGATGTCTTCCTCGACAGCGTCGGCTGGTCGGGCTGTAACTCGACGCTGGAAAGCCTCGCCAACGATCTGCCGGTCGTGACCATGCCGGGTGGTCTCATGCGTGGCCGTCACAGCGCCGCGATTTTGCAGATGATGGGTGTCACCGAGACGATCGCGCCGACGCTCGACGATTATGTCGCCATTGCCGCGCGGCTCGCCAATGCGCCGGGTGAGCTCGCCGCCTTGAGCCGCCGCATGGCGGACAACAAGCACAAGGTCTATCGCGATCGCGATTGTGTTGTGGCGCTCGAGGAATTCCTGGAGCGGGTCGGCCGTTCTCAGACCTGAAGATAGCGCTGCTTCACCGTCGCATCGGCGCTCAAGGCCTGCGACGTGCCGGTCCACATCACGCGGCCTTTCTCGATCACCACATGCTTGTCGGCGATCTTCATCAGCGCGTTGATGTGCTTGTCAACGATCAAAATCGCCTGGCCTTCCTGCTTGAGCTTGAGCAGGCAATTCCAGATCTCGGTGCGGATTTTCGGCGCCAGGCCTTCGGTCGCCTCGTCGAGAATGAGCAGTTTCGGATTGGTCATCAGCGCCCGCCCGATCGCCAGCATCTGCTGTTCGCCGCCGGACAGCTGGTTGCCCATGTTGTCCTTGCGCGCGGCCAGCGACGGGAAGAAATCGTAGACGCGGTTGAGCGTCCATTGCGCCTTGCCGAATCTGGAAGCTGACGTGGCGATCAGGTTTTCCTCGACCGAGAGCGTCGGGAAGATCTGCCGTCCTTCCGGCACCAGGCCGATGCCGGCCTGGGCGATGGAATAGGGCGGCAGGCCGATCAGCGCGATGCCGTCGAACGACGCGGTGCCTGCGGTCGCGGGTATGAGCCCCATCAAAGTAAAAATCGTCGTCGTCTTGCCCATGCCGTTGCGGCCGATCAGGGTGACGACTTCGCCGTCATTGACCGAAAATGAAATGTCGAACAGCACCTGCGCCGGGCCGTAGGCTGCCGCGAGTTTGTCGACGCTGAGCATTATTCCAGCTCCTCGCCGAGATAGGCCGTCATTACCGCCGGGTCGGCGCGCACCTCAGCCGGCTTCCCGCTGGCCAGGATGCGGCCATAGGTCAGCACCGAAATGCGGTCGGCCAGCGCGAACACCGCGTTCATGTCGTGCTCGACAAGCATCATGGCGAAGCGGCCCTTGAGCTTTTGCAGCACGCCGATGAGGCGTTCGGATTCCTCCGGCCCGGTGCCGGCCATCGGCTCGTCGAGCAGCAATAGTTTCGGCTGCATCGCCAAAGCGATGGCGAGTTCGAGCGCGCGCTTCTCGCCATGCGACAGATGCGCCGCCAGCAAATCAGCGCGCTTGTCGAGCGCGACTTCGGTGAGCGCCGCCATCGCCGCGTCGTTGAGCGCGGTTTCTTTGTCGGCGCGGCCCATGAATTGATAGCTCGAGCCGGCGCGCGCCTGCACCGCCAGCGCGACATTCTCCAGCGCCGAGAAGCGCGGCAGCACCGAGGTGATCTGGAACGAGCGCGCCAGCCCGAGATGCGCGCGCTTGTCCGGCGGCAGCGCGGTGATGTCCGTGCCGTTCAAGTAAATCCTGCCGTCGCTCGGCTCCAAAGTGCCGGAAATCTGGTTGATGAGCGTGGTCTTGCCGGCGCCGTTCGGGCCGATCACCGCGTGCAGTTCGCCTTCGTTGATGTCGAGCGAGACGCCGTCGGTGACGACGAGCCCGCCGAAATTCTTGCGCAAGTTCTCTATGCGAAGGACAGGTTCAGCCACGGCTCAACCTTTCCTTGATGCTGGTAGCGAGGCCGAGCAATCCGCCGCGTGCGAACAAAACGATCAGCACCAGCATCGGCCCGAAGATCAGCTTCCAGTTTTCGGTAATGCCGCCGAGCATGTCTTCGAGCAGCAGGAACGCCGCCGCGCCGACAATGGCGCCGTGCAGCGTGCCGATGCCGCCGAACAGCACCATGATGATCAGTTCGCCGCTGCGCTGCCACGACATGTAGGACGGCGACACGAACTCGGTCGCATTGGCCAGCAGAAATCCCGACAGGCCGCCGAGACAGCCGGCGATCACATAGGCGACGCGCTGATAGCTGAACACATGAAAGCCGATCGTCGCCATCCGCGTCGGATTTTCTTTTGATCCGCGAAACACCCGGCCGAAGCGCGACGCCACCACGGCGCGCAGCAGCAGATACGATCCCAGCAAAAACAGCAGCACGGCGTAATACAGCGCCCGGTCGTTCTGCAAAATCGGAAAGCCGAACAGAGTCGAGCGCAGCTTCAAGGTCAGGCCGTCATCGCCGCCATAGGGCGATAAGGAACCCGCGACGAAATAGATCATCTGCCCGAAAGCGAGCGTGATCATGATGAAATAGACGCTTTTGGTGCGCAGGCACACCGTCCCGGTCAGATACGCAAATAGGGCGCTGACGATCAGCGCCACTGGCAGCGTGATGGCGATCTCGCTGACGCCATGCGCGCCAAAGATCGCCGCCGTATAGGCGCCGATGCCGACGAAGGCCGCATGCCCGAACGACACCAGCCCGCCATAGCCGCACAGGAAATCGAGCGCCAAAGCGGCGATGCCGTAGATCATCACCCGCGTGAACAGGTTCAGAAGATAAGTCTCGGCGCCGAACGACGCCGCCACAGGCGCCAGCGCCAGCACGAGGAATATCGCAATCGGCAGCGCCTCGGTGCGGCGAACGAAATTCATCGTCAGCGCCCCTTGGCCGGAAACAGCCCGGCCGGGCGGAAATACAGGACGAGAGCCATCAGCACATAGATCAGCATCGAGGCGATCGCAGGTCCCACGGTGCGCGCCGGCGAGGGCGGCATGACAAGACGCAGGATGTCGATGGCGAAGGAGCGTCCCAACGTATCGACGAGGCCAATCAGCAGCGCCGCGATAAACGCGCCGCGCATCGAGCCGATGCCGCCGATGACGATGACGACGAAGGCCAGGATCAGTACGCTGTCGCCCATACCGGGCTCGACCGACAGGATCGGCGCGATCATCACGCCGGCGAAGGCCGCCAGCATGGTGCCGAAGCCGAACACGATCATGAACAGCCGGCGGATATCGACGCCGAGCGCCGAGACGATATTGGCGTGGGTCGCGCCGGCGCGCACCAGCATGCCGACGCGCGTCCGCGTCACCAACAGATACAGAATGAGCGCCACGGCCAGCCCCGAGCCGATGATCATCAGCCGCCACACCGGATAAAGAATGCCGGGCGACAGCACCACGGTGCCGGCAAACATGTCGGGGATCGGCAGTGACAGAGGCGCCGCGCCCCACACCACCTTCACGCCCTGATTGAGAAACAGAATGATGCCGAAGGTCGCGATCACCTGTTCGAGATGGTCGCGGTCATAGAGATGCCGGAACACGGTGAATTCGAGCAGCAGCCCGAGCAGCAAAGCGGCGCCGAGCGCGGCGACCAGCGCGATCAGGAAATTGCCGGTCAGCGCATAGAACATCACCGCGAGATAGGCGCCCAGCATGTACTGGACGCCGTGCGCGAGATTGATGAAGTCCATCACGCCGAAGACGAGCGTTAACCCGGCGGCGATGAGAAACAGCAGCACGCCGAATTGCAGGCCGTTCAGCGTCTGGACGATGAGGAGGGTGAAGGACATTGGGCCTCTTCATCCCTCCCCGTCTTCGGGGAGGGTGGCTCCGAGTGAGCGGAGCGAACGAGGAGACGGGTGGGGGCTTGCGATCGAGTTCAACCCCACCCGGCCGCCGCTTCGCGGCGTCCACCCTCCCCCTTTCGGGGGAGGGATAAGAACGACTACTTCATCTTGCAATCTTTGGCGTGCGGATCGGTGTAATCCGTGAACACCTTCTTGTCGATCGAGGTGGCGAACTTGTCGCCGACCTGCACCACCTTGACCTGGTAGAAGTCCTGGATCGGATAATGGTTGGCGCCGAACTTGAAGTTGCCGCGCAGCGAGGTGAACGGCGCCTTTTCCAAAGCCGCGCGCAGCGCGTCCTTGTTGTCGGTCTTGCCGCCGACAGCCTTGAGCGCGCCGTCGATCAGCAAACCAGCGTCGTAGGACTGGAAGGCGTAGGTCGCCGGAATCGCGCCGTTGTATTCCTTCTGGTAGCCCTCGACGAACTTCTTGTTCTGCGCATTGTCGAGATCCGGCGCCCAGTTGGCGCCGCCGAAGAAGCCCAGCGCGGCTTCCTTCTGCGCCGGCAGCGTCGATTCATCGACGGTGAAGGCGGACAAGAACTTCATCTTGTCGGCGAGGCCGGCCTGGCGGAACTGCTTGACGAAGTTGACGCCCATGCCGCCCGGCAGGAACACGAACACCGCCTCAGAACCCGACGCCGCGATCTTCGACAGTTCGGCCGAGTAGTCGAGCTGGTTGAGCGGCACATAGACTTCGTCGGCGACCTCGCCCTTGAAGAAGCGCTTGAAGCCGGCCAGCGAATCCTTACCGGCCGGATAGTTCGGCGCCATGATGAAGACCTTCTTCATGCCGGCGTCCTGGGCGTATTTGCCCATCACTTCGTGGTTCTGGTCGTTCTGGTACGAGGTGACGAAGAAGTTCGGGTTGCATTCCTTGCCGGCGAAGTTCGAGGTGCCGGCGTTCGGCGAAATCAGGAAGGCGCCGCCTTCGGTCACCGGCTTCATGATGGCGACGAGAATGTTGGAGAAGATCGGCCCAACGACGAAGTCGACCTTGTCGCGGTCGATCAGCGCCTTGGCCTTCGACACCGCCACGTCCGGCTTCAGTTCGTCGTCCTGCACGAACAGCTCGACCTCGCGGCCGCCCAGCTTGCCGCCATTGTCCTTGATGGCGAGCTGCAGGCCGTTGCGCAGCTGCTGGCCGAGCACCGCGGCTGGCCCTGACAAAGTGGTGACGACGCCGATTTTCAGTTTTTCCTGCGCCTGCGCCGTGCAGGCCGTGCCCAGAAGCGCGACCGCGGCAACCGAACTCAACAACTTGTTCATCGTTCTTCCCCTTTGGAATTCGTTGCGCCTTGAAGGCGTTGCCTGAACTATGCCCGGGCCGCGCGGCCAGGGGTAGATATCAAGGGTAGATATTAAGGTCGGCAAACGCGCCGCAAACCCGCTCCGGAAACCGGACGCCGGAGATATTTTAGATATAAAACATCTCCCCTGGGAAGCCCTATCTTTAAGCATGAAAACGCCGGTCTTGACGATATTTACCGCAACGCCCGGTTTGTCGCACCGGCCCGCTGCGGCATGCTAAATGCGGGCTCGGACGCTTTAGTTTTGATGGAGTACGCGTTGCCGCACGGCATATTACCCGCGACCTTGAAGACCTGGCTGGCCAGGCGCGCCGCCGGCGAAAGCCTGGTCGCGGCGCCGGCCGGCGCGGCGCAAGCCGCGGACGCCAAGACGGATACAATGACAGACACCATGACGCACAATCGGAGTGAGCAAATGCAGACGCTGACCGCAGGCATCACCAAGGCCGGCACCGGCATCGAGGGTATCTCGTGGAATATCCTCGGCCAGACCTATGTGCCGAAGTCATTGTCGGAGAGTTCGTTCTCCTGGCATGCGACATTCCCGCCGGGCACCTTCGTGCCGCCGCACATCCATCCGGCGCAGGACGAGTTCATCTATCTGTTCGAGGGCCGGCTCGACCTCTGGCTCGACGGCAAGGATTTCGTCGCTCAGGCCGGCGATGTCATCCGCCTGCCGATGGGCCAGCCGCACGGCATCTTCAACAAGACCGAGCAGACGGTGAAGTGCTTCTTCTGGGTGTCGCCGACACGCAAGCTCTACGACCTGTTCTGGGCGATCCATTCGATGAAGGAGCAGAGCCCGAACGACGTCGTCGCGCTGTCGGCGAAATACGAAATCATGTTCCTGCCGCCGCCGCCGGCGGCGTGATCCACAAGTGTCGTCCCCGCGAAGGCGGGGACCCAGCGCTTGCTCCTCTTCACCTCTCCCATAGGGAGAGGTCGACCGTCGAAGCGCATAAGCGCGTTCACGCGCGTCTTCGACGCGTTATGCGAAGACGGTCGGGTGAGGGGTTACGGACTATCTTGAGGCTATAACCCCTCACCCGGCTCACTTCGTTCGCCACCCTCTCCCTATGGGAGAGGGAAGCGCGACTCGCCGCCTCTCCGCCGCAAACCTCGCCCGGCCTCATGGTGAGGAGCGCGCCATAGCGCGTAGCGCGCGGCGGCGCGTGTCTCGAAGCACGAGGCCGCCCCATCCTTCGAGACGCATTGCTTCGCAATGCTCCTCAGGATGAGGGCGGACGATTTGGCTGTTTGACAATTGAATCGGAGAGAGAAGGAAGGCGCTACGCCGCCTTGCCCTTGTTCACCTGGGCTTGCACGAAGCCCGCCGTCGACGCATAGCCGCGCACGATCGCCATGCGCTGGTCGTAACCGAGCACATCGTCGATATTGTTGAAGCCGTCCGGCGCCAGATTTTCGATGACATCGATGACGCCTTCCGGCCCGCCCTTGCGGTTCATGCGCACGATCTGCGCCGTCATCGGCAGCCGTTCCTGCTCATACATCCACAGCGCATGATACGGGTTGTCGCCGCTTGCCAATTTATCGGCGAGGCAGCGCGCATCGAGGATCGCCTGCGACGCGCCATTCGAGCCGACCGGATACATCGGATGCGCCGCATCGCCCAAAAGCGAAACCCGGCCGTGCGACCAACGCGGCAAAGGCTCGCGGTCGCACAACGGATATTCCCAGAATTCGCCGGTCGCCTCTATCAGATGCGAGACATCGACATAAGGCAGCTTGAATTTCTCGACATAGGGCCGCAGGTCGTCCCAGCGGCCGGGCCGCGACCAGTCTTCCTTGCGCGGCGGCGTGCCGCCGTCCGACACTTTCGCCATCACCGCCCAGTTGGTCAGTCTGCGGTCCGGCGCGCTGCCATTGGCGATCGGATAGAGCACGAACTTCGCCGCCATGCCGCCGGCGATGATCATCGAGCGTCCGGTCATGAATTGCGGCCAGTCCACGGCGCCACGCCACAGCATGGTGCCGTTCCACAAAGCCGGGCCTTCGTTGGGAAACAGCTTCTCGCGCACGAAAGAATGGATGCCGTCGGCGCCGATCAGCACGTCGCCGTGCACGGTTTTGATATGCGCGCCGGCGCGGTCGAAAAAATACGCCGAGACGCCGCCTTCATCCTGCGTGAACGAGCCGAGGCGATGCCCGGTGTGGATCTTGCCTTCGCCAAGGCGGGCGCGCGCCGCCTGGTAGATGACGCCCTGCAAGCGGCCGCGATGGATCGAGAATTGCGGCACGTCGAAGCCGGCGTCGGTGCCGCGCAATTCGTGCCACACTGTCTGGCCGAAGCGGTTGGCGTAGAACAGTTCATGGGTGCGGATGGCGACCGCATCGAGCCGCTCCAGCAGCCCGAGCTCTTTGAGTTCGCGTATCGCGTGCGGCAGTGTGTTGATGCCAACGCCGAGTTCGCGGATGGCGTCGGACTGCTCGAAAACCTCGCAGTCGATGCCGCGGGCATGCAGCATCAGCGCCGTTGTCAGGCCGCCGACGCCGCCACCTACGATGATCGCCTTCATACGCAAACCCTGAATACGCTCGTTGTTGCTGGTTAATGTCATCGCATTGCGGGAAATTCCGGGCAACCCGGACTTGGGAATAGGGTAACCGCTTTCCGGAAAATTACTTTAAACCTAAAATATTTATGTTGCAGGCATCCAGGACCCGGCGCAGACTGGCCTTCCGACCTTCCGACGATGGAGCCGGCCGATGCGTGCGGCGATGCGAACCGTAATTCTGGGCGGCGGCCCGGGCGGCCTTTATTTCGCGATCTCGCTCAAGCTGCGCAACCCGGCGCACGATGTCGTCGTCATCGAGCGCAACCGGCCGGACGACACCTTCGGCTGGGGCGTGGTGCTCTCCGAGGACACGCTCGGCAATCTCGATGGCAATGATCCGGTCAGCGCCAAGGCCATTCGCGACGGCTTCGTCTATTGGGATGATGTCGCGGTGCATTATCGCGGCGCGGTGATGCGCTCCGGCGGCCACGGCTTCTCCGGCATCGGCCGCATGCGGCTGCTGAACATATTGCAGGAACGCGCCCGCGCGCTCGGCGTCGATCTGCGCTTCGAGGCCGAGGCGCAAAGCCTCGATGCCTATAAAGACTATGACCTGATCGTCGGCGCCGATGGCGTCAATTCGCGCGTCCGCGCCGCGCATGCCGATGTGTTCAAGCCCGACATCGACGTGCGCGCCTGCAAATACATCTGGCTCGGCACCAAACAGAAATTCGACAAGGCCTTCACTTTCATCTTCGAGGAAACCGAGCACGGCTGGATCTGGGCGCACGCCTATCAATTCGATGCCGACACCGCGACCTTCATTGTGGAATGTTCGGAAGACACCTGGCGCAAGTCCGGCTTCGACACGATGCAGGGCGATGAGGCGATCAAGGCCTGCGAGAAAATCTTCGCCGCTTATTTGAACGGCAACGCACTGATGTCGAACGCCAAGCATCTGCGCGGTTCGGCCTGGCTCAATTTCAATCGCGTTTTGTGTGAGCGCTGGTCGACCGGCAATGTCGTGCTGCTCGGCGATGCCGCCGCCACCGCGCATTTCTCGGTCGGCTCCGGCTCCAAGCTCGCTCTGGAAAGCGCCATTGCGCTCGCCAATTATGTCGATACCGAGCCGACACTGGCGGATGCCTTCAAGCGCTACGAGGAAGAGCGCCGACTGGAAGTGCTGCGCTTGCAGAATTCGGCGCGCAACTCGACCGAATGGTTCGAGGATGTTGAGCGCTATCTGCATCTCGATCCGGTGCAGTTCAATTATTCGTTGCTGACAAGGTCGCAGCGCATCAGCCACGAGAACCTGCGCGACCGCGACCCCGACTGGCTGGCGGCGGCCGAGATGTGGTTCGAGCAGCAGGCCACCGGCCAGGTGCCGAAGGCCGCCAAACCGCCGATGTTCGTGCCCTTGAAGGTGCGCGGGGTGGAATTGAAGAACCGCGTCGTCGTCTCGCCAATGGCGCAGTACCGCGCCGTCGATGGCGTGCCGACCGACTGGCACTTCGTGCATTACGCCGAGCGCGCCAAGGGCGGCGCCGGACTGGTGTTCACCGAGATGACCTGCGTGTCGCCGGAAGGCCGCATCACACCGGGTTGTACCGGCCTCTACAATGAGGCGCAGGAAAAGGCGTGGAGGCGCATCGTCGATTTCATCCACGCCGAGACCGACGCCAAAGTTGCCTTGCAACTCGGGCACGCCGGTCCGAAGGCCTCGACCCAGCTCGGCTGGGAGGAATCCGACACGCCGCTGAAATCCGGCAATTGGCCGATCGTCTCGGCATCAAGCGTGCCGTGGAGCCCGAATAACCAGACGCCGCGCGCACTGACCCGCGAAGACATGGACGAGGTGCGCGATCAGTTCGTTCGCGCCGCCGAGATGGGCCACCGCGCCGGCTTCGACTGGCTGGAGCTGCACTATGCGCACGGCTACCTGATGTCGGCCTTCATCACGCCGCTCACCAACAAGCGTACCGACGACTACGGCGGCTCTCTCGACAACCGCATGCGCTTTCCGCTCGACGTGTTCCGCGCCGTGCGCGCCGTTTGGCCGAGTGACAAACCTATCTCGGTGCGCATTTCCGCCAATGACTGGGTCGGCGATGGCGGCGTCACGCCGCAGGAAGCCGTCGCCATATCGCAGATACTGCGCGACGCCGGCGTCGATCTCATCGACGTCTCAGCCGGCCAGACCTCGCTGGAGGCAAAGCCGGTCTATGGCCGCATGTTCCAGACGCCGTTTTCGGACCGCATCCGCAACGAAGCCGATGTTGCCACGCTCGCTGTCGGCAATATTTACGAACCCGACCACGTCAACTCGATCCTGATGGCGGGGCGCGCCGACCTTGTCTGTCTGGCGCGGCCGCATCTCGCCAATCCGTACTGGACGCTGCACGCCGGCGCCGACGCTCACTATCGGGGCACGAACTGGCCGAAGCCCTATTGGCCCGGCCGCGACCAGTTGCATCGCCTCAAGTCGCGCCCCGACGTGCTGACGGGGAAAGTGTGATGGGCGCACTCGACGGCAAGCATGTTCTGATCACCGGCGGCGGCACCGGCATCGGCGCGGCGATAGCCCGTGCTTTGAGCAAGGAAGGCGCGAAGCTGTCACTCGTTGGCCGCCGTCAGGCGCCGCTCGACGCCATGGCCAAGGAATTGCCGCGCACGGCGGCGATTGTCGCCGACATCACCAGCGATGCCGATTGCGCCGCGATGGTCATTGCCGCCAATAAGGCGCATGGCGCCATCGACATCGTTATCGCCAATGCCGGCGCGGCGTCGAGCGCGCCGGCGGGCCAGATCGATCTCAAAACCTGGCAGGCGGCGATCGACGTCAATCTCACCGGCGCATTTCTCACCGCCGGCGCGGCATTGCCGGACGTAACGCGCGCGCCGGGCGGGCGCATCGTGTTCATCGCCTCGACGGCGGGCCTCAAAGGCTATCCCTATGTCGCGGCCTATGTCGCCGCCAAGCATGGCGTCGTCGGCCTGATGAAAGCCCTGAGCATCGAACTGGCGCCGAAAGGCATCACCGTCAACGCCGTGTGCCCCGGCTTCACCGATACGCCTTTGCTGGATGCCGCGGCGACCAAGATTTCCGCCAAGACCGGCCGCAGCGCCGATGACTCGCGCGCGGCCTTGGCCAAGGACAACGCGCATGGCCGTCTTATCCAGCCTGAAGAGGTCGCCGCTACCGTGCTCTGGCTGTGCTCGCCGGCCGCGTCATCGATCAACGGCCAGGCCATTGCCGTGACCGGAGGCCCGTTATGAATGTCGACAGCAAGCCGCGCGAGCGTAGCGCCGCGCGCCCGTTGAGCAAGCAAAGGCTGCGGCTGTGGCTCCGGTTGTTGCGCGCCGCGCGCGGCATCGAGGTCGAGCTGCGCGAGCGTCTGCGCAAGGAATTCGCAATCACGCTGCCGCAGTTCGACGTCATGGCGGCTTTGGCGCGCAACGAAAACGGCATCACCATGACCGAATTGTCGCGCCTGCTGATGGTGTCGAACGGCAATGTCACCGGCATCATCGACCGGCTCGCCGCCGACAAGATCGTGCTGCGCCAGGCGCCGGCCAGCGATCGGCGCTCCTACATCGTGCGGCTGACGCCGAAGGGCGCGGCTCAATTCGCCGTCGTCGCTAAGGCGCACGAAGGCTGGATCGACGAATTGCTCGCCGGCTTCGACGCCGCGCAGGCGGAAGCCCTCATTCATCAACTCGGCGGATTGGCCGCGGATCGCCGCGGCGGAGACAAGCAGCCATGAACATGTTGGACCACAGACCCAAGCATTTCAACTGGCGCGTCGACGGCAAGGTCGCGCACATCACGTTGCAGCGCCCCGAACGCAAGAACCCGATGACGTTTGAGTCTTACGCCGAACTGCGCGACACATTCCGCGCGCTGACCTATGCCGACGACGTCAAGGCGGTGGTGGTAGGCTCGAACGGCGGCAATTTCTGTTCCGGCGGCGATGTGCACGACATCATCGGGCCGCTGCTCGACAAGGACATGAAGGGCTTGCTTGCCTTCACGCGGATGACCGGCGATCTGGTCAAGGCGATGCATTCCTGTCCGCAGCCGGTGATCGCCGCGGTCGATGGCGTCTGCGTTGGCGCCGGCGCGATGATCGCGTTGTTCAGCGACATTCGCTTGGCAACGCCGCAGGCCAAGACCGCGTTTCTGTTTACCCGCGTCGGCCTTGCCGGATGCGACATGGGCGCCTGCGCCATGCTGCCGCGCGTCATCGGTCAGGGCCGGGCATCGGAATTACTGTTCACCGGCCGCGCTATGTCGGCGGACGAGGGCGAGCGCTGGGGCTTCTTCAATCGTCTGGTCGATGCCGGCACGCTCGAATCAGAAGCGCTCAAGCTGGCGCATCAGCTTGCCGATGGCCCGACCTTTGCACACATGATGACCAAAACCATGCTCAAGCAGGAATGGTCGATGTCGCTCGACATGGCGATCGAGTCCGAGGCGCAGGCGCAGGCGATCTGCATGCAGACGCAGGATTTCCGCCGCGCCTACGAGGCTTTCGTCGCCAAGGGCAAACCGGTGTTCGCGGGAGATTGATGCCGATGCCGGACAAGAGTTTCCTCACCTGGCCGTTCTTCGAGCCGCGCCATCGCGCCTATGCCGAAAAGCTCGAAGCATGGGCGAGCGCCAATCTGACAGCCGTCGATCATCACGATGTCGATGCTGCCTGCCGCGCGCTGGTGGCGCAACTCGGCGATGCCGGGTTCCTCATGCACACCGCGCCGGGCGAGGGCGATGCTGAAAAGATCGACGTCCGCACTCTGGCGCTGACCCGCGAAACCTTGGCGCGCCATTCGGGACTGGCCGATTTCGCTTTCGCCATGCAGGGCCTCGGCGCCGGACCGATCTCGCTGTTCGGGACATCGGCGCAACGCGCCGCCTGGCTGCCGAAGACGCGCACCGGCAAGGCGATTGCGGCTTTCGCGTTGTCCGAAGCCGCCTCCGGCTCCGACGTCGCCAATATCACCACGTCGGCCCGCAAGGATGGCGACTCTTATATCCTCGACGGCGAGAAATACTGGATCTCGAACGGCGGCATCGCCGATATCTATGTCGTCTTCGCCCGCACCGGCGAGGCGCCCGGTGCGCGCGGCCTGTCAGCCTTCATCGTTGACGGGGCGAACCCGGGTCTCACCATCACCGAGCGAATTGAGGTCATCGCGCCGCATCCTCTGGCGCGGCTTACGTTCAAGAACCTCCGCGTTTCCGCCGATGCGCTGATCGGCAAGGCCGGCGACGGCTTCAAGATCGCGATGGCGACGCTCGACGTGTTCCGCACCACGGTCGGCGCGGCCGCGCTCGGTTTTGCCCGCCGTGCGCTTGATGAAAGCTTGAAGCGCGCCGCGACGCGCAATCTGTTCGGCGCGCCGCTCGGCGATCTCCAAATGGTGCAGGGCCATCTCGCCTACATGGCGCTCGATATCGATGCCGCTGCGCTGCTGGTCTATCGTGCCGCCTGGACCAAGGATCAGGGCGCGGCGCGCGTCACCCGCGAAGCGGCGATGGCCAAGCTCTATGCCACGGAAGCGGCGCAGCGTGTCATCGATCAGGCGGTGCAAATTCACGGCGGCGACGGTGTGCGGTCGGGACATCCGGTCGAGACGCTCTACCGCGAAATCCGGGCGCTGCGCATCTACGAGGGCGCCTCCGACGTCCAGAAGGTCGTCATCGCCCGGTCGCTGTTATCATCGGCGGAGCGCTAGCAATGGCAAACGCAGCATTGGGCCCCACCGCGCATGTCGATACGTTCGCGCGCGATAATCTGCCGCCGTTCGATCAGTGGCCGGACATCCTGCTCGACCGCCCGGAATTCCAGTATCCCGAATACCTCAATGCCGCCGTCGAACTGACCGACCGCCTCGTCGAGCGCGGCTTTGGCGATCGTACGGCGCTGATCGGCAATGGCCGCCGCCGCACCTACAAGGAGTTATCCGACTGGACCAACCGGCTGGCCCATGCACTGGTCGAGAATTACGGCCTCAAGCCGGGCAACCGCGTCCTGATCCGCTCTGGCAACAATCCAGCCCTTGTGGCGGCCTGGCTCGCCGCCACGAAGGCTGGAGCCGTCGTCGTGAACACGATGCCGATGCTACGCGCCGGCGAACTCGGCAAGATCGTCGACAAGGCCGAGATCGCGCTGGCTTTGTGCGACAGCCGCATTGCCGACGAACTGATTGCCTGCGCCAAGACCAGCAAGTTTCTCAAGCAGGTGGTCAACTTCGACGGCACCTCGAACCACGATGCCGAACTGGACCGCATCGCGCTCGACAAACCTGTGAAGTTCGACGCGGTCAAGACCGGCCGCGATGACGTGGCGCTGCTCGGCTTCACGTCCGGCACCACCGGCGAGCCGAAGGCGACCATGCATTTCCACCGCGATCTCTTGATGATCGCCGACGGCTATGCCCGCGAAGTGCTCGGCGTCACGCCCGACGATGTCTTCGTCGGTTCGCCGCCCTTGGCATTCACCTTTGGCCTCGGCGGCCTGGCGATCTTCCCGCTGCGTTTTGGCGCCACCGCGACTTTGCTGGAAAGCGCATCGCCGCCGAACATGATCCAGATCATCGAAACCTACAAAGCGACCATCTGCTTCACCGCGCCGACCGCCTATCGCGCCATGATGGCGGCGATGGACAAGGGCGCCGACCTGTCGTCGCTGCGCATCGCAGTCTCCGCCGGCGAAACCTTGCCGGCGCCGGTTTACGAGGAGTGGACGCGCAAGACCGGGACCCCGATCCTCGACGGCATCGGCTCGACCGAACTCCTGCACATCTTCATCACCAACCGCATCGGCGATGCGCGCCCCGGCGCCACCGGCAAGCCGGTCGGCGGCTACGTTGCAAAGATTGTCGACAAGGACATGAACGAGGCGCCGCTCGGCGAGATCGGCCGCCTCGCCGTGCGCGGCCCGACCGGCTGCCGCTACCTCGCCGACAAGCGTCAGAAAGAATATGTCCGGGACGGCTGGAATTTGACCGGCGACACTTTCATGCAGGATGCTGACGGCTATTTCCATTTCGTCGCCCGCGCCGACGACATGATCGTCTCGGCCGGCTACAATATCGCCGGCCCCGAAGTCGAAGCGGCGCTGCTATCGCATGCCGACGTCGCCGAATGCGCCGTGGTCGGCGCCAGCGATCCCGAGCGCGGCGAGATCGTCGCCGCCTTCATCGTGCTGCGCGCCAACGTGGTCGGCGACGAATTATGCGCCAAAAAATTGCAGGATCACGTCAAGGCCGTCATCGCCCCCTACAAATATCCCCGCGCCGTGCATTTCGTCGAGGCTCTGCCGAAGACGCAGACCGGCAAGATCCAGCGCTTCCGTTTGCGCCAGCCACAGGCCTAAGATGAAAAATCACATCCATGTTGTTCAGCCGGAAGCCTGGGCCACGCCGAAAGGCTATGCCAATGGCATTGTCGCCGAAGGCCGTCAGGTCCATATCGCGGGACAGATCGGCTGGAGCGCCGATGCGAAGTTGGTCAGTGCCGATTTTGTCGCGCAGGTTGAGCAGGCGCTCGCCAATATCGTGCAGGTTCTGGCCACGGCCGGCGGGGAGCCTGCCCACATTGTGCGATTGACGTGGTACTTGACCGACAAAGCCGAGTATATGTCTCGCCAGAAAGAAATCGGCGAAGCCTATCGCCGCGTCATCGGGCGGCACTTTCCGGCCATGTCGGCGATCGTGGTGGCGGGCCTGATCGAGGACGGCGCCAAGGTCGAGATCGAGGCGACGGCAGTGCTGCCGCCGGGATAGCGCGTCCGGCCCGGTTGCCATAGCGTTTTCGAGCGAAGTGGGTACCGGTTCGCGTTAAGAAAACGCGTCAAAATAAAATGCTAAGAAGAAAAGAAACGCAGGGAAGACCATGTCGGACATCGGGTTCAAGTATAAAGGCCGCCGCGAAGACCAGCGCTTCATCACCGGCCAGGGGCAATACACCAACGACCATAATCTGCCCGGCCAGGTCTATGCCTGCTTCCGCCGCTCCGACCGGGCCCATGCCATCGTCAAGTCGATCGACGTAGAGGCCGCCAAGCGCAGCCCCGGCGTGCTTGCGGTGCTAACCGGCAAGGATGTCGCCGGCTTCGGCACGCTGCCGCCGCTGCAGCCGCCGCCGGGGTCGCGCGGCGGCCAAGGTCTGCTGTGGCCGGAACGTCCGATTCTGGCGCGCGACCGGGTGCGCTTTGCCGGCGAGGAGATCGCCGTCGTCGTCGCCGAGACCCAAGGCCAGGCGCGCGATGCCGCCGATCTGATCGAGGTCGAGTTCGAGGATTTGCCGGTTATCATCGGCCACGCGCGCGCGACCGCGCCGGGCGCGGCGCTGCTGCACGACAAAATTCCGGGCAATGTCTGCCTCGATTTCGAGTATGGCGACGAGAAAGCCACAGCCGACGCTTTCGCCCGCGCCGCCGGCACCGTCACGCTGACCGCGGAAAGTCCGCGCGTCGCGCCCAATCCCATGGAAGTGCGTGGCGCGCTCGTTGCGTATGACGCGGCCAGCGACACCTATGATTTCTACAGCCCGAACCAAGGTGGCCCGTCCTTCGGCCACGAACTGTCGATCATCTCCGGCATTCCGCACGAGAAAATCCGCGTCAAGATGGCCGATGTCGGCGGCGCCTTCGGCGCGCGCACCGCGCCGTTTCCGGAATACCCGCCGCTGATGCTGTTGTCGAAGCAACTCAAGCGCCCGGTGAAGTGGCTGTCGACCCGCTCCGAGGATTTTCTCACCGATAATCACGGCCGCGCCGTGTCGATGCGCGGCGAGTTGGCTTACGATGCCAACGGCAAGTTTCTGGCGATTCGCACTGAGTGGCTGTGCGATTCCGGCGCCTATCTGGCGCATGCCGGCGCCTTCACCAATTCGATCAACGGCAAGGTCATCGGCGCCGGCGTCTATCAGGTCGAGGCGATGTATGGCCGGCACATTCAGGTGATGACCAACACGGCGCCGACCAATGCCTATCGCGGCGCCGGCCGACCGGAGGCGAACTACATCGTCGAACGTCTGGTCGATGAAGCAGCCGCCCAGCTCGACATCGACCCGTTCGAATTGCGCCGCCGCAACATGATCAAGAAGACGCAGTTCCCCTACAAGACGCTGACCGGCGCGATGTTCGATAGTGGCGATTTTCATGCGCTCGCCGCCAAGGCCAAGCAAGAGGCCGACTGGAAAGGTTTTGCCGCGCGCCGTCGGGCGTCGCGCAAGGCGGGCAAATTGCGCGGCATCGGCTCGGCCGTGTTCGTCGAGCCGTCAGGCGGCGGCGGCATGAAGAAGGACGAAGTCGCGGTGCTGTTCGACAAGGACGGCCGCGCCATCATCCACAACATCGCCGGCCCGAGCGGGCAGGGTCATGAAACCGTGTTCCCGGAACTGGTGGCGCGCATGCTCGGCATCGACGCCGAGAAGGTCACGCTGAAGCAGGGCGATCCGGACGGACCGCATCTCGTCGGTCATCCATCGATCGGCTCGCGCTCGACCTTCTCGTATGGCAGCGCCTACCGCGTCGCCGCCGACATCATCATCGACAAGGCCAAGAAGATCGCTGCCGACGAACTGGAAGCCGGGGTCAGCGACATCGAGTTTGCCAACGGCGTGTTCACGATCGCCGGTACCGATCGAAACATCACGATGACAAAAGTCATCGAGAAAAGCTGCGCCATTGTGCCGAGCCCGCTCGATACCGTGGCCGAATACGGCATTTCGCTGGCCTTTCCCAGCGGCGCGCATGTCGTCGAGGTCGAGATTGATGCTGACACGGGCAAGGTCGATGTCGTCCGCTACACCGCGGTCGATGACATCGGCAATGTCGTCAATCAGGTGCTGGCCGACGGCCAGATCGCGGGCGGCATCGCGCAGGGCGCTGGGCAAGTTTTCGGCGAACACTGCCAGTATGACGAAACCGACGGCCAACTTTTGACCGGCAGCTTTATGGACTACTGCATGCCGCGTGCGCACCTGATCCCGACGCCGGACCTGTTCAATATCGTCGTGCCGTCGCCGAACAATCCGCTCGGCGTCAAGGGCGTCGGCGAAACCGGTTCGACCGGCTCGCTGCCGGCCTGCATGAATGCGGTGCTGAATGCGTTGCGCACGGTCGGCGTCAAGCACTTCGACATGCCGGCAACGCCGTCGCGCATCTGGAGCGCGATCGCGGCGGCTAAATCTGCGTAACGGATAAGTCTAGTTGAGGTGCTGGGTCGCCGGCTCGGTGGCGCTGTCGCTGGGGAAGGGCGCGGCTTCGAGGTGGGTCGGGTCTTCGGCCTCAGCCAAGGCCAGGTAGAGCTGTTCAAGCCTGAGATAACGTTCGCGGCTTTCTTCGTCGTAGGTCGCGTCAGCCAAGGCCGCGCAGGTCGCCGCTTGCCGTCTCAAACATTTCGCTGTCGTCATAGTCGCCAACCTTTCGACTATTGCGCCTGTTTGCATTGCAGCATAGAAAATGCGGCGTTGCAACAAAAATTCACAAAACCCTCAAAAAAGAGAAATTTCGCGGCAAATTTTGCTGTCAGGAGAATCCGAACAAGCGGCGCGGGGTCGTCTGGAACAACACCTGTCGGTCATAATCGTTCGGAAATAGTTGGTGGGCCAGGTCCACCAGCGGCCCGTAATCCTGCCGTTCCGGGGCGCGCAAATAGGGCCAATCCGACGCCCACAGGCAGTTTTCGAGGCCAAAGGCATCGGCAACGGCGCGCACGAAGGGCCAGCAGTCCTCGAACGGGTAACGGCCGTGCGAATATTTCGAATAGCCGGACAGTTTGACGCTGACACGGCCGCTCTTGGCCAGTTTTAGCAAAGCGGCGAAGCCGGGCTGCCCGAGTCCCGCCGACGGCGTCGGGCGGCCGAGATGGTCGATCAATACCTTGACGGGTATCGTCTCGATCCACGGCACATACATCAGGAGCTGGTCGTGCTCGCTCTGGATCTGCATGAACATGTCCAACGCGGCGAGCTTGCGGATCAGCGGCTCGGCGACCTTGTAGTACTCATTGCCGTGAAACGTCGGATTGAACGCGGCGCCGACGATGCCTTGCTCTTTCAGCGCGCGCAGGTCGTCGAGGCTGGCATTGAAATCGATGATGGCAATGCCCTTGAGGCGGTCTTTGTCCTGCGCGATGGCGTCGAGCATGCAACGATTGTCGCTGCCGTAACCCGAATTCGGCTGCACCAGCAGAGAATGGCTAACGCCGTAGGTCTTCATCACCTGACGCAATTGCGCCGCGGTGCCGATTTCCTGACCGGAAGGCTTGTAGGCAATCGCCGGATCGTAGGGAAAACGCGCCGGATCGAACACATGCGTATGGCAGTCGATCTTGGGTTCCTGAAAAATCGCCGCAGTCATCGTCTTGGGCTTCCGGCTTCGTCCTTGGCGCCCAGCGCATGTCGCATCGCCCGATAGGCAAAGGTAATGGCGGGGCCGAGCGTGACGCCGGGCCCCGGATAGGTGCCGCCCATGATCGATTGCATGTCGGCGCCGCAGGCGTAAAGCCCGGAGATCGGCACGTCGTTGAAGCCGAGTACCTGTGCGTCGTCATTGGTCACGAGGCCATTGGCGGCGCCGATATCGGCCGGCACCAGCCGGATCGCATAAAACGGCGGCGTGGCGATCGGGCCAAGATTGGGATTGGGCCGCACCTTGGGATCGCCGGCGGCGTGATGATAGGGCGTGCTGCCGCGGGCGAATTCCGCATCGATGCCGGTCTTCGCATAGCCGTTCATCGCGGCAACAGTGCGCTCCAGATTGCCGGCATCGATGCCGAGCTTTTGCGCCAGATCGCGCAAGGTCGCGCCTTGCGTCAGGTAGCCCTCGGCGAGATAGGGTTTGAGGCCTCGGCCGCCCGGCCGCACCATGCCGAGCCCGTAGCGCTTCAACGCCACCGCGTCGGCGATGAAATACGCCGGAATGTTGGGACTGCGTTTGTTGGCGTCATACATCGCCCGCGCGAACAAATGGTAGCTGGTCGATTCGTTGACGAAGCGCTTGCCGTTCTTGTTGACGCAAACGGTGCCCGGCTTCGAGCGGTCGAGCACGAAATGCGGAAAAATGGCCATCGTTCCGTCGGCGCGTTTGCGCAGCGACACCGGCGCCCAGAAGGCATTGTCGAGATTGCCTTCGCAAAAGCGCGCGCCAAGGGCCAACGCGAGGTCTTGCAGTTCGCCGGTGCTGCCGGGCGCCACCGGGGAAAATTCGGGCACCGGCTTCGCCAGCAGGGCAGCGCGCCGCGTCGGGTGGCGTATAAATCCGCCGCCGGCGAGGACGACGGCCTTGGCCGCCCCAATGTGACGCACGACATCGCCGCATCTGAGCGTCACGCCATCGACGGCGCCATTGTTGCGATGAAGTTCCGTTACGGATGTATTCATGACAATGTCCACGTCCCGATCGAGCAAGGAGCGGACAAAGCGTCCGACCAGCGCATTGCCCATCACAAGCCGCGTGCCGCGCGGATGGCGCAGCCGGTCGCTGGCGTGGCGCGCCAGCAGTTTGACCGCGTGGACGAAGGACGTCGCCGACTTGGTCATCTTCAGCAGATGGTCGATATCGCCACGGCTGACCATCATGCCGCCGAGAACGGTGAATTCCGGGATCGGCGGCCGCAACAAAGCGAAAGCCTTTCCGAGCTTGCGGCCGTCGAACGGTAGCGCCTCCAGCGCGCGGCCGCGCAAGGTCGCGCCGTCCACCTCCTGGACATAGTCCGGATGTAGCGGATAGGCGCGGAACTGAACGTCCGTACTGTCTTCCAGCGTCCTGATGGCCTCCGGCGCGGCGTCGAGAAAGGCGCGGCGTAGCGCCGGGCGCGCATAATTGCCGACCACGTTGTCGAGAAACAGCGCGGCCTTTTCCGCGCTGTCGCCCGATCCCGCCGCGTGCCGCGTATTGGGCGCCCAGATCGTGCCGGCCGACAGCGCCGTCGTGCCGCCGAGGAATTCCGTATGCTCGGCCAGCAAGACTTTCTTGCCGGCGATGGCGGCATAAAGCGCGGCGGCCATGCCGCCGGCGCCGGCGCCGGCAACCACGACGTCATAATTTCTGTCGTCTGGAATATCCGAAAGCAAAACGATCACACCGGCACCGGCAGTTCGGGGCAGCACGCGCCGCCGGTATCCTTCTTAACGCGGCCGGGCCTATTTGGAAAATAACGGACTACCGTGCTCGTATTGCATTACTGCCGGTCTCGCGCGATTGCCGTCGTTTTTCGCCAAATCGAGCATGCTTTGACCATGGAATGGGTCTTGCATGAACAGGACGCGGGAACGGTTTGCATTTGGCGGCGCCCCGCATAAAGGTGCGGTAGCCGGGAGTGTTTCCTTGAGTGAGATGCGGAAGGGTTCGGATTCAGCAGGCCACGGCTCCCAGCCGCAGGGCGGCAGCCGCGATTCCTCGCTCAAGATCGCCATTGTCGATGAAAGCCCGATCCGCGCCGCCATCCTCGAAGACGGTCTGCGCGAGGCCGGCTTTACCCAGGTTGAACGTATTGCCGAGACCCATAATCTACTGGTCCGGATTTATGCGATGGACCCGGACGTGATCCTGATCGATCTGGAAAGTCCCTCGCGCGACATGCTTGAGCAGATGTTCCAGATGAGCCGCGCGGTGAAGCGTCCGGTGGCGATGTTCGTCGACCAGAGCGATACCGCGTCGATCCAGGCGGCGGTCGATGCTGGCGTGTCGGCCTATATCGTCGGCGGGCTGAAGAAAGAACGCATCACCAGCATTCTCGATCTGTGCATTTCACGCTTCAACGCCTTTCATCGCCTGCAAACCGAACTCGATCAGGCCAAGCATGCGCTCGACGAACGCAAGGTCATCGATCGCGCCAAGGGTGTGCTGATGAAAGCCAAGAACTTCAGCGAAGAAGAGGCCTATGCGCTGATGCGCAAGACCGCCATGAATGAGAACAAGAAGATCGTCGACATCGCGCAATCGGTATTGACCGCAGCGGAGCTGTTCAAATGACCGCCGGGAAACTTCGGATTGGTTACATTCCCCTCGTCGATGCGGCCGCGCTGATCGTCGCCGTCGATCTCGGCTTCACCGCGGCCGAGGGAGTCGATGTCGAACTGGTGCGCGAAGTGTCTTGGTCGAACGTGCGCGACAAGCTCAATATCGGCCTGTTCGATGCTGCGCATCTCCTGGCGCCGGTGGCGGTCGCGTCCAGTCTCGGTATCGGACACGTGCGGGTGCCGATCGTTGCGCCCTTTAATCTCGGGCTCAATGGCAACGCCATCACAGTGTCGCCGCGGCTGTTTGCCGCGCTGGAGAGCCGCGCCGACGGCGATATCGCCGATCCGCAAGTGTCGGCTTGGGCGCTGGCACGCGTTGTGGAGGAACGCAAAGCAAGGAACGCCGAGCCGCTGACTTTCGGCATGACGTTTCCTTTTTCGCATCACAATTACCAACTGCGTTACTGGATGGCGACGGGCGGCATCGATCCGGATGAAGATGTCCGGCTCGTCGTGTTGCCGCCGCCTTATATGGTGGAAAGTCTCACCAACGGTCATGTCGATGGCTTCTGCGTCGGCGCGCCGTGGAATTCGGTCGCCGTCGATGCCGGAATCGGGCGCATTCTGCATTTCGGCTGCGAAATACAGGCGCGCGTCACCGAGAAGGTTTTCGCCGCGCGCGAAAGCTGGGCCATTGAACATCCGGACGTCCTGGCAGCGATGATCCGCGCGCTGGCGGCGGCGGCGGCTTTCGCCGAATTACCGGAAAACCTGACGGCGGTTTCGACCGCGATCGCCGGCCGGCTCGGCGTCGAAGCGGAACTGGTCGGCCGCGCGCTCACCGGCAACCTGAAAATTGCGCATGACGGGGCGGTGCGCGCCAACGATCGTTACTTGATGATCGGCCGCAACGGCGCGGCGCGTCCCGACCCGGTGCAGGCCGCCTGGATTTACGCCCAGATCGTGCGCTGGGGGCAGGCGCCGCTGTCGGATGAATCGCTGGCGCTGGCGCAAGCGGTGTTCCGGCCTGATCTTTTCGACGCCGCGGTCGGCACCGCGCCGCCGCACGAACCTGGCGAAAACGGCGATGGTATCGGCGGCTTTGCCGGCCCGCCATTTAACGCGTCCGATATCGCCGGACACATCGCCTTCTGGCGCAACAAGCGTGCCGGCAAGCTGCGCCTTTCCGTCGTCCGCTGACTGTTGCACTGCACAATAAATACGCATGCTGCGGGCGATGTGAGCAAGCGGCGTTTTTTGCGCGCTGACTTTGCACCATCGATTTCTATCAAGCTATTGATATTATTAAAATTTCTGACGCCAGCCTGAGTTGGCACGGCGCTTGTATAGAAGAAGTCCAAGACGCGCCGCCGTCCGGCTGGCGCATCGGGTCCAATGACGGGCCACAGCAACGCCGCTGTCCTGAGGGGGAACGCATTTCGTGCGTCTCGGGACTGCGGCTTTTTTTTATGCGCTGACGGCACTGCGAAGACCGGGGCACTCGAATGAAAAGGATGACGCTTCCAATGACGACCAACAAAATATCCAAGGGCATCAGCCGCCGGTCGCTGCTCAAGGCCGGCGCCGGCACCGCCGCGCTGATGAGCGCGATCGGCACGCAGTTCCCGTTCGGCATTCACATTGCAGAAGCCGCCGGCCCGGAAGTGACCAAGGCGATCCTTGGCTATATCGCGCTGATGGATGCATCTCCTCTGGTGATCGCCAAGGAAAAGGGCATCTTCGCCAAATACGGCATGCCGGACGTTGAAGTGTCCAAACAGGCATCGTGGGGCGCGACGCGCGACAACATGGTTCTCGGCGGCGCCGCTAATGGCATCGATGGCGCGCATATCCTGACGCCGATGCCGTACCTGATCTCGGCCGGCAAGGTGACGCAGAACAACGTGCCGACGCCGATGTACATCCTGGCGCGGCTCAATCTCGATGCGCAGGCAATTTCGGTTTCCAACGAATACAAGGATCTCAAAGTCACCGGCGACGCTTCCGCGCTCAAGGCCGCCTTCGCCGCCAAGAAGGCCGCCGGCAAGGAAGTGAAAGTCGCGATGACGTTCCCCGGCGGCACCCATGATTTGTGGATCCGCTACTGGCTCGCCGCCGCCGGCATCGATCCGGACAAGGACGTCTCGACCATCGTGGTGCCGCCGCCGCAAATGGTGGCCAACATGAAGGTCGGCAACATGGACGCCTTCTGCGTCGGCGAGCCGTGGGGCGAACAGCTCGTCAACCAGGGCATCGGCTTCTCGGCCTGCTCGACCGGCGAAATCTGGGCCAAGCACCCGGAGAAAGCGCTCGGCATGCGCGCCGACTGGGTCGACAAGAATCCGAACGCCGCCAAGGCCCTGCTGATGGCGGTGATGGAAGCACAGCAGTGGTGCGACAAGCCGGACAACCGGCAGGAAATGTCGGAGATCGTCGGCAAGCGGCAATGGTTCAACGTGCCGGTCGCAGACATCATCGGCCGCGCCAAGGGCGACATCAATTACGGCAACGGCCGCGTCGAGAAGGGCACCAAGCAGTTCATGAAGTTCTGGCAGGACCATGCGTCCTACCCGTTCAAGAGCCATGACACATGGTTCGTCACCGAAGACATTCGCTGGGGCAAGTTCGACGGCGGAACCGACATCAAGGCGATGGTCAACAAGGTGAACCGCGAAGACCTGTGGCGCGACGCCGCCAAGGGCCTTTCGGTCGCCGCCGCCGACATTCCGGCATCGTCGTCGCGCGGCAAGGAAACCTTCTTCGACGGCAAGATCTTCGATCCGGAAAATCCGCAGGCCTATCTCAAGAGCCTGTCGATCAAGCGTGTCGAAGTCTAGCGCGCCACATTGAAACCTCGGGCCGCCCCCGCGCGGGCGGCCCAACCGCCTCGTTCAAACCGGAGCATGCAAGCGATGAACATGACAGTGGCCAAATCCGACATCTCGGCCAGCATTCCCTCGGCCCCGACGCCGCCCGCGGCTGCCAAGATCGTTCCGTTGCCGCTCAAGCAGACGGCAATGAACACACGCCTGCGCGCCGGCCTCGTCCGCGTTGCGTCGGCGGTGATCCCGCCGCTGGTGATGATCGTACTCCTGCTGACAGCATGGCAGCTGCTGTGCATGCGCCCCGGCGCCACGCTGCCGCCGCCTTCCAAGATCTGGACCGAAGCCTACGACCTCATCGTTGATCCGTTCTTCGTCGCCGGCCCGCAGGACATCGGCCTCGGCTGGCGGGTTCTGACATCGTTGCAGCGCGTCGCCATCGGCTACGGCCTGGCCGCGCTGTTCGGCATCATGCTCGGCACCTTGATCGGCCAGTCGGTCTGGGCAATGCGCGGCCTCGATCCGATCTTCCAGGTGCTGCGCACGATCTCGCCTTTGGCCTGGTTGCCGATTTCGCTCGCCGCGTTCCGCGACAGCCAGCCATCGGCGATTTTCGTCATCTTCATCACCTCGGTGTGGCCGATCATCATCAACACCGCGGTCGGCATCCGCAACATTCCGCAGGACTACCGCAACGTCGCCGCGGTGCTGCAACTCAATCACTTCGAGTTTTTCTGGAAGATCATGATCCCATCGGCGGCACCCTACATCTTCACAGGGCTTCGTATCGGCATCGGTCTGTCGTGGCTCGCCATCGTCGCCGCGGAAATGCTCACCGGCGGCGTCGGCATCGGCTTCTTCATCTGGGACGCCTGGAATTCGTCGCGGCTGCCCGACATTTTCATCGCGCTCGCTTACATCGGCATTGTCGGCTTCCTGCTCGACCGCATCGTCGCCGGCATGGCTTCCATCGTCACCCGTGGCACGTCAGCGAACTGAGGAACATGAACATGACCTCCTATTGCAAAATCGACCACGTGGACAAAGTCTTCCGCCGCGGCAACACCGAGACCTGTGTGCTCAAGGAAATCACGCTCGACATCGAGAAGGGCGAATACGTCTCGATCATCGGTCATTCCGGCTGCGGCAAGTCGACACTGCTCAACATCGTTGCCGGCCTGACCGAGGCGACGACCGGCGGCGTCATTCTCGAAGGCAAGCACGTCGACGAACCGGGCCCGGATCGGGCCGTTGTGTTCCAGAACCACAGCCTGCTGCCCTGGCTGACGGTTTACGACAACGTCCGGCTCGCAGTGGACAAGGTGTTCGGCGGCAAGAAATCGCGCGCCGAGCGCGACGCGTGGACGCTGCACAATCTCAATCTGGTGCAGATGACGCATGCCAAGGACAAACGCCCCTCCGAAATCTCCGGCGGCATGAAGCAGCGCGTCGGGCTGGCCCGCGCGCTGGCGATGGAGCCGAAGATCCTGCTGCTCGACGAGCCGTTTGGCGCGCTCGACGCCCTGACCCGCGCGCATTTGCAGGACACCGTGATGGGCCTGCACCAGAAGCTCGGCAACACCGTGATGATGATCACCCACGATGTCGACGAGGCGGTGCTTTTGTCCGACCGCATCATCATGATGACCAACGGGCCGGCGGCGCAGATCGGCGAAATCCTCACCGTGCCGATCGCGCGGCCGCGCAAGCGGCTGGAGCTGGTCACCGACGCCACCTTCCTGAAGTGCCGCCAGCGCGTGCTCGAATTCCTGTACGAGCGACACCGGTTTGTGGAAGCGGCATAGCGCATGATCCCGAAAAGTGGTCACCGGTTTTCGGAAATGATCATGCGCAAAAAGGAAAAGCCATGAGCGAGCCGCTCGTCATCATCGGCAATGGCATGGCCACGATGCGCCTGGTCGAGGAACTGAGCCAGCGCGCGCTCGGCCGCTACGCCATTGCCGTGATCGGCGAGGAACCGCGGCTGGCGTATAACCGCGTGCTGCTGTCGTCGGTGCTCGCCAAGGAAGTGTCGCGCGGCGATGTCGAACTGAGATCTCAAGCTTGGTACCGCGCGCACGGCGTGTCGCTGATCTACGGCCAGCGCGTCACCGCGATCGACGCCGACACCCGGCGCGTCAAGCTCGCCAATGGCGGCACGCTGCCGTTCAACAAACTGGTGCTGGCCACCGGCTCGAAGCCGATCCGCCTCAACGTGCCGGGCATGGATTTGCCGGGCGTGCTGACCTTCCGCGATCTCGGCGATGTCGATTCCATCGAAAAGGCCGCATTGCGAAACCGCAAGGCGGTGGTGATCGGCGGCGGCCTGCTTGGATTGGAAGCCGCCTATGGCCTGGCCAAGGTCGGCCTCCAGGTTTCCGTCATTCATCTGATGGACCGCCTGATGGAGCGACAACTCGATGCGCGCGGCTCGGCAATGCTGAAGGCCGCGGTCGAGGCCAAGGGCATTGCCGTCTATCTCAATGCCGAGACCGCCGCGATTAAAGGCGCGCAACGCGCGCAAAGCGTCGTGCTCAAGGATGGCCGCGAGATCGGCGGCGACCTCGTCGTCGTCGCCGCCGGCATCCGTGCCAATGCCGATCTGGCGCAAGGCGCCGGACTTGACGTTGGGCGCGGCATCGTCGTCGACGATCATATGCAGACCGGCAAGGCCAACATCTATTCCATCGGTGAATGCGCCGAGCATCGCGGTCTTTGCTACGGACTGGTCGAGCCGGCCTATGAGCAGGCCCGCGTGCTGGCCTTGCATCTGTGCGGCAGCGATGCGCGATATGACGGCAGCGTGCTGGCCACCAATCTCAAAGTTTCCGGCGTCAGCGTGTTTTCCGCCGGCGACTTCATCGGCGCCGCCGGCACCGAGCAGATCGTACTCAGTGACCCCGGCCTCGGCAGTTACAAGAAACTGGTTATTGCTCAAGGCCGCCTCGTCGGCGCTGTGCTGTTCGGCGATACCGCCGACGGGCTCTGGTATCTCGAACTGATCCGCAGCGGCGCATCGATCGATGCCATCCGTGGCGACCTGATGTTCGGCCGGGCGCTGGCCGAACGCGCGCTTCCCAAAGATTTGGCGGCGTAATGTCCAGCGACTTTACCCCGGACCAGAAGCGCTATCTCGAAGGCTTTGCTTCGGGGCTGATCGCGGCGCGCGCCGCGCGCGGACAGTTGCCGTCCGGCGGGCAGGGGGGCGAACCGGCGGGGCCGGACGCCATCCATATCAAGGCGCAGGACCGGACCATCGCCGGCGGCGGCAAACTGTCCGACCAGGAGAAGATCAAGCGCGAGCAGCATCCGTTCGATGCCTATGACCGTCTCAAGCAACAGGCGCGCGACAATGTTGCGCCGAAGGCGGCGGATAATTTCCGCTGGCGCTATTACGGCCTGTTTTATGTCGCGCCGACGCAGACCTCCTATATGTGCCGGCTGCGCATCGCCAACGGCATCCTGACGCATTGGCAGTTCGCCGGCCTCGCCGATCTCGCCGACAAATATGCCGGGCCCTATTCGCACGTCACCACGCGCGCCAATTTGCAGATCCGCGAGATCGAGCCGAAGAACGCGGTTGCGGTGGTCGAAGGCATTCTCGATCTTGGCCTAGCGTCACGCGGCTCCGGCGCCGACAACATCCGCAACGTCACCGGCACGCCGACGGCGGGCATCGATCCGCAGGAACTGCTCGACACGCGCCCCTTTGCGCGTGAATGGCATCACCACATTCTCAACGAGCGCGCGCTGTACGGCCTGCCGCGCAAGTTCAATGTCGGTTTCGACGGCGCCGGCCGTATTCCGGTGCTGGAAGACACCAACGATATCGGCTTTCAGGCCGTCGAGGTGAAGGAAGGCTTTGGCGCGGCGCGGGGCATCTGGTTCCGCCTGGCGCTCGGCGGCATCACCGGGCACAAGGATTTTGCCCGCGACACCGGCGTCATTGTGCGGCCGGAAGAGGCGACGCAGGTCGCCGACGCCATCGTGCGCGTCTATATCGAGCATGGCGACCGCACCGACCGCAACAAGTCGCGCCTGAAATATGTGCTGGATGCCTGGGGCTTCGAGAAATTTCTCGCCCATGTCGAGGAAAAGCTCGGCCGGAAGTTCGTCACGGTGCCGGCCGAGGCGATCGCGCCGCGGCCGCACTATGACCGCTCGGCGCATATCGGCGTGCATCCGCAAAAGCAGAAGGGCCTGAACTGGATCGGGGTGGTGTTTCCGACCGCGCGCATCACAACCGAGCAGATGCGTGGGCTAGCGAAGATTTCGCACGATCTCGGCGATGGCGATATTCGCCTGACGGTGTGGCAGAACCTTTTGATCTCCGGTGTCGCCGACGACAAGGTGGCCTTGGCTGTTGCCGCCATCGAGCAGATCGGCCTGACCACGCAGGCCTCGCCGCTGCGCGCCGGGCTGATCGCCTGCACCGGCGCGACCGGCTGCCGTTTCGCCGCGGCACATACCAAGGAGACGGCGGAAGACATCGCCGCATGGTGCGAGCCGCGCGTTGCGCTCGACTCGCCGGTCAACATTCATCTCACCGGCTGCCATCATTCCTGCGCGCAGCATTATATCGGCGACATCGGCCTGATCGCCTGCAAGGTCGATGTCGGCGAGGATGCCGATGCGGTCGAGGGCTTTCATATTCTTGTCGGCGGCGGCTTTGGCGCCGAGGCCGGCATCGCCCGCGATTTGTACCGCGACATCAAGGTGCCGGATGTGCCGCGCACCATCGAGCGCATGCTGAAAGGCTATCTGGCCAACCGCGCATCGCGCGATGAAACCTTCCTGACGTTCTCGCGCCGCCACGAGGTCGATGCGCTCAAAGCGCTGTTCGACGCGGAGGCGGCGGAATGAGCAAGAACGTGCCGTCGCCGATTCCGTCGCTGGTGCCGGAGAGCGCGCCGTTCTCAGAGGAACAGCGCACCTGGCTCAACGGGTTTTTCGCCGGTTTGATCTCGCTCGACAATTCCGGCGTCACCCCGCTGACCGGCGATCAGACGGCGGCGCTCCTCAATGGCACTTCGGGCGCACCGGCGGCGAATGCGGATGACGATGACGGCGGCGCGCCGTGGCACGACCAGACTTTGCCGATTGCCGAGCGCATGAAGCTGGCCGACGGCAAGCCATTGCGCTGGAAAATGATGGCGGCGATGGCGCAGCAGGATTGCGGCCAGTGCGGCTATGACTGCAAGAATTATTCGGGCGCCATTGTCTCCGGCGCGGAAGAGCGGCTGAACCTGTGCGTGCCGGGGGGCAAGGAAACCGCGCGCATGGTCAAGGCGCTGGCCGAGGAATTGAAGAGCGCGCCGAAAGCGGCGGCGCCGGCCGCTGCGTCTGCGACGGTTGCTGCGAGCCCGCTCGGCGCGCCCGGTTCGTCGCGCGACAATCCGTCGACGGTGAAAATCCTGTCCCGCACTTTGCTCAACAAGGCGGGCTCCGAGAAACAGAGCTGGCATGTCGAGTTCGATCTCACCGGCTCCGGCATTTCCTACGAGGTCGGCGACGCTTTCGGCCTGTTCCCGGCCAACGATCCGGCTTTGGCCGATGCGGTAATCAAGGCGCTCAAGGCGCCGCCTGATTTTCCCATTGGCGAGCGCACATTTCGCGAGGTGCTGATCGACGGCGTGTCGCTGTCGCCGGCCCCCGACATGTTGTTTCAATTGTTCTCCTACATCACCGGCGGCGAGCGCCGGCAGAAGGCGCGGGCTTTATCAACCGGCGAGGACCCGGACGGCGACGCCGCGACGCTCGACGTGCTGGCGGCGATCGAGAAGTTTCCCGGCATTCATCCCGATCCGGAAGCCTTCATCGAGGCGCTCGATCCGTTGCAGCCCCGGCTCTATTCGATCTCGTCCTCCCCGAAGCCAGACCCCAATCGCGTCACGCTGACGGTCGATACCGTGCGCTACACAGTCGGCGCGCGCGAGCGTCTTGGCGTGTGCTCGACGCTGCTCGCCGACCGCATCGAACCGGGCGCGACCTTGCGCGCCTATGTGCAGAAGGCGCACGCCTTCGGCCTGCCGGCCGATCCGAGCATGCCGATCATCATGATCGGCCCCGGCACCGGCGTCGCGCCGTTCCGCGCCTTTTTGCACGAGCGTCGGGCGACGCAGGCGCCGGGCCGCAACTGGCTGTTCTTCGGCCATCAGCGTTCGGCCTGCGATTTCTTCTACGAAGACGAACTGAAAGCGATGAAGACCTCGGGCTTGCTCACGCGCCTGTCGCTGGCCTGGTCGCGCGACAGCGACCAGAAAATCTACGTTCAGGACCGCATGCGTGAGACTGGAAAAGATTTGTGGTCGTGGCTGGCCGACGGCGCGCATGTCTACGTCTGCGGCGATGCCAAGCGCATGGCCAAGGATGTCGAGCTGGCGCTCGTCGATATCGTCGCGCAGCACGGCGCGCGCACGCCCGAAGAGGCCAGCGCCTTCGTCACCGAGCTGAAGAAAAAAGGCCGCTATCAGCAGGACGTGTATTGATGAACGCGCCCGCGCAGCATCCGCCGGCCGTGCGCACGACGTGCCCATACTGCGGCGTCGGCTGCGGCGTGCTGGCCAAGCCGGACGGGCGCGGCGGTGCGATTATTGCCGGCGATTCCGATCATCCCGCGAATTTCGGCCGCCTGTGCTCAAAGGGTTCGGCGCTCGGTGAAACGCTGGGTCTCGGCACGCGATTGCTGCATCCGATGCTGCGCGACAACGGCGTGATGGTGCGCGCCTCATGGGACAGAGCGCTCGATGCGGTCGCCGGCGGCTTTGCCAAAACCATCGCGCAGCACGGGCCTGACTCGGTGGCGTTCTATCTGTCCGGGCAATTGCTGACCGAGGATTATTACGTCGCCAACAAATTGATGAAGGGCTTCATCGGCACTGCCAATGTCGATACCAATTCGCGGCTGTGCATGGCCTCGTCGGTCGCCGGTCATCGCCGCGTTTTCGGCGCCGATACGGTGCCCGGCACCTACGCCGATCTTGACAGCGCCGATCTCATTATCCTCGTCGGCTCGAATGCGGCATGGTGCCACCCGGTTCTGTACCAGCGCATGATTGCGAACAAGCGCGAGCGTGGCGCCAGGCTGATCGTCATCGATCCGCGCCGCACCGCGACGGCGGAAGAGGCCGATCTGTTTTTGCCCGTCGCGCCCGGCATGGACACGGCCTTGTTCTGCGGCTTGCTGGTGCATCTCGCCGATACATTGGCGATGGACTACGCCTATATCGACGCACACACGACCGGACTGCCGGACGCATTGGCGCGCGCGCGCGAAATCGCGCCCGATGTGATGGCGACCGCGGCCGCGACCGGCCTGGCGCCGGCCGATGTCGCGCGCTTCTTCGCGCTGTTCACGGCGACGGAGAAAACCGTCACCTGTTTCTCGCAAGGCGTGAACCAGTCGGCGCAGGGCACCGACAAGGTGACGAGCATTGTCAATTGTCATCTCGCCACCGGCCGCATCGGCAAGCCGGGCAGGGGGCCGTTCTCGCTGACCGGCCAGCCGAACGCGATGGGCGGCCGTGAAGTTGGCGGACTTGCAAACCAGCTTGCCGCGCATATGAATTTCACCTCCGGTGACATCGACCGGGTGGGCCGATTCTGGAACGCCTCGCGCATGGCACAGCGCGAGGGCCTCAAGGCCGTGCAGATGTTCGACGCCATTTCGGGCGGCGAAATCAAGGCCTTGTGGGTGATGGCGACCAATCCGGCGGTGTCGCTGCCAAACGCGGGCTTTGTGCGAGAGGCGCTCGGACAGCTTGACCTGCTGGTGATATCCGACAACGTCGCCAGCAACGACACGATAACTGCTAATGCGCATGTCCTGCTGTCGGCGGCGGCCTGGGGCGAGAAGGACGGCACAGTCACCAATTCGGAACGGCGCATCTCGCGGCAGCGGCCGTTTCTGGCGATGCCGGGCGAGGCCAAGCCAGACTGGTGGATCGTCACGCAAGTGGCGCGGCGCATGGGTTTTGCCGAGGCTTTCGGTTTCAATCAGCCGGCTGATGTATTTCGCGAACATGCCGAACTGTCCGCTTTCGAGAACAATGGCACGCGCGATTTCGATATCGGCGCGCTGGCGACTCTGAGCGGGGACGAGTTCAACGCGCTCGATCCCATGCAATGGCCGGCGCGTGTTGGCGCGCCGAAAGCGGACACAAGGTTTTTCGCCGACGGCAAGTTTTACACGCCAGACGGCAAGGCCAAGATGATCGCGCCGGCGATGCCGAAGCCGCACGCCGCAGTATCGGACGAATTCCCGTTGCGGCTTAACACCGGGCGTATTCGCGACCAGTGGCACACCATGACGCGCACCGGTTTGAGCCCGCGTCTCGGCGCGCATTTGCCGGAGCCTTTTGTTGAGGTGCATCCGGACGATGCGCAAGGTGCGGGCTTGCGACACCACGGCTTCGCCCGCGTCGCGACGCCCTATGGCGCCTGCGTGCTCAAGGTCGTCGTCAGCGAAGGCCAGTTGCGCGGTTCGCTGTTCGCGCCGATTCACTGGAGCGGCGAGACGGCATCTTCGGGTCGCATCGGCGAACTGGTTGGGCCGGGGACCGATCCGTTCTCCGGCCAGCCGGAAGCCAAGGCGACGCCGGCTTCGATAACGGTGGTCGAGTTTAACTTTCGTGGCTTTGCGCTATCGCGCGGCCGGCTCGCTCTGCCGGCGCAAACCTGGTGGGCGCGCGCGGCGATCAAGGCCGGCGAGGGGCTGCTGCTCGCCACCAACGACGCGCCGTCGCTGTGGCGCGAGCGCGCCGCCGTCCTGTTCGGCAGCGACGCCGAGATCGCGGAATATATCGACGAGCCGCGCGGCTCTTATCGCATGGCGGCTTTCGTCGAAGGCCGGCTGGCCGGGTGCCTGTTCATCGGCCCGGCCGAGGCCGCGCCGCAATGGGACGCGGTCAAGCTGCTGTTCGAAGCCGAACACATGGGCGCCGCGCAGCGCCGCGCCGTGCTATCGGGCAAATCGACCGACGGTCTCGCCGATCCCGGTCCGGTGATCTGCGCCTGCTTCGGCATCGGGCTTAATGTCATCCGCACGGCGTTGGCTGACGGCGTCGCCGGCAATGTCGAAGAGATTGGTAAATCCTTACGCGCCGGCACCAATTGCGGTTCGTGTCTGCCTGAATTGAAAAGGATCGTGGCTGATGGCCGTATCGCGCAAACCGTCTGACAGCCGTCCCGACAGGATGGCCAAACTGGCGCGGCTGCCGGTGTTCTTCGCGCTCGACGGCAAGCGCGTCGTGCTGGCCGGTGGCGGCGATGCGGCGGCGTGGAAGCGCGAACTGTTGGAAGCGGCCGGCGCGCATGTCGATGTCTTCGCCAGAGACGCGTGGACCATAGAGCATCTGCGCGGCGCGGCGATGGCCATCGGTGCCTTCGAGGATGACGATGGCGCGAAAGCATTTTGCGCCGCCTCGCGCGCCGCCGGCGTGCCGGTCAATGTCATCGACAAACCGGCGTTCTGCGATTTCTCTTTCGGCGCCATCGTCAATATTTCGACCGATGGCGCGGCGCCGGTATTCGCGCAGGCCATCCGGGCGAAGCTTGAAGCGCTGCTGCCGAACGGCTTTGCCCAGTGGGCGGCGGCCGCGGGAAAATGGCGCGGCGCGGTTAAAGCTTCCGGTCTGTCTTTTTCCGGGCGACGCAAGTTCTGGCAGGTGTTCACCGCGCATGCGGTGAAGAACCCGGACACCGCGCCGCTGGAATCCGATTTCGATCGTTTCGTTGCTGAAGTCAAAGGCCTCGGCGCTGCCGTTGAGTCCGGCTCGGTCACTTTGGTCGGCGCCGGTCCCGGCGACCCAGAACTGCTGACCCTACGCGCCGTCCGCGCGCTGCAATCGGCCGACGTCATTCTGTTCGACGATCTGGTATCGCGCGATGTGCTGGACTTCGCCCGCCGCGAGGCGCGCAAGATGCTGGTCGGCAAGACCGGCTTTGGGCCTTCGTGCAAGCAGAGCGACATTAACGAATTGATGGTCTCGCTGGC
>LNDS01000025.1 GCA_001464835.1 Rhizobiales bacterium Ga0077525 | reverse complement strand
CCGCCGCTCCCTGCGCTCGCGTGGGGAGGGGAGAAGAAAGCAGCGCCGATGGCGGTCATGATGCCCTCTTCCTCTGCTCCAGCGCGACATCGACCGCATTGCGCAGAGTGCGCGCGGCGAGGCCGGGGTCCGGCGCCATCGACAAGGCGGAAATCACGGCGATGCCGTCGGCGCCGGCATTAATGACATCGGAGGCGTTCGCGGCATTGATGCCGGCAATGGCGCAGACCGGGAATTTCGGCTCGCGGGCGCGGATCGCCGCGGCGATGGCACGCAGGCCATCGATCCCGATCGGCGCCGACGTGTTGTCCTTCGAGGTCGTGCCATAAACGCCGCCGATGGCGACGTAGTCCAAGAGATCGAGCGGCGCCTCGCGCGCCTGCTGCAATGTCTTGACCGACAGGCCGATGATCGCGGTCTTGCCGAGCAGCAGCCGCGCGTCGGCGGCCGACATGTCGTCCTGGCCGATGTGCACGCCATCGGCCTCCGCGGCGAGCGCGACATCGACGCGGTCATTGATGAGAAGCGGAATGTCGAGCGGCGCCAGAACGCCGATCAGCGCCCGCGCCTCCGCCAGCATCGCCCGCGTCGAGCCGTGCTTGTCGCGCAGCTGCACGAGCGTGGCGCTGCCGGCAATGCGGCGGGCCAGATCGGCGAGCGAACGGCCGCCGGAAACGGCGGGATCGGCCAGCGCATAGAGACGGAGATCGACGTTCATTCAGTCACCTTTTTTATATAATGCGCGCGCGAGCCGCCAAAGTTTGGGTATCGATCGTGTAGAGCGCGTCGAGAATGGCAACGGCGAAGCTGCCCGGACCCTTGGCGTCGTCGGCCGCCATTTCGCCGGCGACGCCGACGATCAGCATCGCCGATGACGTTGCGACATGCGCGTCCGGCTCGACGGCGAGACAGGCGGCGACGATGCTCGAGGCGGCGCAGCCCATCGCCGTGACGCGCGCCATCAGCGGATGGCCGTTGGCGACGGACGCCATGCGCGCGCCGTCGGCGATCAAATCGCTGGCGCCGGTGAGACCAATGACCGTGCCGCGTTCGCGCGCATAGGACGCGACCGCGGCGCGCGACGGAGCGTCACCGGACAGCGCCGTGAATTCGGCGGCGTTGAGCCGCACCGCATGGGGCGCGAGCGCCATGAGGTCGTGCGCATAGGCGCAGCGCCGTTCGGCGCGGTCGACGAAAACCGGATCGAGCACCCAGGGCAGCCCGCTTTGCGCGGCGGCGTCGATGGCGATGGCGGTCGCCTCGCGGCGCTCGCGGTCGAAGGTGCCGAGATTGACCAGCAGCGCGTTGCTGCGGCTAACGAAGGCGCCGATTTCCTCGCCCGACAAGGTCATCGACGGCACCGCGCCGAGCGCCAGCAGCGCATTGGCGGTGAAATTCTGCGCCACCGAATTGGTGATGCAGTGGACGCGCGGCTGCGTTGCGCGCAGGCGCGCCAGGACCGCCGCCGCCTGCGACGCCAGTTGCTCGCGCGAAAAATCCACGCCTGCGGAATCGGCCGATTTGTGCATCTCTCATCCCTCCGCCGGCATGACCCGGATCAGGTTCGTTGGGTTGGCTCCGGAACGGGCTCCGGAAAGTTGCCTCTCAGCCCGGCGACGCGCCGGACACCCCACGAGATTGCTGTTCAAATACCTAATCCGCGCCGGCTTTGAAGGCAAGTGGCTTGCGCACCGAGCGCTATTTTGCTGAATTGAAAGACACAGGAGAATTCCCGGCAATGACCCCGTTTTTCATCCAGATCAAATGCGAGCTGGGCAAGGCCTATCAGGTCGCCAACGCGCTGGCCGAAGCCGAGATTGCCTCGGAAATCTATTCGACCGCCGGCGACTACGATCTGCTGGTGAAATTCTACGTCGAGGAAGGCGCCGATATCGGCCATTTCGTCAATGAGAAGGTGCATTGCATTCCCGGCATCAAGGACACCTATACGATCATCACCTTCAAGGCGTTCACGGCCTAGGCCGGCGTGCGCGGCTGGCCCGGCGGCGGCGCCGGCACATGCATGGGGTATTCGACGCCGCACCCCGTGCATTTGAAAACGCAGGTGTCGTGCTTCGCATTCTTGTGGCGTTGCTTCAGGACGGTCGGCGAACCGCAAAGCGGACATGGCGGCGCCGGAATGACGTTGTCAGCGATTTCAGTCATGAGTTCGCCTCCTGCAAAACGGCAGCGTTCAATACACTCGTGTTGGCTAAGGTTGATTGAGCAATAGGCTCGGATGATGTGCCGGGATAACGCGCCAGCGGGAACATCGGTCCGCTTCAAACAATCATGAAATACGCGTGAGGACACGGAACCGGTGCAAACGCGACTATATCGCGCCGTTAACGCACCCGTTAAGTCGCGGCCTCGTCGTCGAAAGCCGGGAAACGGCGCGGCAACAGCAGGGTCAATCGTGTTCCGTGCGGCAGCGCATCGATTGTGACATCGCCCTGCAAACCTGCAGCGCGACGCCGCATATTGCCAAGGCCATGACCGCCAAGACTTTGGCCGGTGCCGGATTCTGAGAAAGCGCGGCCATCATTCTCCACCGTGATCATCACCTTGTCGCCAGCGGCGGCCGACGCGCGGATGACGATGCGGCGCGCCGGGCCGTGCTTGACCGCGTTGGTGACCGCCTCCTGCAGGATACGCAGGATGGCCAGCGCATTGCCGGGCGTGACGCCGGACACCTCCGGCAAACCCGCGATCGACCAGTCCAGTTCGATGCCAAGGCGGTGCAATTGCGGAATCAGGCGGTCGCGGAAGTTGGCCAGCGCCACCGGCAACTCGCTGTCGTCGAGATCGAGCGAATAGATCACCAGCCGCAGATCATTGAGCGCCTCGCGCGCCGCCTGCTCGGTCGATTTGTCGCCGGTGCGTTCCGACAAAGCGATGATCGAGGCCAGATGGCCGCTGATGCCGTCGTGCAAATCGTGAGTCAGGCGGTGGCGTTCCTGCTCGCGCACCAGATGCGCGGTCTTGGCTTTTTCCTGGCGATGAAAAATCGCCAGTTCGGCCTCGCGTTCGGCCAGCCGCATGCTGAGGTTTTCATTGGCGCGGTCCAGCTGATCGAGGGTGACGCCGATGCGGCGCAGCAGAACGACGGTCAGGAACGAAAAAAACACCGGCCGCACATAGGGTATCAGCAGGTTGAAGCCGTGCGCAGGCAATGTCGCCATGACGAAAGTGTCCCGCACCGCGAACCAGACGAGCAGAAAGGCCGATGGCAACATCAGGCCCGCGTCGGTATCGCCGCGCCGGATGGCGCTCCACGCAAACACCATAGCCGCGGCACACAGAGAGGCGATGGTCACGCCGCCGCCAATCGCGGCCAGGACGATCTTCGAAAACGTCGTATCGACAAATGTGAATGGCACCAGTGCGCCTGTGATCGCGATGGCCATATAGGCCAACATTTTCGGCGGCCGCAGGCCGACGAGCGCGAGAGAAAAGCCGATGAAAAGCAACCCCATCGCCGGCGCCAGGACGGTAAATAACAGAACAAAGCTGCGAACGGCGGGCTGCCAGCCGATCAGCATGCCGATGGCGATGAGCATATTGACGATTAAAAAGACAGCCAGCCAGGAATACAGAGGATCTTTCGGGCGAAAGAAATAAGCGGCGATCAAGCCGACGCCGAACACAAAATGCACGGCAAGCGCCATGATCTTCAACTGGCTCTGGAAGAAGACCCGCAGCTTGAACGGCCAGGACAGCGCGGCGGCCGTACCAACATATACCTCGGACAAATGGACCGGGACGGCGAACCGGTCAACGTCGAAGACATCTATCGTCAAGGCGTTCTGCCCGGCGACGAGAATGGCGCGCGGGATCTGGATCAGACTCGACGAACTGATAAATGCGCCGGTCCAGATCGTTTCCGTTTCGCTGTCGAAAAAAACGGAGCCGTTGACCGACAGCTTGATGCGCCGATTAAAGGACGGCACGTAGACATGCAGATCGTCCTGTGCACCCGCTTGAGGCTCGAACTTGAAAACGTATCGAACCGACGGCAATACTTCACGGAAGCTGATATAAATCGCGTGCGGCATAGTCACGTCGCGGGCGCTGCCGTTGACCGGTGTATAGCTGGCGCGGTCGAAAACAAGCGCGCCTTGTGGACGGGGCAGGTCTATGAGATCGGGCGCAATGGCGACAGCCAGAGTGACGATCGCCGCGGCAGTCCAAATCAATGGGCGCAACCAGGCTGCAGCCCGCAAAGGCCGCGCGGCGACGCCCTCATTGAGAATATCTCCGACCGCCATCTCCCCACCAGAATCGCGGGTACCCGGGCGGCACGATACGCAAAGTTCCGGCGAAAATCACGCCGGACGGCTCGGCAGAACGCCGAAGCCCTATATTTCCGGCGTCCGTGGCCCCTCGCCTTCCGGCGCCCGCTTCATGCCAAGCCAGCGCTCGCGGAAGATCACCGCCAGACCGGCGCCGGCAACAATGGTGGCGCCGACATAGACCAGCGTGCTCGGCAATTCGCCGAACACCCAGTAGCCGAGCAGCAGCGCCCACAGCATCGCCGAATAATCGAACGGCGCGATCACCGACGCGGTGGCATGGCGATAGCTTTCGGTGAGAAAAATATGCGCAATGCCGCCGAGGACCCCGGTGGCGATCAGCCCGGTCAATTCCATGCCGGTCGGATTGTGCCAGGCGAAAGGCAGCGTGACCGCGCCGGCCAGCATGGTGATCAGCGAAAAATAGAAGACAATCGACGCCGTCGCTTCGCTTTGCGCCAGCCGCCTTGTCTGGATCACCGTGCCGGCATTGCAGAACGCCGAAAGGATCGCCAGCAGCGATCCGGTCAAGGCGACGCTCGCCGCGCCGGCCATGGCGTAACGGCCGGCATCGAAATTCGGAATCAGCATGATCATGACGCCGAAAAATCCGACCGTCACCGCCGACCAGCGGAACATGCGCACCCGCTCCTTGAGGAAGATCGCGGCGAGCGCCACCGTGATCAGCGGCGAGACGAACTGGATGGCCGTCGCCTCGGCTAGCGGCAACCGCGCCAGCGACGCAAAATTACTGAACATGCCGCCGACGCTGAGCGCGCCGCGGCCGAGCTGGCCGAACAGCCGGTTGGTGCGGATGGCGCTCATGAACTCGCCGCGCAGCGCGTAGATCAGCAGCACCGGCGGGATGGCGAAAGCCGAGCGGAAGAAAACGATCTGGCCGACCGGGGTGGCTTCGCTGAGCTGGCGCACGAGCGCCGACATCGCCGCGAACAGCAGCGCCGAAATCAGCTTGAAGCCTACAGCCGTCAGGAGTTGAGTCGGAGGAGCCGCCATCGCGTCCTCAATAACCGCCCGTGCCGCGCTTGTCCCCCTGTTTTGTTGCGTGGGGCCGGCCGCGTTTTTGCACGGTCAGGGCGTGGCGGACGCGGCGGCGGCTGGCGGACGCTCACATCAAGTTGATCGGCGAAATGCCGCGTTGAATTGCCACGATCCGGACTGAATACTGACAAGGCTGCGGGGTTTGTCAGGGGACGGCGCCGCGGTTGCCGTATAAGCCTGGCCCACCAAAGCGGGCCGCCTCACTGCAATTGGAGACTTCCCAATGATTCGAATCGTCTCGGCCTGCGCTCTTGCAGGTTTCCTGTCTTTCGCCGCGGTGGGCCCCGCTTTGCACGCGCAAACGGCGCCGGCGCAGGTCGCCAAAGAGCGCGAGGACCTCATGAAGGGTCTGTGGCGCGATTATTACCGCGACATGTCGCAGGCCGCCAAAGGCGAAGGCGATCCGAAGGTGCTGGCGGTGAAGGCGACGGAAGCGGCCGCGCAGATGAAGAAATTCGGCACGCTGTTTCCCGCCGGCAGCGGCCGCGAAGGCGCGCCGGACACGCGCGCCAAGCCGGAGATCTGGACGCAGCGCGCCGAGTTCGACGCCGCCGTCGACAAAATGGTGGTGGAAACCACGGCCTTCGCCGACGCAGCCAAGGCCGGCGATCGCGAGGGCATGAAAGCGGCGTGGCCGAAAATCGCGGAGGCCTGCGGCGCCTGTCACGGCGGGCCCTCCAAGAGCGGCGGCAAATTCCGCTTCGAAGAATAAAGCCGGGCGGCGCCCGGATGCGGCTCGTTCTTCAAACCATCTGCGCGGCGGCCGTGTCGATCGCGGCCGCCGGTGCAGAAGCGCACGCGCAATCGCCCTCAACCGAGCGCGGCAAATACATTTTCGACGCCGCCGGCTGCTTCGGCTGTCATACCGAACAAGGCGGCGCGCCGTTGGCCGGCGGGGCTGCGTTGAAAACGCCGTTCGGCGCATTCTACGCACCGAACATCACGCCGGATCCGGAGTTCGGCATCGGCACATGGTCGGATGCGGATTTCATTCGTGCGCTGCGCGAAGGCGTGTCGCCGCGCGGCCAGCATTACTTTCCGGTTTTCCCCTATCCAGCCTACACCAAGATGACGACACCAGACCTTCTCGACCTCAAGGCCTATCTCGCAACGATAGCGCCATCGAAGAAGCCGAGCCGGGCGCATGAGGTGACATTCCCCTATTCGATCCGCGCCAGCCTGATCCCGTGGAAGTGGCTCAATTTCGACGCCGGCGAATACAAGGCCGATACAAACCGCGATGCGCAATGGAACAGGGGCGCCTATCTGGTGCAGGCGCTGACCCATTGCGGCGAATGCCACACGCCGCGCGACGCGCTTGGCGGGCTCGAGCGCAAGCAATGGCTGTCCGGCGCGCGCATGCCGGTCGGCGACCTGATCGCATCCAACCTGACACCGGACAAGACCGGGCTGGCCGACTGGTCGGCCGCCGATATCGTCGATGCGCTGGAGACCGGCACGCTGCCGGAAGGCGGCACGCTCGGCGGCGAAATGGGCGAGGTCGTCAGGAACAGCACCGCCAAGATACGAGCCGAGGACCGCGAAGCGATCGCCGCTTACCTCAAGGCGTTGCCGCCGTTGCCGACGACGGTGACGAAGAAGGCGAAGTGAGGTCTGTTGCCGGGGCCCGCGCACGCAAAGCGCGCTTGTCCGTTTATCTTTTTTTTGCTATATAGCATTTATGCGCTGGTCGTTCCAGACCCTCAACGCCGTTGTTGACCCCGAGATCAGGGCTTTGCCACCGGACATGCAAGCCCGATTATTGCGTTTCGGCGACATCATCGAGCAGATCGGCCTGGATGCGCTGCCGCGCGACAGCGTCAAGCACCTCGAAGGGAAGTTATGGGAGCTTCGAATAACCGGACGCGATGGAATTTCGCGAGCCATCTATGTGACGGCAACCGGACGGCGCGTGATCGCCGTGCGCGTGTTCATCAAGAAGACTCAGAAAACACCGTCGCGCGAACTTGATCTGGCGCGGCAGCGCGCCAAGGAGATACTGTGATGAAGTTGAAAGACCTGAAGGCGTCGCTCCTCACGAACCCAGAAGTGCGCAAGGAATACGGCGCGCTTGAGGATGAATTTTCGCTCATCGCAGCGATGGCAAAAGCGCGCCTGCGGTCGGGACTGACGCAGGCCCAATTGGCCAAGCGCATGAAAACGACACAATCGACCGTGGCGCGGCTGGAAAGCGGGCGCGGCAAGCCATCCACGCGCACGCTCACGCGCTTTGCCAAAGCGACCGGGCACCGGCTAAAAATCAGCTTCGAGCCAGTGAATAAAGCGAAGTGAATAAATCACGCCGCGCTCGATTGCCGCGCCTTCTGAATCAAGGCCCAGATTTTCTGCGGCGTCGCCGGCATGTCGATGTGGCGGATGCCATAGGCGCGGTCGAGCGCGTCGATCACCGCATGGATGACCGCCGGACATGAACCGATGGCGCCGGCCTCGCCCGCGCCCTTGACGCCGAGCGGATTGTTCTTGCACGGCGTGTTGCGCGTTTCGAAAATAAAGAACGGCGAGCCGTTGGCGCGCGGCATGGCGTAGTCCATGAAGCTGGCGCTGAGCAGTTGTCCGGACGACACGTCATAGACCGTGTCCTCCATCAGGGCCTGACCAATGCCCTGCACCAGCCCGCCGTGCACCTGCCCCGCGAGCAGCAGCGGATTGAGGGTGGCGCCGAAGTCGTCGACAACGACATAGGTAATGATTTCGGTGGCGCCGGTGTCCGGATCGATCTCGATCTCGGCGATATGGGTGCCGTTCGGGAAGGTCGGCAGGTCGGTGGAAAAATCCTTGGAGGCCGACAGCTTCTCCGGCGTCGCTTTGGGATGCGCGGCCAAGTCAGCGAACGAGATCGACTTGTCGGTGCCGGCGACCTTGATGGCGCCACCGGCAATTTCCATGTCGCCGGCAGAGGCTTCCAGCGCATCGGCGGCCAATTCCTTGAGCTGGCCTGCGAGTGTCGTCGAAGCGCGATCGACCGAGACGCCGCCGACCGGGATCGAGCTGGAGCCACCAGTGCCGGCGCCGGTCTTGATCCGGTCGGTGTCGCCCTGGATGACGCGGACGCGATCCGGCGGCAGATCGAGACGCTCGGCGACAAGCTGCGCGTAGGAGGTCTGGTGCCCCTGCCCGGTCGATTGCGAGCCGATCAGAACGGTGACGCCGCCGTCGCGGTCGAGGGTGACATGCGCGGTTTCTGGGCCGTTGGCGCCGCAGGCTTCGACATAGGTGCCGATGCCGATGCCGCGCAATTTGCCGGCGCGCTTGGACTGGGTCGCGCGCTTGGCAAAGCCCGGCCAATCGATCAACTCCTGCGCCCGCGCCATGGTGCCGGCGAAGTCACCGGAGTCGTAAGTCTTGCCGGTCGGCGTCGTGTACGGCAGCGCCTTGGGCTTGATCAGGTTCTTGCGGCGAATGGCGTCCTGCGTCAGGCCGAGTTCGCGCGCCACGGTATCGACGGCGCGCTCGATCAGGTACGACGCCTCCGGGCGGCCGGCACCGCGATAGGCATCGACCGGCACGGTGTTGGTATAGGCCGCGCGCAGGCGGATATGCGCCACGGGAATGTCGTAGGGCCCGGTTGCCATGCCGACGCCGAGCCACGGAATATACGGCGCGTAGCACGACAAATACGCGCCCATGTCGGCGACGATATCGATGTCGAGCGCCAGGAACTTGCCCTTGTCGTCGATGGCCAATGTCGCGGTCGAAATGTTGTCGCGGCCATGGCTGTCGCCGAGGAAATGCTCGGAGCGGTCGGCGACCCATTTCACCGGCTTGCGGGTTTTTTCCGCCGCGACGGCGGCGAGTGCATATTCGCGGTACGGAAACAATTTGGTGCCGAAGCCGCCGCCGACGTCCGGCGTGATGACGCGCATCTTGTCGAGCGGCAGCTTGAGCACGTCGCCGCAAATGATGTCGCGGATGATGTGGCTGCCCTGGCTGCCGAGGGTCAGCGTATAGCGCTCGCCGTCATATTCGGCGATGACGCCGCGCGTATCCATGTAATTGGTGACAAGGCGCTGGTTGATGATGGTGGTCGAGATCGTACGCGCCGCGGACGCAAAGGCCTTCTTGGTCGCGGCCTCGTCGCCGGCGGTGGTTTCAAAAGCAAGATTGGGCCGGTCGGCCCAGACCTGCGGCGCGCCGGGTTTGAGCGCGGCAATGGCGCCGATGACATGCGGCAGCGGCTGGTAGTCGACGGCGATAGCCTCGGCCGCGTCCTTGGCCTGCTCAAGCGTTTCGGCGACGACGAAGGCGATGGCGTCGCCGACATGGCGGACGATGTCGAGCGCGAGAATCGGATAATGCGGCACGTCGATATCGACGCCGGCCAGCACGCCCGGCGTCGGCAGCGGGCCGAGGCTTGCGGTATCCTTGCCGGTCAAGACCAGCCGCACGCCTTTCATTTTCTTGACCGCGCCAAGATCGGCAATGGTGAAATTGGCATGCGCATGCGTCGAGCGCAGCACCACGGCATGCAACGCGCCTTGCGGCGACACGTCGGCAACATACCGGCCGGCGCCGCGCAGCAGCGGGTCGTCTTCCTTACGGGTGAGCGCCTGACCGAAACCGAATTTCATCGCGGCCATTGTCAACTCTCCGAATTATTCGGCCGGCTGCATGGCCGGTTTGCGCGAGAAGCGGGCCGCCAGCCAGCGCGCCACGACATAGAACACCGGCGTGAAGATCAGGCCGAACAATGTGACGCCGATCATACCGGAAAACACCGCGGTGCCGAGAGCCGAGCGCAGTTCCGCGCCGGCGCCGGAGGCCCAGACCAGCGGCGCGACGCCGAGCACGAAGGCCAGCGAGGTCATGATGATCGGGCGCAGACGCAACCGCGCCGCCTCGACCGCGGCGTCGATGCGGTTGCGGCCTTGGTCCTCAAGCTGCTTGGCGAATTCGACGATCAGAATCGCGTTCTTCGCCGCCAGCGCAATGAGCACGATGAAGCCGACTTGGGTGAGAATATTGTTGTCCTGGCCGCGCAGGATGACGCCGACAATAGCCGCGACCAGGCACATCGGCACGATCAGGATGACGGCGAGCGGCAAGGTCAGGCTTTCATACTGCGCCGCCAGCACCAGAAAGACGAAGACGACGCCGAGGCCGAAAGCGAAGAACGCGGTATTGCCGGCGCGCAATTGCTGGAACGCCAACGTTGTCCATTCATAGGAAAAGCCGGGCGGCAAGGTCTCGGCCGCGAGCTTCTGCATGATCTGGATGGCCTGCCCTTGCGAATAACCGGGCGAAGCATTGCCGTCGAGTTCGGCGGCCGGATAGAGATTGTAGCGCGGCAGACGATACGGACCGGAAATGTCGCGCACGGTGGTGAACGAGCCGAGCGGCACGGTTTCGCCCGCTGTGTTGCGCACGCGCAGCGCCAGCACGTCCTTCGGCTCGAGACGGAATTCGGCACCCGCCTGCGCCTGCACGCGGAAGGTTCGGCCCAGCAGATTGAAGTCGTTGACATAGGCCGAGCCGATATAGACCTGCAAGGCGCTGAACACGTCGGCGATGTTGATGCCGAGCAGTTGCGCCTTGGTGCGGTCGATGTCGAGGAACAGTTGCGGCGTCGCCGTCTCATACAGCGAGAACACCTGTTGCAGGCCCGGCGTCGTCGCGGCGCGGCCCATCATCGCGCCGACTGCGCCCTGCATCGCCAAAGGCCCTGCGCCGCTGCGATCCTCGATCATCATGCGGAAACCGCCGGCATTGCCGATGCCCGGCACCGGCGGTGGCAGCACCACCACCATGAAGGCGTCCTGGATGGCGCCGAGCTTGCCGAACAGCGCGCCCTGGATCGCCGCCGCGGATTTCGACGGATCGCCGCTGCGCGCGGCGAAGGGCTCGAGCACGACGAACATGGCGCCGGCATTCGGCGCGGTCGAAAAGCTGGCGCCGGAGAAACCGACAATGTTAATGGCGTGCGCCACGCCCGGCGTCGCCCGCACCATTTCGGAAGCGCGGCGCATCACCGCATCGGTGCGTTGCAGCGACGAGCCCGGCGGCAATTGCGCGGCGACGATGAGAATGCCGCGGTCGATCTGCGGAATGAAGCCTTGCGGCGTCTTGCTGAATTCGTTGAGACCGAGCGCCAGAATGCCGGCATAGAGCACCAGCATGATCAGGACGAAACGCACGACCTTGCCGGCCAGCCAGCCGTAGCCGCGGGCAAAGCCGTCGAAGCCGCGGTTGAACAGCCGGAAGAAGCCGTGGATCGGCTTTTCCCACCACTTATCCTTGTGGCTCTTGTCATGCGGCTTCAACAGCAGCGCGCACATTGCCGGCGACAAAGTGAGCGACACGACAAGTGAAATCAACGTGGCGCTGGTAATGGTCAGCGCGAACTGGCGATAGAACTGGCCGGAAATGCCGGTGATGAACGTCGTCGGCACGAACACCGCGCACAAGACCAGCACGATCGAAATCAGCGCGGTGCCGACCTCGTCCATGGTGCGGCGCGCCGCGTCGCGCGGCGACATGCCGGCGGCGATGTTGCGCTCGACATTCTCGACCACGACGATGGCGTCATCGACGACGATGCCGATCGCCAGCACCAGCCCGAACAGCGACAAATTGTTGAGCGAAAAACCGAACAAAGTCATGGCGAAGAAGGTACCGATCAGCGAGATCGGAATCGCCAGCAGCGGGATGACCGCGGCGCGCCAGGTTTGCAGGAACAGGACGATGACCAGAACGACCAGCAGTACCGCCTCGAAGATGGTCTCGATCACGGCGTTGACCGACTGCTGGATGAATTCGGTCGGGTTGTAGAGAATGCCGTATTTGAGCCCGGCGGGAAAATCCTTCGACATCGCCTCGACGGTTTTCTTGATGCCGTCGCCGGTGGTCAGCGCGTTCGAGCCGGGCCGCTGGAACACGGCGAGCGCCACTGAAGGGTCGTCGTTGAGATAGGAGTTCGACGAATAATCCTGCGCGATCAGCTCGATCTTGGCGACATCGCGCAGGCGCACCACGGCATTGCCGACCTGCTTGACGACGATGTTGCCAAATTCTTCCGGCGTGGACAGGCGGCCGAGCGTGCGCACCGCGATCTGGAAGGCGAGTTGGTTCGGCACCGGCGGCTGGTTGAGGACGCCGGAAGCGACCTGCAAGTTCTGCGTCTGCAACGCCTGCGTCACGTCGGTGGCGGTCAGATTGAGCGATTGCAGCCGGTCCGGATCGAGCCAGACCTGCATGGCGTAATCGCGGCTGCCGAACACGGTGATCGAGCCGACGCCATCGACGCGGGTCAGCGCGTCCTTGATCTGGATATTGGCGTAGTTGGAGATGAACAGAGCGTCGCGCGACTGGTCCGGCGAATTCAGGTTCACCAGCATCAGAATGTCGGGCGAACTCTTGGTCACCGTGACGCCGACCTGCTGCACCGCTTGCGGCAGGCGCGGCTGGGCAATGCCGACGCGGTTCTGCACCTGGACCTGCGCAGTATCGAGATTGGTGCCGATCTCGAAAGTGACGGCGATGGAGAAGCGGCCGTCGGCGTTCGAGTTCGAGGAGATGTAGATCATGCCCTCGACGCCGTTGATCTGCTGCTCGATCGGCGCGACCACGGTTTCAGCGACGGACTCCGACGAGGCGCCGGGATACTGGCCGGAGATGTTGATGGTCGGCGGCGCGATTTCCGGATATTGCGCGACCGGCAGGCGCGTGAAGCCGACGCCACCGAGAATGATGATGACGATGGCAATGACCGAAGCGAAGATCGGCCGGTCGATGAAGAAATGCGAGATGCGCATGCCGGCCTACTTCGCGGGTGCGGCGGGAGCGGCGCCCGGCGCGGGAGCAGCCGCCGGCGCCTGCGGCGTGACCTTCTGGCCGGCGCGCACCCGCGCCATGCCGTTGACGACGACTTTATCCGCCGGCTCAAGACCGCTCTTGATGACGCGCAGCGCGCCGTCGAGCGGGCCGAGCGTCACATATTTGGTGCGCGCGGTGTTCTCGCCATCGACCACCAGCACGAATTTGCGGATCTGCTCGCTGCCGATGGCGCTGTCCGGCACCAGCAAGGCTTCGTAGGGTGCCGAGGCCGGCACGCGGACGCGGGCGAACATACCTGGCGTGAACACGCCGTTGACATTGCTGAAGCTGGCGCGGCCGCGAATGGTGCCGGTCGTGCGTTCGATGACGTTGTCGACGAAATCCATGCTGCCTTTGTGGATGAATTCGGGCTCGTCGATCAGCTTGAGCGCGACCTGCACGCCGGCGCCGCGGCTGGCGACATCGGTACCGGTTTTCGAGGCGCGCTCGTAGCGCAGATAGGACGCTTCATCGAAGGTGAATTCAAAACGGATCGGATCGGTCGAAACGATGGTGGCGAGCAAGGTCGTGTTGCCGCCGGAGCCGCCGGTGACAAGATTGCCCGGCGACACGCGGCGGTCGCCGATGCGGCCGTCGATCGGCGCTTTCAGTTCGGTGAACTCGAGATCGAGTTGCGACGTGCGCAGCGCCGCTTCGGCGGCACTGACCGCGGCCTGCGCGTTGCGGTAGGCCTGCGAGCGCTGCTCGAAGGTTTGCTCGGTAATGGTCTTTTCCTTCACCAGTTGCTGGCCGCGCTCGAAATCGGCGGTGGTAAAAGCGAGATTCGATTTGGTCTGCGTCACCGCGGCGCGCGCCTGCTCGGCGGCGTTCTGGAACGGGCGCTTGTCGATGGTGAACAGAAGGTCGCCCTGCTTGACGAGTTGACCGTCCTTGAAATGGACGCCTTCAAGGTAGCCGGACACCCGGGCCCGCACTTCGACGGAATTGACCGCGACGAAGCGGCCGACATATTCATCGAAATCGGACACGGTGCGCTTGGTCGGTTCGGCGACCGTCACGGCGGGTGGCGGCGGGGCGGCTTGTTGTTTCGGGCCATCGCCGCAGCCGGCGAGTAAGGCCGCGAGCGCGCAGGCGGCGCCATAACGCCGCGCCGCAGATGAGTTGATTTTCATGTGGGAAATCATGCGCACCCTGGCCGGACCACGAAAGGGGAACTAGTGAGATAGCGGCCATGCCGCGCCATGTCCACCGCTTGCGACGCGTCTTATCCGCGCGCGCTCAAGGCCGCGATTTGGCCCTGAAAGCGGCCAGCCAGCGGGGGCCGAACAGGCCGATGACAGCACCGCCATAAAGGACGAAGCCGATGGCGGCCAGCACACCCAAGGTCGCCTCGTCGCGCAAACGGTCCCAACCGGCGAACTGGCCGGCGACCGGGGCCTTGCAGAGCCACAGCACCAGCGCCAGCGCGACGCCCACCGCCAGCAATTTGAGCGCCGATGTGCGCAGCCGCGCATCGATGCTCAATAAACCGGCACGATGTGCGAACCAGATAACCAACAGCAAATTGATCCAGGCGCCAATCGACGTGGCCAGCGCCAAGCCGACCTGAGCCAGTGGGCCCATCAGTATGATTTTAAAGCCGATATTGACCGCGGCGGCGATCAGCGCCGCGATCACCGGTGTCCTGGTATCGCCACGGGCAAAGAAAGTCGCCACCGTGCTGCGGATCAACACGAAAGGCAAAAGACCGAAGGCGTAAGCGGCGAGCGTTTGACCGGAAGCGATGGCGTCCGCCTGTGTGAACGCGCCGCGCATGAACAGCGCACGCATGATCAGTTCAGGCACGACGAAGAAAGCGGCGATGCAGGGGATCGACAGCAGCAGCGTGAATTCGACGGCGCGGTTCTGTGCATGCAATGCGCCGGCCTCGTCGCCGGCGGCGAAGCGGCGCGCCATTTCCGGCAGGATCACCGTACCGGCGGCGATGCCGATAACGCCGATCGGCAACTGATTGATGCGGTCGGCGTAATACAGAGCCGACACCGCGCCGGTGGCGAGGAAGCTGGCGATGATGGTATCGGCGAACAGCGCGAGCTGCACGCCGGCCGAGCCGACCACTGCGGGGCCGAGCGCGCGGAAAAATTTGCGTACGTCTTGATCGAACTGCGGCCAACGGAAGGCGGCGAGCACATTGACGCGCCAGGCATCGCCAGCGACCAGAAAGAATTCGAGCACGCCGGCGAGCAGCACGCCCCAGGCGGCGGCGTGGCCTGCGGTCGGGAAGAAGGCGGCGAGGCTCAGCGCCACCACCAGCGAGATGTTCAAGAGGATCGGCGCGGCGGCGGCGGCGGCGAAACGCTGCAAGGCGTTGAGGATGCCGCCATAGAGCGTCACCAGCGTGATCAGCAGCAAATAAGGAAACGTGATGCGAGTGAGATCGACCGCCAGCGGGTAGCGCACCGGGTCGTTGGCAAAGCCCGGCGCCAAGAGTTCGATGACCGCCGGCGTGAACAGCAAAGCCACCGCCAAGAGCACGACCTGGCTGGCCAGCAGCAGGGTGAAGATGCGGTCGGCGAACAGTCCGGCGCGCTGCTCGCCGCCCTGCTCGCGGATACGGGCATAGGCCGGCACGAAAGCGGCGTTGAACGCGCCCTCGGCGAAGATGGCGCGGAAATGGTTGGGCAGGCGCAACGCCACGAAGAAGGCATCCGCCACCGGCCCGGCGCCCAATATGGCGGCAAGGATGATGTCGCGGACAAAGCCGGTCACCCGCGAGAGCAGGGTAAAACCGCCGACCGTGAGGATGCGCTTGATCATCGGGGCAAAGGGCTTGTGGTCAGGGCGAAAACGCTGTGTATAAATGGACTTAAAGGCAGCCGGTCGCTGCCGATCAAGCCTGCGGCTCTCTGCATTAGGACGATTCCCGGCCCAAACATAGAGCGACCCGACCGTCCCTTCCCGTCCAACCGGTGCCCCCTGACGATGCCCTCGCCTATCATTCCAATTCTCCTGGCCGGCGGCGCCGGGACCAGGCTGTGGCCGGTGTCGCGCGACGCCCTGCCCAAGCAGTTCCTGCCGCTGGTCGGCGAGCGCTCGACCTATCAGGAAACCTTGAGCCGGGTCGCCGATCCGATGTTTGCGGCACCCATCGTCATCACCGGGCCGAACTTTCATTTCTTCGCCCGCCGCCAGGCCGAGGAGATTGGCGTCGACGCCACGGTGGTGATCGAGCCGCTGCGCCGTGACTCGGCGCCGGCCATTGCCGCCGCCACCGCGGTGGCCTTGGCGCGCGATGCGAACGCCGTCGTGCTGGCGCTGGCCGCCGACCACATCATTCTCGATGTCGAGAATTTCCGCGCCACCTGTCTGGCCGGCCGCGAAGCCGCGGAAGCCGGCAAGATCGTCACCTTCGGCATCAAGCCGACCGAGCCGAAGACCAGCTACGGCTATATCCTTCCGGGCGAGCCCATCGGCACCAGCGGCGTGCGCGCGGTGGCGAAATTCGTCGAGAAGCCGGATGCGCCGACGGCGGCCGGTTATGTGCGCGACGGCTATTTGTGGAATTCCGGCAACTTCCTGTTCCGCGCCGACGTGCTGCTCGCCGAAATCCGCCGCATGGAGCCGGACATGGCGAACGCTATCGAAGCCGCGGTCGCAAACGCCACCAACGATCTCGGCTTCCTGCGGCTCGAGGAAAAGAGTTTCGCGCGCGCGCCGCAGAAGTCGATCGACTATGCGGTGATGGAAAAGACCGACCGCGCCGCCGTCATTGCCGGCGACTTCCGCTGGTCCGACATCGGCAGTTGGGACGCTTTGTTCGACATCACGCCGCCGGACAAGCAAGGCAATGTGCTGCAAGGCCCGGTCATCACCATGGATACGACCGACTGCGTCGTGCATTCGGACGGACGATTGACGACGCTCGTCGGCATCAAGGACATGGTGGTGGTCTCGACTTCGGACGCGGTGATGGTGGTGCCGCGCGCGCGCTCGCAGGAGGTCAAGGAGCTGGTTGCCAAGCTGAAGACGGCGAAGCGCGCCGAGGCCGTCGACCACAAGCGCGGCCACCGGCCGTGGGGCTATTACGAGTCGATCGACATGGGCGCGCGCTTCCAGGTCAAGCGCATCGTCGTCATTCCCGGCGGCATTCTTTCATTGCAGAAGCACCGCCATCGCTCCGAACACTGGATCGTCGTCAGCGGCACCGCCGAGGTTACCATTGGTGATCAGATAAGACAGGTGCATGAGAATGAATCGGTCTATCTGCCGATCGGCTGCATCCATCGCCTCGCCAACAAGGGCAAGATCCCGCTTGAGCTCATCGAGGTACAGACCGGCAGCTATCTCGGCGAAGACGACATCGAGCGCATCGAGGATGTCTACCAGCGCCGCTGAGGCGAAGGCCCATCATGCTGATCCCCGTGGCCGATTTGAGCGCGCGGTTTGGCGTCAAGGCGAACGGCGTGCTGCATGTCGGCGCGCATGACGCCGAGGAAGCCGAGGACTACCGCCGCCACGGCTGGGGCCCGGTCATCTGGGTCGAGATGCTGCCGGACAAGGCGGCGGCACTGCGCCGCACATTTCACGACGATCCGGACAATCTCGTCATCGAGGCGGCGTGCTGGGACCGCGACGGCGACGCGGCCGATCTGTTTCGCGCCGACAACGGCCAATCGTCGTCGCTGCTGCCGCCGGACTCGCATCTGGCGGCGCATCCCGGCATCGCGTTTTCCGCCGGCGGCCGCCTGCAAACGAGCCGGCTCGATACGATCCTGCCAGCATCGGCGGGCTTCGATTTCATCAATGTCGATATCCAGGGCGCGGAATTGCGCGCGCTGATCGGACTCGGCGACTTCATGGACCGCGTCACCTGGGCCTATCTCGAAGTGAACCGGCAGGAGCTTTATCGCGGCTGCGCTTTGTTGCCGGATATCGACAGGTTCATGGCGGCGCGCGGCTTTGTCAGGCTGACCTTGCGCATGACCGCGCATGGCTGGGGCGACGCGCTTTACGTCAACCAGCGCAGGATGCCGCGCGTGGCGCTGCTGCGATTGCGCGGCAAGGCGTTGGTCCCCGATTTCTTTTACGATGCCGGCGCGGCGGCGCGGCGCGTCGCATCCCGCCTCACGCGCCTTCTTAAGCTTTAAGCGCCCGGCGCACGCTGTCGATAACGCGCGCCTGCGTGGGCTCGTCGAGATAAGGATGCATCGGCAGGCTGATGACCTCGGCGGCGAGTTTCTCGCTGTTGGCGACGCCGCCCTTGCCCACCGGATACTGCTTGTAGGCCTGCTGCAAGTGCAGCGGGATCGGATAGTAGATTGCGGTCGGAATGCCGTCGGCTTTCAGCGCAGCGGCGAAAGCGTCGCGCGTGCCGGCTTTGAGGCGGATCGTGTATTGCGCCCACACCGACGTCGAACCGGCCGGCACCGCCGGTACCTTGATCAGATCGCTCAAGCCCTCGGCATACCGGCGGGCGACGACGTTGCGCGCTTCGATCTCGTCCGGAAAAATCTTCAGCTTCTCGATCAGCACCGCGGCCTGGATGGTGTCGAGGCGCGAGGCCAGACCGATGCGGACATTGTCGTAGCGGTCGCTGCCCATGCCGTGCACGCGGATCGAGCGCATCAGGTCGGCGAGTGTGTCGTCGTCGGTCATCACCGCACCGCCGTCGCCGTAGCAACCGAGGGGCTTAGCCGGAAAGAAACTGGTCGCGGTGGCGTGACCGAAGGTGCCGAGGCGACGATTGTTGGAACTGGCGCCGAAACCCTGCGCGGCATCGTCGAGCACCATCAGGCCGTGCGCCTTGGCGGCGGCGGCGACAGCGCCGTGGTCGGCGGCAAGACCGAACAGATCGACGGGAATGACCGCCTTCGGCACCAGGCCAGCGGCTTTCGCCGTCTCGACCGCGCCGGCAATGCCGTTGGCGTCGATGTTGAAGGTGACCGGATCGACATCGACGAATACCGGCGTCGCGCCGACCAGCACAGCGACTTCCGCCGTGGCGCAGAACGTAAAGGACGGGCAGATCACCGCATCGCCGGGGCCGATGCCGAAAGCGCGCAGCGCCAGCACCAAGGCGTCGGTGCCGGTGGCGCAGGTGACGACGTGTTTGGCGCCGCAGAAGGCGGCCAGCTCCGCCTCGAAGGCGCGCACTTCCGGGCCCAGGATGAACTGGCAGTGATCGAGCACTTTCGCCACCGCGACGTCGACAGCCGGTTTCAATCGTTGCCGCTGCGCGGCAAGATCGATGAACGGAATCGGCGGCAGTGGGGTGCGGGCGTTCATGGAGGAATCCGTTTTCAGGTGATCAGCCGGCGACGACGCGCGGCGCTTTGTGCTTGGCCGGCGCGATCGCCGGCGGACGATCGGTGAGGCACTGGATGGCGATGCGCAAACTGGTGACGCCCTGCTCGCCGGTGACGGCCGGCGCCGCGCCGGTGCGCACCGCACTAAGGAAGGCGAGCAATTCCGAGCGCAACGGCTCGGCATGACCGACCGACAGATGGCGCATCGAATAGCTGCCGTCCGGCTGGAAGCCGAAGCATTCGGTAACCTGGCGCGTCAAGAGATCGCCCATGACATATTTGCCGCGCGTCGCCACGGTGACCTGGCGCGCCTTGAACGGCGTCAGCCAGTTGGTGTTGATATGCGCCAAGACGCCCGAGGCGGTGCGGAATTGCAGCAGCGCGATGTCCTCGCGCTCGGCGACGGCGCTGGACAATTGCGGCTGCACCTCGACGATGTCGCTGTCGGTGAAATAGCGGATCAGATCGATGTCGTGCACGGCGAGATCGATCACGACGCCGACATTCGACATGCGCGGCGGAAACGGGCCGACGCGGGTGATGGCGATGGAGAGAATGTCCTCGTTGCGCACCGCTTCCTTGATCGCCTCGACCGCCGGATTGAAGCGCTCGACATGCCCGATCATCAGTGTGACGCCGGCATCGCGCGCGGCATCGATGATCTCGTTGCCCTCTTCGACGGTGGAGGCGATCGGTTTTTCGACGAGGACGTGGACGCCGCGCGCGATGCAGGCCAGCGCCACGTCGCGGTGCAGATGCGTCGGCGCTGCGATGGTGATGGCATCGACGCCGAGATCGAGCAGGTCATCGACGGTGCCGAGCGCGGCGCAGCCGAGCGTGCGCGCGACGAATTCGGTCTGCTTCTTGTCGGGATCGGCGACGCCGACCAGTTCGACGCCGGGCAGTCCGGAAAACACGCGCGCATGGTTGGAACCCATGACGCCAACGCCAACGACGCCGACGCGCAAGGTGCGCTCCGCATTCACATTCGGATTCTGTGTCATCAGCCGTCTAAACCCCAATGGCCGAGCCAGACGGCCCGGACCCCCGCCGTCACCTAGCATGCGGTCTGCGCCATGGCGACCGCGCCAGGCTGGCTCATGAACACGTTTTGATTCACAGCGTTACAGGTAAAGGAATATGCTTAAATCCGGCGTGGGCTGAACTGCCCTCGCCTGTTGATAACGGTTTTTACTCAGCCGCGCGCGCCGCCGGCACCGCAAGCTTGAGGCCGGCCGACAGCGCATCCTCGCGGAACGACTTGACGGCGCCGAGAGACAATTCCGCGCCGGTCTTGGTGCCGAGCGCCGACAGTTTTTTCAGAATATCGGCCGGCGCGGTGATGATATGGCAGCCCATCTGGTCGGCCTCGACGACGTTGAACACTTCGCGGGTCGAAGCCCAGATGATCTCGATGTTTTTCGTCTTGCGGGCCCAGGCAATGGCGTCCTGCATGATCGGCCGGTAGTCGATGCCGAAATCGGCGAGACGGCCGGCGAACACCGAGACGATGGCCGGCGCGCCGCCGTCGAGCGCTTCCATCGAGCGGGCGACCTGCTCGGAGGTAAAGATGGCGGTGAAGTTGATCTTGATGCCGTCGCGCGACAGCGCCTTGACGGTATCGTACAGCGGTTCGCCGCGCGTCGTCGTCACCGGCAGCTTGACGTAAACGTTTTTGCCCCAGGAATTGATGACGCGCGCCTGCGCCACCATTTCCGGGATGTCGTCGGAGAACACCTCGAACGAGATGTGATGCTCCGGCACCGCGGCGACCACCTCACGGCCGTAAGACTCGTAATCGCTGACGCCCGCCTTCTTCAGCAGCGAGGGATTGGTGGTGAAACCCGCGATCCAGGACTGTTTCGCCATTTCGACGATCTGCGCCTTGTCGGCGCCGTCTGTGAACAGTTTGACCTTGAGCGTAGCAAGCGTCGGGGCGGTCATTGTCGTGGAACCCTTTCTAGAGGCGGTGATAGGCGCGGTACCATTCTATAAACTTGGCGATGCCGACCGCAATCGGCGTCGATGGCCTGAAGTCGGCGTCGCGCATCAGATCGTCGACATTGGCATAAGTCGCGGGCACGTCGCCGGGTTGCATCGGCGCCAGTTCGCGGATCGCCTTCTTGCCGATCGACTTTTCCAGCAATTCGACGACCTCGAGCAGTTCGACCGGATTGTTGTTGCCGATGTTGTAGACGCGCCACGGCGCGCTGCTCGACGCCGGATCGGGCTTGTTGCCGTCATAGGCCGGATTGCCGGCCGGCGGCTTCTCGACCAGACGCTCGATCGATTCGACCACGTCATCGACATAGGTAAAATCGCGCTGCATCTTGCCGTGGTTGAACAGTCTGATCGGCTCGCCGGCGGCAATCGCCTTGGCGAAAATCCACATCGCCATGTCGGGACGGCCCCACGGGCCGTAGACGGTGAAAAAACGAAGTCCCGTGGTCGGCAGCTTGAACAGATGCGAATAGGAATGGGCCATCGCCTCGTTGGCTTTCTTGGTCGCGCCATACAGGCTCAGCGGATGATCGACATTGTCATGCGTGGAGAATGGCATCTGCGTGTTGCTGCCGTAGACCGACGACGACGAGGCATACAGAAGATGCTGGCAGCCATTGTGGCGGCAGCCTTCGAGGATGTTGGTGAAGCCGACCAGGTTTGAATCGATGTAAGCGTGCGGATCGATCAGCGAATAGCGCACGCCGGCCTGCGCGGCGAGATGCACGACATGGGCGAATTTGTGCTCGGCAAAAAGCGCCGCCATGCCGGCGCGGTCGGCGAGATCGAGCCGGATGAAACGGAAGCCGGGAAACTTGCCGAGTTCGGCGAGCCGCGCGTCCTTCAGCTTCGGATCGTAGTAGCTGTTGAGGTTGTCGATGCCGATGACGCTGCGGCCGCCTTCGAGCAGACGGCGCGAAACATGATAGCCGATGAAACCGGCAGCGCCGGTGACGAGAACGGATGCTACAGCCGCCACAGGTCGATCTCCTTCGGCTGCATGGCGCGATCGAGCTTCGACTTGACGTCGAGCACGGCGCCCTGCCCGGCTTTAAGCAGCTTGACGATATAGGGCCAGCCGCCGGCAACATACTCTCTGTGCGCGACGGCGAGAATAACGGCGTCGGCGGGCTGGAGCTTGTCGAGCGGGGTCAGCGTCATTCCGTATTCATGCGCGGCCTCTTCCGGCAGCGCCACCGGATCGTGCACCTGAACGGTGATGCCGGCCCGGGTCAAAGCCTCGGCGATGTCGATGACCTTGGTATTGCGGATGTCCGGCACGTTTTCCTTGAAGGTCATCCCGAGAATGGTGACGGTGGCATTGTCCGCGCCGCGCGCTTTCAGTGCGCGCAGGCATTCGGCGGCGACGCGCTCGCCCATGCCGTCGTTGATATGGCGGCCGGCGAGAATGATCTCGGGACGATAGCCGGCCTTCTCGGCGCGGTAGGTGAGATAATACGGATCGACGCCGATGCAGTGGCCGCCGACCAGGCCGGGTTCGTATTTGAGGAAATTCCATTTGGTGCCGGCGGCGGCGAGCACGTCGCCGGTGTCGATGCCGAGCGTGGCGAAGACCGCCGATAGTTCGTTCATGAAGGCGATGTTGAGATCGCGTTGCGTGTTCTCGATCACCTTGGCGGCCTCGGCGACCTTGATCGACGGCGCGCGGTGAATGCCGGCGGTGACCACCGAGCCGTAAACGTCGGCGACGATGTCGAGCGTGCGCGCGTCCTGGCCGGCGACCACCTTCATGATGGTCTCGAAGCGGTGCTGCTTATCGCCCGGATTGATGCGCTCCGGCGAATAACCAATGGTGAAGTCGCTGCCCGCTTTCAGTCCGGAGACCTTTTCCAGCACCGGCAGGCAGTCTTCCTCGCAGGCGCCGGGATAGACGGTCGATTCATAAACGACAATGTCGCCGCGCTTGAGGACGGCGCCGACCGTCTTCGAAGCGCCCAGCATGGCACCGAGATCGGGACGGCGCTCGGCGTCGATCGGCGTCGGCACGGTGACGATGTAGAAGTCGCTAGCTTTGAGCGCCGCCGGGTCGTCCGTATAGGTGAGCGTCGGCTGCGCCAGTTCGGCGGGTTCGACCTCACGGGTGCGGTCGTGGCCGGACTTCAGCTCGGCGATGCGGGCGGCGTTGATGTCAAAACCAATGACCGGCACCCCGGCGCGGGCGAAGGACACCGCCACCGGCAGCCCGACATAGCCGAGCCCGATCACCGCGATTTTACGTCCGTGCGCCATTAATTCCCGTCCGGTTCCCGATGGAGGCGTCTTTAGCCGTCAAAGGGCCGCGCCGGCAAGCGCGCGGCCGAGAAGGCCGTCGTAAAGCGCCACCGTCTTGCCGCCGATCCGTTCGCTCGAAAACTCGATTTCGACGAGGTGCCGCCCGGCCGCGCCGTATTGCCGGCGCAGCGCCGGGTCAACGGCCAACCTTTCGATGGCGGCGGCGAGCGCCGTGGCGTTATCGGCCGGCACCAGCAGGCCATTGACGCCGTGGCGGGCAATCTCGCGGCAGCCGGGCACATCGCTGGCGATCATCGGCCGGCCGCAGGCGGCGGCTTCGAGCAGGCTCTTGGGCAGGCCCTCGCGCCGCGACGGCAAAACGGCGATGTGCGCCTTGGCCCAGACGTCACGCACGTCATTCACATGGCCGAGCAGCGTGATGTTGGCGCGACGCTTCCACGTCTCGATTTCGGCGTCCGGAATGGAGGCCGGATTGGCCGGATCGGTCTGCCCGGCGATCAGGAGCTTTACGGCAACGCCGCGCTGCATCAGCAGATCGTGCGCGGCGATCAGGCTGCGCAGGCCCTTGTCTTCGAGCAGGCGGCCGACATAGCCGAGCGTCACGACACCGTCCGGTTCCGGCAAGGGCGTCAGCACATCGACATCGACGCCGGAGCCGGGAATGAGAAACACGCGTGCGGCGTCAATGCCGATGGCGGTGATGGCGGCGCGGTCATCGCCGTTCTGCACCAAAGCCGCCGAGCGGCGGCGATTGAGCATCCAGCGCAACACGGTTTTCAGCACCGGGCGGACGATGCGCGACTTCAACGATTGCGAGGTGAAGGTCGAGCCGAGGCCGGCAAAGGCATTGAGCTGCGTCACCGGCAATCGCCAGGCGGCGAGCGAGCCGATGACCGAGGGCTGCAACGCGACGTGATGCACCAGATCGGGCTTCAGGCGCTTGTACAGCGCGCGCACGTCGCGGACGATGGAGACCAGGTCGAACGGATTGACGCTACCGCGCCGCCAATTGAGCGGATGCAGATGAAAGCCGAGCGCCTTGATGCGGTCGCCGCCATTGACGACATGGGTGGCGACGTGGACGTCGTAGCCGGCGCGCTGCGCGGCCAGCGCCATCGGAATGCGGTGCGACAGGAAGTACCAGTCTTCCGTCACCAGATAAACGAGAACGGGCAAATTCGTTGTCTTGGCGGCCGGCTGCACGAAATTCATCTCCTCGCGCTTGAAGCGCGGCTTTCAGGATCGTTCCCTTAGCAGATTGGAAGATTTTGGCGCAAATTCCGGGATTGTTGCAGATAAAAATGCGCTAGAAGGAGCGCCGCAGCGCCATGCGCAGATTCGATGCCGAGACGTGAATGACCGGAAGCGCCATCAATCTTGAGTTCATCCATTTGACTATCGCCTTTGCGCTGGTCATGGCCATCGCCATCGGCGTCAGTGCCGTGCTGGTGATGCTGCTACGCCCGCTTCTCAAGCGCTACGTCATGGCGAGGCCGAACCAGCGCTCCTCGCACCGCGAACCGACGCCGCAGGGCGGCGGCATCGCGGTGATGGCGGCGCTGGTGGTGGCCGTGGCCATAGCTTTTGTCATTGTGCCGGATATCGGCGCATCGGCGCGGACACTCGGCGTCCTGATCGCGGCGACTTTGGGACTGGCCATTGTCGGCGTCAGCGACGACGTAAGACCGATGAATGCGCTGCCACGGCTCATCCTGCAAGGCGTCGCCGTGGCGGTGGTGATCGCCCTTTTGCCGGACGGCTTGCGCGTGCTGCCGTTCATGCCGTGGTGGCTGGAAGCGGCGCTGATGCTGATCGCCGGCGTCTGGCTGGTGAACCTTGTCAACTTCATGGACGGCATCGACTGGATGACGGTCGGCGAAGTCGTGCCGGTGACGGCGGGCCTGCTGATCGCGGCGGCGCTCGGTGCCCTGCCGACGGAGGGCACCGTCGTCGCCGCCGCTCTGTGCGGCGCCATGCTCGGCTTTGCCCCGTTCAACAAACCAGTGGCGAAGATTTTTCTCGGCGATGTCGGCAGCCTGCCGATCGGGCTGTTGCTGTTCTGGCTGCTGCTGTTGCTCGCCGGCAATGGCTATCTGGCGGCGGCGATATTGCTGCCGCTCTATTATGTCGCGGACGCCACTGTGACCCTGATCCGCCGCGCGCTGGCGCGCGAGAACGTGACGCAGGCGCACCGCAGTCATTTCTATCAGCGCGCCCTCGATGGCGGATTGCCGGTCCCGGCGATCATCGCCCGCGTCGTGGTGCTGAACGTGTCGCTGATCGTGCTGGCGGCAACGACAATCCTGTTTCCGTCGCTGGAAACCGACGCGATTGCGCTCACCGCCGGCTGCGCGCTGGTGGCCTTGCGGCTTTATCGCTTCGAGCGCAGCGCCTGATCGACAGCGGCAATGACCTGCGCCGATGTCAGTTCGTCGAGGCAGGCGCTGTAGCTGTCGAGCCGCCGCTCGCAACCTTCCAACTGGCACGGCGTGCAGGGCAAGGTGTTCTGCACCAGGGTCACGTTGCCGCGCTGCTGGGCTTTTCCGGTGTCGGCCCAAACGGAATCGAGGCCGCCTGCCGGCCACGGCCCCCACAACCGCGGATCGGTCGGCCCGAACAGCGCGACAGTCGGCACGCCCGTGGCGGCGGCCAGATGGGTGACCGAGGTATCGGGACCGATGAAGACTTTCGCCTTGGCGAGAAGGCCCGCGATTTGCGCCCAGTCGAGCCGGCCGTCGAGCCGCGTAACGGAAGAACCGCTCCAGACGTTGTCGAGATAGGCGCGCTCCTCCGCCGACGGCCCGCCGGTCGCCACCACAGTCATGCCGCGCGCGGCGAGAACGGCGGCGAGATCGCGCCAGCCTTGCGCTGTCCATTGCTTGTAGCGAAACATCGGCGCGGCATGGATCACGGCATAGTCGCCTTGCGGCGCATCGGCGCTGTCGCGCGGGCGCGGCGCGACCAGGCGCGACACGCGCGCAACGCCGAGCAGATCCACAAGACGCAGCATTTCCTCGACGCGGTGCACGCCGGGGACATAGACCAGGCTGCGGTCGAGCAGTCTTTGTTTGACGCGGCCGTTGAAGCTCTGGTCGACCAAAGCGACGCGGCGGCGGCCGGCGACCAAAGCAAAGAAGGTCGGACGGTCGCCGCTTTGCGTCGAGATGGCGAGATCGTAGCCGCGCCAGAGTTTCGCGGCGAGCTTAAGGCTCTGCGCGGCCGTGCGCTTGCCCGGCATCGTGACAACCGTGTTGATGTCGGGATTGCCGTCGAGAATGCCGGCGGTGTCGGCAAAAACCAGCGCGTCGATGGTGGCGTCGGGCCAGGCCGCACGCAGGCTGGCGATCAATGGCGTGGTCAGGAGCACGTCGCCGAGGCGGCGCAGCGCGACGACCAGAATGCGCGGGCGCACCGGCAAACGTAATGGCAGATCGATGCGCGCCATGCTCACGCCTCGGCTGCGTTGCCGGACGGCGTAACCTTCAGCGCCGACAGGCCGCGTCTGGCGCGCACGCCCTCGCCTTCGAGAATCTCGGCAAGCTTGCGCTCGTTCTCCGGCAGCGCCGAGCGGTCGGCCTCGGCATGCCACAAATGGATGACGCCCGTTGCGAAGCTGCCGTCCTTGCGGGCGATACCGGCGCGCAGCAGGCGCACGACGATGTCGGAATCTTCCTTGCCCCAGCCGGCGTAGTCGGCGTCGTAGCCATCGACGGTCACCAGATCGCGCCGCCAGATCGCCAGATTGGCCGAGCGCGCGCCTTTCCATTGCTTGGCGCGCAAGCGGCGCAGCGGCCCGAGCGGCAGCGTCAGCAAAGCCGACAGGCGATTGACGCCGCCGCGAAACCGCTCATTGAGCCAGGCGACGCAGTCCCAGGTCTCCGGCGTCAATCCGTCGCGCAACACCTTTTCGGTGAGCGCGCGCGACAGCAACACGCGATTGCCGGTGACGAAGCAGCCCGGCTCGGCAAGGCGGCGATGCATGGCGACGAAATTCGGCCGCACGATGCAATCGCCGTCGAGAAAAATGACATAGTCGCCGCGCGCGGCGAGCACGGCGCGGTTGCGGATTTCGCCGGCGCGGAAGCCCTTGTCCTCGTGCCAGACATGCGCGACGCGGTGGCCGATCGACGCCTTCGCCGCGTCGATCAGGGCCGCGGTCGCCGGACCGGAGCCATCGTCGGCGACGATGACTTCGAAATCGCGGTCGGTCTGGCCGCGCAGCGAACGCAAGCTCGCGGCGAGCGCATCCTCGCGGTTATAGGTGGTGACGATGACGGAAATCAGCGCGGCCACGCGAATTCTCTGGATTGATTGCCTGCGCAGGCTTTAGCCGAACGCGGGGCCCGCGACAAATCCCTATTGCCCTTGCCGGGCTCAAATGGCAATCATCGCGCAATGTCCAAAATAACCGCCTATATCCTCACCTTCAACGAGGAAGAGAAAATCGCCGCCGCGGTCGAGACCGTGCTGTGGGCCGACGAAGTCGTCGTCGTCGATTCGTTCAGCACCGACCGCACCGCCGAGATCGCCACGGCGCTCGGGGCCCGCGTCGTCAACGTGCCGTTCAAGGGCTTCGGCGACCTGCGCAACCGCGCGCTGGAAGTCTGCACGCACGAATGGATTTTCAGCCTCGATTCCGACGAGCGCTGCACCCGGGAAGTGCGCGACGAAATCCTGGCGCTGATCGACGGCGCGCCCGCGCACGACGTCTATCTGGTGCCGCGGCGCAGCTACATGATGGGCCGCTGGATCAAGGGCTCCGGCTGGTATCCGAATTTCCGCCAGCCGCAGCTCTTCCGCAAAGGCGCGATGCGCTACACGCTCGAGCCGGTGCACGAAGGCTACGAGAATCTGAGCGGCAAGCCGGTCGGGCAACTCAAGAATGCGGTGTGGCAATTCCCGTTCCGCAATCTCGCGGAAGTCATCAAGAAGATGAACCGCTACTCCTCGCTCGGCACGCCGAAACTCGCCGGCAAGAAAGTGTCGATGGCGTCGGCGCTCGGCCACGGCCTGTGGTCGTTCTTCAAGCATTACATCATGAAGCGTGGCTTTCTCGACGGCTGGGCCGGTTTCGTCATTGCCTTCGGCAATTTCGAGGGCACGTTCTACCGCTACGCCAAGCGCTACGAGGAAACGCAGGACTGGCCGCCGCCGAAGAGCGGGCCGATCCGGCGGCAAGGCCCGTCATCCTGAGGTGCGAGCGCAGCGAGCCTCGAAGGATGAGGGCCGTCGCCCTTGGAGGCTCGGCCTAGGGGCCTCGCACCTCAGGGTGACGGCTCATTTCCCTCTCAGCCTTCGCGAAAAATTGCGCAGCCAGCGGAACGGCAACGCCAGATAGTATTTGCGGAAAATCTCCCACCAGTCGCCGCGTTGCATTTTAACGGCGGAATCGTTCGGCACGTACCAGCCATTGTTCTCAAAGCGGCGCACGATGCGGTAGCCGGCCTTGCCGAGATAATTGTGCTTCGACAAATCGCCGACGTGATCCTCGAGCAGAATAAGCTTCGGCTGCCAGCGCGCGATGTCGAAGCCGCGCAGCACTTCGATCTCATGGCCCTCGACGTCGATGGACAGGAAATCGAAATGCGCGGGCGTCCCGGCTTCGGTCAGCACGCTATCGAGCGTGCGGATCGGCACCTGGATAATGCGTTCGGGATTCGCGCCCGGCGCCATGCCGGACCGGTCGAGCGACGACAAGGGACCTGCGACGTGCAGCGGCAGCGTGCCGCCGTCATGCTCGGGCCCGGAACAGGCAACGGCGAAAACCTTGGCCATGCGCATGGCGCGCAATTCGCGCGCCAGATCCGGCTGAGGCTCGATCAAAAGGCCGGTCCAGCCGGCCTGTTCGAGATGCCAGGTTTGCGAGCGTACGCGCGGCTCGTTGGCGCCGACCTCGACGAAGTAGCCTTTGCGGTCGCCGAAGAAGGCGGCAACCATCCGCATCTCGGGATCGAGAGGAATTCCGGTCAAGGGCGCGTCTTTCATTTGTCTTTAAGCGCGCGGGACCGCTGCACGATGGACGTGGTGGATTGTCCGGCGACGAGATCGATCAGCACGACCGAGCCGCCGAGTGCTTCGACGATGTCGCGACCGACAACGTCTTCGCGCTTGTAGTCGCCGCCCTTGACCAGAATGGTCGGCTTGACGCGGGCGATGAGATTTCTTGGCGTGTCCTCGTCGAACACGACGACCAGATCGACCGCGGCCAGCGCCGCCAGCACCTCGGCGCGCGACTGCACGTTCTGCACCGGCCGGCCCTCGCCTTTCAGCCGCGTCACCGAGGCGTCGCCATTGAGGCCGAGCACCAGCCGGTCGCAGGCCGCGCGCGCGGCTGCCAAAAGCTTGACGTGGCCGGGATGTAGCAGATCGAAGCAGCCATTGGTGAAGCCGATGCGCAGGCCCTGCTTGCGCCAGTCGTCGAGATGCTCGTCAAGCAGCGCCCAGTCGAACACGATTTTTTCTTCCGGCGCCAATGAGGCGGCGGGCAGAATGCGCGAGCGCAATTCGGCGACGGTGAGCGTCGCGGTGCCGCGTTTGCCGACGACCACGGCGGCGGCGGCATTGGCGGCCCGCATCGCGGATTCGAAATCCGATTTCATCGCCAGCATCGCCGACAGCACGGCAACCACCGTGTCGCCGGCGCCGGAGACATCGCGCACGCGCACCGGATAGGCCGGCACATGAATCGGCGCGCCGTGACCGACCAGAGTCATGCCGGCTTCGCTGCGCGTCACCAGCACGGCCCTGGCGCTGAGCGACACGGCAAGACCGGCGGCGGCCGACGCGATTTCATCGTCGGTTAGCGCATCGGTGCCCGTAGCCTCGGCGAGTTCCTGGCGGTTTGGCGTGATCAGGGTCGCGCCGCGATAGATCGAATAGTCGCGGCCTTTCGGATCGACAACGACCGGCTTGCCGAGTTTGTTGGCGGCATCGATGACGGCGCGGATGACGCGCGGCGTCAGCGTGCCCTTGGCGTAGTCCGACAGAACGACGCTGCCGGCGCGCGGCATCGCCTTGAGGGCATGCGCGATCAACGCGTCTTCGCTTGCGGTATCGATGGCGGAGGCCACTTCCCAGTCGGCGCGCAACAGATGCGCCGAGTGATGCTCGGAGACGAAGCGCACCTTGCGCGTGGTCTGACGCTTGGCGTCGATGGCGAGATGGAATTCGATCAAGGGATGCGTCGACAGCGCCTTGGTCAGCGCATTGCCGGCGTCGTCGTCGCCGACCACGCCGACGAAAATACATTTCGCGCCGAGCGCCACCAGATTGCGCGCGACATTACCGGCGCCGCCGACCATGACTTCGCTGCGCTTGACCGCGATCACAGGCGTCGGCGCTTCCGGCGAAATGCGCGTAACGCTGCCGTAGACAAACTCATCGAGCATCAGGTCGCCGATGCAGAGCACCGTCTGATTGCCGAGGTCGGTGAGATGTTTGTCGAAGTCGAACATGATTATTTGTATTTGTCGGCCTGATCGAGATAACCCGTCACATATTGCCCGACCGCTTTGTCAAGCGCAGTGAAGCCCGCGTTATAACCGGCGCGGCGCAGATTCTCGATGCTGCTTTGCGTGAAATACTGATACTGACCGCGGATATTTTCCGGCATATCGATGTACTGGATATTCGGCGCGCGGCCCATCGCCTTGAACATGGCGGCGATCATGTCGCGGAAGCTTTCGGCCTGGCCGGTGCCGACATTGAAGATGCCGTTGGCGGAAGGCGTATCGATGAGCCAGCGGATCACCGCGACGACGTCATCGACAAAAATGAAATCGCGGCGCTGCTCGCCGTCGCCGATGCCGTCGCGGTACGATTTGAACAGTTTAACCGGCTCGCCGGCCTTGGCGCCGGCAAACACTTTCGACAGCACGCTGGCCATGTGGCCCTTGTGATATTCGTTCGGGCCATAGACGTTGAAGAATTTGAGGCCGGCCCAGTGCGGCGGCAGCTTTTGCTTCTTCGCATGGCGATCGGCCACGACGAGATCGAACAGATGCTTGCTCCAGCCATACAGGTTCATCGGCTTGAGCTTGCGCAAAGCCGGGAGCGACCAATCGTCGGTGAAGCCCTGCTCGCCCTCGCCATAGGTCGCCGCCGACGAGGCATAGATAAACGGCGTCTGCGTCGCCGTGCACCAGTCGAGCAGGCGCAGCGACAGGCGGAAGTTGGTGTTCATGACCGCGTCGCCGTCGGCGGCGGTGGTGTCGGAAATCGCGCCCATATGGATGACAGCATCCAGCTTGCGGCCGTCCAGCCATTGGGCGAGGTCGGAAGGCGGCACGAAATCGGCGATCTGGCGCTTGGCGAGATTGCGCCATTTGGCGTCGTCACCGAGGATGTCGTTCACGGCAATATCGGTACGGCCGGCCTCGTTAAGGCTGGCGACGATATTCGAGCCGATAAAGCCGGCGCCGCCGGTGACCAAGATCATCCCTGCCCCTAAACCGTTACAGGCAAACCTTTGCCCCAGACGGCGCGGCGGCGCAAATGGCCGGGCCAAAGGGCGCCGGAAACGGTAAAGATTGGCGCTGGACAGCCCCGGGCAGAGCGGGCAAAGCCCTGTGCCATTCCTGCCAAAGCTCAATTTGGTTAAAATGAACCAAGGTTCAGATCATCGTCCGGTGCTGATCGTCCCCTTTGTCTGGATCGGGGATTTCGTGCGCTGCCATTCGGTCGTGCGGCTGTTGCGATCCGAAGACCCCGACCGGCCGGTCGACATGGTCTCCAGCACGTTGTGCGCGCCGATCGCCGATTACATGCCGGGCGTCCGCAAGGTTCACATCAGCGACCAGCCGCGCAAAAGGCTCGGCTGGGCGGTCCAGCAGGATCTGGCGGCCCGGCTGCGCGGCGAGGACTACGGGCAGGCCCTCGTCATGTCGCGCAAGTGGAAGGCGGCACTGGCGCCGTGGCTGGCCGGCATTCAACGGCGAACCGGCTTTGCCGGCGAGGCCCGGTTCGGCCTGATCAACGACATGCGCTGGGGCGAGCGCGCTTTGCCGCGCATGATCGATCAGATGGGCGCGCTGGCGCTGCCGAAGGACGCAGCGCTGCCCCAGGACTGGCCCCTGCCCCAGTTGGCGGTCCCGGCCGACGAACTGGCGCTGTGGCGCCAGCAGCGCTCCCTTGTCGCCGATGGCCGCCCGGTCATCACCTTGTCACCCGGCGCGGTCGGCGCCGGCAAGGCCTGGCCGGCCGGCCATTATGCCGAGCTGGCCCGCGCTCTGACCGCCGAGGGCGCCGCGGTCTGGGTGCTCGGCGGCCCGGCAGAGACCGCCACCGCCCAGGAGATCGCCAAGGCCGGCGGGCCGCAGGTCCGCGACCTGACCGGCAATGACCTGCGCAACGCCATCCTCGCGCTGGCCGCCGCCGACGTGGCCGTCACCAACGATTCCGGGCTGATGCACATTTCGGCCGCCATCGGCACGCCGACCGTGGCGATCTTCGGCCCGACCAGCCCCTGGCACTGGAAGCCGCTCAACCCGGTCGCCGCCATCCTCGAACCGGAGGGCGACGCGGACGCCCGCCAGCGCGCCCGCACCGAGGGCAACAAGGCGGTCAGCCACCGCCAGACCGCCGGCGTCGCCGTCCACAGCGTGCTGAAGGCGGTTCGCAACGTGCTTGCGAGCCCCCGCCGGCCCCGTTAAGGCTCGGATATGACCCAAGACAAAGGCCAACCCACCGCCCAGTCGGCCATCGACAGCGCGCTGCGCACGCTCGACGCCGAGCGCAGCGGCATCGATGCGCTGATCGAGGCGCTGCGCAACGGCCTCGGCCACCAGTTCGCCGCCGCTGTCGATCTCATTCGCGCCGCGCAAGGCCGCGTCATCGTCACCGGCATGGGCAAGTCAGGCCACGTCGGCAACAAGATCGCCTCGACGTTCGCCTCGACCGGCACGCCGGCGATGTTCGTGCATCCGGCCGAAGCCAGCCATGGCGACCTCGGCATGATCGCCAAGGGCGACGTCATTCTCGCTTTGTCGTGGTCGGGCGAAACGGCTGAGCTAAAGAACCTCACCGATTATTCACGCCGCTTCCGCATCGGCCTGATCGCCATGACGGCGAATGCCGACTCGACGCTCGGCAAAACCGCCGACGTGGTGTTGACGCTGCCGCAGGCGCGCGAGGCCTGTCCGCACAACATGGCGCCGACGACCTCGTCGCTGATGCAGCTTGCGCTCGGCGATGCGCTGGCGATCGCGCTTCTGGAAAGCCACGGCTTCACCGCCAACGATTTCGGCATGCTGCATCCGGGCGGCAAGCTCGGCGCGCTGCTCAAGACGGTCAGCGACTTCATGCATTCCGGAGAAGCGGTGCCTTTGGCGCCGCTCGGCACCGCGATGTCGGACGCCATCCTGCAAATGTCGGCGAAAGGTTTTGGCTGCGTCGGCATCACCGATGCGGCGGGCAAACTGGTCGGCATCATCACCGACGGCGATTTGCGCCGTCACATGCGCAACGATCTTCTGGATGCGCGCGTCGATGACGTGATGACCAAGGCACCAAAGACCGTGCGGCCGGACCAGTTGATCTCGGAGACGCTCGACATTCTCAATTCGATGAAGGTCACGGCGCTGTTCGCCGTTCAAGCCGGCAAGCCGGTCGGCGTCATCCACGTCCACGATTTGCTGCGCGCCGGCGCGGCGTGATCAGATTCTAAGTTTTCCGAAAGCCGCAATCGCGTCATCCACCGCCGGCGGCGCGCCCTGCGCGCCCAGCACCGTGAGCGGGCCGCTGCCGACCGGTCTCGTCAATTCCGGTTTACTGCCGGCAAAGATCGCAATCAGCGGCACGCCGAGCGCCGCCGCCAGATGCAATAAACCTGTGTCGACACCGACGACATAATGCGCGCCGCCGATGAGCCGCGCGACCTGGTCGAGCGGCATGCGTTCCGGCACCCGCGCGCCGGCCAAAGCGGAAGCGATCTGTTCGCTGCGCGCGCGCTCGGCCACCGAGCCCCATGGCAATACAACTTCAATGCCCTGCCGCTGTATCTCGCGGCCAAGCGCGATCCAGTTCTCAACCGGCCATTCCTTCTGCGGCTGCGCCGTCGCGTGCAGCAGCACCACATAAGGCGCTTCCGTACCGCGAAAGCGCGCGCGATCGAGACCGAAATCGGGCGCGCCTTGCGGCGCATAGCCGAGCGCCAGTCCGGTGAGAATGCGGTTGCGCTCGACCGCGTGCAGGCCACGGCTGACGGTGTGGCGCACATCGTAAAAGCTCGACGCGAACGGTTCCTTGATGCTGTTCCTGTCGTAGCCATGCCGCGTGCCGCGGGCGATGCGCGACAGCACGCCGGTCTTCCCCAGACCTTGCGTGTCGACGATCAGGTCGTAATTGGCGGCGCGAAGCCCGCGCCAGCCGGCGGCGATTTCGGTCCATGTCGCCGGTGAGACAAGTGACTTGCGCCAGCGCCGTAACGCCAACGGGATGACCGCATCGACGCCGGGGTGCAGCCGCGCCAGAGGCGCGAAAGCTTCCTCGACCAGCCACGTAATGCGCGCATCCGGGCGCGCCGCGCGCGCCTCGGTCAGGGCCGGCATGTGGTGGATCACATCGCCGAGAGAAGATGTCTTGATGAAAAGAATGTCTGGCATTATCGAAATATTGGCGGTTAAGGACGATCCTATACCGGGCATTAATAACGACCGCCATAACCCCGGCCTTGCACCCGCGGTTATAATGACTTTTTCGGCGGCCGTCCGGTAGTAGACCCAGGCAAATCGGGGACGAGAATGACGGTTTTGGTCACGGGCGGCGCCGGATACATCGGCAGCCACATGGTGCATGAGTTGGTCGATGCCGGCGACCCCGTCGTCGTGCTCGACAACTTGTCCACCGGGTTCCGCTATCTGATCCCGGCCTCGGTACCCTTCGTCTCCGGCTCGACCGGCGACCGCGAACTGGTCGCCAAGGTCATCGAGCAATATGGCGTCACCGCCATCATCCACTTCGCGGCGTCGATCGTGGTGCCGGATTCGCTGCGCGATCCGCTCGGCTACTATCACAACAACACGGTGAACACCTGCGCGCTGCTCGACACCGCGATCGATTGCGGCGTGCGCCAGTTCATCTTCTCGTCGACCGCCGCGGTCTACGGCAATGCCGATGCACCGTCGCTGCGCGAGGATGCGCCGACCGTGCCGATTTCGCCGTACGGCACCTCGAAGCTGATGTCGGAGATCATGCTGCACGATGCCGGGCGCGCGCACGGCTTGCGCTTCGTCATCCTGCGCTACTTCAACGTCGCCGGCGCCGATCCGCGCGGCCGCACGGGGCAATCGAGCCCGGGGGCGACGCATCTCATCAAGGTCGCCTGCGAGGCCGCCGTCGGCAAACGGCCGAAGATGTCGGTTTACGGCACCGACTATCCGACGCCGGACGGCACCTGCATCCGCGACTACATTCATGTCAGCGATCTGGCGCGCGCGCATTCGGCGGCGCTCGGCCATTTGCGTCGCGGCGGCGCCAGCATGACGTTCAACGCCGGCTACGGTCGCGGCTGTTCTGTGTTCGAAGTGGTCGATGCCGTGCGCCGCGTCAGCGGCCGGGATTTTCAGGTCGAGATCGAAGGCCGCCGCCCCGGCGATCCGGCAGCGCTCGTCGCCAATGTCGAGCGCATTCGCAGCTCTTTGCCGTGGCAACCGCAGTTCCAGGATATCGACACCATCGTCGCCCATGCCCTGGCGTGGGAAAAGCGCCTCGCCGGCAAGCGCGGCCCGGGCCCGGCTTGACGCGCCATAATCAATGCCCGACACAGGGCGGATGACCGACACGAAACTGCCCCTTTCCGACGACGTGCGTTACGCCGCCTGGCCTCTGGTCAAGCGGCTTTTGACCGAACAGGGCGCCGTGCACTGGCGCAAATATGCCGTCGCCTTCGTGCTGATGGCGGTGTCGGCCGCCTGCACCGCGGCGAGCGCCTATCTGATCGGCGACGTCATCAACGAGGCCTATGTCAACCGCAACCTGCCCGGCATCGTCACGCTCGGCATCATCACCGCTCTGCTGTTCACGATGAAGGGCCTGGCCACCTACGGCCACACGGTTTTGCTGTCGCAGATCGGCAACCGCATCGTCGCCAATAACCAGCGCGCGGTATTCAACAAGCTGCTCGCCGAGGGCTTGAGCTATTTTTCCGACCGGCATTCGACCGAGTTCATCGCAAGGCTGTCGGCCGGCGCCGCCGCGGTGACGCAGGTGCTCAATCTGCTCATTACGTCTGTTGGGCGCGATGCGCTGTCGCTGATCGGCCTCATCACCGTGATGGTGTTGCAGGACCCGCTGATGTCGTTCTTCGCCTTTGTGGTGGCGCCGCCGGCACTGTTCATCCTGCGCAAGATCATCCGCCGCATCTACAAGATCGGCCGCAGCCAGTTCCAGGGCGGCACCCGCATTCTCGAAACCTTGCAGGAGACTTTGCAGGGCATCCGCATCGTCAAGGCGTTCACGCTGGAAGACACGATGCGCCGGCGCTTCGATGCCAACGTGGCGTCTGTCGAACACGAAGCCAACAAGATGGCGCGCGTCTCGGCCCGCGCCTCGCCGCTGATGGAGACGCTCGGCGGCATCGCCATCGCGCTGGCCATCACTTATGGCGGCTACCGCGTCATCGATACCGGCGCGACGCCGGGGCAGTTCTTCTCGTTCATCACGGCGTTTCTTCTTGCCTATGAACCGGCGAAGCGGCTGGCGCGGCTCAACATCGAACTCAACAGCGGGCTCGTTGGCGTGCGCGTGCTGTTCGAGGTGATCGACAGTCCGCCGACCGAGCCGGCCGACGCCGGCATGCCGGACATCAAGATCGCCTCGCCGCGGATCGAGTTCGACGACGTGCATTTCGCCTATCGCGGCGACACGTCGGTGCTGCGCGGCATGTCGTTTACCGCCGAGCCCGGCAAGCTCACGGCGCTGGTCGGCCCGTCCGGCGGCGGCAAGTCCACCGTGTTCAATCTGCTGCTGCGTTTCTATGACAGCGAGCACGGCAAAATCACTATTGACGGGCAGGACATCAGCAAGGTGTCGCGCCGCTCGCTGCGCCAGCACATCGCCTATGTCGGACAGGACGTGTTCCTGTTCCGCGGCACGATCCGCGAGAACATCGCCTTCGGCAGACCGGACGCCAGCGAGGACGAGATCGTCGCCGCCGCCAAGGGCGCCTATGCGCACGACTTCATCATGCAGTTTCCGCAAGGCTATGACGCGCCGGTCGGCGAACATGGCCTGCAATTGTCCGGCGGCCAGCGCCAGCGCATCGCCATTGCCCGCGCGCTGATCAAGAACGCGCCGATCATTCTGCTCGACGAGGCGACCGCCGCACTCGATTCGGAGAGCGAACTGGCGGTGCGCGAGGCCATGGACCATCTGTTCGAGGGCCGCACCACGTTGGCGATCGCGCACCGGCTGCATACGATTTCGCATGCCGACCGCATTTACGTCATCGAGGACGGCCACGCCGGCGAATCCGGCCGGCACGAGGAGTTGCTGTCGAAGAGCGGCCGCTACGCCCTGTTCTACGGGCTCCAGCTCAAGCAGCAGGAGCCGCGGCAGCCGGCCAACCCGGTCGCCGACCCGGTCTAGCGCATGGCCGCCTTTTCGCGCTACGCCTTGTCCGCTGCCGGATAATGCGATACCCGAAAGCCACCAAAACCCGGCCAAACGGCCTCTTTTCACTCTCTTAAAGGCAAATTCCCATGAGCGCGGACTACGTCATTCCTGCGCCGCCGCAGCCCGTCATCGCGGTTGCCGGCACGTCCAAGACTTATCCGGTCCGCCGCATCTGGTGCGTCGGCCGCAACTATATCGAGCACGTCCGCGAAATGGGCCAGGACGAGCGCCTGCCGCCGTTCTATTTCGCCAAAGCGGCCGACATGATCGTGCCGGACGGCGGCACCGTGCCCTATCCGCCACTGACCAAAGACATGCACCACGAGGTCGAACTGGTGGTGGCGATGAAGTCCGGCGGCCGCAACATTCCGGCCGACAAGGCCAATGACCACATTTACGGCTATGCCGTCGGCATCGACCTGACCCGCCGCGACCTTCAGATTGCCTCGCGCGACTTGAAGCGGCCGTGGGAAGTCGGCAAGTCGTTCGACCACTCGGCCCCGATGGGCGCGATCAAGCCGGCCACCGAAAGCGGCCACCCGACAAAGGGCAGGATCACCCTCTCCTGCAACGGCCAGGTCCGCCAGGACGGCGATCTCGAGCAACTGATCTGGAACGTGCCGGAAATCATCGCCGACTTGTCCAGATTGGTCGAACTGGCCGCCGGCGACATCATCATGACCGGGACCCCGGCTGGCGTTGCCGCCTGCGTCGCGGGCGACAAGCTCGAATGCTCGATCGAGGGCATCGGCACCCTGTCGGTGACCATCGGACCGGCGCTGAAGTAGTCTTACGTCCAAAGACGCAAATTTGCGGCCGGCGGGGGGAACCGCCGGCCGTTTTGCGTCGTTAACCATTTGCTAAGGGGAAGGGCGCACCTTCGCTGTGCCGGGTTTCAGGTTTTCTGGCACCCACAAGGACGTTTGCGATGGGCCAAGCTTTCAATGTGATGCCGCGTCCCGCGCCTCTGGCGACGGACGCCGCGCGGATGGCCGAAAGCGTATTGCAGTATTCCCCCGCGACCGACGCCGAAGCCCTCAAGCTGTTGCGCGCCAGCTTCCCGCACTGCCCCTTGAGCATGCGCGTCGCTGCCCTCGACCTTTTGATGCGCCGCCAGCGCAAGGTGCAGGGCCGCGGATACCTTCCCCGCTAAGATTCTCGCGAGTTACATCCCGAGATAAGCCTGCCGCACTCGGTCGTCGCCGAGCAACGCCTCGCCGGTGCCTGACAGCGTGATGCGACCGTTCTCCAGCACATAGGCCTGGCTGGCCAGTTTCAGCGACACCGCGACGTTTTGCTCGACCAGCACACAAGTGAGGCCTTCGCGGTTCAGCTCGCGCACGGTTTTCAAGACCTGCTGGACGATGGCCGGGGCGAGACCGAGCGACGGCTCGTCGAACATCACCAGATCCGGCGCGCCCATCAAGCATCGCCCAATGGCGAGCATCTGCTGCTCGCCGCCAGACAGAGTGCCGGCGGCCTGCGCCTGGCGCTCGGCCAGCAGCGGAAACATCGCATAGACGCGATCGAGATTGCGGGCGCGGAGGTCGCGGGCGCGCGGCAGCATCGCGCCCATCGAAAGATTTTCGGCGATCGACAGGCTGGGAAAGACTTGGCGGCCTTCCGCCACCTGGCCGATGCCGAGATCGCACACCTTGTGGCTCGGCCAGCCGGCGATGTTCTCGCCCTTGTAGATAATCCGCCCGCGCGCCGGTCTGTGCATGCCGGCAATGGTGCGGATCAGCGATGTCTTGCCGGCGCCATTGGCGCCGACGATGGCGACAATGGATTTTTCCGCAATGTCCAGCGAGACGCTATCGAGCGCCTGCGCGTCACCGTAGAAGACGTCGAGGTTCTCCACCTTGAGCACTAGATGTCCTCCGCGCCCAGGTAAGAGTCGATCACCGCCGGATCGCGCACCACATCGGCGGGCGCACCCTCGGCAATAGCCGCGCCATGATGCAGCACCAGAATGCGGCCGGCCAAGGCCATCACCGCGCGCATGACATGCTCGATCAAGAGAATGGTGAGACCGTCGCGGTTCAGCTCCTTGAGGATGGCAACGATGCGGTCGGTCTCGGTCGGACGCAAACCGGCCATCACCTCGTCGAGCAGCAAGAGCTTCGGATCGGTGGCAAGCGCACGCGCCACTTCGAGCCGCTTGCGGTCGGGCAATGTCAGCGACGACGCGCGTTGCGCGCGCTTGTCGTAAAGATCGAGTCGCCGCAGCACCTCATGGCCGTGCGTGCGTGCATCGGCGACATCGGCGCGGCGCATCAGTGCGCCGACAATGACATTGTCCTCGACCGACAAAGCCGGGAACGGCCGCACGATCTGAAAGGTGCGGCCGATGCCGCGCCGGGCGATGCGGTCCGGCGGCAAGCCTTCGATGCGCTTATCGGCGAAGGTGATGATGCCGTGGTCCGGCGCATAGACGCCGGCGATCATGTTGAACAGAGTTGTCTTGCCGGCGCCGTTCGGCCCAATGACGGCGTAGATGCCGCCTTCCGGCACGTCGAATGTGAGCCGGTCGACGGCCAACAGGCCGTGAAAACGCTTGCTGACGCCTTCGACCTTAAGGAGCGTGCTCATGGCTCGCGCTCCGAAAGTCCAAGCTTGCGCGACAGCCACGGCCACACCCCGTCCGGCAGCGCCATGATGACCAGCAGCAGGCAGAAGCCGTAGAACACCTGCTTGGCGCCGGGCACGTCGAGGCCGATAGCATGCAGCGCGGCGATGAGCACTTCCGACAGACCGGTCAACAGGAAAGCCCCGATAATCGGGCCGAACAGAGTACCGACGCCGCCGACGATGGGCCCGAGAATGATCTCGATCGAGCGCGAGATGTGAAACACCTGCTCTGGAAATAGATTGTTGTAGTAGAAGGCATAGATGACACCGGCGAACGACGTCATGGCCGACGAGATCGTCACCGCGATCATCTTGTAGCGGAACGTATCGATGCCGGTTGCGCGCGCCGCTTCCTCGTCCTCGCGGATCGCCCGCCAGAAATAGCCGATGCGACTTTGCAGGAGCGCGCGGCAAAACACGAAGGCCAGCACCGTCGCCACCAGCAGGACATAATAGAACATCGCCGGCTGGCCGCGCAGCAGCCACAGATCGTTGCGGGTGAACTGCGCCACCGGCAGGAACAGGCCGGACGAACCCTTGGTCCAGGCGAGATGATCGAAGCCGACGCGGGCGAACTCGGCGACCGCAATGGTGAGAATGGCGAAGTAGACGCCGCCGACTTTGAACCGAAACGCCAGAAACCCGATGAAGGCGCCGGCGAGCGCCGCGATCGGCACGGCGACAAGAAGGCCGAGCCACGGCCCGATGCCGAAATGAACGTACAAGGCCGCCGCCGTATAGGCGCCGAGGCCGACATAGAGGGCATGACCGAGGGACAATTGTCCGGCAAAGCCCATCATGATGTTCCAGGCCTGCCCGATATAGGCGAAATACAAAATCAGAATGAGCACGGTGAGCAGATAGTCGCTGGCGACAAACGGCGCGCCGAACAAAACGATCAGCAGCGCGGCGAGAGCCAGCAAGGTGCGACGCGAGACGTTCTCGAAAAGGCGGGAAAACATCATGCGGCCTTCTTGCCCATGATGCCTTGCGGGCGGAACAACAGCACCAAAGCCAGGATGGCGAAAGCGAACATGCTTTTCGCCGACGGCGTGAAGATCAAGCCGGCCATCGCCTCGGTCATGCCGATCAGCACGCCGCCGAGAAGCGCGCCGGGCATCGAGCCAAGGCCGCCAGTGATGACGATGACGAAAGCGAGCAATGTATAGGCAGGCCCGAGCGACGGCGTGACATCGACGATCAGCACCAGCATGACGCCTGCGGCGCCAACGCAGGCTGCGCCAAGACCAAAGGTCAGCGCGTAAAGATGCTTGACATCGAGGCCGACCACCAAAGCGCCGGTGTAATTATCGGCGCAGGCGCGGATCGCTGTGCCGATAGCGGTAAAGCGGAAGAAGCCATAGAGCGCAGCCGCCACCGCCAGCGCCGTGGCAGCGGCGTAGAGCTTGGTGGCATCGACGATCAGTCTGCCGATCTGGAAGCTGTCATAGGAATACGCGGTCTGCACGCTCTGCGCGTCGGGGCCGAACAGGATCAGCAATACATTGATGATGATGATGGCGACCGCCACCAGCAGCAGGAACTGGCTGTGCTCCGGCCGCGTGATGAAGGGATTGATGATGCCGGCCTGCAAGGCATAGCCGAAGCAGAACAGCACGGCGGCGATCGGCACCAGCATCAGCAACGGGTCGAGATGCAGCGCGGAAAACAGCACGATGGCAATATACATGGCGATGGTCATCATCTCGCCATGGGCAAAATTGACCACGCGCACGACGCCGAAGATGACCGATAGGCCGAGAGCCATCAGGCCGTAGACCAGGCCGGTCAGCAATCCGCCGACGGCGACATTGAGATAGACGTCGAAGGGCACTGGCCTTACGCGCGCTTGTCGTAAGGCGTCAGCGGCCATTCCGGCTTGGCGTTGGCCGCTTCCTTCGGCGCCACCGTTACCAGTTTGCCGCCGCGGTTCTGGATGGCCGAGATTTTCAGTTTGTCGTTCTGGCCCTTGGCGTCGAACTGGATGCCGGGACCGGGGCTGGCATTGTTGGCGATGTTGGTGGCGCGGATGGCGTCGGCCAATGCCTTCGGATCGGCGGAGCCGGCGCGCTTGTAGGCGTCGGCGGCAACCAGCAACGCCTCGAAGGTGTAGACGTGATTGGTGTTGAGATTGACGCCGGCATTGACCTTGGCCAGCGCCTGCTCGAGCGTCTTGCTGAGCGGCTTGTTGGGATCGTACCACGGCGCAAAGCTCAGCGGCCCATCGGAGAGTTTGCCGAGTGTCTTGAGATACTGGTCCTCGTACCAGCCGGGCCCCATGCTCATGATCGCCGTCGGCGACCAACGCTGCTTGACCATTTCGCGGGTCAGCAGGATGGCGTCGTTGAGGCGGCTGACCAGCAGCACCACTTCCGCGCCGGTCGCCTTGGCCTTGGAGATTTCGACCGACAGATCGCGCGCCGCCGGATCGTAGGCGATGGTCTCGACGATTTTGTACGGCATGTCGAACTTCGGCATCACCGCGCCGATACCGCCGGCCATCGACGTGCCGAACGTATCGTTGACGTGCAGGAACACCGCCGTCTTCGGCGCGGCGCCCACGGCGGCGAAAATTTCCTTCTGGCCGGCGAAGGCGCCGCCCAGAATCATGGCCGCGGTCGGGAAATTGCGGAACACGAACTTGTAACCCTGCTCGGTGATCGGCGGCGCGGCGGCGATGTTGATGATGAAGGGAATGCCCTTCTGCTCGGCGACCTGGGCGATCGCCGAACTCTGGCCGCTGTCGAAAGCGCCGACCAGCACCTGGGCGCCCTCGCCGATCAGTTTTTCGGCGCGCGAGCGCGCGACATCGACATTGGTTTCGGTATCGGCGTTCATGATCTGGAGGCTCGGCAGCCCCAAATCCTTGAAGATGCCGGCGGCGATATCGACACCGCGCTGGCAGTCCTGGCCGATGCCAGCCTGGTAACCGGAGCGAGGCAGCAACACGCCGACTTTCAACGCCGCGCCTTGCGCGCGGACGATATTGAAGGGGGCGATACCGGCGGTAAGGCCTGCAGCACCAAGACCGGCGGTAAAAGTGCGGCGGCTGGGCCGGAATCGGTTCTGCGATTTGCGATTCATGGTGGAGCCTCCCCTCGGAAAGTTATTGCCGGACGTGCTGCCGTTCGAACAAGCGGGACTATAGACCGGCGGCGGCCCGCGCGGCTAGGTCAAGGACTTTTCCACCGCCGCGGCAATGCGGAGCAAGCGGCGGTCGTGGCCGTTGCGGGCAAACAGCATAAGGCCGGTCGGCAGGCCGCCTTCGCGCGGCAGCGGCAGCGAGATCGCGGTCAGGTCGAAGAAATTGGCGATAGTGGTATTGCGCAAAGCCATGGCGTTCCGCGCCATGAAGTCCTTCGCATTGCCGACCTCGTCGATGCGCGGCGCGACGATCGGCGTCGAGGGCAGGACAAGCGCGTCGAGATCGGCCAACCGCGCATCCATGGCGCGGATCAACGCGGCCCTGGCGCGCACGGCATTGATGTAATCGGCGGCGGTAATGTCGGCGCCCTTGCTGACGCGCGCGCGCACGATCTCGTCGATGTCGTCGCCGCGCCGCGCCAGACGCTCCTTGTGAATCGAATAGACTTCGGCCACCAGAATGCTGACGCGCAGCACCTGCATCATGTCATCGAACAGCGGCAGCTTCTCGTAGGACAGCCGCGCGCCGGCGCGCTCCAGCCGGTCGAGCGCTTCCGGGAAACGGCGGCCGACCGTGTCGTCTAGATTTTCCAACGGCAGGCCCTGCGCCACGCCGAGGCGAAGGCCGCTTAAGGGCGCGGCGTCGAGCGTCCACGGTGCTTCGCCGGCCAGCACGGCATCGGCCTGCGCGCATTCCGCGACGGTGTGGGCCAGCGGGCCGATCGAGTCGAGCGTATAGGACAACGGAAACGCGCCTTCGGTCGGCACGCGCTGGCGGCTCGGCTTGAAGCCGGTGACGCCGCAGAAAGAAGCCGGGATGCGCACCGAGCCGCCGGTGTCGCTGCCGATGGCGATTTCGCAGAAGCCGTCGGCAACCGCCACGGCGGCGCCGGACGACGACCCGCCAGGTACGCGGGCACGATCCGCCGGATTGGCCGGCGTGCCGTAATGCGGATTGATGCCAAGCCCAGTGAAGGCGAATTCCGACATGTTGGTTTTCCCAACGATGACGGCGCCTGCTGCGCGCAAGCGCTGCACGATGGGCGCATCGCGCTCGGCTACCTTGCCTTCCTCGAACAGGACTTTCGAACCGGCGCGTGTGACTTCGCCGGCGACATCGAACAGATCCTTGATCGAGACGAGAGCGCCGTCGAGCGGACCGAGGGTGACGCCGGCGCGGGCGCGGGCATCGGAGGCTTCCGCCGCAGCCAGCGCCTGTTCGCGATAAACCGAGAGGCAGGTGTGGGCGCCCTCGCCTTGCGCATCGTCGATACGCTGCAAGGCAGACGCCAAACGCTCGCGGGCCGACAATTTCACCATGAGATCTTCCCCGGAACCAACACCCAAGATCAGCGTTATTCGGACAATACGCTATTTTGGCACTTCATTCGACAGTGGAGACAGACCATGCGCAAGACCCTGCTTGCTGGTGTGACTTTGGCCGCGCTGGCGGCCACGATGCCGATGAGCGCCAATGCTCAAGGTAATGCCGTTGGCGGCGCGATTGTTGGCGCCGGCGCTGGCGCCGTCATCGGCGGCGCTGTGACCGGCCGGGCCGAGGGCGCCGCGGTCGGCGCCGTGATCGGCGGCACCACCGGTGCGGCCATCGGCGCCAATGCCGAGCCGCGCTACCGCGAACGCTATCGCACCCGCACCTGCTGGCGCGACGACTGGGGCCGGCGTCACTGCCGCTACCGCTAACACCGAGAAGTACTGACTTGTCAGGCGACGAGTCGAAGGGGCGCTTCCGAAAGGGGCGCCCCTTTTCTATTCAAGTCCGCAGGCCACCCTTCTCCTCGATGAATGTGACGATAGCGCCGACGTCCTTGCCTTCGCGCAGATTGGTCATGACGAAGGGGCGCGCGCCGCGCATTTTTTTCGAATCGCGCTCCATCACTTCGAGCGACGCGCCGACATAGGGCGCCAGATCGATCTTGTTGATGACCAACAAATCCGAGCGCGTAATGCCGGGGCCGCCTTTGGACGGGATCTTGTCGCCGGCGGCGACGTCGATGACGTAGATGGTCAGGTCGGCAAGCTCAGGCGAGAAGGTCGCGGCGAGATTGTCGCCGCCGGATTCGATCAGCACCAGATCGAGGTCGGGAAACTTTTTGTTCATCTCGGCGACCGCGGCGAGATTGATCGAGGCATCCTCGCGGATCGCGGTGTGCGGGCAACCGCCGGTCTCGACGCCGGCGATGCGGTCGGCCGGCAGTGCGCCAGAGCGCACCAGATATTCGGCGTCCCATTTGGTATAGATGTCATTGGTGATGGCGGCGATCTGGTAGCGGTCGCGCAAAATCTTGCACAAGGCGTCCATCAGCGCGGTCTTGCCGGAGCCGACCGGGCCGCCAACACCGACGCGCAGAGGACCGTGGGGGTTCTTCATTCTCAACTCCTGAACAGGCGTGTGTACTGCGTTTCATGCCGCGCGCTGGCGAGGTCGGCGCGAAAGGCCGCGGAGCCGAGATCGTCCAGCGTGGCATTGAGCGCACGCTGTGCGGTCGAGGCGACGGTGGGCTCAAGCGCGGCGACGACGCGCAGGCCTTGCGTCTGGCCGAGCGGAATAAGCCGCACGCCGGCAGACACCCAGTTGGCGGCGAGCGCTTGAAGGTAGGCTGAGAGCGCCGGCTCGACCGCGATGCCGTGACCGGCAGCGGTAACCGCCACGGCGACGGGATAGGCCACCGGACCGTCCCATATCGATTTCAGCCGATCCAACGCAAGGCAGTTCCAGGCGGCGCGCGCGGCTTCGATGAAAGCGTTGCCCTGCGCCGTGGTTTCCAGATGACGCTCTTTCGACGGCGCGAAGGCAGCGGCCAATTCGGCAATGTCGTACAGCGATTGGTCATCGTCGCCGAGCGCGGCACGATGCGCCTGCGCGAACAGCACGGCGTCGCAATAGCCGCCGCCTTCGCTCAGCATGATGCCAAGCCAGTCTTGCAGCGTGGCCTCGTCGGCGATGTCGCCGGTTTCAACCGCCCATTCGATGCCACTGGAATACGAGAACGCGCCCACCGGAAACGCCGGCGACAGCCAGGCCATCAGGCGGTAGAGGGCCTTATCATCCATGATCGTGGCCATGCCCATGCGGCGAAGCCGGTTCGGGATCGAACGGCGCGGCGAGACCTTCGACGCGCGCGCCGAGGCCGCGCAGCATATCCACCAGCACATGGTCGTAGCGAATGCGCAAATTGCCGCCGACGATCTGCACGTCGGTGTGGCGATTGCCGAGATGCCAGGCCAGCCGCACCGTCTCGAAGGCATTGGGCCCGGCGATTTCGAGCAACGGCTCGTTCGCGCCGACGACCTGCACGATCGCGCCGTCGTCCAGCGCCAGGCCGTCGCCGTCGCGCAACGACACCGGCTTGGGGAAATCGAGCATGAAGGCCGTGCCCCTCTCGCCGGTCAGCACGATGCGGCGGCGGTTGCGGTCGCCAGCGTCAAGCACGACGCGGTCGATGGCCTCCGCCGCGGACCACTGGCCTGCGGGCACGATGTGCACAACCCTGTTCATAGGCTCACACTAGAAGAGGAAATACCGTTGCGCCATCGGCAGCACCTCGGCCGGCGCGCAGGTGAGCAACTCGCCGTCGGCGCGGACCTCGTAGGTTTCCGGATCGACCTCGATGTTCGGCGTGGCATCGTTCAAGACCATGCTCTTCTTGTTGATCTTGCGCGTATTATCGACGCCGATGAACTGCTTCTCGCAGCCGAGCTGTTTGCGCAAGGAACTTTTCGCCGCGGCCTTCGACACGAACACGACCGATGACGCGGTGAGCGACTTGCCGAAGGCGGCGAACATCGGACGGTAATGCACCGGCTGCGGCGTCGGGATCGAGGCATTCGGATCGCCCATCAGCGCGGTGACGATGGAGCCGCCCTTGATGACGAGATCCGGCTTGACGCCGAAGAAGGCCGGCGACCAGACCACGAGATCGGCGAGCTTGCCTTTTTCGACGGAGCCGATGTGCTTCGACATGCCCTGCGCGATGGCCGGGTTGATGGTGTATTTGGCGATGTAGCGCTTGCACCGCAGATTGTCGTTGTCGCCTTTTTCGCCGGGCAGCGATCCGCGCTGTTTCTTCATCTTGTCGGCCGTCTGCCAGGTGCGGATCACGACCTCGCCGATGCGGCCCATGGCTTGCGAGTCGGAAGACATCATCGACAGCGCGCCGAGGTCATGCAGGATGTCCTCTGCCGCGATGGTCTCCTTGCGGATGCGGCTCTCGGCGAAAGCGAGATCCTCGGCAATCGACGGATCGAGATGGTGGCACACCATCAACATGTCGAGATGCTCGTCGATGGTGTTGCGCGTGAACGGCCGCGTCGGATTGGTCGAGGACGGTAGCACGTTCTTCAGGCCGGCGACCTTGATGATGTCCGGCGCGTGACCGCCGCCGGCGCCTTCGGTGTGAAACGCATGAATGGTTCGGCCCTTGAAGGCCTTGATGGTGTCCTCGACAAAACCTGACTCGTTCAAAGTGTCGGAGTGCAGCATCACCTGCACGTCGTATTTCTCGGCGACGGTGAGGCAATTGTCGATCGCCGCCGGCGTCGTGCCCCAGTCCTCATGCAGCTTCATGGCGCAGGCGCCGGCCTTGATCATCTCTTCGAGCGCCGCCGGACGCGAGGCATTGCCCTTGGCGGCGATGCCGAGATTGACCGGAAACGAGTCGAAGGATTGCAGCATGCGGCCAATGTGCCACGGCCCGGGCGTGCAAGTCGTCGCATAAGTGCCGTGCGACGGCCCGGTGCCGCCGCCGAGCAAAGTGGTGATGCCGGAATTGAGCGCGTCGTCGATCTGCTGCGGGCAGATGAAATGAATGTGCGAGTCGAAGCCGCCGGCGGTGATGATCTTGCCCTCGCCGGCGATAACGTCAGTGCCGGGACCGATAATGATGGTGACGCCGGGCTGGATGTCGGGATTACCGGCCTTGCCGATGGCGGCGATGCGGCCGTCCTTGATGCCAATGTCGGCCTTGACGATGCCCCAGTGGTCGAGGATCAGCGCATTGGTGATGACGGTGTCGGCGGCGCCCTGCTTGTTGGTGATCTGCGACTGGCCCATGCCGTCGCGGATGACCTTGCCGCCGCCGAACTTCACCTCGTCGCCATAGACGGTGAAATCCTTCTCAACCTCGATGATGAGGTCGGTGTCGGCCAGCCGCACGCGGTCGCCCACGGTCGGGCCGAACATGTCGGCATAGGCGCTGCGCTTCATTTTGACGGACATATCAGTCTCCGGCGGAGGAAGAGTCGTTCCCTCCCCCCTTGTGGGGGAGGGTTAGGGAGGGGGGTGCATGGCACATGCGGCCGTCAGTCTTCGGAAGCGGAATCAGGCGAAAGCCCTTCGCCGCGGAATGACTCGTGCTGAAGTTTTGCTCTGGCGCTACATCAAAGCCCATCACCTGGATGGCGTGCAGTTTCGGCGGCAGACTCCAATTGGGCCTTACATTGCGGATTTTTGCAGCCACCGGTTTCGCCTGATTATTGAACTGGACGGTGAGAGCCACGATTTCGCTGAACGTCAGTTGCACGACGCGAAGCGCGATAACTGGTTTGTGAGGCAAGGCTATCGCGTACTTCGTTTTACCAACGACGACGTTCTTAAGAATCTCGAAGGGGTCATGATGGTTATCGCCGAGGCTTTACCCCCCTCCCTGTCCCTCCCCCACAAGGGGGGAGGGAACGCGCAGAGTTTGCCGTTCGGTCGGAAACAAAATCACTTACAACTTCCCCATCACGTCGCCGCGGAAGCCATAGATCGTCTTCTTGCCGGCGAGCGCGACGAGTGTCACCTCGCGCGTCTGGCCCGGCTCAAAACGCACGGCGGTGCCGGCGGCAATATCGAGCCGCATGCCGCGCGTCTTTTTACGGTCGAACTTCAACGCCGGATTGGTTTCGAAGAAGTGGTAATGCGAGCCGACCTGGATCGGCCGGTCGCCGGAATTGGCGACGCTGACGGTCACCGTCTTGCGGCCGGCGTTGAGTTCGATGTCGCCGTCCTTGATGAACATCTCGCCGGGGATCATGGGGCTAACCGCGCTTGACATATGTGTAAGCGATCACGCCGAGCGCCAGTACGAGTGCCGCGACGCCAAAGACCTCGACACCGGGCAGCATGCTGGTCGCGTGCGGGTGCATGTGCGGCGCCAGCGCTTCATGTGCGGAAGCGGCGCTTGTGGTCATCAACGACAAAATCGTAACTGCTTTTTTCAAGGCTAACTCCTTAGCGGATCGGTTCGTGAACGGTGACGAGCTTGGTGCCGTCGGGAAACGTGGCTTCAACCTGGATGTCGTGGATCATCTCGGCGATGCCGTCCATGCACTGAGCGCGGGTGACGACATGGGCACCGTCGCGCATCAGATCAGCGACGGTGCGGCCGTCGCGCGCGCCCTCCAGAATGAAATCGGAAATCAGCGCCACCGCTTCCGGGTGGTTGAGCTTGACGCCGCGCTCCAGCCTGCGGCGCGCCACCATGGCGGCGACCGCGATCAGCATCTTGTCTTTTTCCCGGGGCGTCAGATTCATCGCTTCCTCTTGATTACTGCAGCCACAACCGCGGCACCGGCGTGCCGAGCGCGGCCAGCACCGCGATCAGATCGTGGCGCAACGCCGCGCCATCCCTGGCGCAAAGCCGCGCCACCGCCAGCCCGTTCCAGGCCGAAATGCCGACCTCTCCGGCAAAAGTCTCGCCGAGGGCGCGCACTTGTTCAAGCGCCGTTTCGCCGCCTGGTGCAATCAACACGGTGGCAATGGCAATGCCGCTATGGGTGACGGCGCGTGCCGCCATCTTTTCGGCAATGCCGCCGTCGAGCCGCGCGGTGTCAGCGTAGATCAACTTGCCGCCACGGCGGATGCGCCAGGCATCGGTGAAGAAGCCATCGACCATCGCCTCGTCCATAGCGGCGCGGCCGAACACCACCGCCTCGGCCATAATCAGCGACGCGCTGTCGTCGAGATCGATGTCAATACGGCGCTTGAGCCGCGCGCGGTCGAACAAAATGGTCTCCTGCGGCAGCCAGGCCAGCTTTCCATTGGCCTCCACCATCAGTCGCACATCCATATCGGCGTCGTTGCCGGACGAGCGATAAATTTTCTCCGCAGCCGCGGTGCCGAAGATGAGGCTGGCGCCTTCGCCGATCGCAAGATCGATGCTGAAATGGTCGCCGCCGGTCATGCCACCGCCGGTATTGACCAGCACGGCTTCCAGCGCCTCCGGCGTGGCATTGGGAAAACGCACGCGCAGCGAGCCGTCCTCATGCACGCGCGTGCGGCGAGTGACGCCGTCATGCGCCGACACCGACAGCGCGATGTGTCCGGTGGCGCGGTTGGCGGCGAAGGTTTCTGAACTGGATTGGATACTCAGCACCGCCACACTCTCTGCTGTCATGCCCGCGAAGGCGGGCATCCAGTAAACACGATCACTTCATTCAAGGCGAGAGGCTGCGGCGTACTGGGTCCCCGCCTTCGCGGGGACGACACCGTGACTAAATCGCCAATGCCCGCTTCAACGCGGCTTCGTCGAGATTGGCCTTGTCGCTCTGATAGACGATTGATCCTCGGTCCATCACCACCAGATGGTCGCCCAGCTCCTGGGCGAAGTCGAGGTACTGCTCGACCAGGATGATCGCCATTTCCTTCAAGCTGCGCAGATAGTCGATGGCGCGGCCGATATCCTTGATGATCGACGGCTGGATGCCCTCGGTCGGCTCGTCGAGCAGCAGCAGGCGCGGCCGCATGGTCAGCGCGCGGCCGATGGCCAGTTGCTGCTGCTGGCCGCCGGACAGATCGCCGCCGCGCCGCCCGAGCATGCTCTGCAGCACCGGAAACAGCGAGAATACGTCGTCGGGAATCTCGCGCTGGCTGCGCGGCAATGGCGCAAAGCCGGTCTCTAGATTTTCCTGCACGGTCAGCAGCGGGAAAATCTCCCGGCCCTGCGGCACATAGGCGATGCCGGAGCGGGCGCGATCGACGGTGGACATCCGGGTAATGTCCTTGCCCTCGAACATGATAGTGCCGTTCTTGACCGGCTTCTGCCCGACCAGAGCGCGCAGCAGGCTCGATTTGCCGACGCCGTTGCGGCCAAGCACGCAAGTAACCTTGCCGGGCTCGGCTTTCAGCGAGATCCCGCGTAAGGCCTGCGCCGCGCCGTAATAGAGGTCAATGTTGGTGGCTTCTAACATGCGCTATCGCCCCAAATATACTTCGACCACGCGGTCATTGGTCGAAACATCGTCAATGGTGCCTTCGGCCAGCACCGAACCTTCGTGCAGGCACGTCACCTTAACCCCTAGCTCGCGCACGAAGGCCATGTCGTGTTCGACCACGACCACCGTCTTGGTCTTGTTGATCTCGCGCAAGAGTTCGGCGGTCTGCATGGTCTCGACATCGGTCATGCCGGCAACCGGCTCGTCGACGAGGAGTAATTTCGGGTCCTGTGCCAAAAGCATGGCGATCTCCAGCCACTGCTTCTGGCCGTGCGAAAGGCTACCGGCGACACGCTGGCGCAAATGCTTGAGCCGGACGATGTCGAGCACGTCGTCGATGCGCTTTTCCTGTTCGGCGGACGACTGCCAGAACAATGTGGCGCGGACGCTGCGGTCGTTCTTGAGCGAAAGCTGAAGGTTATCCTCGACCGTGTGCATTTCGAACACGGTCGGCTTCTGGAATTTGCGGCCGATGCCGAGCGTGGCGATTTCGGTCTCGTCCAGCTTGGTCAGGTCGAACTGGCCTTCCTGGAAATAGACGTCGCCCTCGTCGGGCCGGGTCTTGCCGGTGATGACGTCCATCATTGTCGTCTTGCCGGCGCCGTTCGGGCCGATGATGGCACGCATCTCGCCGGGCTCAACGATGAACGACAATTCGTTGAGCGCCTTGAAGCCGTCGAACGAGACGCTGACGCCGTCGAGGTAGAGCAAAGCGGAGGTGGTCTGCTTGTCCATCATGCGCCCCTATTCAGCCGCGTGCGGCGGAGCCGACGGAAAGGCGTCGTTTTTGGCATTGTCTCTGGCGGCGTCCTTCTTGTCGGCCTGATTGGCGCGCCAGTTGTTGTAGGTGCCGATGATGCCCCGCGGCATGAACAAGGTGGTGCCGATGAATAGGCCGCCGAGCATGAACAGCCAGTACGGCGCCAGGAAGCCGGAGGTGAAGAAGGTCTTGGCGTAGTTGACGACGAAGGCGCCCAGCACCGCGCCGGTCAACGTGCCGCGGCCGCCGACCGCGACCCAGATCACGGCTTCAATGGAGTTCGCCGGCGCGAATTCGCCGGGATTGATGATGCCGACCTGCGGCACATAGAGCGCGCCGGCAATGCCGGCCATGCAGGCCGACACCGTGAACACGAACAGCTTGTAGGCCTCGACGCGATAACCGAGGAAGCGCGTGCGCGACTCCGCATCGCGGATGCCGATCAGCACCTTGCCGAATTTCGAGGTGACAATGGCGCGGCAGACGAGGAAGCATAAAGCCAGCATCAGGCAGGAGATGACGAGCAGCGCATTGCGGGTGCCGTCGGCCTGCACGTTGAAGCCGAGGATGTCCTTGAAATCGGTCAGGCCGTTATTGCCGCCGAAGCCGAAATTGTTGCGGAAGAAGCCGAGCAGCAGCGCGTAGGTCATCGCCTGGGTGATGATCGACAGGTAGACGCCGGTCACGCGCGAGCGGAAGGCGAACCAGCCGAACACGAAGGCCAAAAGGCCCGGCACCAGCAGCACCATCAGCATGGCGTAGGCGAAGTTGTTGAAGCCGTACCAGAAGATCGGCAGTTCCGACCAGTTCAGGAACACCATGAAGTCCGGCAGGATCGGATTGGCGTAGACGCCGCGGTCGCCGATCTGGCGCATCAGGTACATGCCCATGGCGTAACCGCCGAGCGCGAAGAAGGCGCCGTGGCCGAGCGACAGGATGCCGACATAGCCCCAGATCAGATCGATCGAGAGGGCGAGCAGGCCGTAGCAGACATATTTGCCGAACAGCGCGACGAAATAGGTCGAGACATGCAGCGCCGAGCCGGCCGGCATCAGCAGGTTCAGCACGGGAATCGCGATGGCGAACGCCCCCAGCAGGACGAGGAACAGCGTCGAGCCGCGATCGAGCAGGCGAATGAGCGGGTGCGCGGACATCATGCTTCGATCGCCCTGCCCTTGAGCGCGAACATGCCGCGCGGCCGCTTCTGGATGAACAGGATGATGAACACGAGGATGGCGATCTTGGCGAGCACCGCGCCGGCGAAGGGCTCAAGGAATTTGTTGGCGATGCCGAGCGTCAGCGCGCCGACAAGCGTGCCCCACAGATTGCCGACGCCGCCGAACACCACGACCATGAAGGAGTCGATGATGTAGCCCTGCCCCAGATTGGGCGAGACGTTGTCGATCTGCGACAAGGCCACGCCGGCGATGCCGGCAATACCGGAACCAAGGCCGAAAGTGAGCGCATCGATACGTGCGGTTCGAATGCCGACCGCCGCCGCCATCTGGCGATTCTGTGTGACGGCGCGCATTTCCAGGCCGAGCCGGGTGAACCGAAGCATGGCGAGAAGCGCGACAAACACGATGCCGGTAAAGACGATGATCCACATGCGGTTATAGGTAATGAGAATGCCGCCGAGATCGAAAGCGCCCGACATCCAGGACGGATTGCCGACCTCTTTATTCGTGGGACCGAAGACGGCGCGTACCGCCTGCATCAGCACCAGCGAGATGCCCCAGGTGGCCAGCAGGGTTTCCAGCGGCCGTCCATAAAGAAAGCGGATCACCGTGCGTTCGATGATGATGCCGACAATGGCCGCGACGAGGAAAGCGAGCGGCAATGCAAAGGCCAGTGAATAATCGAACAGGCCGGGATAACTAGTGCGGATGACGTCCTGCACGACATAGGTCGTGTAGGCGCCGAGCATGACCATTTCGCCGTGCGCCATGTTGATGACGCCCATCACGCCGAAGGTAATGGCCAGGCCAATGGCGGCGAGCAGCAGCACCGAGCCGAGCGACAGCCCGTACCAGAGGTTCTGCACCGTATTCCACAGCGCGAGATTGCGCTCGACGGTCTTGATCGCGCCGTTGGCGGTGGCGCGCACGTCGGCGGGCAGATCGGCCGGCAGGCTTTGCAGCAGCGCCAGCGAATCCTGATCGCCACGGGCGCGGATGACTTCAATGGCGGCGATGCGGTCCGGCGCCGACGTGTCATCGGCAGCCAGCAGAATGGCGGCGCGCGCTTCGTTCAAGATTTTCTTGACGCGCGCGACCTTCTCGGCTTCGAGCGCCTTTTCCACCGCCGGCAGCACGGCGGCGTCGCGCGACTTGAACACCGACTGCGCCGACTCGTAGCGCTTGCCGGCATCGGGCGCCATCAAGGTGAGCGCGCCATTGGCGGCCTCGATGACACCACGCAAACGGTTATTGACGCGCACGGTGTCGAGATCGTCCGGCGGCGTGCCATCGAACGGCTTGCCGGTTTCGGCGTCGATCAACTTGTCGTCGGCGGTCTTGATGAAGACCTTTTTGTCTTTCGCGCTGAATTGCAGCCGGCCGTCTTGCAGGGCTGCGATGAGCGGCGCCGCCAGCGGACTGCCGCTGGTCGCGACCTCGGTCACCGCTTCGGCGGTGTCGGCGAATTCATCAGTGGTGAATTTTTCCAGCGCGTCTTCGTAGGGGCCGGCATGGGCCAGGCCCGCGGCCACAACGAGGAGACCGATGGCGAATACGAGCGCCACGATGCGGTCGTGGAATTTAACCATTGCACTTCAATCCCGGCGCTTTAGCGGCTCTTAGCGTTCGTCATCGCTTTTCAGGAAGGTGGAGGCGGCGGATGCGCCGCCTCCGTTTTCGATGCCGTCAGGCGACAGAGATCAGGAAGCCTGACCGCCGCACTTCTTGGTGACGGTGTTGTAGTTGCCGCACTTCAGCTTGACCCAATCGGAGTCGAGGTCCTTCGAACCGGGCAGGAAGTCGGTCCAGGCATCGCCGGGGACGAGGCCCTTGGTCTTCCACACAACATCGAACTGGCCGTCGGCTTTGATTTCGCCGACGAACACTGGCTTGGTGATGTGGTGGTTCGGCAGCATCTTCGAGGTGCCGCCGGTCAGGTTGGCGGCTTCGATGCCCGGGAGAGCGTCGATGACCTTGTCGGCGTCGGTCGACTTCACCTTCTCAACCGCCTTCACCCACATGTTGAAGCCGATGACAGTCGCTTCCATGGGATCGTTGGTGACGCGCTTCGGGTTCTTGGTGAACTCCTGCCACTTCTTGATGAACTCTGAATTGCCAGCGCTCTTGACCGACTGGAAGTAGTTCCAGGCGGCGAGATGGCCGAGCAGCGGCTTGGTGTCGAGACCGGCGAGTTCTTCTTCGCCGACAGAGAACGCCACGACCGGAATGTCGGTCGCCTTGATACCCTGGTTACCCAGTTCCTTGTAGAATGGCACGTTGGCGTCGCCGTTGATGGTCGAGACAACGCCCGTCTTCTTGCCGGCCGAGCCGAACTTCTTGATGTCCGACACGATCGTCTGCCAATCGGAATGCCCGAACGGCGTGTAGTTGATCATGATGTCTTCCTGCTTGACGCCTTTCGACTTCAAGTAGGCTTCGAGGATCTTGTTGGTCGTGCGCGGATAGACGTAGTCGGTGCCGGCGAGGACCCAGCGCTTCACCGCGCCGCCTTCCTTGCTCATCAGATAGTCGACGGCCGGAATGGCCTGCTGGTTTGGAGCGGCGCCGGTGTAGAACACGTTGCGCTCGGATTCTTCACCTTCGTACTGCACCGGGTAGAACAGGATCGAGTTCAATTCCTTGAACACCGGCAGCACCGACTTGCGGGACACCGAGGTCCAGCAGCCGAACACAACCGCGACCTTGTCCTTGGAGATCAGTTCGCGGGCTTTTTCAGCGAACAGCGGCCAGTTCGAGGCCGGATCGACAACGACGGCTTCGAGTTTCTTGCCGTTGACGCCGCCCTTCTTGTTCTGCTCGTCGATCATGAACAGCACGGTGTCCTTCAGCGTGGTTTCGCTGATGGCCATGGTGCCGGAGAGCGAGTGCAGAACACCAACCTTGATGGTTTCCTGAGCCGAGGCGGACTGGACAGCGCCAGCCACCAAGGCAACACCGGCAGCGGCGGAAAGCCACTTACGGGAAGTCGACCGCTGCGCGGCCGTTTGAATCGATGTAAACATGTTTTGAGACCCCTGCGTTTGACGCGCGCGTTCAGTCGCGGCGACTTCTTCGCGCACAGGGACAATCGCAAGCCCTGTGCCAAGCGCGGATATCGGGTCAAGTTATTGACTATACGTCTGTATAACGCTGGCGCGGAGAGTTGCCTAGTTTTCGATCACACGCCCATGGCTATTTTCTAGGCAAACTTGGCTCTTTATTTGGCACCGCACAACGCCCTGCAAGCGAGGCCTACCAAAGCTCGTCGACATTGAGCCGCGCGATCAACCCCTGCTGGACGGCATAGGAAATCAGCAATTCGAGACAGGGCCGGTTGGCTTCCTTGCCGAACGGCACGGTATCAATCCCGTCGGACGGCGCACCCGCGGCCTTCCGGCCGGCTTCCAGCAACCGGTACAGCTCAGCAACCGCGGCCGGCTTCGACTTCGCCAATTCATCGGTCACCACCACCATGTGATTGACCGGCACCAGCCTGTGCTTGGCGTACCAGAGCTTCGCCTCGGCGTCCGGGTTGACGATGACGCTTTGCAGGCGCGGATCGTCCGGCATGGCAGCGCCATAGATCGCGGCGTCCAGATCGCCGGCGAGAAGCATTTGCGTGATGTCGCTACCCTTATCGGCGCGGATGACGCCTTGCGGGTCCTTCGCCTCGGCAACGTGGCCGTCCTCGAAGGTGACCCACTGCACGCCGGACAGATCGACACCATAGTCGTTCTCGATGATGCCGCGGACCCAGCCGGCCGTGGTCTGGCTGTAGGAGCGCACACCGATGCGCTTGCCGGCAAGGTCGGCGGGCGACAGCCGGCCGCGCTCGACATTGTGCAGCACGGTGCCGTGTTGGAAGCGCGCCAGCATCGCCGCCGGCAGCAGAGTCAGGCCCTTGTTGTGCTCCTTCGCCTGCAAATAAGTGACCAGCGCCATTTCGCTGGCGTCATAGGCGTGCTCTCGCACCATCGGCTTGAACGCCGTGTGCATCGGTTTCACATCGACGAAATCCAGCTTCAGCGTTGGCGAGATGATGTCGCCGCGCTTGAGCGGCAGCGTATGCGGATAGTCGCCGATGGCGATGCGCAGCGTAGTGATTTCAGTCATGAGCGGGCCTTCATTTAGGCCCCTACTTAGTCTAAAGAACCGGCGACAAAAAGGGAGATGTTACGCTCATGCCGGATCAAAAGACGGGCCTCGTCGTCACCGCCCATCCGGGCGATTTCGTCTGGCGCGCCGGCGGCGCGATCGCGCTGCACGCCAAGAAGGGCTACAAGGTCAAGATCGTCTGCATGTCCTTCGGCGAGCGCGGCGAAAGCCAGTTCGCCTGGAAGGAGCAAGGCGCGACCATGGAGAGCGTCAAGGCCGGCCGCAAGGACGAGGCCGAACGCGCCGCCGCCTTGCTTGGCGCCGAGATCGAGTTTTTCGACTGCGGCGATTATCCGCTCAAGCTCAACGAGCAGCATTTCGACCGGCTGGTCGATATCTACCGCGAGACCAATCCAAGTTTCGTGCTGACGCACGCGCTCGAGGACCCGTATAATTTCGATCACCCGAACGCCTCGCATATCGCGCAGGAAGCCCGTGTCGTCGCGCAGGCGATGGGCCACAAGCCGGGCGCCAAATACAAATACGCGGCGCCGCCAGTGTACCTGTTCGAGCCGCACCAGCCGGAGCAGTGCAACTACAAGCCCGACCTCATCTTGAAGATCGACGAAGTCTGGGAGCAAAAATACAAGGCTTTCCAGATTCTCGCGGCGCAGAAACATCTGTGGGGCTATTACGAGCGCGTCGCGCTCAACCGCGGCATTCAGGGCTCCCGAAACACGGGCGTGCCAATGACCTACGGTGAGGCCTATCAGACCCTGTTCCCGCGCGTTACCGAAACACTGGGCTAAGAGGACACATCATGAGAAACGTCGTCGTCCGCAATATTAAACGCGCCGATGCCAAGGCAATCGAAACCTTCGAGAAGCTCGGCGCGTCGACCGTGCACGAGGCGCTCGGCCGCTATCAGTTGATGAAGCCCTATATGCGTCCGGTCTGGGCCGGCGCCTGCATCGCCGGTCCCGCGGTCACCATTCTGGCGCAGCCCGGCGACAACTGGATGCTGCACGTCGCCATCGAGCAGTGCCGGCCCGGCGACATCGTCGTGCTCGGCTGTACCGCCGACAATACCGACGGCATGATCGGCGATCTCATCGCCACCTCGCTGAAGGCGCGCGGTGTAAAAGGCGTCATCCTGGATGCCGGCTGCCGCGACGTGGCCACGCTCAAGGAAATGGGCTTCCCGATCTGGGCGCGGGCGATCTCGTCCAAGGGTACCGTCAAGGCAACGCTTGGCTCTGTGAACATCCCGGTGGTCTGCGCCGGCGTCAACGTCATGCCGGGCGACGCGGTGGTCGCCGACGACGACGGCGTGGTGGTGGTTCCGGCCAGATACGCGGTAGAGACGGCGGCCAAGGCGCAGAAGCGCTTCGACGACGAGGATGCCAAGCGCCAGAAGCTCGCCTCCGGCGTGCTGGGGCTCGATATGTACAATATGCGTGAACCGCTGGCGAAAGCCGGGCTGGTTTATGTCGATAATCCGGAAGACGTGTGAGGCGCGCAGTTACCATTCATTAAGGTTGTTTACGAGTAAGCAATTTGTGGAGGATCGAGAAACTTTTGATTCAAACAGCTTCGCTATGAATGTCGCACCTGTTCACCCATGGAGCGGCTCATGTCCAAGATTGTTGCGTTTTTGAAGAACGAATCCGGCGCCACCGCCATTGAATACGGCCTGATTGCCGCCGGTATCTCGGTTGCGATCATTGCGGTCGTTAACACCCTCGGCACCTCGCTGAACACCAAGTTCACCAGCATCTCGACCCAGCTCAAGTAGGCTGCGTCACCTGCGGATTAAGAAATAAGAGGCCGCCGGAAGGCGGCTTCTTTTTTTGTGCGCGCTGCGGCGCGCGATTTGATCCAGATCATGGTCCGGTATCCCCGGACGGCGCTCCCTGACGGTGGCCGGGATACACCGAAGTCTGGGGATTTCGCCATGGCAGCGCCCGAACCCAAACCGACCTGTTTGCGCGAAATGATGGAACGCCTCGGCGTCGATCCGGCCGGCGGCGTCGTCGCACATTCCGGCCTGACCTACCTCACCGCCTTGCACCGTTGCCAGTCCTGTCCGTCAAAGCAGGACTGCCGCGCCTGGCTCGACAGCGCGCCGATGTCGATGGCCTTTGCGCCGCACTTCTGCCCGAACGGCGACCTGCTGTTCGAACTGCGCCACGATCAGGGCGGCCACATCGGCGGCGCCACGAACGCCCTCTGCACCGGCAGGAAAAACTAGATCAGCCCCGGCCCGCGGCGGAATTTTAGCGTCGTGATAATGCCGAGCATGACGAAGATGACCAGCGCCGTGCCTTGCGCCACCGCGAAATGGAAATCCGCCGGCGGCGGAAACGGCGGTCCGAACGGCGGGGTGAACGACGCCGCCGGATTGACCAGCTTAATCTTCTGGAACGTCTGCACGATCAGGACGAAGACGTTCAGATACAGCGAAATCACCGTGCTGATCGTGTAGATCCAGCGCCATTTGCCGTAAAGATGCTTGGCGTAAAGCGCGATCAGCCCTGCCAAAAAGAAGACCGTCGCGACAACTCCGGTCAACGTCGCCGGCGTGAATTCCTTCGCCTGCGTCGGCGACAGGAAGAACATGAAGCCGGTGACCGTCGTCAAAACCGTCATCAGCCAGAACACCGCGGTGGTTTTCGGCACGCGGTGCGAACCGATCATGCCGAACACGACGACAAGGCCTGTGCCGATGGCGACAAAGGTAATCGCCACATGAATGAGTGTGAAAGTTGAAACTGGTATGCCGACGATCATGATGAGCCCCCGCTTCCCGGTCCATAGATTACCAAAGCGCAGTTTGTAATTTGACTACCGCAAGTGTGTGACACTTCGTCAGCGCCCGCCCTTCGCGGCGAAAGTCTCAACGTCGTTCTGAGATAGGCGGGGGCCTCAACCCAGAATCCGAAACAATCATCGGATTTGCATCTGAATTCCAGGTTCGCAGCTCTACCTGTTGGCCGCGCTCCAAGGCGCGATCTTTCGCCCGACCCACTTCAATATCGAGGTGAGCGAGACGCCGAGCACCATCAGGACGATCACCGGAACGAAGGTTTTGTCCATCTCAAACATATTGGCGTAACGCGTGATCATAAAGCCGAGGCCGGAGATGGTGGTGTAGAATTCGGCAATGATCATGCCGATCAGGCCGCGGCCGATGGCCAGCCTTATGCCGGCGATGATGTAAGGCACGGCGAAGGGCAGCAGCACGTCCTGCCACATGCGCCATTCGCTGGAGCGGAACGAGCGCGCGACTTCGAGCATGTTCTTGTCGCATTCGCGCACGCCCTGATAGGTGTTGATCAACACCGGGAACACCGCGAACAAGAACACGACGATAATCTTGGCCTTGAGATAAATGCCGAACCACAGCACCAGAAGCGGAACCACCGCGACCAAGGGCGTTGCGTAAAGCGCGTTGATCGGCAAGTCGAGCGCCCAGTCCAGCCTTTGAAACCGCGCCATGGCAATGCCGAGCGGAATGCCGACGATCAGCGACGCGCTCAGTCCGTAGAACATGACCTCAAGGCTCTGCCCGAGATAGAACGGCAGGTCGCCGGAGACCGTCAGGTCGTAAAAGGCAACGGCGATCAGCGACGGATAGGAGAAGAAGATCGGGCTGATGAACGGCCCGACGATTTCCCAGACGATCAGAATAAGCGCGACGAAGCCGTAACGATAGACCGCGCGCCGCTCCCACCACGGCGGCGCCTCGGCCTTGACCGGACGAGCGGCCGCGACCGGCATGGATTGAGTTCGATCGGCAACGCTCATTGCGCTTAATCCCTTTAGCGACGCTGCACCGGCGGGGTTGACGCCCCCGCCGGCTTCGCCATTGCGTCAATCAGAACGCCGCGCTCGGGCAAACCGGGCCTTTCCATTCGCCGAGCGTTTCAATCGCTTTCTTGCTAAAACTCGTATCGACGACATCGGCATAGGTCGGCGTCTTGCCTTCCTTGATGTTGCCGACCCTGGTCATCAGATCGGCGGTAAACTTCACGCGCTCGTCCGACAGGCCGGTGTTGGCGTCCCAGATGCATTCCTTGAGCATGAAGTCGTAGGTTTCCGACAACACCTTCTCCGGATAGCCGGTGTGCTTGATGAAGATCGGCATCACCTTGGCCTTGTCGCTATAGATGATGCGGGTCGCCTCGATATTGGCGTTGACGAAGGCTTGCAGCGCCGCGGCCTTGTCGGCGATGGTCTTTTCCGTCGCCGCGGCGACGAGGTACAATGTCTTCGGCTGCAACTCCCACATGCGCGCAATCGCATGCAAGGTCGGCACCTTGGTCTTGGCGAACAATTCCTGCTCGATGTGCAGAATGCCGGTATCGATCTGATCGGCGACGAGCGCCGGCACATCTTCAGTGGCGATGGTGACGAAGCTCACGTCTTTCGGATCGACCTTGGCGGCGCGCAGTACGGCGCGGCTGTTGATGTCGGCAAAGCCGCCGGGCTGCTGGATGCCGATGCGCTTGCCCTTGAGGTCGGCCATGGTCTTGACGTTGTCACGCACCACCATCGAGGCTTCGAACTTCGGCGTATTCGACAGGATGGCCTTGGCCGCGGCGCCGTTGGAGCGGCCGATGATGGTCACCGAACCAGGCGACATGCCGACATCTATGTTGCCCGCCAGCATGGCGCGGTAAACCTTGACGCCGTCTTCGAGCGCCACGATGTCGACCTCAACGCCGTGCTTCTTGTAGAGCCCAAGGTCCTTGGCAACGATCACCGGCATGTGCACGACATTCGGCGGCGTCGTCGGCAGGCCGACCGAAATCTTAGTTTGAGCTTGCGCCGCATGCGGCGCAACGAGACTGGCGGCGGCGAGCGCGGCCAAAGCGGTATACAGGATTCTGCGCATTGTTCATCCTCCCTGTGGCTGGGGCCTGTTAGCCCTCGTGGGCGCTTTGGCCCTCTTGCCGGCGATGTTGCCCGATTGAGCGGGCAATAACAACGAACACCGCGCCGCCATCCCGATTTTGACGGCAACGACGGCGTGGTTCAGGCTGCGGCCAATGACCGGACCCGTCTTTGAATTCGGAACCAACGGATTACCGCCGCCGCAAAGCGACGGACGCCTCGACGCGCCCGCTTTTCATCGCAATTGCGAGCCGATCTGGCAGGCGATGAGAAGCTTTCTCATCGGGAAAACCGGAGCCGTTCTGGAAATCGGCAGCGGGACCGGGCAGCACGCCGTCACCTATGCAGCGCGCACGCCTCATCTGACCTGGTGGCCGAGCGACATTTCGCCGGTTCACCGCGCCAGCATCGAGGCCTGGGGGCATGACGCCAATTTGCCCAATCTGCGCGCGCCGCAAAGCATCGACCTGATGACGGCGGACTGGTGTTGGCATGGCGATAGTGACGGCGAGAAACTCGCCGCCATACTTTGTTTCAACGTGCTGCACATTGCCCCCTGGCGCGTCGCCGAGAATTTGTTCGCCGGCGCGGGACGCGTTCTCGGCGATGGCGGCCACCTGCTGCTGTACGGTCCCTACAAGCGCGACGGCGTCCATACCGCGCCGAGCAACGCCGACTTCGATGTCTCTCTGCGGACGCGCAATCCGGAATGGGGCGTGCGCGACCTCGCCGATATCGCGGTTTTTGGCGAAAACAAATGGCCTAAGGCTCGACAGGATCATCGACATGCCGGCCAACAATCTGACGCTGGCCTTCACGCGCTGACGCGCCATTTCATCGCAGATGGTTGTACCGGTGGACAGTCAAGGCCGCTTCATCGTGTTGTCATCGATCGTTCACGGAAACTGACGAGAAGCGCACATCGTCAAATTCCAGGAGGCATTCCGATGCGCATCTCATCCGCAGCAGCAATTTTATCTCTCGCCTTGATCCATCCGGCAATCGCCGACGAACCCTACGCCGCGTCGCTCGCCGGCCATGTGATTATCCCGGCCGAAACTTTCATCACCGCCCCGGCCGATGCGCCGGCCGATCTCAAGAACGCCGGCAAGTTCACCACCGGCAAGCGCGTCGAGGCAGTCGGTACCGTGATGGGCACCTCGGCGGGCCGCCCGACCGGCGTCAAGCTGCCGTTCAAGGGACAGCCGATCCAGGGCCATTCCGGCATCAAGAGGATGGCCGACGGCACGTTCTGGGTGCTGACCGACAACGGCTCAGGCGCGAAGGCCAATTCGCCGGACTCGATGCTGTACATGAACCGCTGGCGCATGGACTGGGCCAAGGGCACGGCCGAGCGCGTCGAGACAATTTTCTTCCACGACGCCGACAAGAAGGTGCCGTTCCGTATCGCCAATGAAGGGACCGACAAGCGTTACCTGACCGGTTCGGATTTCGATCTCGAAAGCTTCCAGCCGATCGGCGACAAGATCTGGCTCGCCGAAGAATTCGGCCCCTATCTGATCCGCGCCGACCGCACCGGCAAGGTCGAAGCCGTGTTCGAAACCATGGTCGACGGCAAGCCGGCGCGTTCGCCCGACCACTTTGCGATCACCGCGCCGGCGACGCCGACCACGCCGGTCGTGTTCAACGTGCGCCGCTCCAAGGGCTACGAAGGAATGGCGGCCTCGCCGGACGGCAAGTTCCTGTATGCGTTGCTCGAAGGCGCCCTCTGGGACGCCGACAAGAAGGATCTGGAAAAGACCGCCGACGGCAAGGAATACCTGCGCATTGTCGAGTTCGACGTGGCCGGCGAAAAGTGGACCGGCCGGCACTGGAAATACGTGCTCGAAGCCAACGGTCTGGCTATCGGCGACTTCAACATGATCAACGCCACCACCGGGCTCATCATCGAGCGCGACAACGGCGAAGGCACCGTCGACAAGGCTTGCGCGCAAGGCCAGCAGAAGCCGGACTGCTTCCACGACCTCGCCAAGCTCAAGCGCATCTACAAGATCGAATTGACCGACGCCAATGCCGGCGGGCCGGTGCGCAAGATCGGCCATATCGACCTGATGAAGATCGCCGACCCGGACAAGAAGGCGCGCAAGCCCCTCAATGACGGCGTGCTCACCTTCCCGTTCTTCACCATCGAAAACGTCGATATCGTCGATGCCCAGCACATCATTGTCGGCAACGACAACAACCTGCCGTTCTCGTCGAGCCGCGAGCCGAACAAGGCCGACGACAACGAGTTCGTGCTGTTGCGTGTGGACGATTTCCTGAAGGCCAAATAAGACTTGATCGAATAAGAATTGGCCCACCGCCGGAAGGGGCCGTCCGCAGCAATGCGGGCGACCTTTTCTTTTGCGGTGCGGTGCGCCGGAAACCGGCTTCCCATGCGGCTGCACCGGCATTAGAAATCGCTGCAACTTTCTCGACCGGGGACCTGCCCAATGACCGACACGCTGCCGCCAGAGCCGAACATGGACATCGCCCATCTCGGCCATCTCGAACTGCTGACGCCGGTGTTCGACAAGAGCGTGCGGTTTTTTACCGAGGTTTTCGGCCTGACCATCTCCGGCGAGAAAGGCGACAGCGTCTATCTGCGCGCATATGACGACTACGAGCGCTATACGCTCAAGCTGACCGCGTCCAAGACCAACGGCATGAAGCATGTCGCCTACCGCACGCGCTCGCCGCAGGCTCTGGAGCGGCGCGCCGCGGCGCTGAAAGGCTCCGGCTTCGACATTGGCTGGAGCGACGGCGACCTCGGCCACGGCAAAACCTTCGTCTGCAAGGACCCGGACGGCCACGTCATCGAATTGTACTACGACACCGAATGGTATGAAGCGCCGGCCGATCTCAAGCCGTCTTTGAAGAACCAGTCGCAGCGCTTCCCCGGCCGCGGCATCAATCCACGCCGGCTCGATCACTGGAACGGCCTAGCCGCCAATATTTCGGAATGCCGGGAATTCTTCGAGAAATATCTCGGGTTCCGCCTCACCGAACGCATCGTGCTCAATGACGGCTCGGAGGCCGGCATCTGGCTGACCGCCACCAACAAGTCCTACGACTTTGCCTATACGCGCGACCACACCGGCGTACCGGGGCGCTTCCACCACATCACCTATGCTCTTAATTCACGCGAAGAGATATTGCTCGCCGCCGATGTGTTTCTCGAGAACGGCGTTTTCATCGAAACCGGGCCCCACAAGCACGCGGTGCAGCAGACGTTCTTTCTTTATGTCTACGAGCCGGGCGGCAACCGCGTCGAGGTCGCCAATGCCGGCGCCAAGCTGATCCTGGCGCCGGACTGGAAGCCGATCACCTGGACCGAAGAAGAGCGCAAGAAGGGCCAGGCCTGGGGGCTCAAGACCATCGAGTCGTTCCACACCCACGGCACGCCGGAAGTTTCGCATAAGTAATTGATATCTATATTCTTTTTATTAATTATACGCAACTTGCGAATTGCGTATAACTGGGTGGCCCGGCTTGAGCGATTGTGTTATACGCAATCTGCGAATTGCGTATAACATCCGGAACAGCCCATGGCCGCGCCGTCGCTGGTACTACAGACCACCTATGCCGAACTCCTCGAACGGTGCTCGCGCGCCGCGTTCGACACCTCATTCGTCGAAGAGGACGGCACGTTCATGGCCAAGACCGTGCGCAGCCGGCGCTACTGGTATTTCCAGCTTCCGACCAAGGCCGGGCGCGGCCAACGGTATGTCGGCCCCGAAACACCGGAACTCCTGAAGCGGATCAAGCAGCATCAGGCCTTCGTCGATGACGAACGCGAACGGCGCGCGCTAGTTTCGACATTGGTACGCTCTTTCGGGATGCCTCAGCCCGTCACGGAAATCGGCGAAACCGTCGCCGCGCTTGCCCGTGCCGGTATATTTCGGCTGCGCAGCGTCCTTGTCGGCACCGCGGCCTACCAGACCTACTCGGCCATGCTCGGCGAGAAATTGCCAAGCGCCACTCTACAGACCGGCGATATCGACATCGCACAGTTTGCCAACATCTCGGCCGCGGCCGAAGATCAGATGCCGCCGATGCTCGACATCCTGAAGGCTGTGGACAAAACTTTTCGCGCCGTCCCGACCATCCACGGCAATGCCGTCACCAGCTACGCCGCCAAGGGCGGCTTTGGTGTCGATTTCCTGACGCCCAACCAAGGCCGCGAGACTGACAAGCCAAAGCGTTTGCCCGCGCTCGGCACCGACGCCCAGCCTTTGCGCTTCCTCGATTTCCTCATACGTGAACCAGAACCCGCCGTGCTGCTTCACGGCGCCGGCGTGTATGTGAACGTGCCGTCGCCGCATCGCTACGCAGTGCACAAATTGATCATCTCGCGCCGACGCCCGGAAGGCGCGGCCAAGCGTGATAAGGACTTGCATCAAGCCGAAGCTTTGCTGGCGCTTTTGGCGAAGAAACGTACTTACGATCTGAAAGCCGCTTGGGCCGAAGCGGACGCACGCGGCCAGGAATGGCGCAAGCTCCTGCGAGAAGGCTTCACGCAACTTTCGCCGCAGACGCAAGAAATGCTAATGGGCGTTATTCCAGCGCCCGGCAAACCCGCGAAGCGAAAATCATGACGCCAGTTTCCACCCTCGCCCTCCCCTCCGGCGCCGCGATGCCAACCTTCGGCCTTGGCACCTGGCGCATGGGAGAAGACTACCGCCTGCGCAAGGCCGAGGTCGCGGCATTACGCCATGGCCTTTCGCGCGGCGTGACTTTGCTCGACACCGCCGAGATGTATGGCGACGGTGAAGCCGAAAGTATTGTTGCCGATGCCATCGGACCGAACCGTGCCGATGTTTTCATCGTCAGCAAGGTGCTGCCGCAGAATTCCAGCAAGCGCGGCACCATCGCCGCCTGCGAACGCAGCCTCAAGCGTCTCAAGACCGATTGTATCGATCTCTACCTGCTGCACTGGCGCGGCTCTCCGCCGCTCTCTGAAACCGTGGCGGCGTTTACCGAACTGAAGGCAGCGGGCAAAATCCGCGACTGGGGCGTCAGCAATTTCGACATCGCCGACATGCGCGACCTCGGCAAAGTCCCCGGCGCGCAAAGCTGCGCCGCCAACCAGGTGCTCTATAACCTATCGCGGCGCGGCATCGAGTTCGACCTGATGCCGTTCTGCCGCGACCGGCACATCCCGATCATGGCCTATTCGCCGATCGAACAAGGCCGCATTTTAAATCATGCCGGGTTGCGCGAAATCGCCAGGCGGCACGGCGCCTCGCCGGCGCAGGTCGCGCTCGCCTGGCTGATCCGGCAAGACGGCGTCATCACCATTCCGAAGGCGACGACGATCGAGCACGTCGATGATAATCTAGGCGCGCTTGACTTGCGCCTGAGCAAGGACGACCTGGCCACGCTCGACAAGCACTTTCCGCCGCCAAAGCGAGCCGTGCCGCTCGACATGCTGTGATACAAGCCTGGGATGACTTTATGACCCGCCGCAACACCTCGCGCATTGCGTTCATCGGCTTTGGCGAGGCCGGGCAGGCCATCGCTTCCGGCCTGCGCGACAGCGGCATCGAGCAGATCGCCGCCTGGGACATTCTGTTTCCGGCGGCCGCCGGCGCGAAGCTGAAGGCAAACGGAGAGAAGGCCGGCGTGCGGCTGGCGTCGTCAGCGGCGGATGCGGTGCGCGACGCCGACCTGGTTATCTCGGCGGTCACGGCGGCGTCCAGCCTGGAGGCCGCGCGTTCGGTGGCGCCGCATCTTATGGGCAATCCCTATTATCTCGATATCAATTCGGTGTCGCCCGGCCGCAAGATCGTCACCGCCGAACTGCTCGACGGCAAAGCGCGCTATGTCGATGTCGCGGTGATCGCGCCCATCCATCCGGCGCGCCACAAAACGCCGATGCTGCTAGCCGGGCCGCATGCGGAGACGATCGCTCCGCTGCTGCAAGAGATGGAGATGACGCTCAAGATCGTCAGCGCGGAAACCGGCAAGGCGGCGGCGATCAAGATGATCCGCAGCGTCATGATCAAGGGCATCGAAGCCCTGACGCTGGAATGCTTCCTCGCTGCCTCGCGCGCCGATCTGCTGGAAGAAGTCACCGTCTCGCTAAAGAACAATTATCCGACGCTCGATTGGGTGACGGTCGCGGACCACAATATCGAGCGCATGGCCAATCACGGCGAGCGCCGCGCCGCCGAGATGGAAGAATCCGCCGTGACCTTGCGCGAACTCGGCCTCGAACCGTTAATGGTGGAAGGCACGGTCAAGCGGCAGCGCGAGATGGGCGCGCTCGGCAAGGAAGAGGCCGTGCAGGCGACGCTTGATGGCGACCGCGCCGCGATGCTGGCGGCGATCGGCGCAGCCGCCCGGCGGAAAGGCTAGCCTCAGCCGCGCCTGACGCTCCTCAACTGCCTTTCTGAATGCCCGATGAACGTGCAGGGCAACATGCTTGCGTCTCAATGACGCGCAATTATTCCCGCACGACTCTCACGTTCTCCTCTTACGATGCGCGACCACATTTGTGTGGGGGGAGAGAACAGATGAATTACAAAAGCCTTGGATATGCAGTTGTTGTCGCCGCCACCGCCGCCGTTCTTGTCATCGGCTCGGCCGTGCCCAGCGAAGCAAAAAGCAAAAAGAAGAAAGCTGAAGCCGCCCCGGCACCGACGCCGATAACCTGCCTTGGGGCTGCCCGCGCACCGGTCTGCGCCAGCAGAGGCGACCTGAAGTTCACCTACGCCAATGCCTGCTACGCCGCCAAGGACGGCGCCAAGAGCGCCAAGCCCGGCGAGTGCAAGCCGGCCAAGGCCGCGAAGAAGAGCAAAGGCAAGAAAGTCGCCAAGAAAAAGAAGTAATACGGGTTGGAATACCGTTTCGTTTAGGCTGCGTCCGCCTTCGGCTACTTCTTGCGCGGCGGCGTTACGATCAGATCGGCGAGCTGCTCCTTGGTCAGCGGCTTGTCGAGGAATTTCAACTTCACAGCATCCGCCACCGCGCCGTCGAGATCCTTGAATTCATCTGACTGCAGGGCTTCCTTCGGCTGGAATTTGGCCATCGACTCTTTGAGCATCTCCACCGGCCGCTTGATCTTGGCCGAATACATTTCAACCGCCTTCGGATCCGAATACATCCAGTCCACGGCCTCACGATAGGCTTCCATAAACCGGACAATCGCGTCGCGCTTGTTCTTCCACGCATCGGCGTTGACGAGCAGGACACGCACGGTCTGCCCCCGCAGCGAGGGAACATCGCTGCCGCGCGCAACGATGCGTATCTTGCCATCCTTGATCTCCTGCAAACCGAACGGCGGCGCCGACCAACCGATATCGACCTGGCCGGACATCACCGCGGTCAACGTGCCCGGAGGGCCGCCCGTCGCCGTCGGCTTGGCCTTGGAGCCAAGTTCGGTGGTGAACGCCACAACGAGATTGTTCGAGGACGAACCGTTGGTCGAATAGGCAATGGTGTTGTCGGCGGTCGCGTCCTTCAGGCTCTGAATCTTGGAGTCCGAGCGCACATACCAGAACAGATCGCCGGTCCCAGTGAACGCCGGCGCAAGGATGCGCACCGGCGCGCCCTTGGAATAAGCGCGCATGACGCCGGCAGCGCCGACGCCGGCGCCGATATCGGCCGAGCCGGAAATCACCGCCTGAATGGTTTCACCGGCGCCCTGGGTGCCGACGTTTTCAAGCACGAGATTGTGCTTCTTGAAGATGCCGGCATCCTGGCCGAGCGTCGGCGGCTGGTTTTCCCAATTGTTGATCTGGCCGATCGCGACCTTGAGCTGATCCTGGGCCGAGGCCACGGTCATGCCGAGCGCGAGCGGAACGACAAGTCCGAGAACGCCGGCGATTGATTTGAGCGATTTCATTTTTTTCTCCCTTCCCTATTTCTTGCGTTTTTTATACGTCACTTCCGCCGCGCGGCGGCTTTTTTCTTTGCTGGCGCGGCCGGCTTTTTCTTCGGCTTTGTCGATTTCGATTCCGCGGGAACCGCGCTGCCCGACTTAACCACCCGCATCGACCAGTATTCCCACGACCGGGTCAAGCCTGTAGTCTGCACATTAATGCTGCCGGCCATTTCAGTTTCGCCGGGTGAAAGCGAAGCGATGCGTTCGCCGATGGTCAGCGCGCGCACCTGATAGTCGGCATTGCGCGCCGAATAGACGCAACGGAACACGCAATCCTTGACGCTGGTGCCGGCGACGGTGACGCCGTGCCTGTTCATCAGCACCATCCAGTGCGACCCGAGCGCGCGGGCCAGCGAGGCGCCCTCTTCCGGCTTGCAGACCAGCATATTGGTGTCGCCGAATTCATCATGCTGGTCCCAGAACGGCGGCTTGATGCCGCCGACCGCGCCGAGATGGAACACCGGCACATAGTCGGTGCCGGTGGCGAGCAGCGGCATGAAGGCCGGGCAATGATGGTGGCACACCGAATTGACGTCCGGCCGCGCCTTGTAGATTTCGCCATGGATGACGCGCTCGGAATATTGTGAGGCCGAAGGCTCGCGGATTGGCCGGGAGTCGAGATCATATTCTATGAAGTCGTCCGGCGTGACCAGTTCTGGCGCGCGCGACCGCGATAATAGGTAATGGTTCGGGTTGTCGGGGTGGCGCATGCTGACATGACCAAAAGCGTCGATGACGCCCTCATTGGCGACGATACGGTTGGCGAGCGACAGTTCGCGGCGGACTTCAACGAGATTGGTGGCCAAGATGTTGTTTCCTCTTTTTGGGCCCGCGAAACGGGGCACTTTTTGATTGTGCCCCGGGGAAAGGGCAAACGCCGTGTAATCGTAGCACAGCGCCGCCGGCCCCGCTGCGTCGAAAAGTCCAAGGCCATCAACGAGATCGCATAACTGCCGGCGGAGGCGTCCATTGCGGTCATTGAGGGCGGCCCCCCGGATCTAGTAGTTTTGCTCACCAAGCCGGCGTTCCGCAGCCTCCTTTCTGTCCAGGACCTGCCTTGGTCCAGCCCCTTAAAAAACCCTTTACAAACATGGTTAATATTGGAAAAATGAAGGTGGCGGCATCACTTATATGGTTAACGGGGCGTTAAGATGAAAACACTGTACAGAGTCCTTTGCGGTGCCCTGCTGGCGATCGGCGTTGCTAACATCGTTCCGACGCCGGCTTCTGCCGGTACCTATTACGATTCGGTCTGTAACTGCCGCAGGCCGGATTCTCAGTACAACACGCGGCGCGAAGTCCGCCAGGCGCCGCAGGTTAACACGCGCACGCGCTACGTGGATCACACCAAAGTCGTGAAGCGGACCAACCTGGTTCAGGAAAACCGGCTGGTCGTTCACGTCAAGCCTGTGATCAACCGCGAAATCGTTGTGCATCGCCAGAATACGGTGATCCGCAACATTACGCTGCACAAGGTCAACACGACGAACAAAGAGCGCGTCGAACACCGCAACGAAACCGTGAACCGGTACGTTCAGGGTGGAACGCGGGTCGTCCACGAACGCCGCGAAGTGCGCGGCGTGAATTGTAACTGCGGCCCCGATGGCGGCGCACGTTACAGCGACGGATACGCGGGCGGCTCGCGCGTTTCCTACCGCAACTAGCCTCGTATCACCGGACCGACAGCGAAACCGCCCCGCCGGGAAACCAGCGGGGCGGTTTTGTATATGGGGATTGCGCGGCCGCCAGGTCGTCCCCTCGCCTCACACCACCGCGATCGGGATATTGCCGAGGAAATCGCGCTTGCCAATATCGGCGCCGAAGGCGCGGACGATGCCGTAAGCCACGCTCATGTGGAAATAGAAGTTCGGCAGGACGAAGTGGTTGAGGTAATCGGCGCCCTTCATCTGGCCCTTCTTCGGCCCAAGCGGAAAGACGATGTCGCGCTCGGCCGCCGTGTCGATCGCCTTGGGATCGAGCGTCTTGATATAGGCAACGGTTTTGGCGAGGCGTTCCTTGAGAGCCTCGACACTGGTCTCATTATCCTCGTATTTCGGCGGCTCGACCGCGACTAGGCGTGACAGCCCATTCTTGGCCTGGTCAGTGGCGATCTGCACCTGGCGCGTCAATGCGAACATGTCCGGCGCCAGCCGCCAGTTCAGCATCACGGCCGGATCGACTTTCTTGGCGGCAGCATGCGCCGCGCCCTTGTCCAGAACGGCGGCCAGTGCGTTGAGACCGATCTCAATAACCGGCAGCGCGGCCTGTGACATCGAAAAAGCCATGACGTTTCCTCAGTGGTCGTTCTAATCCGGCGGTCGCCGGGCCGGCGCGACGTTGCCATGGCCGCGACGGGAGGGGCAATCCAGCGGCAACCTGCCCGATTACTGCGCAGCAGCCGTGGCCTGCCCGCGGTTCCTGTAATGCGACTACTTTAAGACGCAAACACCGGATCATTACTGCGCAGTATGCTTAGCTTGCCGGTATTCAGCGCAACAAATCACGACGGATGCCATGGCCGTTTCTTTAATTAGAATATTTCAAAACCATACTCCGCATTGAATACTTGCTACGGAGCGATTTCACGCCGAATTCTATTTTACGCCTTGCTTCGGCTGCTATACGAAATGCAGGATCGATCGCAGTAGGCGGGCGCAACGGCATGAGACAGACTGCACCGATGACACCGGCTTCACCCACAAAGCGGTCGCGCGCCTTATTGTCCCTGGCGCTGGCCTTCAGCCTGTTGTCGCCCGCTGCGGGCCTGGCGCAAACCGTGCCGGCCACGCCGCCGCCAGCGGCCACTCCGGCACCCGCCGTGACAGCGGCGCCGCCGACAGCCCCCGGCATTCCCGCCGCTAGCCTGACGCTACCGCGCGATCTCACGCCGTGGGGCATGTTTGAGGCCGCCGACATCGTCGTCAAAGCAGTGATGATCGGACTGGCCTTCGCCTCGGTGCTGAGTTGGACCATCTGGTTCGGCAAAGCGATCGAATTGATGGTGGCCCGCCGCAAGATGCGGCGCGCCATCTCCGCACTGGGCCAAGTGCGTAGTTGGGACGAAGCCGCCAACGTCATGCGGCAACACGACGGCAGCGCCGCCGTGATGGTGCAGGCCGCCGACCTCGAATTGCACCTGTCGGCCGACGCGCTGTCGCCGGAAGGGGTCAAGGAACGCATCGCCTCGCGGCTGGAGCGCGCCGAGGCCGCCGCCGGCCGCGCCATGATCCGCGGCACCGGCATTCTCGCCACCATTGGTGCCACCGCGCCCTTCGTCGGCCTGTTCGGCACCGTCTGGGGCATCATGAACAGCTTCATCGGCATCTCGAAAGCCCACACCACCAACCTCGCCGTGGTCGCGCCCGGCATCGCAGAAGCGCTGCTGGCCACCGCGCTCGGCCTGGTGGCAGCCATTCCGGCCGTGGTGATGTATAATTTCTTCTCGCGCTGGATCGCCGGCTATCGCGCGCTGCATGCCGACGCTTCGGCCGAGATCCTGCGCATCGTCAGCCGCGATTTCGATCGCGGCGCCTTCGACCGGCGCTGGGCGGAACGCCGCCGCAGCGTCGCGGCAGCCGAGTAGAATAACATGGGCGTTAAACTCAACCACGGCGGCGACGACGGCTTGAGCGAGATGCACGAAATCAACGTGACGCCGTTCATCGACGTCATTTTGGTCCTGCTGATCATCTTCATGATCGCAGCGCCTTTGGCCACCGTGGATATTACAGTCGATCTGCCGTCGGCCTCGGCAGAGCCAACGCCGCGCCCGGACAAGCCGCTGTTCTTGACGCTCAAGTCCGATCTCAGCCTGGCGCTCGACAATGACACGATCACGCGCCCGGCTCTGACCGCATCGCTCGACCGCGCTACGTCCGGCGACAGGCAGCAGCGCGTGTTCCTGCGCGCCGACAAGACAGTACTTTACGGCGATCTGATGCAGCTGATGAACGAGCTGCGCGGCGCCGGCTATTTGCATGTCGCGCTGGTCGGTCTGGAAGCCGAAAAGGCCGCGCCATGAGCCGCCTATCGCAGACACTGCGCTGGGGCGTCTATTTCTCGCTGGCGCTGGGCTTGCACGGCGCAGCCGCGGCCGTTCTCTTGGCGCGCTGGAACGACAGCGCCGATCTGGTGGCCAGCGCGCCGCTGATCTTGATCGACCTCGCGCCGGTCGCGGTCGCGCCAACCCTTGTGCCGAACGACATGCCGCCCGACGTGGTGGAAAGCAAACTGGTCGAGCCTGAGCCTGAGTTGGTGGAAAGCAAACTCGTCGAGCCGACACCGGAGCCCGAGCCTGAACCGGAAAAACCGGTCGAGAAAATCGAATTGCCGCCCGATCCGGCGGCACTGCCGGAATTGACGGCGGCGCTGCCGCCGCGCAGGCCGCCGGAAAAAAAGGTCGAAAAGAAAAAGCCGCAACAGCGCACGGCCAGCCTCGCCCGCGCCGCCAGTTCTGCCGACAACAAAGCCGAGCGCGCGGCGGCGCCGACGCCCGGCGCCAACGCCCGCGACTCCAACGCCATCCCGAACTGGCGCTCGCAGCTTGTCGCCAGGCTCGAGCGCAACAAGCGCTATCCGGCCGAAGCGCAGGCACGCGGCGAGACCGGCACCGTGCAACTGGCCTTCACCGTCGACCGCAACGGCGGCGCGCACGGCGTGCGCCTTGTCCGCAGCTCCGGCTCCAGCGCGCTAGACCGCGAAACGCTGACCTTGATCGATCGCGCCGCGCCGTTTCCGCCGCCGCCGCCGGAACTGGGCGGCGGGCAAATCGCCATTGTGGTGCCGATCCGCTATTTGCCGCCGCGCTGAACACGCAATTTGATTCAAATTTTAAATATCTGAATTGCAACTTCGCCCGTTGAATCAACGCAATTGCTTTCGCGCGTTAACCATAAACACAAGCCTCATGGAACGAACCTGCATGCAACCTTGCGATCACATTCGCGTAACGTAAGGATGCCAAACGATAACAATGTTTGCGTTCGCCGAGTGTCCGGTTCGCGCAGATGTTTCGGCAGAAGCAGGCTGGACACCCCGGCGGAAAGTTGGGAATTGAAGGTCATGAAACAGTCGACTGCAGTTTTGATCATCTGTGCCATCGCGGCGGGCCTCGCTACGCCGTCGCACGCGGCGAACGAAAAGCGCGCTGAGCGCTTCGCCAATAACGAGCCGCAGGAAACCATCGCGCGCAGCCGCACCGACGCAGCCGAAATCGCCGCGCAAGTGCCTGGCGCCGCCGGCGTGCTGCTCGAAGCGCTGCGCTGGCGCGGCCGCACCGCCAAGCAGATCGGCCTGCCGACCCAGCTGTGGTGCGCCGATTTCATGAATTTCGTCATCAAGCGCGCCGGCGCCAAGGGCACGCAGTCGCGCGCCGCCCGCTCCTTCCTCGACTTCGGCAAGAAACTCGACGGCCCGCGGGTCGGCGCCATCGCCATCCTGACCCGCGCCGGCCCGCAAAACGGCCATGTCGGCGTCGTGCGCGGCACCGACGGCCTGGGCAATCCGATCTTGGTGTCGGGCAACAGCGCCAACATGGTGCGTGAATCGATGTACCCGAAAAACCGCGTGCTCGCTTATGTGATGCCGCCCGCTTACGTGCTCGAAGAAATGGCGGCCGCGGCGCGCGCCCAGGCCCTGAGCAACAACAGCCATTGAACGTTTTTTCACTTTTGAATTTTTAGCGGCGCCGTGTTTAACGCGGCGCCGTTTTAGTTTTTACCGCCAGGAGAAACACGCGGCCGTTAACCCGCAAACGATAATGCACTATCGCCGATGCCGTTGAGCGAATTAATGTTAACTGGCGCTAATGATCGCACGACGCGACTCCTGCCGCTCAACCCGGTCTAAATTGCAACCACCAGCACACGGGACTTTGCATCGCGCGTGCGCGTTACCGGAACTGATGAGCCAATATGATCAGGCCAGTACATTCATCGATCGCTTGCGCTGCTGTCGCAGCATTATCATTGCTTGCCGTACTGCCGGCATCGGCCGCGACGCGCGAACAAATCAAACAGTGCGAAGGCACGACGTCGGTTTCTGCCGAGCAGCGCGTGGCTAGTTGCGACGCCGTGATCGCCACCGGCACAAAGGCGCAAAGAATCGCCGCCGGCCGTTATAAGGCGGCCGCGCAAAGGCTCAAAGCTACCGCGCAGAAGGACAAAGCTTCGACGTTGATCGAACGTGGCATCGCCAGCCGCGCCAATGGCGATGCCGAAAGTGCCATCCGCGATTTCGACGAAGCCATCCGGCTCGATTCCAAACAGGTCGATGCCTGGTACAACCGCGGCCTCGCTCTGCGCGACCGAGGCGACACCGAGCGCGCCTTACAGGATTTCGAGCAGACAGTGATGCTCGACCCAAGAAATTCGACGGCGATCAAGACGCTGAGCCATCTCTATTACGAGAAGCGTAATTACGAGCGCGCCATCGGCGTGCTCGATAACGCCATCAAGCTCAATGCCAACGACGCGCTCGCCTATTACAACCGCGGCATGGCCTATCGCGCCAAAGGCGAGCCGGACCGCGCCATTCCCGATTACGACCGCGCCATCAAGCTCAACGGCAACGATGCCGTCGCCTATGCCAGCCGCGGCCTCGCCTATCGCGACATCCGCGACTATGAACGCGCTATCCAGGACTTCGATCAAGCGCTCAAGATCAAACCCGAATACATCCTGGCGCTGAACGACCGTGGCATCGCCTATGCCTCGAAGGGCCAGGTCGACCGCGCCATTCAGGATTTCGACCAGGCCATTCTACTCGATCCGCGCGACGCCTTCGCCTACAACAATCGCGGCCTCGCCTACCGCAACCGCGGCGAAGTCGACCGCGCCATCAAGGATTACGACCAGGCACTGCTGCTCAATGCCAATTACGTACTGGCCTATTACAACCGCGGCAACGCCTATTACGACAAGCAGGACTACGACCGCGCCATCCGCAATTACGACCAGGCCGTCAGCCTCGATAACAGCTACGCGCTGGCCTATTACGACCGTGGCGTCTCGTATTACCAGAAGCGGGAATACGACAAGGCGCTCGCCGACCTGACGATGGCGATCAAGCTCGATCCCAAGGATTCGCTGTCCTATTACAACCGTGGCATTACACACGCCGCGCGCGGCGACGCCGAACGCGCCATTGCCGACTTCGACCAGTCGCTGCGCATCGATCCGAAGAATACGCTGGCTTTCTACAATCGCGGCCTGGCGCTGCGCAATAAAGGCGACGAAGAGCGCGCCATCGCCGATTTCAGCCAGGCGATCAAGTCCGACGCCAAGAACGCGCTCGCCTACTACAATCGCGGCGTTGCCTATCGCAATCGCGGCGATTTCGAGCGCGCTGTCGCCGATCTCGATCAGGCCATTTTGATCGACCCGAAGAACGCGTTCGCCTACTTCGAGCGCGGCAATGCCCGCTACGACAAGCGCGATTACGACCGCGCCATTACCGACCTCAATCTCGCCATCAATATCAAGCCGGACTATACTGCCGCTTTCAACCTGCGCGGCCTAGCTTATAACGCCAAAGGCGACGGCAGCCGCGCCATTGCCGATTTCGACCAGGCGCTGCGCATCGATCCGGCCTTTGCGCCGGCCTACAGCAATCGCGGCGACGCCTATCAGAAGAAGCGCGACTTCGACCGCGCCATCGCCGATTTCGACCAGGCGATCAAAGCCAATCCGAACTATCCCGGCGCCTATTTCAACCGCGGCCTGGCGCACCAGCACAAGGGCGAGTTCGAGGCGGCCATCGCCGATTTCACCCGCGCTATCAAGCTCGACCCGAAGAACGCCGCCGCCTATAATGCGCGCGGCTTCGGCCATATGAGCCGCCAGGAAGACGACCAGGCTTTCGCCGACTATAATCAGGCAATCAAGCTCAACCCGAACTTCGCCGCCGCGTTTTACAACCGGGGCCTGGCCAGCTACGAGCGCCGTGATTTCGAGCGCGCCATCGCCGACCTGTCGCAGGCAATTCGCCTCGATCCACGCGACATGCAGGCGGTGCACGCGCGCGGCCTCGCCTACCGCGAACGCCGCGACTTCGACCGCGCCATCGCCGATTTCGACACCGCGCTGAAGCTCGATCCGAAATTCACCGCCGGCTATGTCGATCGCGGCAACGCGCTGCAGGGCAAGGGCGACTACGACCGCGCCATCCAGAACTATGACGCGGCAATCAAGCTGGAGCCGAAATTCGCCACTGCCTTCACCGAGCGGGGCAATACCTATGCCGCGCGCGGCATGATCGACCGCGCCTTGCAGGACTTCGAACAGGCCATCAAGTTCAATCCGAGCTTCGCCGGCGTCTTCAACAGCCGCGCTCTGCTGCATCAGCGCAAAGGCGACCAGGGCAAGGCTTTGGCCGACCTCGACCAGGCCATCAAGCTCGAACCGAATTTTACCGCCGCGCTCAACAATCGCGGCCAGATCTACCTCGCCAAAGGCGAAATCGACCGCGCCATCGCCGACTTCGACCGCGCCATCAAGGCCAACCCGCACTACGACGCGGCCTATAACAATCGCGGCATGGCCTACAAGGCCAAGGGCGACCTGGATAAAGCGCTGAAGGATTTCGACCAGGCAATGGCGATCAACGCCAGCTTCATGGTCGCCCTGCTCAACCGCGGCGAGACGCTGGAGCGGCTCGGCCATCACGACCGCGCCATCAAAGACCTCGATCAGGTCATCCGCCAGAACGCCGGCAACGTGCAGGCTTTCAATGCGCGCGGCATGGCGCTGAGCAATAAGAATGAATTCGACCGCGCCATCGCCGATTTCAGCCAGGCGATCCGGATCGACGGCAAGTTCGCCACCGCCTACAACAATCGCGGCCTTGCGTTCCGCGCCAAGGGCGATGTCGAACAGGCTATCAACGATTTCAGCCAGGCGACCCGGATCGATCCGAATTTCGCCGTCGCGTTTTCCAACCGCGGCAACGCCTATTTCGACCGGCGCGACTACGACCGCGCCATTGCCGACCTGAACCAGGCGATCAAGCTCAACCCGAACTATGTGCGCGCCTATTACGACCGCGGCATCGCCTACGGCGCCAAGGGCGAGACCGAAAAGGCCATCGCCGACTTCGATTACGCGCTCAAGCTCGACCCGAAGAACGCCATCGCGCTGAACAATCGCGGTCTCGCCTATCGCAAGAAGGGCGATGCCGAGCGCGCCATCGCCGACTTCGCCGAGGCGCTCAAGCTCAACCCGAACTATGCGGCCGCGCTGTACAATCGCGGCAACGCCTCCTTCGACAAAGGCGACACCGACCGGGCCATCGCCGACTTCACCCAGGCGATCAAGATCGATGCCAAGGACGCCTATTCGATCCACGACCGCGGCATCGCCTATTACGAGAAGAAGGACTACGAACGCGCCATTGCCGACTTCGAGGCCGCAACCAAGCTCAGCCCGAACTTTACGGTGGGGCTAAGCCCGCGCGCCGGCGACATTCGCGGCCAGCGCGGCTATGACCGCGACGTGATGGAACTGGCGCAGCCGATCAAGGTCAGCCCGATCTTCGCGCTCGCCTATAACGAACGCGGCATCGCCGCCGCGGCCAAGAAGGATATGGACCGCGCCATTGGCGACTTCGACCGCGCCATCCGGATCAACCAGAATTTCTCGACCGCCTATTACAACCGCGGCACGGCTTTTTTTCAGAAGCGCGACATCGAGCGCGCCATCGCCAATTACGACAGCGCGATCCGGCTTAACCCGAATTACGCGATGGCCTATTTCGACCGCGGCGTCGCCCATTACGAGCGCGAGAATTTCGACCGCGCCGCCGCCGACTTCGAGCAGGCCATCAAGCTCGATGGCAAGAGCGCGACCGCCTACTACAATCTCGGCATCACGCTGCATGAGAAACAAGACTACGACCGCGCCATCGAGGCCTTCAACCAGGCGGCGCGCATCAATCCCAATCTCGCCGCGGCCTTCAACGCGCGCGGCTATGCGCAGGCCAGCAAAGGCGATTACGACAAGGCGATCGCCGACCTGACCCAGGCGGTCAAACTGAGTTCGGGCGACGCCGTCGCCTATAACGATCGCGGTATCGTCTATGGACTGAAGGGCGAGCCCGATCGCGCCATAGCGGATTTCGAACAGGCAGCGGCGCTCGACGCGAATTTCGCGCCGGTTTTCAACAACCGCGCCATCGCCTATGCCTCGAAGAACCAGCCGCAGCGCGCCATCCAGGACTACGACCAGGCGATCAAGCTCAACAGCGGCTACGCAGTGGCGTTCTATAATCGCGGCAATGCCCGCTACGACATGGGCGATTACGCCCAGGCGGCGAACGACTATGCGAGCGCGATCAAGCTCAATCCGGCCGATACGCTGGCGCTGAACAATCGCGGCAATGCCTATGCCAACCGGCGCGACTTCGACCGCGCCATCGCCGACCTGACACAAGCGCTCAAGTACAATCCCAATTATGCGCAAGGCTATAACGACCGCGGCGTCGCTTACGGCGCCAAGGGCGATATCGACCGCGCCTTGCTCGACTTCGAGCAGGCGATCAAATTCGATCCGACCAATAGCCTGGCTTATTACAATCGCGGCCTTGCGTTCCGCGACAAGAACGCCGTCGACCGCGCCATCGAGAGTTTCGACCAGGCAATCAAGCTCAACCCGGCCTACGCGGTCGCGTTCTACAACCGCGGCAATGCCCATCAGTTCAAGCGTGATTACGCCCGCGCCATCGCCGATTTCGATGCCGCGATCAAGCTGAAGCCCGATTACGCGATCGCCTATTACGACCGCGCTTTGAGCTACGGCGCCAAAGGCGAAACCGAGCGCGCCATTGCCGACTTCTCTGAATCGATCAGGCTCGAGCCCGCCAATGCGCTGGCGTTCTACAATCGCGGCATCGCCTACCGGATCAAGGGCGAGAACGACCGCGCCATCGTGGATTTTGCCGAAGCGGTGAAGCTCGACCCGAAATTCGCGCTCGGCTTCTACCAGCGCGGCGTCGCGCAATTCGACAAGCAGGACATGGACCGTGCCATCGCCGACTTCAGCGCCGCCTTGCAGCTTTCGCCGAACAACGACGGCGCCTACTACTATCGCGCGCTGGCGCACCGGGAGAAGCGCGATTTCGACCGCGCCATCGCCGACTTCAGCCAGTCGATCCGGCTCGACGGCAAGAATGCGCTCGCCTTCAACAATCGCGGCCGCGCCTATCGCATGAAAGGCGACCTCGAGCGCGCCATCGGCGATTTCGACCAGGCGACGCGGCTCGACCCGAAATTGTCGGCGGCCTTCATCGACCGCGGCACGACATACGGCATGCGCGGCGACAACGAACGCGCGTTACAGGACTTCGACGCCGCCATCAAGCTCGACGGCGGCAACGCGATCGCGCGCAACAATCGCGGCTTCGCCTGGCGCAACAAGGGCGACACCGAGCGCGCCATCGCCGACTACAGCGAGGCGGTCAAGCTGGACGCGGGCTACACCCTCGCTTACCTCAACCGTGCCAACGCCTATTACGAAAGGAAGGATTACGACCGCGCCATCGCCGATTACGACGCGGCGATCAAACTCGACGGCAACCTTGCCAGCGCCTTCAACGGCCGCGGCATCGCCTATGACGCCAAGAACGATTTCGACGCCGCGATTGCCAATTTCAGCCAGGCCGTCCGGCTCGATCCGAAGAATGCGCGGGCGTTCAACAATCGCGGCTTCGCCTATCGCAACAAGCGCGACACCGAGCGCGCCATTGCCGACTACAATCAGGCGCTGGCGCTCGATCCGGACTATGCGCTGGCGCTCTACAACCGCGGTTTTGCCTATTACGACAAACGCGACTTCGACCGTTCGAGCAGCGACATGAATCAGGCGATCAAGATAAATCCGAGTTTCTCGACCGCCTTTCTCGACCGCGGCATCGTCACCTATGACAAGCGCGATTTCGACCGCACCATGGTCGTGGCCGATCTGACCGCCGATGCGAAGCCGTCCTATGCTGTCAGCTTCAGCGGGCGCGGCGTGGCTTACGAGAACCGGCGCGAAGGCGACCGCATCATCCGCGATCCGAACCAGCCGATCCGCAATAACCAGTACAGTTCCTATGTCTATTCGCCGGAAACTTTCATCGCGCCGCCACCAATGACGAGCAACGCGGCCGCTGTGACGGAGCCTCAGGCGACCACAAAAACCCCGCTGCCGCTGCCGCCACCGCGCGCGGAAGCGCCAACGGCAACCAGCGCGCACGCCCAGGCTGCGGATAGCGATGTCGTGCCGCTGCCGCAGGCGCGGCCGGCTATTGCGCGGCCGAAGCCCTCGGCGGTTCGCTCTGAACCTGAGCGTTTGCCGCCGCGCCGGCGCTAGACCGCGGAGCGTCGCGCCCCCCTTCCAGCGCGCGCCCGACCATCACCAGTACCGGGCCGGGCAATTTGGCCTGCGCCAGCCGCAACGGCAGGTCGCCAATAGCGCAGGCGATGACCTCCTGATCGGGCCGCGTCGCGCGGGCGATGGCAACGGCCGGCGTTTGCGGATCGAGGCCTTCGGCGAGGGCGCGGGTAACAAGCGCTTCCAATGTGCGCACCGGCATATAAATGGCCGTCGTCGTCGCGCTGTCGGCGAGCGCCCGCCAGTCGATGTCATCGGGCAACTGCCCGCTCTGCGCGTGGCCGGTGATGTATTGCAAGCGCCGCGAATGCTTGCGGTCGGTCAGCGACAGGCCGAG
>LNDS01000024.1 GCA_001464835.1 Rhizobiales bacterium Ga0077525 | reverse complement strand
CTTCCAGCAGATCGAGGGCTTCGGCGAATACGGCTTTCCGGAAAGCCATGCCGCGAGCTTCGCGCTCTTGGTTTACGCCTCGGCCTGGCTGAAGTGCCATTACCCGGATGTGTTCGCGGCGGCGTTGCTGAACGCGCAGCCGATGGGCTTTTACGCGCCGGCGCAGATCGTGCGCGACGCGCGCGACCACGGCATCGAGGTGCGGCCGCCTGACGTCAATCATTCGCAATGGGATTCGACGATCGAGCCGTGCGCGGTGGCGGCGCCTCACGAACTGCACCGCGCGATGAGCGACGATATCCGGTCGACGCATGCGCTGCGGCTGGGCCTGCGTGAGATTAAGGGGCTCTCTGAAGAAGACGCGAGACTCATTGTCGAGAAGCGTGGTTCTCCCCTCCCCCGCGAAGCGTGGGGAGGGGGCGGGGGTGGGGGCGCTTTTGAAAAAGAAAGCCACGCGCGAGAGCGCGTGTGGGGAGGGAAAGAAAGCTTACGACTCCGCGCGCGATGTCTGGCTGCGCACCGGTCTGTCGCCGCGCGTGCTGGAGCGGCTGGCCGACGCCGATACCTTCAACTCGCTCGGCCTGCCGCGGCGCGATGCGCTGTGGGCCGTCAAGGCGCTTGGCCGCGTCGGCGACAGCGAGGATAACCTGCCGTTATTTGCGCAATCTTCAATCGCGCACACGCCCAATGCCAACAGCGAACCCGACGTCGCCCTGCCGCCGATGCCGCTTGGCGAGGAAGTCGTCAACGACTATCGCTTTCTGCGCCTGTCGCTGCGCGCGCATCCGGCGCAATTCCTGCGCGCCGATCTCACGCAACGCGGCATCGTCCGCAACGAAACGCTGCGCACTATCGCCACCGGCAAGCGCGTGAAAATCTCCGGGCTGGTCACCTGCCGGCAAAGGCCGGGCTCGGCCAAGGGCGTCGTGTTCATGACCATTGAGGACGAGAGCGCGGTCGCCAATGTCATCGTCTGGCCGAAATTTTTCGAGCGCGTGCGGCCGGTGGTGCTGGGCGCGCGCTTCGTCGCGGTCAGCGGCCGTGTGCAGTCGGAATCCGGCGTCATTCATGTGGTCGCCGACCAGCTCGAGGACCTCACGCACTGGCTGGCACAATTGGCCGACCACGGCACCGATATCGAAGGTTTGGCGCGCGCCGATGAAGTGCGGCGTCCGATCGAGGATCACCGCGAGGCCCGCAGCCTCGGCGGCCGGCAGTCGCGGCTCATCCAGTTGATGCGCGAAATGCCGGAACTGGCCGGCGATCTCGACGTCACCGCGCGTGGTTCGGCGCACGCGCCGACGCGCAAGGCCGCGCCTTCCGCTTAATTATTGCGCGGCGTCTTGCGCGAGCCCTTCGGGCCGCGCAGTTTCGGCGGCTTCGCTGGCACGGCTTCGGCGGCGGGCTTGGCCGGCGCGGTCGCCGCCAGATCGGCCTCGACCAGAGCGCGCAACTCCGGCGTCACTTCCGGCTTGACGCCGAACCAGAGCGAAAAGCCGCGCACCGCCTGATACAGCAACATGCCGAGGCCGTCGGCGGTGCGCAGGCCGCGCGCGCGCGCCGCCGCCAGAAGCCCCGTTTCCAGCGGCGCATAGACCAGATCGGCCACCACCAGCGAGGCCGGGCAGCGCAGATTGATCTCCAAAGGCGGCTGGCCGACCATGCCGAGCGAGGTCGTGTTGACCAGAAGCCCGACGTCGCCGAGCAGGCCGGTGACCTCGTTCCAGTGGGCAGGATGGACGCGCGACCCGAACGCCTTGCGCAAAGCTTCGGCGCGCTCGATCGTGCGATTGACCACATAGACGCGCTGCACGTCGCGCTGCAGCAGGCCATAGACCACGGCGCGCGCGCCGCCGCCGGCGCCCAGCACCATGGCGCTCTCCAGCCCGCGATCCCAGCCCGGCGTCGAGGCGTCGAGATTGCCGAGGAAGCCTTCGACATCGGTGTTGGTCGAACGCAATTTGTCGCCGGCGAACCACAGACAGTTCGCCGCGCCGACGCCCTTGGCGCGTTCGTCCGGCTGGGTCAGCGTCAGCGCCACCTGCTTGTGCGGCACCGTGATGTTGCAGCCGACATAGCCGTTGGCGCGCAGGTTGGCGATGAATTCGGGAAACTGCTCCGGCGCCACCGGCTCCTTGCGATACTCGGCGTCGATGCCGTGCTGTTTGATCCAGTAATTGTGGATCAAGGGCGAGCGCGAATGCCCCGCCGGCCAACCAACCACGCAAACATACTTGCGCTCGCTCATGACTCCGCCACCACTGTGTTACGCAACGTGCCGATTTCGGGAACCGAAATTTCGATGGTATCGCCTGCCTTCAACCACACCGGCGGATCTGGTTGAGGCACGCGCTTGACCGGTGTTCCGGTGACGATGATGTCGCCGGCTTTCAGCGTCATGAACGTACTGACATAAGCGATCAGTTCCGCAAACGACTTTATCATGCTGGCGGTGGTGTCGTCCTGGGTGATCTCGCCGTTGACTTTCACCGTAAGGTGCAGCGGTTTCGCCAGATCGATCTCGTCGGCGGTCACCAGCCAGGGGCCGATGCTGCCGCTGTTGTCCCAGTTCTTGCCTTGCGTGACGTTGAACTTGCCGTGGCGGATCCAGTCGCGGATGGTGCCCTCGTTGCACAGAGTGGCGCCGGCGACATGACTGAGCGCATCGGCCTGCGCGATGCGGCGGCCGGGCTTGCCAATCACCAATGCGATCTCGCCTTCGTAATCGAGCTGTTCGGATTCGCGCGGCAGCACGATCGGGCCCTGATGCGGACTGAGCGAGCCCGGCGCGCGGTAGAACATGCTGGGATATTTCGGCACGTCCTGATCGCCGTAATCGGCGTTGCGGTTGGCGTAGTTGATGCCGATGCACAAAATCTTTTCCGGCGCCAGAACCGGCGCCAGCCATTCCACGTCGGCGGCCGGAAAATCGGCGCGCACGCCCTGCAGCGCAGCGCGCGCGACATCGAGGCCATCGTCGCGCAGCAGATCGAGCACGCTACTGAATTGCGGCGCCAATCGCGTCTTCAGATCGACGACGCCGAGCGCGCCGCCCTCGCCGATGACGGCGCCGAAGCTGTCGCGTCCCCGCACCTTGTAGCTCGCCAGTCTCATTCAGACGTCCAGACCTTGCTGCATCATGCGCCCGCAGCATGTATTCCGCGCCCGGCGGGCCGTCAACGCCGGGGACGGCGCGGCGCGCGGCTGTTGTTGACGAACCCCCGCGCAAGCCGCTATTGGCTCACGTTACCGATTGTGGCGGGGCAACAATGAAATCGATCTTTATCGACTGCAACGACCAGCTCGATCAGGTCTGGGCCCGGGTCATCCGTCCCGACGATCCGAAGATCGACGTCAACACCGCACCGTTCAAGCGCGAGGAATTGCCGCTGGTGCTGGCCGGTTACGAGATCGCGCTCGACGATCATTCCTACATGCCGACCGAACTGGTCGAGCGCTGCAAATCGCTCAAGCATATCGTGTTCCTCGGCACGGGTGCTGCGAGTTACATGAACATCGCCGAGTTGAAGGATCGCGGCATCACCGTGCACACCATCAAGGGCTATGGCGACATCGCGGTCGCCGAGCACACCATGGCCTTGATGCTCGCCGCCGGGCGCGGCGTCGCGCGCATGGACCGCGAAGTGCGCTCAGGCGTGTGGTCACCGGCCGAAGGCTTCCAGTTCTACGGCAAGACGCTTGGCCTGATCGGGCTCGGCGGCATCGGCGGCGAAGTGGCGCGCATGGCGCAGGGCCTGGGCATGAAGGTGATCGCCTATAACCGCACGGCGCGCACCGATGCGCCGGTGCCGCTTGTCGATCTCGACACGCTGCTCAAGCAGTCCGACGTGATATCGCTGCACCTGACGTTGGGCGACGAGACGCGCGGCTTCCTGTCGCCGGAACGCATCGCGCAAATGAAATCCGGCGTCATCCTCGTCAACACCGCGCGCGGCGCGCTGGTCGACGAGGCGGCTTTGATCGCGGCGCTCAAGAGCGGCCATATCCGCCACGCCGGGCTCGACGTGTTCCACGCCGAGCCGCTGAAGGCTGACAATGCGCTGGCGCAATTGCCGAACGTGACGCTGACCTCGCATGCCGCCTTCCGTACGCAGGAAGCGTCGGAGACCTTGCTGCGGCGGGCCATCGATATCGTGAAGACAATCGTCGCCTAATAATACCCCGGCGTCGCGCCGCCATCGACGGCGATCGCGGTGCCGTGAATGTGCCGCGCTCTGTCGCTGGCCAGGAATACCGCCAGCTCCGCGGAATCCTCCGGCTGACCCATGCGGCGCAGGCCGCTCTTGCTCAACGCCTCGGCGCGCACCTGCTCGACAGTCTTGTTCTGCGCCTTGGCATATTGCACGAACAATGTCTCGATGCGGTCGGTCTGCGTCGAGCCGGGATGGATGACGTTGATGTTGATGTCATCCTCGTTGCCCATTTTGGCGAGGCCCTTGGAAAAATTGGCAAAGGCGGCATTGACCGCACCGCCGACCAGAAACTCCGGCCCCGGCGTGCGCGAGGCGCCGCCGATGACATTGATGATGTTGCCATGCGCTTCTTTCAACAGTGGCCAGAACAGCCGCGTCAGCCGTACTGCGCCGAAGAATTTCAGGGCGAAGCCGTCGGTCCAGTCGGCGTCCGGCTGGTCGGAGAACTTGCCGCCCTTGGTGGCGCCGGCATTGTTGACCAGCGCGTCGCAGCGCTTGAAGCGCGCATTGACCTGATCGAACACCTGCTGGCACCCCTCCAAAGTGCGCAGATCGCCGGCGACGGTCATCGGCGCGAGGCCACCGGCCGCCGTGATGGCCTTGGCGGCTTCCGCCAGGTTGGCGGCGCTCGCTGCCGCCAGCACCGTCTGCGCGCCCTCGCGCGCGAAGGCCGCCGCGATGGCCCGGCCGATGCCCCGGCTGCCGCCGGTGACGACGACGACCTTGCCGGTGAATTCCTTGGTCATGATTTCCCCCTGTCGAAAACGCGCCCGTCTTATACGCGGCAATAAAGCGCACGGCGAGACGCTTGGCGCCATCCCCGCATTGACGCGGGCTTCTTCTCAGTCACAATAAGAAAAACTAAAAAGGGGGAAACGTGAAGCCGGCACCGTTTGCGTACAGGAAGGTGCGTTCGCTCGACGAGGCTGTCGCGCTGTTGGGCGAGACCCCCGACGCCCGGCTGCTCGCCGGCGGGCAGAGCCTGATGGCGACGCTGAATATGCGGCTGTCGGCGCCCTCGCTGCTGATCGACATTAATGGCCTAAGCGGGCTCGACGGCATTGCCCATAAAAACGGCCAGGGAAGTGGCTTTGTCGAAATCGGCGCGCTGGCGCGTCACGTCCAGGCCGAACGCTCCGCGACAATCGCCAAACTCGCGCCGCTGATCGCGCGCGCCATGCCGCTCGTCGGCCATCCCGCCATTCGCAACCGCGGCACATTGGGCGGCTCGATCGCCTTCGCCGATCCGGCGGCGGAACTGCCGGCCTGCCTGCTGGCGCTCGACGGCGAAGTCGATGCGCAAGGCCCGAAAGGCAAGCGCACCATCAAGGCCGGCGACTACTTCAAGGGCCTGTACGAAACCGCACTCGGCCCGCAGGAAATATTGACCGCCATTCGCCTGCCGGCAGCGGACAGCAATACGCGCATCGGCTTTGCCGAACTGGCGCGGCGGCACGGCGACTACGCCATTGTCGGGCTGGCCGCTTCGGCGCGAGCCGACGGCAAGGGCTTAAAGGATGTGCGGCTGGCCTATTTCGGCGTCGGCAATACGCCGTTGCGCGCCGAGAAATCCGAAGCGGCGCTGGCGCACGGCGATGTCGATGGCGCGGTCGCGGCGCTCGACCTCGATCCGCATGACGACATTCAGGCGACCGGCGCGGTCAAGAAGCATCTCGCCGGCGTGCTACTGCGCCGCGTCGCCGCGCAACTGATGGAGCAGCGGCCATGAGCATGGATATCGACATCGCCCTCACCGTCAATGGCGAGCGCATCGCCGAGCGCGTCGAGGCGCGCAAGTCGCTGGTCGATTTCGTGCGCGACGACCTCGGCCTCACCGGCAGCCATGTCGGCTGCGAGCATGGCGTCTGCGGCGCCTGCACCATGCGCGTCGATGGCGTCATCGTGCGCGGCTGCCTGATGCTGGCGGCGCAATGCGACGGCGCCGTGGTCGAAACCATCGAAGGCCTGTCCGACAGCGGCGAGCTTGCCGACCTGCAAGCGGCGTTCGAACAGCGCAACGCCTTGCAATGCGGCTTCTGCACGCCGGGCATGTTGACGGCGGCGCAGGATTTACTCAATCGCGGTAGCGTGCCGAGCCGCGACGAAATCCGCGAGCACATTTCGGGCAATTTCTGCCGCTGCACCGGCTACCACGCCATTGTCGACGCGGTGGAGTCGGTGGCGAAGGCGCGGCACGGGGCGAAGCCATGAAAATCACCGCCGACACGCCGCCCGTCCTCTCCGTGCTCGACCGGCCGAACTCCTATATCGGCCGCGCGGTGCCGCGGCCGAACCTGCAACGCCTGACGCAAGGCCGCGGCCAGTACATCAGCGATGTCACTTTGCCCCGCATGGCGCATGTCGCCTATCTGCGCTCGCCGCACGCGCATGCGCGCATCGTCTCGATTGCGACGGACGCGGCGAAGAAAGCGCCCGGCGTCGTCGCCGTCGTCACCGGCGCCGAACTCGCCAAGGTAATGACGCCGTGGGTCGGCGTGCTGACCCATCTCAAGGGCATCAAGTCGGCGCCGCAGGCGCCGATCGCGGTCGATCGCGCCTGCTGGCAGGGCGAAGCAGTCTGCGCCGTGGTGGCGCGCACGCGCGCGCAAGCGGAGGACGCCTGCGAACTGATCGACATTGTTTACGAGGAACTGCCGGCCGTCACCAATCCGGAAACAGCGCTCGATCCGGGCACGCCGGTGATCCACGAAAGCCTTGGCGACAATCTGTGTTTCGAGCGCAAGCTCGATGTCGGCGAGGTCGACAAGGCTTTTGCCAATTCCGACGCCGTGGTCGAAGCGACCTTCGTCACCGGCCGCCACACCGGCGTCTGCACTGAGGGCCGCGCCGTCGTCGCCGACTGGAACGCCAGCGAACAGCGCATGACGGTCTATCATGCGACGCAGGCGCCGCACATGATGCAGAACCTGTTCGCCAAGCATCTCGCTTTGTCCGAGTCGCAGGTGCGCGTGCTGACCAAGGATGTCGGCGGTTCGTTCGGCATCAAGGTGCACACCTATGCCGACGAGATGGCGACGGTGGCACTCTCCAAGCTGCTGAAGCGGCCGGTCAAGTTCGTCGCCGACCGCATCGAAAGCTTCGTCACCGACATTCACGCCCGCGATCACCGCATCAAGGCCAAGATCGGCGTCACCAAGGACGGCGTCATCACCGCTTTCGAAATCGACGATCTCACCGGCATCGGCCCCTACTCGGTCTATCCGCGCACCTCCGGCATCGAGGCCAACCAGGTCATCAACCTCACCGGCGGCCCATATAATTGTCCGAACTACCGCGCCCAGGCGCGCGTCGTGTTCCAGAACAAGAACGTCATGTGCCAATACCGCGCCGTCGGCCATCCGATCGCGGTCGCCGTGACCGAGGGCCTGGTCGAACTCGCCGCCGCGAAAATCGGCATGGATCCGCTGGAAATCCGCCGCCGCAACCTGTTCGCCGATGACGGCTATCCGGCGCAGACCGCCTCCGGCCTCAAGCTTGAGCAGCTGTCGCATCACGAGGCGCTCGCCCATCTCGACGCGATGATCAATTATGCCGGCCTGCGCGCCGAACAGAAGGCGTTGCGCGACAAAGGCATCTATCGCGGCATCGGCTTCGCCAGTTTCATCGAGGTGACCAATCCGTCGGCGGCGTTCTACGGCGTCGGCGGCGCCAAGATCACATCGCAGGACGGCGCCACCGTGAAACTGGACGCGCAGGGCGCGATCACCATCCACTCCGGCGTCACCGAACAGGGCCAGGGCGCCGAAGCCGTGCTGGCGCAATGCGTCGCCTCGTCGTTCGGCGTGTCGATGGACCGCGTCCGCGTCGTCACCGGCGACACCGACAACACGCCCTATGGCGGCGGCACCTGGGCCTCGCGCGCCGCCGGCATCGGCGGCGAAGCGGCCTGGCAAGCCGGCAAGGCCTTGCGCGGCAATGTGCTCGCGGTGGCCGGCGCGATGCTCCAGGCCAAGCCGGAAGACCTCGACATCCGCAATAGTATCGTTGTCGACAAGACGACCGGCGCCGAGCGTCTCGGCCTCGATGAGCTGGCGCGCGTCGCGTACTTCCGCCCCGACACTTTGCCGCCCGGCTTCCAGGCCGAACTGATGGTGACGCGGCATTACGTGCCGCGCGCCTGGCCATTCGCTTTCACCAACGGCATCCAGGCGAGCTACCTCGAAGTCGATACCGACACCGGCTTCGTCAAATTGCTGCGCCACTGGTGCGTCGAGGATTGCGGCACCATCATCAATCCGCAACTGGTCAATGAGCAAATTCGCGGCGGCGTGGTGCAGGGCATCGGCGCGGCTCTGTTCGAGCAGTGCCTCTATGACGAGCGCGGGCAGATGCTCAACGGCAACATGGCCGATTATCTGGTGCCGATGGCGGTGGAGATGCCGGACATTGATTGCGGGCACGTCGTCTCGCCAACCGCCGACTCTGAACTCGGCGCCAAGGGCGCGGGCGAAGCCGGCACCGCCGGCGCGCCGGCCTGTATCATGAACGCCATCAACGACGCGCTGCGGCCGCTCAATGCGCAGCCGCTCACCGACATGCCTTTCACGCCCGGAAAGATTTTGCGGGCGCTGGGCAAGGTGTGAGTGGGGCACGCGCCGCGCGGCGCGTGCTTCTGCAAAGGTTTTCCGCCGCCCTTTGTGAAAAAACGCACTCACAACTTAAAGTTGTATAAAGAAAAAGTGCGATTTAGATTGCATATTGCCTAATACACACGTTAAGATTGCAGCGTCTGGATCGATCGCTTTTTGGCTTGGACCGATCGTCGGTCGGCCGCCAGACAAACCGGGCACGTCACCGGGACGCGCCCTCCACGCAAGCACAATGGAGCCTGACAATGGCAAAAGTGAATGTGAGCGGCATTCCGAATGCGGAACTCGCGGGCGAGTGCGCCTCCGCAGTAGCCGCCTGCGGTGCGGCCAACTCGTGCTTCACCCCGCGCGGCGTCCTCGTTTCGGAAAAGTGCGTCGAATCGATCTCCCGGCAGATTCTGAAGGACCGCTGCCTGGCACAAGGTTTCGGCCTCAGCGACGTGAAGGGCTGATAGCGCAACCCGCTGCAAAGGGGTTCGACATGTTACAAGTCACCGAGCTGAACGAAGAGGCGATCGCGTTGCGGCGCAATGCACCGCAGATTGCCGATCGTGTGATGTTTGGCGTGAAAGCCCTTTACGGCCTTTCACGCCAGAGCATCGATCTGCCTCTCAATGACACCGAGAAGATCGAATCCGGGCAAATCTGCCTGACCACCGATCCGGAGGCCGACGAGACCACCAATATCGGGATCATCGACTTTCCGAACGGCTCGCTGAAAGTTTGTTATGGCGCGCAAGCCGTCTTCCCGGGACTGCACCGTCTCATTGTCGAGCAGAAGTTCGACCCGAGCCTGCTCGATCCGGTGCGCCTTGTTGCCACCGACGAGTGCACCACCACGCCCGACTATACGGGATGGCAAGCACTCGGATGCCTGGAATTCCTGCCCGGCTCTCCCTGGGCCGGCGCCGGAGGCGGCTGAGACGGCCGCATCGCCTCCAGTCTGGAGGACACACTACTGGCACTAAGAGACGGAAGATCGACCCGTGTTCGCTACGAGACCCGCTTCATCATCACCTGGCCTGAACATCTTGGTGGTGGCCATGTGTTTCTCGATCTCGAAGGCACGATGATGCTGGTTCCGCTCATATCTGCCTGAAGCGCGGCGAAACGGACGCCAACGAAGAGCGACAAGCGACGAGAGTCATGAACCACATGCTTCGGGGCAAACGCCCCGAAGCATGAACGGAGAAGTATGCCCATGTCCGGCCGGCGGCAGCCTTCGTTTTCCTTCGTCGTGCATCCACGATCGGTCAACGATCTGAATGCCTATGGAGCGATCGGCCTGCTGCGCCGCTATAGTTCCGACGACACCGACTATTTGCGCAAGGTCCGATTGCTGCCGCCGGTCGTGGTCGGCGAAGTGGTGTTTGGCGCGTGCCATATGCGTGGCGAAATTATTGCCGTGCCGCGCCTGCCGGCGGAAATGTTCGGCGCCGAGGCGGCCCGCGGCGTCGCCGAAGGCGTCGCCGTCGCGGCGCATCGCGGCGCTCCGGTCATCGGCCTCGGCGGCCTGACCGCGCCGGCGACCGGCGGCGGCGAGCGGCTGCTGCGCCGCCTGCCGGATTGCGTCACGCTCACCAACGGCAATGCGCTGACCGCGGCGGTGATCCTGTCCAATGTCGAGGAAGCGCGCGCCCGTCTCGGCCTCGGGCGGCGGGCCTACGTCGGCGTGGTCGGCTGCACCGGATCGGTCGGCACCGCCTTGACCCATCTGCTCGCCGAGGCCGGCTACGATCTCATTCTGGTCGGCCGCAGCCTGCAACGCCTGGCGCACAAATTCGACGGCATCGCGCGCGCGGTTCACGCCGCCGAACTGACCGCGCTCAAGCGCGCCGACATTATCGTCCTGCTCACCAACGATCCGCAAGCGGCCTTGCGCCCGGAGCACGCCGCACGCGGCTGTGTCGTCATTGACGCCGCGCAACCGGCCAATGTGCCGGAACAAGATTATGCCGGCTTCGCAACGCACGGCATCGCCGTCTGCGCCGGCGGCGTGGTCCGCGTGCCCAATCTGACCTGCACTTGCGATTTCGGCTTTTGCGCGCGCGGCGAAACCTTCGCATGCCTTGCCGAAACCTATCTCATGGCGCGCAACGGCTTGCGTCAGCATTCCACCGGCGTGCCGTCGGTTGAGCACGCCAAGCGGCTTTGGCGGCTGGCGGTGCGAGAGGGAATCGACGTCCGCCCCTTGTTCGAACCGGCCTGCTGCCCGGTCTGCGCGGCGCCAGCCGCGCCGGCGCGCGCGTTGCAAGCGGCACAGTAGGCCGCGCAGTATAAGGAGGATGAGGTGACCGTCGCCGTTTCTCCCGCAAGACTGGACAGCAAAGCCGCGCCGCGCGTCGTCGTGATCGGCCAGGAAAGCACCGGAAAATCGCAGATCGTGACGGCATTGGCGCAGAAGCCGGCCTATGTGGCGAATTTCGGCGGCTCGACGGTCAGTTGCGACGTCTACGCCGGCGACGCCATCGACTTTGTCGATACGCCCGGCATCCTGGTGAATTCCGACAGCGTAACCACGCAACTGGCGCTGCGCGAATTGCGCGACAGCGACCGCGTGCTCATCGTCATCAAGGCGACCCACATCGACGAGTCGCTGCACCTTCTCGTTCCGCTGGCCTTCGGCAAACGCGCTGTTATGGCCATCACTTTCGCCGACAAAATCGCCGATCCTGCCCGGCGAGCCCGGCTGATCGATGAACTGCGCGACGCCCTTGGCATTGATGTGTTCGCGGTCGATGGACGCCGGCTGAACGGCCGCGAGCGAAACGACATTCTCGCCGCCTTGCGCAATACGACGTCGATGTTGATCCAGGGGCCGCCGCGAAAACCGATCGGATGGACCGTCGATGCCCGGCCGACATGGCTGGAGCATCGCCTCTTCGGCCCGCTGCTGGCGGCGACCTTGCTGATCGCACCCGGCGTGGCGGCGGTGACTTTCGCCAATAATTTTGCCGAGGCGGTTGACCCAATGGTCCAGGCCGCGGTCAAGCCGCTCACCGCCGCCGTCGAACATTGGCCGCCGTTGCTGCACGCCATATTCGCCGGCCGCTACGGCTTGATCACCATGGGCCCGCTCATGCTGATATGGGCCATGCCGACCGTTCTGCTTTATGCCGTCGGGCTCGGCGCCTACAAAGCAAGCGGCCTGCTCGACCGGCTCACCGCCGCGATGCATCCGTTGACGCGGCCTTTTGGTTTGAGCGGACGCGATGTCGTGCGCGTCCTGATGGGCTTCGGCTGCAACGTGCCCGCCGTCATCAGCACGCGCGGCTGCTCGAGCTGTTCGCGGGACACCTGCATCTCGGCGATCGCCTTTGGCTCGGCCTGCTCCTACCAACTCGGCGCGACGCTGGCGGTGTTTGCCGCCACCGGCAATGAATTCCTGGTGGCGCCCTATCTGGCCTATCTGGTGGTCACGACGCTGGTCTATGTGCGGCTGGTGTCCAACCCGCTCGGACGCTCGGCACAGAACGGGCTAACGATCCGCAACGATGTGTTTCTCGAATTCCCCCGCCCGACCGCGGTCTGGCGCGAATGCCGCCTGACGATCGTCCACTTTTTGCGCCGGGCGCTGCCGATCTTCTTCGTCATTACGTTGATCGCCTCGGTACTCGACTGGCTTGGCGCGATCGACTGGGCAGGCCGTGTGCTCAGTCCGCTGATGACATTGTTCGCACTGCCGGGTGACGTCGCCGTGCCGGTGCTGATGGCGTCGATCCGCAAGGACGGCATTGTCCTGCTCGCCAGTCCCGACCTCGCCGCCACCATGACCGCTGGGCAATTGCTGGCGGCTGTGTATCTCGCGGGCGTCCTGCTGCCCTGCGTGGTGACGTTCTTCACCGTGGTGAAGGAACGCAATTTCCGGTTTGGCGCCATCCTGATTGCGCGGCAAGCGGCAGCCGCCCTGATGTTTACCGCATTGCTGGCATGGAGCGTGCGGCTGATCGGCCTGTAAGCGCGCGCTTCGCCGGCATTCCGTCACCTGCGCCTCCAGCGGCGCATCTCCCTGATTTTCGCAGCGTCGAAGAAAAACGATTATGGCGCAACGCAGTTGCATTGATAGCGGAGCCCGGTCCAGTATCGTACAAAATCGAGCCAAACCGGGGAAGCGCAATGAACATCAAAGTCGGCCGTGAAGCTGTCGCCGAAGCATCCAAGAAACTGTCGAACTGGGGCCGCTGGGGCAAGGACGACCACATCGGCACGCTCAATCACGTCACGCCGCAAAACATCGTTGACGCCGCCAAACTGATCCGCACCGGCAAGGTGTTCGCGCTCGGCATGGCGCTCGACGCCAAGGGCCCGCAGAACGGCCTGTTCGGCGGCCGCTTCAATCCGATCCACCAGATGCTGGCCACCGGCACCGACGCCGCCGCCGGCCGGCAGGACTGGAACAACCTGCGTTATGCCGACGACACCATCATGCTGTGCGTGCAAGGCGCGACGCATTGGGACGCGCTCGGCCACATCTTCTACGAGGACAAGGCCTATAACGGCCACAATGCCAACCTGATCGACTCCAAGGGCCTCGGCGTTCTCGGCATCGAACATTCGCGCGACAAGATGGTCGGCCGCGGCGTGCTTCTGGACATTGCGCGCTTCCGCGGCGTCAACTGGCTCAAGGACGGCGAAGGCATTTCTAACGACGAACTCGACCAATGTGCGAAGAAGCAGAACGTCGAGATCCGCCAGGGCGATTTCGTCATCGTGCGCACCGGCCAGATGGAGCGCTGCCAGGCCGAGGGCCAATGGGGCGGCTATGCCGGCGGTGATGCGCCGGGCGTCAAGTTCGAGAATTGCTACTGGTGCCAGGACAAGAAGATCGCGGCGATCTGCACCGACACCTGGGGCGTCGAGGTGCGGCCGAACGAATGCAGCGGCCCCGACCAGCCGAACCAGCCGTGGCACTGGGTCGTCATCCCGGCCATGGGCCTGTGCATGGGCGAGATGTTCGACGTCGCCGCTTTGGCCAAGGACTGCGCCGAGGACGGCATCTACGAATTCTTCTTCTGCGGCCCGCCGCTGGTCATCACCGGCGGCACCGGCTCACCGCTCAATCCGCAGGCGATCAAGTGACTTTCCCTCTCCCCGCTTTTGCGGGGAGAGGGTGCCGAGCGAGCGGCAGCGAGC